>JBBSEF010000014.1:0-51536 GCA_038240015.1 Burkholderiales bacterium
CCGGGCACCGACGTGCAGGTTTCCGGCGGCGAGCCGACGCTGCGCAAGCGCGAGGAGCTGGTCGCGATCGTCCGGCGCTTGACCGAGCGCGGGTTGCGTGGATCGCTCTTCACCAATGGCATCAAGGCGACGCGCGACTTGCTGACCGAGCTCGCGCATGCCGGACTGACCGACGTGGCCTTTCATGTGGACATGACGCAGCAGCGTGCCGGCTACGCGAGTGAATCCGAGCTGAACGCGTTGCGACGCGAGTACATCGATCGCGCGCGCGGCCTTCCGATCAGCGTGTTCTTCAACACCACGGTGTGCGCCGAGAACCTCGACGACGTGGGTATGCTCGCCGCGTTCTTCAAGTCGAACGCCGACGTCGTTCGCCTCGCGTCGTTCCAACTGCAGGCCGATACCGGCCGTGGGGTGCTGGGCGCGCGCGAGGATGCGATCAGCAACGACAGCATCGCAACGCGTCTGCAAAGCGGCGCGGGCGCGACGCTGTCGTTCAACGTCTTGATGGCGGGGCATCACGATTGCAACCGCTTCGCGGTGATGCTGATCATCAACGGCCGGGCCTACGATGCGTTCGACGACAGGTGCTTCATCGAGCGTTTCATGCGCGAGACGGTCGGCATGCGCATCGACCGGGGCACGCCGGGGCAGGCGGTGCGCTCGCTCTTGGTCGGGGCAGCCAATCGTCCGCGTTTGATACTGGCCGGTGCGGCGTGGGTTGCGCGCTTTGCGTGGAAGGCGCGGCGCGATTTGTTCGCGGCTCGAGGCCGGGTCCACAAGCTCACGTTCTTCACCCACAATTTCATGGACGCTTGCTCTCTGGATCGTGAGCGCATCCACGCCTGCGTGTTCATGGCCATCACGCAGGATGGGCCCTTGAGCATGTGCGCCTTCAACGCGCGGCGCGATCAGTATCTGTTGCGACCGCTGGCGACTGCGCGCGGACCGTGGCAGCCGCTGGCCGATTCGATCGGCAACGTGCAAACATTCCCGATCAAGCTGCTCAAGGGTCGCGCGCGCGAGGCCTGGTTGCGCGAGCACCGCCGCTCATCACTTGCGCAAGACCCACACCCATGAAGCTTCGAAGAACTCTCCACGCCTGGTTGCTTGCCGCGGTGCTGGGCTGGGCCGGCTGTGCAATGGCGGTCGATGCGCCCGGCGTCCCGCTGGTGACTGCGGCCGAGGCCCAGGCGGCATGGGCGCGGGTGTTGCGCAGCTTCGTCAACTCACGCGGGGAAGTCGACTTCACCGCTCTCGCGAAGGACCGTGGCGACCTCGATCGCTATGTGCGCTATGTTGCCGACACGCCGCTCGACAGTTCGCGGGGGCGCGCCGAACGCCTCGCGCATCTGATCAACGCCTACAACGCGCTGTCGATGTTCAACGTCATCGAGAGCGGCATCCCGGCGACCCACGCCGGGTTGACCAAGGTGACGTTCTTCTACATTCGCAAACTGCCGGTCGGCGGTCGAATGATGTCGCTGTACGCGTTCGAGAACGACGTGATTCGTCCGTTCACGCGCGAGATCGGCGAGCCGCGCGTGCACTTCGCGCTCAACTGCAGCGCGCGATCGTGTCCCGTGCTGCCGATGGAACCCTTCACCGCTGCGGCGCTGGACGCGGAACTGGAGCGCGAGGCCCGCGCCTTCTTTGCCCGCAAGGAAAACTTTCGCATCGACGAAGCGACGCGAACGGTCTGGCTCAACGAGATCCTCAAGTTCTACACCGAGGATTTCGTTCCCACTCACGGCAGCAACCTGATCGCGTTTGCCAATCGCTATGCGCCGCACACGGCGCCACTGGATTTTTCGGTTCGATTCACGCCCTATGACTGGACGGTGGCGAACAGCCGGGTTGCGCGCTGAGTCTGCAACACGCTGCATGGCTTCAGACTCATGGCGTCGCTGCACCTTCGCGTTTGGAGGCTCGGTCGCAGCAGGCCATCGATGTCGTTTCGGCGCACTGCTATTCCTGAGGCTCTCGTCCAGTAGGTACAATCGTGTAGTCGCTTGTCCGACGCCATTTGATTATTCAAACACTGCTCATGTCCGTCGATAGCGCCGATCAGATCTTCATGCAAGCCGCGCTTGCGCAAGCGCAGAATGCTCAGCTCGTGGGCGAAGTTCCCGTCGGGGCAGTCGTGGTACGCGATGGCGAAGTGATTGCCACGGGGTTCAATCAACCGATCGGCAGTCACGATCCCACGTCGCACGCCGAGATCATCGCGCTTCGTCAGGCTGCCCAACAGACGGGGAACTATCGACTGCCCGACTGCGAGCTTTTCGTGACGCTCGAACCTTGCGCGATGTGCGTGGGCGCCATGCTTCACGCGCGTTTGCGGCGCGTGGTGTTCGGTGCTTTCGATCGCAAGACGGGAGCGGCGGGCAGCATCCTCAATCTGTTCTCCGAGTCCGCGATCAATCATCACACCGAAGCGATCGGTGGCGTGATGGCCGCCGAGAGCGTTGCGCTCTTGAGGAACTTCTTCGATCAGCGGCGGCTCAAGCGGGCGCAACTCGAAGCGAGCCGCAGTGCCCTGCTTCCGTCGCGCGGCCCCGATCTGACCACGACGATCGTCACCGACATCGATATGGCGGAGTGGAACGCCGCCAAGCAATGAGCGTTGCGTCGCGCGAAAGCGCGCGCGTGTTCCGATGACCGAACCGACTGCGCTCGAAAGCATCGCGGTCTTCGCACCCGGCGGCTACGATCCGGACCCGACGCGGCTCGTGAATGCGCGCCGATATTTCGAGGATCGAGGTCACCGCGTCATGAGTGCGATCGATACCGAACGAAGACATGCGCGCTTCTCTGCCAGCGACGATGAGCGACTCGCACAGTTGCAACGCGTGATCGACGCGCCCGACATCGACGTCGCGATTGCCTTGCGCGGCGGCTATGGGGCGACGCGCCTGTTGCCGCGCATCGATTTCACGGCGATGGCGAAGGCTGTGGCGGATCACGGCAATCGATTCGTCGGGCATAGCGATTTTACGGCCATTCAACTCGGTCTCTTGGCTAAGACCGGTGCGATCAGCTTCGCGGGCCCCATGGCCGGCCCCGACTTCGGCGCGTCCGCGGTCGACGCATTCACCGAGACACACTTCTGGCGCGCGATGCACGAGGCTCGCGTCGATGCTGAATTCGAAACGCCACATGCCGCTTTGAGCGAGAGCGGCATCCTCTGGGGCGGCAACCTGGCGATGATTTCAAGCTTGGTCGGGACCCCTTGGATGCCGGTGGTCGAAGGCGGCATCCTCTTCATCGAAGACATCAATGAACAGCCGTATCGTATTGAACGCATGCTGCTTCAGCTCTTCTACGCCGGCGTTTTGGATCGTCAGCGCCTGGTGCTCTGCGGAGGTTTTTCGGGCCTTGCGACCGCGCCGTACGACAACGGATACGACGTTCAACAAGCGCTCGATCACGTGCGCTCGATCGCCGGCGTGCCGATCGTGACCGGCCTTCCGTTCGGGCATTGCCCGCAGAAACTCACGCTCGCCGTAGGTGCGATGATCGACGTCGACATCATGGGCGGTCGTTGTCGACTGGAGCAGCGTTGGGACTTGAGCGCTCATTCAGAGCCCTCATGAATCGGATCGCTGTCGCTTGAGGCGGACAGGTCCCCAAACCGGTTGCCGGGACCAACAGGCATGAACAGCGGACCCGCTGCGACCCAAGCGCATCGCCTGCCTGCCGGCATCTGGATGCTCGGGTTCGTCAGCATGCTGATGGACATTTCCTCCGAACTCATCCACAGCCTGTTGCCGGTGTTCATGGTGACTGTGCTGGGAGCGAGTGCGCTGACGGTGGGATTGATCGAAGGCGTGGCGGAGGCGACCGCGTTGATCGTCAAGGTATTTTCTGGCGCGTTGAGCGACTACCTCGGCAAAAGGAAAGCGTTGGCGGTGATCGGCTATGGCCTCGGCGCATTCAGCAAACCGCTGTTTGCCATCTCGACGGGACTCGGACTGGTGCTGACCGCGCGCTTTCTCGATCGGGTCGGGAAGGGAATTCGCGGGGCACCGCGCGACGCACTGGTGGCCGATATCGCGCCTGCCCACATGCGCGGCGCGGCGTTCGGCTTGCGACAGGCGCTCGATACGGTCGGTGCTTTCGTGGGGCCGCTGCTGGCGATCGGGCTGATGCTGGTCTGGTCCAACGACTTTCGAGCCGTGTTCTGGGTGGCCGTCGTGCCTGCGTTTCTTGCGGTCGCACTGCTGATGTTCGGCGTGCGAGAGCCCGTACGACCAGTGACTATCAAGCGCATCAATCCGATTCACTGGCGCGAGATCAAGCGATTGAGCCGCGCGTATTGGTGGGTGGTCGGGATCGGCGCCGTGTTCACGCTGGCGCGATTCAGCGAGGCATTCCTGTTGTTGCGTGCGCAGGAAGGCGGCGTGCCCGTCGCATACGTGCCGCTCGCACTGGTGGCGATGAATGGAGTCTATGCACTGTCCGCGTATCCGTTCGGCAAATTGTCGGATCGCGTGAGGCACAGCACACTGCTTGCATTGGGTCTGCTGGTGCTGATCGCCGCCGACGTCTTGCTGGCCTGTGGCAATTCCCGAATCACCATCTTCGCGGGCGTGGCGCTGTGGGGCCTGCACATGGGCATGACCCAAGGACTGCTGGCCACCATGGTTGCCGATACCGCGCCCGCCGAAATGCGTGGGACCACGTTCGGCTTTTTCAATCTCTTCAGCGGGCTGACGTTGCTGATTGCCAGCGTGCTGGCCGGCTTGCTATGGGATCGCCTGGGTTCAAGCGCCACGTTCATGGCAGGCGCAATTTTTTCTGCGCTGGCCCTTGCCGGCATCGCGGTCAAGGCGCGTCGTGACCGGTTGTCGCAAGACCGATCAGTCAGGGTCGATCGCTAGGTTGTCGACCCATTTGTCGATCGGCGCCGGCATCGGCATCGGCTGCATCAGGCGCTCGAGCAGCGCCTCGGGTTCGGACTCCACCGAATACAGACGGCGATGCTCGACGCGCACGAAGCGTTCTTCGACCATGCGCTCTGCGAACGCGAGAAACGGATCGAAGTAGCCGGCGACGTTGAGCACGCCGATCGGCTTCGCATGGATCGCGAGTTGCAGCCACGTCAGCATCTCGGACAACTCTTCGATCGTGCCCCAGCCTCCGGGCAGCGCGATGAAGGCGTCGGCGAGCGCGGCCATCGTCATCTTGCGTTCGTGCATGTCGGGGACCACGCGCAAGTCCTGGATCCCGGTGTGGCCGAGTTCGCGATCCATCAAGGCGCGCGGAATCACGCCGATCACGCGGCCACCCGCCGAGAGGGCGCCATCGGCAACCGCGCCCATCAGGCCGACATGTCCGCCGCCGTAAACCAGTTCGATGTCGCGCTCGGCGAGCAGACGTCCGAGCGTCGACGCGGCTCGTTTGTATTCCGCGCGCGCGCCCACCGACGACCCGCAATACACGCAAAGCCGCGCAATCGTCTTGCTGCTCATCGTCCGTCCTTCATCGCGCCGGTCGTCTCGAAGGCGCAATGATAAAATGCGCCCGGTCTTTACGTCGATCCACACGTCGATGCACGCTCATCCGTGCGTCGACCCGCGCATCGACATCGTCCTCGAGACGACGCTCTGGCCGCGCCCGTGTGGCGTCCACGATCTCATCTGCCGGTAGTGCCTGCGTCGCGAGGCGTCGCGAGGCGCCTTCATTTTCCTTTCGCTTCCTCTGTTTTCATTTTCCGCCACCCGCCTGTGCTCTCCACCGCCAACATCACCATGCAGTTCGGCGCCAAGCCGCTCTTCGAGAATATCTCCGTCAAATTCGGAGAAGGCAATCGCTACGGGTTGATCGGCGCGAACGGCTGCGGCAAATCGACCTTCATGAGGATCCTCGGCGGCGATCTCGAGCCGTCCGCAGGTACCGTGATGCTCGATGCCGGAGAGCGCCTGGGCAAACTCAGGCAGGACCAGTTCGCGTTCGAGGACATGCGCGTGCTCGACGTCGTGATGATGGGCCACGCCGAGATGTGGGCCGCGATGACCGAACGCGATGCGATCTATGCGAACCCTGACGCGAGCGACGACGACTACATGCACGCAGCCGGACTCGAAGCCAAATTCGCGGAGTTCGATGGCTACACCGCCGAAGCGCGCGCGGGTGAATTGCTGCTGGGCGCGGGCGTTGCGATCGAACAGCATCGAGGTCCGATGAGTTCAGTCGCGCCCGGATGGAAGCTGCGCGTGCTGCTCGCACAGGCGCTGTTCTCGAACCCCGACATCCTCCTGCTCGACGAGCCCACCAACAACCTCGACATCAACAGCATCCGCTGGCTTGAGGACGTGCTCAACGCGCGTTCGAGCACGATGATCATCATCAGCCACGACCGGCACTTCCTGAACCAGGTGTGCACGCACATGGCCGACATGGATTACGGCAAGCTCACCGTTTGGCCCGGCACCTATGACGACTACATGCTCGCCTCGGCGCAAGCGAAGGAACGTCAGGCCAGCGCCAACACGAAAGCCAAGGAGCGCGTCGCCGATCTGCAGGAATTCGTGCGCCGCTTCTCGGCCAACAAGTCCAAGGCGCGTCAGGCCACCAGCCGCATGAAGATGATCGACAAGATCAAGATCGAGGACTTCAAGCCGTCGAGCCGGCAGAATCCCTACATCCGTTTCGAAGGCGAGAAGAAACTGCATCGGCTCGCCGTCGAGGTGCAGCATCTGTCGAAGGCTTACGACAAGCCGGTCATCTCCAACTTCGACATCATGGTCGAGGCCGGCGAGAAGATCGCGATCGTGGGCGAGAACGGCGCGGGCAAGACGACCTTGCTGTCGTGCGCTGCGCAGGTGGTCGAGCCCGATCGCGGCCTCGTCAAGTGGGCCGAGAACGCCAACCCCGGACTGATGCCGCAGGATCCGAGCACATACTTCGACAGCGAAGAATCCCTCACCGACTGGATGGGCCGCTGGACCCAGGAAGGCGACGACGATCAGGCGGTGCGCAGTATGCTCGGCCGTCTCCTGTTCTCGGGCGACGAAGTGAAGAAGGCGGTCAAGGTCCTGTCGGGCGGCGAGAAGGGCCGGATGATGTTCGGCAAGCTGATGCTCGGCCGGCACAACGTGCTGTTGATGGACGAGCCCACCAATCACATGGACATGGAGTCGATCGAGTCGCTCAATCTCGCGCTCGACAAATACAAGGGCACGCTGTTGTTCGTCTCCCACGACCGCGAGTTCGTCAACTCGCTCGCGACGCGCGTACTCGAGATCAAGCCTCAAGGCATCGTCGATTTCCAGGGCAGCTACGACGAGTATCTGACCGCGCAGGGCGTGGAATAATTCGTCTGCGCATGCCGCAATGAATCGACGGTGAATCACGCATGAAGATCACGCATATCGGGCACGCCTCCATCCTGATCGAAGCGGGTGGCATTACGGTGTTGTCGGATCCGTGGTGGAAGGGTCCGTGTTTCGGCGCGCAATGGTGGCTGTACCCGCGGCCGCATCTGAGCGCGATCGCGGGAATCCGGCCCGACTACATCTATATTTCTCATGGGCATCACGATCATTTCCATCCGGGAACATTAAAGACGTTCGATCGGCGCACGAAAATTCTGGTTTCGGCGCGCGCCGGTTTGACCCGGCCTTTACAAGACCTCGGCTTCGAAGTCGTCGAAGTGACGGATAGCGAGCCGATCTTGCTTGGAAATACCAAGGTCGAATGCCGCATCGTCCCAACCCACGGAGACGATACGCTGATGACACTGAACGATGGCGCGGAAGTCTGCGTGAATATCAACGATGCATTGCATTCCGCGCCCGACGATGTGCAGGAAAGATTCATTGCTTTGCTCAAGAATCTGCATCCGCGTATCGATTATCTTTTTTGCGGATACGGTGTCGCTTCCCATTTTCCGAACTGCTACATCATTCCCGGCAAGGACCGCGAACAGACGGCGCTCAAGAGACAGCAGTATTTCAATCGCAAATGGGTTCGTCTGGTACGAGACCTTGATCCCGCTTTCGGATTTCCCTTTGCCGCCGATGTGGTATTTCTCGAAGAAGACCTGTTCTGGGCCAACCGCATCACTCACAACGGCGAGCGACCCACGACGCTGTTTCGATCGTGCCATCCGGACTCTGCGGTCGAGGTGATCGATATCGCACCGGGATTTTCCATCGAGGAGGGAACGGTAACGGCTTCGGTGCTCCGGGTTCCGTTGGAGGATTCTTCCATTCGGCAAGGATATGCGGGAGAAATCGAGCGCGCGAATCGGTACGGCGGGACCGGCGCGTTGCAAATAGCCGAAGTGGAAAGTATGCTGCGAAGAAATCTCGCAGCGTCTCTTGTTTATCTCGGGGATTATTCCGGGGATTATCAATTTTTCATACGGTTTCGCAATGTGAATGGTGGAATCGTCATCAAGAAGAGTGGACGGAAAATTGAAGTTCGATTTATCGAATCGGAAGAATCCGGCGCCTACGATATCGTGTACACGACTCGACTTTCATATTTGAAGTGGGCGATGACGCAGCCTTATGGTGACGAGATTCTTTTTGTGGGATCCGGCGGCATTTTCGAGTTTAAAGACAAGCGCGATGCAGTGGACAATCTGCAAAGGGAGTTTCTTTATTTATTGCGTCATTCGAAACCGGGTGGTGAGGCAAGAAGAAAACATCAAATCCGTTTGGTCCGCAGTGCGAAGGATGTCGTCAAAAAGGTGCTGGGTCGATACGAGAGGGACTTGTACGATCTCGGCGCCTGGACCGTGTTCACCAAGTAGTCCGGCCTGCCGGCCACAGCCGGCCCCGTGGCTTTGATCAACCGCAATGGCTCCCGTGAAAGTGTGCCGATCTCATGAATACATACGACAAGCTCTACATCAACGGCCAGTGGATCGCCCCGCATGGCGCCGGCACCATCGACGCGGATCACGCGGCAACCGAAGAGCCGATCACGCGCATTCCCGAGGGGGACGAGGCCGACGTCGATGTGGCGGTCGCGGCCGCGCGCGCGGCTTTCGATGGATGGTCGAACACGCCGGTCGCGATTCGGGCCGAAGCACTGCGCAAGATCTCGGCTGCGCTCGCGGCGCGCGCCGACGACATCGCGATGGCGATCGCTACCGAAGTCGGCATGCCGTTGAAACTCGCACGCCGCATTCAAACCGATGGGCCGGTGGCGAACTGGGCCGCTTATGCCAAGGTTGCCGAAGGTTTCGAGTTCGAGAAGCGCGTCGGCTCGTCGCTGGTGATTCGCGAGGCGATCGGCGTGGTCGGCTGCATCACGCCGTGGAATTTTCCGTTGAACCAGATCACGTTGAAGGTGGCGCCCGCGATCGCGTCCGGATGCACCGTGGTGCTGAAGCCATCCGAGGTTGCGCCGACCGTCGCGTTCATTCTCGCCGAAGCGATCGATTCGGCCGGTTTGCCCAAAGGTGTGTTCAATCTCGTGACGGGTTACGGGCCGGTGGTGGGTGAGGCGCTTGCCAGGCATCCAGACGTCGACATGATCTCGTTCACCGGATCGACGCGTGCAGGTCGCCGCGTGGGTGAAGTCGCGGCGCAGACCATCAAGCGGGTCGCGCTCGAACTCGGCGGCAAATCGGCTTCGGTGATTCTCGACGACGCCGACTTTGCGATGGCCGTCAAAGGCACCATCGGCAACTGCTATCTGAATTCGGGGCAGGCCTGCATCGCGCAGACGCGCATGCTGGTGCCCGCGTCGCGATTCGACGAAGCGAAGGCGCTTGCCAAGCAGGCGGCCGACGGATTCACGGTGGGCGATCCGCTTGCCGAGGGATCGAGGCTCGGCCCGCTGGTGTCGGGTACACAGCGCGATCGCGTCGTAAGCCTCATCAAGAAAGCGGTCGATGAGGGCGCCGAACTGGTGACCGGCGGCGCCGATGCGCCGCTCATCAACGGGCAGATGCGGGGCTACTTCGTGAAGCCGACGGTGTTCGCGACCACCGATTCGAAATCGACCATTGCGCAGGAGGAAGTGTTCGGTCCCGTGTTGACGATTCTTCCGTACGCCGACGAAGACGAAGCGGTGCGCATCGCCAACGACTCGCCCTACGGTCTGGGCGGCGGCGTGTGGGGCGAGGAAGAGCACGCGATCAAGGTCGCGCGCCGCATTCGCACGGGCCAGATCGACATCAATGGCGGACCCTACAATCCGCGCGCGCCTTTCGGCGGCTACAAGCAATCGGGAAACGGCCGCGAGAGCGGCGTCTATGGCTTCGAGGAATTTCTCGAATACAAGTCGCTGCAGTTGAAGCCGCAGCCCAAGCCTGTCGAGGAAACGCCCAAGGCCGCTTGATCGGGTCGGCGCGAGGCGTCGCGTGATGAAATCGAAAAGATCGAGCGTGCGCTGAATGCGACGCGTCGGACGCCTCTTGTTGTGGTTGATCGCGGTCCTCGTGCTGATCGCGATCGTTGCAGCGTTCATCTATCGCCAGCTCACGCTGCCGAAGATCGATGGCGTATCGACCATCGCAGGTCTATCGGCGCCGGTCGATGTGGTGCGCGATAGCGAGGGCATCCCGCATATCTATGCGGCGAGCGACGACGATGCATGGTTCGCACTCGGTTTCACGCACGCGCAGGATCGTCTCTGGCAGATGGAGATGAATCGCCGCACGGCCGGAGGCCGTCTCTCCGAAGTGCTCGGACCGGGTGCGCTCGACGCCGATCGCTTCTTACGCACGCTCGGCGTCTATCGCAATGCCGAAGCGATCGCAGCGCATCTGGACGAGCGCACGCGACGCGCGCTCGCGCGCTACGCAGCCGGCGTCAATGCGAATCTCGAAGAGCGAAGGAAACTTCCGCGCTTCGCGTTGCCTCCCGAATTTCTGTTGACCGGCGCGCCGTTCCCCGAGCCGTGGAAGCCTGCCGACTCGCTCGGATGGACCACGATGATGGCGTGGGATCTGTCGACCAACTGGTCCAGCGAGTTGATGCGCATGCGGCTCTCGCAACGGCTGACCAAACAGCAGATCGACGAATTGTTGCCGCCTTATCCTGGTAACTTCACTGGCAACCTCGCCGGTAACTTCGCCGGCGACCCTCGCATCGCAGCCGATGGATCGAAGGTCGACGCGGTCTCCGACGCGCCGCTCCGGACCACCGACTACACCGCGCTCTATCGCAACCTGAAAGCGGAGGGCGTTGCGTTGTCGCAGGCCGCCGCATCGCTGATCGCTCTTGCGCCGGCCAGCCACATCGAAGGCAAGGGCTCGAACAACTGGGTCGTGTCGGGCGCACACACGATGTCGGGCAAGCCGCTCTTGGCCAACGATCCGCACCTCGCGTTGTCCGCGCCGTCGATCTGGTATATGGCGCATCTGTCGGCGCCGGACCTGAATGTGATCGGCGCGACCTTGCCCGGCATTCCGTTCGTGGTGATCGGCCGCAACGACCGCATCGGTTGGGGCTTGACCAACACCGGACCCGACACGCAGGACCTCTATATCGAAGAGCTGCGCGACAACAAGGGTCAGACTGAAGCGCGCACGCCCGAAGGATGGATGCCGCTGGTCACGCGAACCGAAACGATGCACGTCAAGGGTGCGGCCGATGTCACGATGCTCGTGCGCCTGTCGAGACACGGGCCGCTGATCTCGGACGTGTCGCGCGCGGCCACCGATGCCACGCGTCAGATCGGCAAGGGCAAATACGCGATCGCGTTTCAGTGGGTGGCATTGCGCGACGACGACAAAACCATGCAGGCCGGCTTTGCGATCGATCGTGCGAGCGACTGGCCGAGCTTCGTCGCGGCGGTTCGCGACTTTCATTCGCCGCAGCAGAACATCGTCTATGCGGATGTGGACGGCAACATCGGCTTCATCGCGCCGGGGCGCGTCCCGATCCGCAAGCCCGACAACGATCTCAAGGGACAGGCGCCCGCGCTGGGTTGGGACGCTCGCTACGACTGGGACGGCTTTGTCGCCTTCGAAGATCTGCCGCAGCGCTTGAATCCGCCGGAAGGCCGTATCGTCACGGCGAATCACAAAGTGGTTCCCGACGACTACGCCCCCTTTCTCACGTCCGAATGGGCCCCGCCGTTTCGCGCGCGGCGCATCGAAGAGCTGCTGGCCGCGACGCCGCGCCACGATGTTTCGAGCTTCGCGAAGATCCAGGGCGACGTGCGATCTCTCGTCGCGGTCCGACTGCTTCCGATTCTGTTGAAGACGCAAGCATCGAGCGATGCCGCGAAGGACGTGATCGCGCGGCTCTCGACATGGGACGGCACGATGAGCGCCGATCGCGCCGAGCCGCTGATCTTTGCGGCATGGATGCGCGAGCTGACGCGCCTCGTCACGCGCGACGAGCTCGGGACCGACCTGTTCGCCGACTACTGGGAACAACGCGCGGTCTTCATGATCAACGTGCTGAGCAATCGCGATGGTCAGAGCCGCTGGTGCGACGACGTCACTACGCCGGCCGTCGAGACTTGCGTGGAGATGCAGGGCAGGGCGCTCGACCTCGCGCTTACCGATCTCACGCGCCGCATCGGACCGAACCGGAACGAATGGCGATGGGATCTGCTGCACGTCGCGCGCTCCGAACACCGACCCTTCGCGCGCGTGTCGCCTCTCGATCGCGTCTTCGATCTGCGCGTGCCGGTTGGTGGCGACACCAACACCGTCAACGTCGCGGGCTACACGATTCGCAATGAGGACGAGCCGTTCGTCGATCGTCACGGGCCGAGCCTGCGGCAGATCATCGACTTCAACGACCTCGAGCAATCGCGCTTCGTTCTGTCGACGGGTCAGTCAGGCAATCGTCTGTCGCCGCTGTACTCGAGCTTCGTGAAACGCTGGGCCGCGGTCGAGTCGTTGCCGATGCGCATGCATCGCGCCGAAGTCGAGCAGGGCGCGCGAGGCACTTTGCACATGACGCCGTAGCACGCGTCCTGCGATAGGAGGCGTCGAGTCCTTACTCGAACAACGCCGTTCCCTCCGGATCCACTTCGCGTACCAGCGCAGCCGGCGCGATGTCGGGCAGCAACTCGGCTTCGTCGGACATCGCTTCGCGAAAGAACACCATCAACAGCACGAGGATCACCGGCCCGATCACGAGGCCCACCACGCCCATCGAGATCACGCCGCCGAAGATTCCGAAGATGATCGCGAGGAACGGAAGGCTGGTGCCGCCCTTGATGAGGATCGGGCGGATCGTGTAATCGACGCCGAGCACGACGACCAGTCCGACGACGAAGACCGCGATGGCTGCGAAGGTTTCGCCATTGGCTCCGAGGCCGATGCTGATGATCGCGAGCAGTAACGGCGCCGCGCCCGGCACGAACGCAAGAATCGCGAGCGCGGTGCCCAGCAATACCGCCGAAGGAACGCCCGCGAAGTAGAGCAGATTCGAAAGCACGATCGCTTCGGCGAAGCCCACGATCACGAGTCCGTTCACGGCCGCGCGCAAGGCTTGCGGCACGTGGATGACGTATTCGCTCCAGCGCTTGCCCAGCCAGCGATTGCCGATCGCGCCGATCCGCTCGATCAGTTGCGGTCCATCGCGATAAAAAAAATACAGCACCCACAACGCGAAGAAGAGAGTGGCGACGCGCCCCGTCAACCCGATCAGAAAAAACTGCGCGGCCGCCTGCACGAGGTCGATCTTGGTGGACAGGGTCATGCGCAAGATGCTCGAGAGCTGGTTGGGCGCGGCGAGGTAGACGTCCCATCGCTCGCGAAGAAAGGGCCCGATCCACGGCAAGTGGGTCAGCCACTCGGGCGCGGCCGCGCCCTGCGCATCGACGCGCACCAGGTACGAGGCGACCATCACGATGTCCTGCATGACGAACACGATCAGGAGGACCATCGGGCCGACCAGCAATACGCAAATCAGAGCAGTGGTCAGCGCGGACGCGATGTTGCGGCGGCCTCCGCAACGCCGCTCGATACTCAGATAGAGCGGCCACGACGCAATCGCGATGATCGCAGCCCAGATGATCGCGAGCAGAAACGGCTTGAGAACGACGAACGCGCCCGCGAGGATCAGGCACGTGAACAGGATGCTGACGATCTGCTTGCCCGACAGTTTGCTTTCCACGCTCAGGATTCCGGCTGACGAGTTCGAGGAGATGAGATGCGCGAACGGAAACCAGGAAGCATATACAAGCTCAGCGTCCAGACAAAAAGGGCGGACCGAAGTCCGCCCTGATCGATGCTGCCGCAGCCGTGCCGCGAAGGCCAGGCCCGGTCGCGTTGACGAAGCTCAGCTCGAACGCGACGCCGGTGCCGCAGGGAAGGGCAGACCTCCAGGTCCGTTGCTGAAGTCGAGCGGCGAGACCGGAGCCTGCTGACCGACGCCCGGCTTGCTCCAGTCGCACACGCCGGCCGCGAATACGTTCTGCAGGCGCGTGAGCTGGCCGGCCGTCACTGTCGCCGGCGCGTAGTCGGCAGTGGTCAACGGCTTCAACTGACACTTGAGGATGTTCTCGGTCCGCGAGCCGCCGGCCACTTGACGCGGCGATGCGTGTATCGCCAGTCTCGCATCCGCATCGCAGGTCGCCTGATTGGTCACCTTGGTCGAGAACGTGGTATCGCTCGTCAGATAGCAGAAGTCGAACGCGGTTGCAGGCTTGGCGGCGATCACTTGCGCTTGCGTGCGCGAGGCGTTGATAGCCGCCTTCGGCACATTGGTGTTGAGCGCGGTCAACCACAGGTCCATCTGCAAAAACGACATCAAGGTCAAGCCCGAGGCCGCAGGTGCAAGCAGGCTCGTGCCATAGCGCCAGATCACCTGGTTGCCATGGCTGCCGGCATCCTTGTCGAGCCGGTCGCGTTCCGAGAAGCTTCTCCAGATGTAGTGGATGCCCTGCTCGTCGTAGCCGCGCTGATCGATGATCGCAACCTTGCCAAGGTTCTGACCGTTCGAGACGATACCCGCGCGATACGCGATCGGCAAGGCAGCAGCGTCAGCGGCGGAGCGCGCGGGTACGAGCACGTTGTCGGAACTGGAGCCGCCGATGACTTCGTTCAAGGTCACGAACTCCTCGGCCGTGATGGCGCCAGACTTCAATGCGCCCAGACCGTACTGAATTCCGACGTTGTCGAAAGTCAGGTTGGCTCGCGTCGTTGACGGCGCCAGACCCCAGACCTGCTTCGCCGCGTCCGGATCGGTGCAGCGTATGCCGGATGGGTTGGTGAGCGCGTCATAGACCAGCGCCGCAGGCAGTTGGCAGTTGTTGCGCGGCAGTCCAGATGGGGCGATATCTCCGTTGGCGTTCAACACCAGCCGAGGAATGTAGTTGCCCGGTTTGTTGGCATTGCCGAACGAGTTGTTCCAGGAGTGGCAACCGATTTGGTCGAGATGCCCATTGATCGCGGTCTTCTTCGCGTTGATCTGCGCTTGCGTGGAGCTGGTCATCAGCGCGGCCCACTTCGGCGACGTGTAGAAATTGACGAGCAATACGCAGTCGCCGACTTCGAGGCCGGTCGTGATCGAGTCGGGAAAATCACACGCGACCTGGATGCCGTCGAGCAGCCCCGGATAGATCGTCGCCGCGGTATTCTGTTGGATCGACCCACCCGAGCACCCATTGCCGGCGAGGTACTTCATCTCGCCGTAGGTGTCGACGATGTGCTCCTTCATCATCATCAGCGTCTCGGTCATCAACACGCGATTGGAGTTGTACAGAGAGTCGGTCAGGCTGTTGTCGATCACCATGAAGCCGCGCGACAGCGCGTCGTTGTCGGTCCAGGTCTGTTCACTGCGGAACTGGCGCCGAGGCTGGCCGGTGCTCGCTCCGAAGGTATAAACCGCCTTGCGGTTCCACTGGGCCTGTGGCGCGGTGGCCGTCCACGCGGCAGCGGTGGGGTCGTACAGCACGGCGATGTCGAGGATGCCTCGGTTGATCGTCCCGCGCTCGACGCGCACGATATAGGGCAAGGTCACTCCCGCGTCGGTCGTCGTCGTCGCTAGATCAGCAGGCTTCGCTGCGTTCGGATCGTAGGGCTTGAAGCAGGGATTGGTCGGGGGCGTCGCCGGCGGATTCGGGTCGGGCAGGGATGCGTTGCAGTTCGCGGCCGTGGTCTTGTACCAGAGCTTGAACTCGGTCGCGATATTGCATTGGGCATCGACCGCGCTGGTCGACAGCCCGCTCGCGTTGGTCCCGGGCGTGTTGCCGCTCTCGGGCTGCGCGACCGGGGTCGCGCAGACCCACGGCAGGATCTGCGGACCCGAATACACGGGTCCTCCGACCGGATGATTGTTGATGGTGAGCGTCGAGGTCGCGCCAGCCGCACGTGCCGTCACGACGTTGTCGCCATTGGCGAGGGCCGTGATGAGTCCGACGATGCGATTGGAGGCACTTGGCCGTAGCGCGAACTGGCCGGTCACGTCGCGGCCGCCGACATCGACGCGCAACGCTTCCGTGGCCACACCGAAGGGCAGGACGATCTCGACCAATACATCGCCCCCGCTCACCATGTCTGCGCGGTTCGACAGCGTCTTGATGGTTGGCGCTGCGAACGACTGCGGCGGCGGACTGGTGTTGTTGCTGTTGTCGCTGCCGCCGCCATTGCAACTGGCCAATGCGGCGATGAAGGCGATGGTGGATACCGCGCCGATTGCGCGAGCGAACGATCGTACCGAATGGGATCGGATGAACTTAAACGAAAGCATCGGGACTCCTCAGTCTCAGAATTTGTTTTCGGATCCAGGCGTCGAGACATGGACCGTTCGTATGCCGCGCCTCGTATTACTGGCGAGGCCGCCACCCTGCACCATAGAGAACCAGGAGCCTCGGCGCTATTGGTGCGTACCCGCAGCCATCATGGAAAGCCGAGCGAAAGGAGTGGGGCGCGCCCCGACATGAATGGTGGTCGGTTGGAATCTTCTAGACCGGGCGCGCCAGCTTTACTTAAGTTTACATAATACAAATTATGCGCAATTCGATTGTGGGGCGTCGCGCAGCCCGAGTCCCTCGTAGTCAACGACTCAATCGTCGCCCGACGACATACAGCACGAGCGTGGCGATCCCCAGGATCAGCAGCGCACTCGACCGCGCTCTCGGCGCGCCGAGCGCATGGGTCTGCATGACGAAACGGCGCGGGCGTTTTTGTAGACGGCTCGAGCGGGCCGAACGTTGTGGCGCGAGGCCGACGGCTATTCCACCACGTCTGTGGGCGTGATCATGCCTGGAGTGGGGTTTCATGGCGATGAGTCATGCGGTTGCTTTGCGTGTCTCTTCAAGGCTTGGCGCGGCTGTTTGGTTGACCGCGATATTTTTTGCGCCACGCGGCCTCTTGTTCGCTCAGCCACCGTGCGTTGTCGGAATCACCCACGCGTGTCGCGAAGTCAGCCGCGGTGAGGTCGCGCTCGTTGACGAGCGTGGGGTCGGCGCCTTCGTCGATCAACAAGCGGCACACGTCCGCGTGAACGCCGCGTGCGGCCATCATCAACGGTGTGGTCTTGTTGGGTGACTCGGCATCGATGTAGGCCGATCGCTCGAGCAGGATCTTCACGATGTCGATGCTGCCGACCGACGCCGCATAGTGCAGCGCGGTCCATCCGGTTCGATTGACCTCGGCGCCGCGTGCGATCAGCTTTTCAACGGATTCCTTCTGTTTGCGAAAGGCCGCGATCATCAGAGCGGTTTCCTGCGGCGCATCGGTACGTTCGATATCGACTTTCGGATTGCCGATCAGGTAGTCGGTCACGCGCTGCGCGTCGTTGCGAATCGCCGCGATCAGCACCGTGTCGCCTTTTGCATCGGTCGCGTTGGGATCGACGACGCCGTCCTGAATCAGGCGTCGCACGTCGCGCAAGTTGTCGATTGCAACCGCGCCGAACAAATCGTCCAGCGGCGCCGCTTCAACGGCCGGCGTGAACGCGCACATCGCGAGCAGCAACGAAGCAAACGAACGTCTCATGCCGGACTCGCGGATCTGAACAACTCGAAGAAGTTGCGCGTGGTCGCATGCCCGACGTCTTCGACCGCGATACCTCTCAGCTCAGCGATCTTCGCTGCGACATGCGACACGAAGGCAGGCTCGTTGGTCTTGCCGCGAAACGGCACCGGAGCCAGATAGGGCGAATCGGTTTCGATCAGCATGCGGGCTAGCGGCACCCGTTGTGCCACGTCCTGCAGGGCCTTCGCGCTCTTGAACGTCACGATGCCCGAGAACGAAATATAGAAGCCGAGTTCGATCGCCGCTTCGGCAACCTCCCAACTCTCGGTGAAGCAGTGCATCACCCCGCCCGCCTCCCCTGCCCTCTCCTCGCGCATGATGCGCACGGTGTCGTCGGCTGCCGAGCGGGTATGAACGACGAGCGGCTTGCCTGCTTCACGCGCAGCGCGAATGTGAACGCGAAAGCGTTCGCGTTGCCACTCGAGGTCGCCGTTGAGGCGGTAGTAGTCGAGCCCGGTTTCGCCGATCGCGATCACCCGCGAATGATCGGCAAGACCGACCAGTTCGTCGACCGATGGCTCGTGCGTCTCTTCATAATCGGGGTGTGTACCGGCCGATGCAAAGAGACGCGGCTCGCGTTCAGCGAGAGCGAGCACCCGCGGAAAATCGGCGAGGTCGACCGAAATGCAGAGCGCATGCGTGACGCGATGCACGCGCATGTTCTCGAGGACTTCAGGCATGCGCCCGGCGAGCTCGGGAAAATCCAGGTGGCAGTGCGAATCGATGAACACGATGCGAGGAACCCGGTTTTCGTTTCACTGAAGCGTATCGAGACGCAGGCCGACGATGATGAGGTCGCGCTCCACGCCGTCGAGCGAAGCGACGCGGGGCAAGGTACCCCAACGCGTGAAGCCATGCGCTTCGAACAGCATCAGGCTCGCCTGGTTGTGTCCGAGGATGAACCCGAGCAAGGTCGCGATCGAAAGCGACGGTGCGTGTGCGATCGCGCGTTCGAGCAGCAGCGTCCCGAGACTTTTTCGCCGGGCGTTCTCTGCGAGGTAGATGCTGATCTCGACGGTCGCGCCATACGCAGGCCGCCCATAAAAATCCGAGAAGCTCAACCAGCCGAGCATGGCCTCGTGGTCCTCGACGATCCACAACGGTCGGCGCTCGGGACAGTGCGCGTGAAACCATGCGCGACGGCTCTCGACGCTGACCGGATCGAGGTCAGCCGTGACCATTCGGCCGGCGATCGTGGCGTTGTAGATCGCGACGATGGAAGGGAGGTCGGCTTCGACCGCGTTTCGCAGAGAGATCGACATTGCCAGCGGCATCACCTTCATCATCGACGGCGTCATCGGCCGCGTCATCGTCATCAAAGCGTGTGCGTGGTCCTCGACGATTTCAAAGCCGCGCCGAGCGTCTCCTCGATGCGGTGGCGCGCCGAACGGCCGCCTTCGTCGTCGGAGAAATGAACGCCGATCCCTTGCGCCTTGTTGTTGTGCGCGCCCTGCGGCGTGATCCAGGCCACCTTGCCGGCAACCGGCAGCTTGGCCGGGTCGTCCATCAAGGACAGCAACAGGTAAACGTCGTCGCCGATCTTGTATGGTCGCGCGGTCGGCACGAAGATACCGCCGTGCTTGAGGTACGGCATGTAGGCCGCGTAGAGCGCGGCCTTTTCCTTGATGTTGAGCGACAACACACTCGGTCGGGCGGTGGGCGCTGCCGTCTTCGCGTCGTCATTCATTCCGTCGGTCATTCGTTTCAATCGGTCGTGTCAGGCGACGGGCGCCGCCATCGCATCCGCATAGGCAAGCAGCAAGGTCTCGAGCATCAGCCTCGTATTGAGCGGGTGATCGACGGTCCGTCGAATCGAAGCAACCCGCTGGTCCATCGCAAGCAGCGCGTCGATAGGAGAGCGTTGAACCAAGTCCGCGATGATGCTCGAATGCGCCGGATGATAGCGTACCCGGCTTGTCATTTTCATCGCAATGCAGTCGGCCAGCCATTGCTGCATCCACGCCACGATCGCCGCGGGCGCAAGCTTGGCGAAAGCCTCCGCAGTCGCGAGGGCATCCTCGGCATCGGGACGCGCGAGATAGTCGATCAACTGACGGCGCTGGCGCAGCGTGTCCTCGTCCTTCGAAGCGTGCAGCGCTGCGAGCGGCGCGCCGCCCGAGGTCGCGAGCCGCGCGTCGGCGTCTGTGACGCCGTGAGCCTCCAGCCATGCGAGCGCTGCGTGGTGCGGGGGAGTCGGAACAAGGATTTTCCGGCAGCGAGAAAGTATTGTCGGCTTGATGCGGCCCACGTGGTCGGCAACCAGAATGAAGACCGTCCCCGGCGGCGGCTCTTCGAGCATCTTCAGAAACGCATTAGCGGAGACCTCGTTGACTGCTTCCAGCGGATGCAGGAATACGACGCGGTGGCGGCCGCGATGCGTCGCGACTGCGAGAAAGGCGTGCAGCGCGCGAACCTGATCGATCGTGATCTGTTTGCTCGGGGCTTTCCTGGACCGCGCGGTGGTTTCGCTGCTCGAGTCGCTGGCGTCCTCGCTGTCGCCTTCGGTCGCTTCCAGTCCAGCCTCTGCGGCGAGCGCATCGCTCGTGACATGGCGAAAATCCGGGTGGTTGCCCTGATCGAACCACAGGCACGCGGGGCAGGCGCCGCAGCCGCCACTCGGCTTCGTCGCGAGATCGGCTTCACACAGCAAGGTTCGCGCGATCGCCAGTCCGAGTTCGCGCTTCCCGATCCCGGCCTGCCCATGCAAGAGCAGGGCATGCGGAATTTGCGCCGCGGGCGCCGAGATTCTTTCGAGCAAGGCATCGAGCCAGGGAGGAAGCATTGTCAAATCGCGGCGTCAGAACAAGTTGAGAGCGATAGTTCGTGCGATGCCTTAAGTGAGATGCTTGAAATGTCAAATAATGTCATTTCAACCTTTCGAACAAAGAGTTGCAATCACGTGTTCAAGTTCGATTCGAATCTGCGAAATGCTTTGGGTCGCATCGATCACCCGATAACGTGCGCGGTCTTCGTCCGCGATGCGCAGGTATTCGGCCCGCACGCGTTTCGAGAAGTCGAGCGCCTCGCGTTCGAAACGGTCGTGTTCGCGCGAGCCTTGCATGCGTTGTCGCGCGGTCTCGGCGTCGAGATCGAACAACACGGTGAGGCCAGGCTCGAGCTCGGAATGGACCCATGTGCGCAACGCAGTGATTTTTTCGCGAGCCAATCCCCTCCCCCCGCCCTGATAGGCGAAGGTGGCGTCGGTGAATCGATCGCACACCACCCATCCATCGCGCGCGAGAGTCGGCGCGATCACTTCGGCGATGTGTTGGCGACGCGATGCGAACATCAACAGCGTCTCGGTCTCCAGATCCATCGACACGTGCAGCAGCAACTCGCGCAGCGCCTCGCCAAGCGCGGTGCCGCCCGGCTCGCGCGTCACGACAACCTCATCGCCGCTACGCGAGCGCAGGGCATCGGCGAACCAACCGACGTGCGTGCTCTTGCCCGCGCCATCGACGCCCTCCAAGGTGATGAAGCGCGGATGGGACTGCGCAGAGCGAGACATGGGCTCGATGGTCCTAAGGCAAGCGCGAGGGCATACGCGATGGAGTACGCGCAGATTGCGGCGCGCCGCCGCGTTGATAGCGATCGACCGCGCGGTTGTGGTCGGAAAGCTTGCCGGAGAATTCGCTACTGCCATCGCCGCGCGCGACGAAGTAGAGCGCATCGCTCTTGGGCGGATTGAGCACGGCGGCCAATGCGGCCGCACCGACCAGGGCGATCGGCGTGGGAGGCAGTCCCGGTCTGAGGTAAGTGTTGTAGGGAGTGTCCGCGACCAGATCGCTCTTCTTCAAATTGCCGTCGAAGCGCGCGCCCATGCCATAGATCACCGTGGGGTCGGTCTGCAGCAGCATGCCGCGCTTGAGGCGGTTGATGAACACGGCAGCCACCTGAGGCCGGTCTTCCGCGCGCCCGGTTTCCTTCTCGACGATCGACGCCAGCGTCAGTGCCTCGTAAGGCGTGGCGAACGGCAAGTCGGAGGCGCGCGTCGCCCACGCGTCGTTGAGCCGTTTCTGTTGGGCGCGATAGGCGCGCTTGAAAAGATCGAGGTCGGTCGTGCCGCGCGTGAAGACATAGGTATCGGGAAAGAACAGGCCCTCGGGCGATGCCTGGCTCGCACCGAGCGCCGCGAGCAACTCGGCGTCGCTGATTGCGGCCGCGGTTTGCATGATGTCCGATCGACTCGCAATCAGCGCGCGCATCTGCGCGAAGGTCCAGCCCTCGGGCACGACCAGTTGAATGCGAACGACGTCGCCGCTTTCCATCCGGTCGAGCAAGCGCTCAGGCGTGATCGACGAAGCGATCGCATAGGTCCCTGCCTGCAAGCGCGTGGCGCGGCCTTCGACACGCGCGAGCAGCGCGAGCAACAAGGAATCGAGAGGCACACCGGCGCTTTGCAATTGAGAGCCGATGGCGCGAACCGAAGAGCCCGGAGTGATCGTCACTTCGATGCTTGCCGCACTCGATTGCACCGCAACCGCTCGATGCGCCCACCAATGAAGTCCGAAGCCCGCGGCAGCGGCCAGCAACAACGCGAAGAGCAGCAGACGTGCAAGAAGTTTCAACTGCGGTTTCAACTGCGATCTGGGTGGCGGATCAAGTGGCGGCGGTCGGGTTCGTATCCGGACATAATGATAACCGGCGCATCGAGCCCGCCGCGTGGAGGCTCGCTGCGCTCATGTCTTGAAAGACGTCGATGAACGATTCAATCCTTTTTCCCGCATCCGAATCCGCGGTCGCGTCGACCTCGCGATCGACGCTCGATCATCTTGCCTTGCTGTCCGTTCGCGGGCCCGAGGCGCGAAGTTTTCTCGACACCCAGTTGACGCGCAATGTCCCACTGACCGAAGCCGGTGCATCGGCGTCTCATGCGATGTCGCGCGCATCGGTCGCGGGCTATTGCTCGCCGAAGGGCCGCCTGCTTGCGACCTTCGTGGTTTGGTCCGCGGTCTCGCCGGCCCCGACGTCCGCTGGCGAAACGATTTTCCTGTTGACCTCGCGCGACATCGCACCGATGGTCGCGAAGCGTCTGCGCATGTACGTCTTGCGCGCGAAGCTCGTCATCGACGATGTGACGGCGGCGCATGCGATCGAAGGCTTTCACGATGCCTCGGCGCTGCCTGACGCCGTGCGATCACTGGACGTGTGGGAGGTCCTTGGCGACGATGACGAAACCTGGATTCGTCACCCCGATGCCGATGGGCTCCAGCGGCTGATGCGCATTCGCCCTGCGTCGAACACCATGCAGGGCGCGCCGCTCGTGCCTGTCGATCCGGCGATGTGGCGCTGGTCGCAAATCCGCGCAGGCATACCGCGCGTCACGACGACGACGCAAGATCGCTTCGTTCCGCAGATGGTCAACCTCGAAGCGCTGGGCGGCGTGGACTTCAAGAAGGGCTGTTTTCCCGGACAGGAAGTCGTCGCGCGCAGCCAATACCTCGGCAAGCTCAAGCGGCGCATGGCGCTGGCGACTGTCGACGTGACGCTCGACGAGTTCCACGTCGTTGCGCCTCCGGTCACCGATGTATGGTCGGCCGAAGACAACGGACCTGTGGGCCTCGTGGTCAATGCCGAGAGAGGTCCCGATGGCCGCGTTTCGATGCTCGTCGAGTTGCCTCTTGCCCGGTTCGGATCGCACGGGCTGACGATTGCAGACAACGCGGGCGCGGCGCTGAAGATCGAAAGCCTGCCGTACCAACTGCCCGACAACGAAGTGTTCGTGCGCCCCAAATTCTGAGCGCGATCCTCGATGCATCTCTATGTGTATTACGACGTACCGCGGGAAACGTCGACGCGATTGCGTGAAAGCATTCGCGCCATGCAGCGGCGCCTCGCCGATCGGTACGCGCACCAGGGCCGTCTTCTTCGCCGTGTCGGTGAGGACAAGGCACGCGAGACGTGGATGGAAATCTACGAGCACGTCGACGCTGCGTTCGAGGCGCATCTGAAGACGGCGTTCGAATCAAGCGGCGTGGAAAACCTGTCGATCGGCCCGCGTCACATCGAACGCTTCGAGGATTTCGATTGACGTGTGCCTGATCGTCTTCGCGTTGCACGCACACGCCGAATACCCGCTGATGGTCGCGGCGAACCGCGATGAATTCTTCGCGCGACCCACCGATTCGGCCGATTGGTGGGACGATGGTCGGAGCCTAGCGGGTCGCGACCTGCGAGCGGGCGGTACCTGGATGGGCGTGTCGCGCGGCGGTCGCTTCGCCGCGTTGACGAACTATCGCGACCCGTCATCGCAACGCACCGATGCTCCATCGCGCGGCGCGCTGGTCAGCCAAGTTCTCCGCGATGCGAGTTCGCTGCCCGATGCGATCGAACGCATCGGTCGCGAAGCCTCGCGCTACAACGGATTCAATCTGCTCGCTGCGCAATGGCACGCCGATGCATCGCGGGTTGCGATGTGGATACTGACGAGCCAGGGCGACGCGCGTCCGCAGGCCATCGATGTCGGCATCCACGCGCTCTCGAACGCGGCGCTTGACACTCCGTGGCCGAAAGTCGAGCGTGCGCAGCGCGCGATGCAGGCCGCGATACAAAGCGCGAGCGACCGCGACGACTTGTGCACGAAGCTGTTCGCGCTGCTCGGCGATCAGAAGATTGCCGGCGACGACACGCTGCCGCATACCGGCGTGGCGCTCGACGTCGAACGTGCGCTTTCGGCCGCGTTCATCCGCATGCCGAGCTATGGCACGCGCAGCTCGACGCTGTTGCTGGTCGACCGCAACGGCGATGCGCTCTTCATCGAACGACGCTGCGAGCCCGAGTCGGCTATCGAAGAACGCCGCTTCGATTTCCCCATCGCCGCTGCATGAGTGCGCGATGAGCGCGCACGGGTCGCGTGCGGTTCGCCCGGCAGTGCGCCTGATCGCATGCGTGATCGCGGCCGAATTGTGTTCGATGGCGGGCTTCTCGGCCTTCGCATCGACGCTCACCGATTTCAGCGCCCTGTGGCATCTCGACCCGGCCGCCGCGGGTTGGATCAGCGCTTCGTACAACATCGGCTATGTGCTCGCGGTACCGGTGCTGGTGGGCCTCACCGATCGCATCGATGCGCGCAGGATCTATGTCATCGCGTCGACGATCGGCGTCGCCGGGGGCGCCGGCTTCGCGCTCTTCGCATCGGGCTTCTGGTCGGCGATGTTGTTTCGCGCGATAGCTGGCGTGGCGCTCGCGGGGACTTACATGCCCGGCCTGCAACTGTTGAACGAGCGCCTGCCCGAACGCGCGCGTCTGCGGGTAGTGCCGTACTACACCGCGACCTTCGGGATCGGTGTCAGCCTTTCGTTCCTGCTTTCGGGTTCATTGGTCTCGTGGTTCGGATGGCGCGCCGCCTTCGCGGCAAGCGCCATCGGTTCGGTACTCGCAATCGGCCTCATCGTATGGGGCACCGCAGGAACGGCGAGGGCTATCGACGAGCCGTGCGCGAGCTTCGAGCGACATCCGCTCGATCTGCGACCGCCGTTTCGCAATCGCGACGCGCTCGTCTATATCGCGGGCTACTTCGGACACTGCTGGGAGTTGTTCGCGTTTCGCGCGTGGCTGGTCGCGTTCCTCGTCTATGTCGTTCATGGTGAAGTCGGCAGCCTGGGCAACGCAGTCGCGAACCAATGGGCAACCTGGATCGTCCTGATCGGCGTGCCGGCAAGCATCGCCGGCGCCGAAGTCGCTTCGCGTGGCGGCCGCCTGCTGCTGGTGCGGGCCGTGGCATTGGCGAGCGTGATCGCGGGCGTCGCATGCGGGCTCGCGAGTGCGCAGCCTTTCGCGTTCGTGATCGCGCTGCTGTTCGTCTACAACGTCCTGATCGCCGCCGACTCGGGTGCATTGACAACCGGTGCGGTCGCCGCATCGCGCGACGGCGAACGCGGCGCGACGCTCGCGGTTCACACCATCCTCGGGTTTACAGGCGGCGCGATCGGACCGCTCGCCGTGGGATTCGTGCTCGATCGCATGGGCGGCATCGCGAACGCGAACGCGTGGACGTGGGCGTTCGTCGTCATGGTCGCAGGCTCATTGATCGCGGCGCTTGCCAGCCTGCTGGTAGCACCACGCAAGCGGCAGCCGCGCGCAAGCGCTAGCGCAACTCCCTTGCCATGAACGTGTACTCGAGTGCGCTCATGCGTGCCTGCTGAATATTGTTGGCGGCGCCCGCATGCCCGCCCTCGGTGTTCTCGTAATACAGAAGGTCGTGTTTCTGGTCATTCATCTTTGCAGCCATCTTGCGGGCATGACCGGGATGCACCCGATCGTCGCGCGTCGAGGTCGTGAAGAGAAAGCGCGGATAACGCTTGTCCCCGCTCACGTTTTGATACGGCGAATACTTCGAGATGAATTCCCACTCGGCCGCAATGTCTGGGTTGCCGTACTCGCCCATCCACGACGCGCCTGCCAGCAGTTTGTTGTAGCGACGCATGTCCAGTAGCGGCACCTGACACACCACCGCCTTGAAGAGCTCGGGTCTTTGCAGCGCGACCGCACCGACCAACAGGCCGCCGTTGCTACCGCCCATGATGCCCAGATGCGCGGGCGACGTGAGCTTGCGCGCGATCAGGTCTTCGGCGACCGCGATGAAGTCGTCGTAGCTCTTCTGCTTGTCGGCCTTGATCGCCGCGTTGTGCCAGTCGGGTCCGAACTCGCCGCCGCCCCGTATGCCGGCCACGACGAACAGCCCGCCGCGTTCCAGCCAAGCCGCCCCGTTGGCCGCGCTGTAGGCGCGCGGCAACAGTGGAATCTCGAAGCCGCCGTAACCGTACAGGATGGTCGGTGCGCGGCCGTTCGGCTTGTATCCCCGCGGCGTGACTTCGATGTAAGGGATGCGCGTGCCGTCGACCGAGCGCACTTCGTGCTGGGTGACGACGAGATCGCTGGCATCGAAGAAAGCAGGTAGTGCCTTCAGCGATTCACGCCGATCGGAGCCGACGCGCGCGAGCGCAAGCGTGGTCGGTTGCAACGCGTTGCTCAGAGTGACGAAGTAATCGTCGCTCTCGTCGTCGTCGACCGGTTGCATTGCGATCGTTCCATCGCGCGGCAGCGCGACCGCGCGGCTCGTCCACTTGCCGTCATTCAACATCCACTCGATCACATGGTTCTGTACGTCGGACATTTCGTTGACGAGCAAGGTGTTCAATGTGCCTGTGGTCTGACCGAGCGATTTGCGCGGCCCCGGCGTGTAGAGCATCGTGAAATCGCGTGCGCCTGCAATGAAACGATCGAAGCCGATCGCCAAGAGCGCGCCTGCGGGAAACTCGCGAACCGTATTGCCCGCATCTTTCCCATTCGTATCGCGCCTCCACGCGCCGCGCAGAGTCACGAGCAACTGGTCGCGCCACAGACTGGCTTCAGCATCCTCGGGCAGGTCGAGCTTGACGAGCTTGCCATCGTCCGTGCGATAGAACGTCTCGTTCGTGAAGAAGGTCACGCCACGACGGACGAGGGTGCGATAGACCACACGGTCGCCGATGTGCATATGCCATTGCGTGGCGTCCACGCTGATGTCGGCTTTCTGCCCCGCAAAGATTTCTTCTGCCGACGCGAGCGGCGTGCCGCGCGTCCAGCGCTTGACGATGCGCGGATAACCCGAGTCGGTCATCGTCCCGGGACCAAAGTCGGTTCGCACATAGACGCGATCGGCATCGATCCATGACAGACCGCCCTTGGCTTCCGTCAAGGTGAACCCGCCGGCTTCAGGCGCGACGAACGCCATCTTCTCGAGATCGAACTCGCGCGCCACGGTCGCATCGCCGCCGCCGCGCGACAGATAGACGATGCAGCGTCGGTAGTCTGGATAGCGGCACTGCCAACCCTTCCACACCCAGTTCTCTTTTTCGGACGCAGAGAGCGCATCGACATCGACCACGGTCTCCCATGCGGGATTCGCCTTGCGATACTCGTCCAGCGTGGTCCGTCGCATGATGCCGCGCACATGATCGGCATCGCGCCAGAAATTGTAGTACCACATGCCCACTTTGCTGACTGCGGGGATGCGTTCCTTCGAGTCGAAGATCGAGAGCAGACGATCCTGGAGCGACGCATAGCCGGGGTCCGCTTGCAATTCCTTCAGCGAGATCGCGTTCTGCGCCTTGACCCAATCCATCGAGGCGGTTCCATCGACGTCCTCGAGGAATTGATAAGGGTCGTCAACGGTTTGGGCAGCAAGGGAAGGGGACGTCATGCTCGATGCAAAAATAAAAGGAAAGATGGAGCCGACGACGGAAGCGACGAGGCGCGATGCAGAGCTCATGCAGGGTTCCGATCGGATGGGGGGACCGCGCCCCGGACGAAGCGCGCGAGTCTAGCATCGGGCGACCGGTCAAATCGATGCCGGCGCAACTCAGTGCATAGCCGAACGGCGCTCTGGGCATACACCGGCGACCGCATCGCCGTGCGCTTCGAATACGAATGGCACGACGATTCGAGCCAGTGGTTCCGTTTTTATGGCAACGAGAACTGGGCTCCGGGTCAGCGCAAAAGAAAACCGGCCGCGACGATCAAGCCGGGCCGGTTCTCATATCGACGCGCCGATGCGCGTCTTGCGGTCGACTAACTCAACCGAATCGCCGACCAAACCGTCGTAGGTTGCATTAACTCTTCACGTCGCTCGGACGCGTGGTGTTGGTCTTGTTGGTTTCGCCGCTGTTGTCCTTCGAAGGATCTGAATTGCTTGGGCTCGGGGCGGCACTGCCGGGCGCGGTACCTGATGGCGCGTTCGACATCGACGATCCGCCGGAAGAACCCGGCGACATCGCCGTGCCTGGCATCGCAGTCGACGACGAAGAGGACGGACTCATCGTCGATGACGAGGACGGACTCATGGTCGACGACGACTTGGTCGATGTACTTTCAGACGTGGTTGGCGAAGGAGTCGGAATCGTCGAACTCGAATCGGTCTTCGGCATCGCCGGCGGCTCGGTCTTGTTGCAGGCGCCCAGCACCGCGAATGTCGCCGCAAGGGCGACCCATTTGATCGAACTGCGCATGTTCACTCCTCGGGGGTCTGTGCGAAAGTCGAAGCGTGCGCCCTTCGCTGCGGCAGCAGAGTCGGCGATCGCCCGAACGCCGTGTCAGCCAAGCCCCAAGGCCCGCTGAACGCAGCGCACTGGCTCAGGCCTCCATCAGGTCGCGCATCAAGGCATTGACTCGAGCAGGTTGCTCGTGGACCACCCAGTGCGAACCCTCGGGCACGCGAACCACATGCAGATCAGTACACACGCGATCGAGCCCATCGACCAGGATGGTCGTCAGCGCAACATCGTTCTCACCCCAGATCACCCGCACCGGAATCTTGACGATCCAGTCGGAAGGGTCGGGCACGGGTCGAGCCGGTTCCTTCGGCGTGGGCGGATGCAAGGGCGTGGCTCGATAGAAATTGACGCCGCCCGTCATCGCGTGCGAAGGCTTTCCGTCAGACGACGCGGCGCCCGGGACCGACCACATCGCGCGATATCGGTTGCGCACCGCGGGGGTGTACCAGGCCGGCGGCGTGCCGTCCTCGGCATTCAGGAAACGCTCGACGATCTGGAAATCGTTGCCGACGAGCGCCGCTTCGGAGCCCGGTCCGCGCAGCCAGTTCATGTAGGCCGAGGCCTTCTGCTGCACCGGATCTTCGGCGAGCGCGCGCATGAACAGCCACGGGTGCGGCGAGTTGATGACGATCAGGCGCTCGACCAGCTCGGGATGAAAGAGGCCCAGGTGCCAGCCCACCGCGCCGCCCCAGTCGTGGCAGACGATGATCGCCGACGAGTACCCGAGATGCGCGATCAAGAGGCGGATGTCTTCGACGATGTGCTTGATGTGGTAGGCCTCGACCTCGACCGGCTTGGCCGAGAGATTGAAGCCGCGCAGGTCCGGCGCCACCGCAAAATAATCGTTGCCGAATTCCGCAAGCTGTTCTTCCCAAGTGAACCAGGCTTCGGGGAACCCGTGCAGGAACACCATCAGCTTCCTGCCCCCCTTGCGTACATCACTGCGGCCCGCGCTCGCATAGTGAAGTCGTGTGCCGTTCGACAGATCCGCGTACTGCCCATCGGTGATGGCAGCCTTCATCGCGATTCTCCTTTGTGCGCGACCAGTTCATCCATCGCGTTGCGCAGGCGCGCACGCACATCGGGGCGCGCGGCGAACGGGTCGCTGGGATTGCGGATGTCGATGATGTCCTTCATGCGCGTCTCGACGTTGCCTAACGCATGCGGATGCGAGAAGACGTAAAAGCGATTCGCGCGGATCGCTTCGAAAACGCTTTCGGCCACATCGGCTGCCGTGACCTTGCCGGAGCCGACCGCCTTTTGCGACATCATTTGTTGAGCCCGCTTGGAGGCCGACAACGGCTCGCTCGATATGTCGCGCGGTGCATTGCGCTCCGATTCGCTGATGCCGGTCGGAACGAAATAAGGGCAGAGCACCGAAGTGCCGATCGGCGCTTCGATCAACGAGAAGTCCTGATAGAGCGTCTCGCTCAACGACACCACCGCGTGCTTGGAGACGTTGTAGATGCCCATGTTGGGCGCGTTCAGCAGGCCCGCCATCGACGCGGTGTTGACGATGTGCCCGCTGTAGTTCTCGTCTTTCTTCGCGGCCGCGAGCATGCGCGGCACGAACGATCGGATGCCGTGGATCACGCCCCACAGGTTCACGCCCAGCACCCATTGCCAGTCGCGCACGCTGTTTTCCCAGATCAGTCCGCCCGAACCAACGCCCGCGTTGTTGAACAGCAGATGCGTAGGGCCGAAGCTTGATTCCGTTTCGGCTGCGAGCGCCTCGATCTCGTCGCCGTTCGAAACGTCGAGCCTGCGCGCGAGCACGTGCGCCTTGCGACCTTCGAGTTCTTCGACGACCGCGTCGAGTGCGTCCTGCTGGACGTCGGCCAGCACCACGTTCATCTCGAGCGCGGCGGCGATGCGCGCGAACTCGCGGCCGAAGCCGCTGCCCGCTCCGGTGATCACAGCGGTGCGTCCTCTGAAGTCCTTCATCGATGCTTCTCCACTCACGTTTCCGATTGCATTTCGCGCGTTGACATCACGCGCGTCGACATCAATCGCATATCGAGATGATCGATCCCGTCCTCGACGTAAGGCAGACCTTCGCCATGAAAGCCGAGCGATGCATAGAAGGCTTCGAGCCGCAGTTGCGCGCTGATGCGGATCGCGATCTCCGGCCGCTCGGCTTGCGCACGCGCGATGCCTTCGCACATCAGCGCTCGCCCGAGTCCGGTCCCTCGATATGCGGCCGCGACGATGACGCGACCGATCGACGACTCCGGACATTTGATGCCGGGATCGAGCGAACGCAGGTACGCGGCCAGTCGTGTGCCTCCAGCCGGCGATCGACTGTCACGGGGCGTCGCCTCGATTCGCCCGAGCAAGTGCCAGGCATGGCGATCGCATCCGTCGGCATCCAGAAAGGCGCATCGTTGTTCGACCACGAACACCGCGCTGCGCAACGCGAGCAAGTCGTAAACATCATCGACCGACAGCGACTCGAATCGGCTCCAGGTCCACGTCACGCGCGGCGCGCGCTGCAGTGCGCCCTGCGGCGTCGCCCGCGGCGTCCCCCGCGGCGCCCCTCTCATGCCACTTTCTTCATCTCGAAACCGAGCCGTGGAAAATGCACGATCAATTCGCCGACTCTTTCGTCGAAGCGACGGACCGCCAGCTCATCGCGCATCGCCAGCACCAGTTCGCCCTCCACCGGATCGCAGCCGGTATCGACCGGCGTGATCGTGACCTTGTCGCCGAGCGCAGTGCCGTGCGTATCGATATAGAAATCGGCTTCGATTTCTTGCGGTGGTTCGTCGCTCGCATGCGTCAGCGCGGCCGCGCTCGTCATGTCGGCATGGGGAGGTTGACTGTATCGCTTCATGCGCTCGTACCATGCCGCGACGTGCGGGAACTCGTCGATGATCGCCGCGAGCGGACCCGCGCGGCGCACGAACCACAGGCAGTGATAGACCGAAAAATCCGCGATCGAACCGGCGCTGCCGAGCAACCACACGCGATCGTCGATCAGCATCGTCTCGAAGCGCCGCAGATACAGCAGCAGCGACGCTGTCGCTTCGGCTGCGTGCATGCGCGGCAGCTTGGGGCGATATGCGATGCGATCGGTGATGAAGGCCTGGCGCTGTTCGGGTGTCAGCTGTCCGAGGATGCCGTCCACGCCTTCGGGCTGAAAGCAATACGCGATCACGGTCCAGAACAAGGTCGAGTCGGCCCACTGCGCAAGGATGCGCGCCGTCCCTGCCGACTCGGGCGGATAGAGCGCGGGGCTTGGCGCGAGCCGTTCGAGCACTTCTGCGATCAGCGGCGAATCGCAATAAATGTTCGCCCCGATCTGAAGCACGGGTGTGCGTCGGTAGCCGCCCGTCAATGCCACCAGATCGGGCTTGGGCATGATCACCGGAATTTCCACCGCAGTCCACGGCAGATCCTTGTAGCTCAGGATTGCGCGCACTTTTTCTGAAAACGGCGACATCGCGTACTGATGCAGGATCAGCTGATCGACCTGAATCACCTGGCTGTCGGAGAACGATGGGTTCATGGCAATGGGCCCGCGTCACTCGAGAAGATCGGGTTGTTCCTTGACGATGCGCGCATACAGCGGCTGAAACTGGAACCAGCCCGTGAACGCTGCGCCGACGATGCCGAACGACTGGCGCGCCGCTGCCTCGCCGATGGTTCGCGGTGCGATGCCGGTGCGCGCGGCTGCGGCATCGGCCAGCAACTGCACCTGACACGAGCGCTCCATCGTGATGAACCACCACACCGCTTCATCCACCGTCCTGCCCACCGTGAGCAGGCCGTGATTGGCAAGCACCGCGGCCTTTTTGTCGCCGAGCGCTTTCGCGATGCGCGCACCTTCGTCGAGATCGATCACCACGCCGCCGAAGTCGTCGTAGAGCGCGTGGTCGCCGTAGAACGCACAGGCGTCTTGCGTGAGCGGCGCCAGCTCGCAGCCAAGCGTTGAAAACGCGCGGCCGTAAGTCGAGTGCGAATGCGCGACGCCGTTGACGTCGGCACGCGCGCCATGCACGCGCGAATGAATCACGAACGCCGCGGTGTTGACCGGGTGACGACCTTCGACAACGTTGCCTTCATGGTCGCAGCGAATCAGGTTCGAGACCTTGACCTGGCTGAAGTGAACACCGAAAGGATTGACCCAGAACGTATCGGTGTGCTCGGGATCGCGCGCGGTGATGTGGCCCGCGACGCCCTCGTCGAAGCCGAACTTCGAAAACAGTCGGAAGCCCGCGGCGAGCCGCTGCTTGCGATGCACGCGTTCCTCTTCGATCGTTGCAAAGACCGGAGGCTGCGGCAGCGTGCCGAACGCCAGCGCGTTCTTCGTCGGTGTCGCGTGGTTGCGTTCGGCATCCAGGACCATCTTCTCTGGTGCATTCATGTCGGTCTCCTCGGTTCAATTCTAAGCAAGTTTGACGAGTTGCTTGCCGAAATTCTTTCCCTTGAGCAATCCCATGAAGGCTTCGGGCGCGGCGGCGAGACCTTCGGCGATGCTCTCGCGATACTTGAGCTTGCCGGTCGCGACGCGCGTGCCGAGTTCCTTCAGGCCTTCGGGCCAGAGCTCGAGATGATCGGCCACGATGAAGCCTTGCATCTTGAATCGCGCGACCAGGAACATCGCGGGATTCTCGATCGGGCTCATCGCGCCCATGTCGTTGTATCCCGAGATGAGTCCGCACACCGCGACCCGCGCGAAAGGGTTCAAGCGCAACAGCACGGTATTCATCACATCGCCCCCAACATTCTCGAAATAGCCATCGACGCCGTCCGGAGTCGCGTCCTTGACGAGCTGATGCAATTGTTTGCGGTCCTTCGCGGCCTTGTAGTCGACGCAGGCATCGAAGCCGAGTTCGTCGGTGACGTAAGCGCACTTGTCCGGGCCTCCTGCGATGCCAACCGCACGACACCCCGCTTGTTTTGCGAGTTGTCCGACCACGCTGCCCACTGCGCCGCTCGCGGCGCTGACGACAACGGTTTCGCCGGCCTTGGGTTCGATGATCCGGTTCAAGCCATACCACGCGGTCATGCCGGGCATGCCGACCGGGCCCAAATAGGCCGACTCCGGAACATGCGCGGTGTCGACCTTCATCAGCCCGGCACCGTTCGAGCATCCGTATTCGGACCAGCCGTACATGCCGACCACGGTGTCGCCCTGCCTGAACTTGGGGTTGCGCGATTCGATCACGACGCCCACTGTCGCGCCGATCATGGTTTCGCCGATCGGTTGCGGATTCGCATACGACTTCGCATCGTTCATGCGGCCACGCATGTAGGGATCGAGCGAGAGGAAATGATTGCGCACCAGCACTTCGCCCTCTTCAGGCTTGGGCACCGCTTGCGTTTCGAGGCGGAAGTTGTCGGGAGTCACCGCGCCATCGGGGCGCGATGCGAGGACGATGCGGCGATAGGCGTCAGACATCAATACTCCAGGTGGTGGATAAGCAACTACTCGACTCAACCCGCATCGCTGCCCGACCCTTTCCACGCGGAGGTCGGGGCCTGGTTCGGCGTGAGCTTCAGACTGCGCGTTGCGCCGCGCATTGCTCCGCTGCGGGCCTTGATGGTCTTGAACGTGCCGATCGCTTTCGCGATCAGGCGTTCGTTCGCGTCGCGTACCTCGCCTTCGCAAAACGACATCGTGAGCGATCGATGAAAGGTCTTGCCATGTGCGATCAGTCGGCCGCCCGCATCGCCCGGCTGCAGGAAGCTGGTCTTCATCTCGACCGTCACGCCGCCGCGCGCATCGGGATCGAGCGAGCGCCCCGCGATCGCCATCGCGATGTCGAGCAGCGTCATGATGACGCCGCCATGCGCAACCTTCCAACTGTTGAGATGACGCGGCGCCAACGTGAGCGCAACGCGGCCCTCGCCTACGGGCGCGTCGAGAAATTCGACGCCGAGATCGTCGAGAAAAGGCACGTCGGCGCGGGTCAGCGGCTGGTTCAAAGCGATCGAGTATGAAGATGAGTCGGCGGATCGGACGACAATGCGGCCGATTCGACAAGAGCCGGACAAATTAGAACGGTCGTTCGAATCGACCGAAGATTCTACCGTAGGCTCATCACGCTGCGTCGATCAACGCGCTGTCGTCTTTCACGCTGTCGTCTTTCAATTCGACGCCGCTCAATGCGAGCCGCAGCGATGCGCGTACCAGCCACGCCAGCTTGACTGCCGCGAGAGCGGGTGCAAGGCCTTCGTGCCGTACATTGGAGATGCAGTTGCGCTCCGCGTCGTGACGGCCCGGCTTGGGCGCGAACGTGAGATAGAGCCCGAGGCTGTCGGGGGAAGTGAGTCCGGGGCGCTCGCCGAGAACCACCACGACGACGCGGGCGTGCAGCAGCGATCCGATCGCGTCGCCGAGCGCGACTCTTCCCTGCTCTGCGATCACGACAGGGCCGACCGACAAGCCTTCGAGCAGGGGCAAGGCCGCCGCGAGCAATGGGACCGCATGACGCTGCACGCCCGACGCGGACAATCCGTCGGCGACGACGAACGCCAGGTCGCACGCAGCGCATGCATGGCTTTCGAGCAAGCGGCAACCGGCCTCGTCGAGGCGCCGCCCGAGATCGGGTCGAAGCAGATAGCTTGCGCGATCGCTCGCGGCGCTCTTCACGCGCAGCGTCGCGAGACCGAGTGCCTTCAAGTCCGCGTCGAGCGCATCGACGTCGAGCGCCTGATGGACCGCGTCTCGTGCCCGCGCATGGTCGAGTTCGAATGCGAGCAATGCGGAGGTCGGGAGTGCCGAACCCGCGCGACCGAGCGCAACGCGTGCGCGCGTCTGATCGCGCCATGCGCTCCAAGGGTCCCCGCTTGTGCACTCGATTGAAGAGGCATCGGTCGATTCGTCGCTCATCGCGACCACCGCGTTGAAAAATCTTCGACCAGGAGATTACGCATCGACCCCTCGATCAGGCGACCCGAGCGGTCCGCGATGCCCATGCGTTCCAGCCATCGCTCGAACTCCGGCGCGCGTTTGAGTCCGAGCAGAGAGCGCAGATAGAGCGCGTCGTGAAACGACGTGCTCTGATACCCGAGCATCACGTCGTCGGCGCCCGGCACGCCCATCAGATAAGTCACACCGGCAGCGCCGAGCAGGGTCATCAACGTATCCATGTCGTCCGAGTCGGCCTCGGCGTGATTGGTGTAGCAGACATCGCATCCGAGCGGCAGACCCATCAGCTTTCCGCAGAAATGATCCTCGAGTCCCGCGCGAATGATCTGCTTGCCGTCGAACAGATATTCCGGGCCGATGAAGCCGACCACCGAGTTCGACAAAAGCGGCGCGTAAGCGCGCGCGACCGCATAGGCGCGCGCCTCGCAGGTCTGCTGATCGACGCCGTGATGCGCATCGGCCGACAGCGCGCTGCCCTGCCCGGTTTCGAAATACATGACATTCGCGGTTGTTGGATCCCCGACCGTCGCGCGTCGCAACGACAATGCGGCATCGCGCGCCTCACCGAGCTGGGCCAGCGTGATGCCGAAGCTTTCGTTTGCCTTTTGCGTGCCGGCAACCGATTGAAAGACCAGGTCGATCGGCGCGCCCCTCTCGATCGCCTTGATCTGCGTGGTCACGTGCGTGAGTACGCAGGTCTGCGTCGGAATGTCGAAACGATCGCGGACCTCGTCCAACGCATGCCACAACCGGATCAGCGCCTGCACGTCGTCGCTCGCCGGATTGACGCCGATCACCGCATCGCCCGCGCCGTACATCAAGCCGTCGAGCATCGAGATCGCGATGCCCTTCAGGTCGTCGGTCGGGTGATTGGGCTGCAAGCGTATCGAAAGGCGACCCGGGAGCCCGATCGTGTTTCGAAAACGCGTGACGATGCTGCACTTGCAAGCGACCGCGATCAGATCCTGATTGCGCATCAGCTTCGAAACGGCGGCGGCCATCTCGGGCGTGATTCCTTTCGCAATGCGTGTCAGCGTGTCGACGTCGGTCGTGTCGAGCAGCAACCAGTTGCGAAAATCACCGACCGTCAGATGTGCGATCGGTGCGAAGGCCGCGGCGTCGTGCGTGTCGACGATCAGGCGCGTGACGTCGTCGTCTTCATATGGGATGAGCGCTTCGTCGAGGAAAGTCGCGAGCGGCAACGGCGCGAGACACATGCGCGCCGCGACGCGCTCTTCGGCCGACGTCGCCGCGATGCCCGCGAGTACATCCCCCGAGCGCAGCGGCGATGCTTTCGCAAGGACCTCTTTCAGATCATCGAAGCGCCAGGTCTTCGCGCCAACCGTGTGAGCGAAATGCATGAGAGGGAAGTTTGCGCATTCGTCTTCGGACTCGAACCCACGAGCGCTAGCTCCAGTGCGGATTGACGGTAGAGTAACGCTTGTTCAATCGCAGGGAATGGTCAAGCCATGGATCAGACTTTTACGGCAGTCGTGAAGCAGGACGGCGAATGGTGGATCGGCTGGATCGAAGAAATTCCCGGCGTCAATTGCCAGGAATCCTCGCGCGCCGAACTCATCGAGTCCATGCGGGCAACTTTGATTGAAGCGCTCGAGTTGAATCGGGCCGAGGCTCGCAGTGCGGCGGGAACAAGCTACGAAGAACTGCCTATCGCTGTATGAAGCGGCGCAATCAAACCGCCAACACTCCCCCATCGACCGCAAGGATCTGTCCGGTGATGTGCTTGCCCGCATCCGACGCGAACAACAACGCCGCACCTTTCAGGTCTTCGTCGTCGCCGATGCGACCGAGCGGTGCGCGCTCGGCGAGTCGCTCTTCACCGAGCGTCGCCAAAATGCCCTTGGTCATCTTCGACGGGAAGAACCCCGGCGCGATCGCGTTGACGTTGATGTTGTAGCGACCCCATTCGCCGGCGAGCGTGCGGGTGAAGTTCACGACCGCGCCCTTGCTGGTGTTGTACGCAAGCGTCTGCATCGTGCCCGGCGCATTGCCCTTGAAGCCCGCGATCGATGCGATGCTGATGATGCGCCCCGACTTCCTCGGAATCATGCTCGCCTTGCCAACTGCCTGGCTGACGAGAAAGATGCCGCGCACGTTCAAGTTCATCACTTTTTCCCACGCCTCCAGCGGATGATCTTCGGCCGGCGCGCCCCAGCTCGCGCCCGCGTTGTTGACGAGGATGTCGATGTGGCCGAGGTGCTTGATCGCCGCATCGACCAGCGGCTTCGCGCCGTCGGTGGTGCCCAGGTCAGCGACCACGGCGCTCGCTTCGATGCCGAGTTTTTTCAGGTGCTCGACCGCTTCGTCGAGTTCGTCCTGCTTGCGCGCCGAGAGCACCAGCGTCGCGCCCTGCTCGCCCAATGCTTCTGCGATCTGCAAGCCGAGTCCGCGCGAACCGCCGGTAATGAGCGCGGTGCGGCCAGTGAGGTCGAAGAGTTTCTTGATGCTCATGAAGGCTCCCTATATCGTTAACGACTCACGTTCGTCTTTGTCCGAACACGGGGTCTCGTCGTTGATGTCGAACGACAAGAATTCGCACACCACTTTCGACCGCCCTGTAGATCACTGAGTATGGAAATGATCGGAATGGATAGCTTCTCCGGTCGTCGTTCGTCGGCGTCCCCAGCCCTGGGTTGCTGTCGATCAGTTCAACCGTGCGTTCGAATTCGGTCAGAAAGCGCAGAGCAACTCGCTCGCTTCCTTCCGCCTTATAGAACCGAAAGGCACTTTCAATATCTCGCTGTGCTTCGCGATGAAGAGTGTACGTCACCGAATCTCGGCTCTGAGACGGGCCACAACCTCGGCGCCATCGACCGGGACTGATGTCCCATTCTCGATCTCCGCGTCTCGACGCGCGGCCTCTTTGTCCCACGCGTCGGCGATGGACGTGTCGTTGTCGAGGCTGGCGATCAGCCTGTCGAGCAGACGAGAGCGCTCCGCAGGGGGGAGGCGAAGGACCTCCGCTTCAAGCGCTTCGACGGTCGTTGACATAAGGTTCTTCAGGAGACGGCAATGCAGAGCGCGTAGCTTGCCACACGCGAAGTTCTGGTGCCCGGCTATGCGAGCGGCACGGATTTCGGGACGCGGCGTCAGTTACCCACGCTGGGGTTAGGCGTGACTTGAATATCATTGCCTTTGCCGAGATTGCACCGTTCGCAAAGGGTCTGGAGATTTTCCAGCATTGTTGACCCACCGCCACTCCAAGGAATGATATGGTCTATGTGAAGTGAAACGCCATGTTCGGTGGCAGGACTCCGGCCACACGCTTGACACTTATATGAGTCTCTGCTCAACACACGAAAGCGTAGGCGGAGATCGGGGAACCTCGGTGTCTTTATAGGGTTTGCCAAATTCGCCAAGGTTGCCATTTCGTCGCCGCCGGTGTTGGCATAAGCGATGAATGCTTCCAAGGCAGAGCGCCATCCACGAAAACGGTTCTCATAGGTACCACCTGAAAACGCGGAGAGAGGTTTGCGCAACTCCTCGCGCCGAGGTTGACGCCCGAGAGTGCGCCAAACCTCCTCTAGGTTCTCAAATAACTCAAGTTCCGTGATGTTCTGTCGTTGCGTGATTACAAGTCCCGCAGCCTGAAGGGCGCGATTCCAGGAGCCGAACCTTGTTTCGAATACCCGCGAGGCGCAACGACCATGCTTCGGATATTCCTCGTAGAGCACGGTACTCTTCCCGAGCGATTGCGCGACCCGCCGCAGATCGCAGAGAAGTTCCTCGTCGGTGATGAACTTGTTGTACGGCTTCAGTTCGTAGGCCAAGGTACGCCCTTCAGAAAAAATCAGAACCACGCATCCTGCATCGTCAGCGTGGTGTCGTCGAGCGATGCGAGAAGGTCCAGCATCGGCCCTACCTTCGGCAATTCATACGCGAAGAAATAGCGGCACGCGGCGAACTTGCCGCGATAGAAATCATCATCCGCGTCGCCTTTCATGTTGCGCCCAGCGGCGAGTCCTTGTTCGAGCCACATCCATGCGATCACGATGTGCCCGAAGGCTTCGAGATAGACGGTCGCGTTGGCGAGCGTGCGGTTGGCGTCGCCGGCGGCATGCAGCGCGAGCGTGACTTCTTCAAGCCGCGTCCATCGTGCTTCGAGTTGGACCGCGAGCCGCTGCGCACCCGCATCGGGAATCGCCCTGCTCTTCGCGATCGTCTCGCGCACTCGCGTTGCGAGCAACTGCAAGGCCGCGCCGCTTTGCATGACGACCTTGCGACCGAGCAGATCGAGCGCCTGGATGCCGTGCGTGCCTTCGTGGATCGGGTTCAAGCGGTTGTCGCGATAGAACTGTTCGACGTTGTAGTCGCGCGTATAGCCGTAGCCGCCATGCACCTGGATCGCGAGGTTGTTTGCTTCGAGGCACCACTGCGACGGCCAGCTCTTGGCGATCGGCGTGAGGATGTCGAGCAGCAGCCTCGCTTCGCGCCGTTCGTTTTCGTTCTCGGCGGTGTGCTGATCATCGACCAGCTTCGCGCAATAGAGGTTCAGCGCGAGCGCGCCCTCGACGTACGACTTCTGCGCAAGCAGCATGCGCTTGACGTCGGCGTGCTGAACGATAGGAACTTGCGCTTGTGAAGAGTCTTTACCCCGGTCTTTACCCGCAGGCGGCCTGCCCTGCGGCCGATTGCGCGCGTAGTCGAGCGCGTGCAGGTAGCCGGTGTAGCCGAGTGCGGTCGCGCCCAGGCCGACGCCGATGCGCGCCTCGTTCATCATGTGGAACATCTGCGCGAGACCCTTGCCGGGTTCGCCGACCAACGAGCCGATCGCCCCCGCTTCGTCTTTCGGCTTGAACCTGCCTTCGCCGAAGTTGAGCAGGCAATTGGTGGTGCCGCGATAGCCCATCTTGTGATTGAGACCTGCGAGCACCACGTCGTTGCGCTCGCCGATGCTGCCATCGTCTTCGACCAGAAACTTCGGCACGACGAAAAGCGAGATGCCCTTCACGCCGAGCGGCAACGAACCGTCGGCCTCGGGAATTTTTCCGAGCACGAGGTGCACGATGTTCTCGGACAACTCGTGTTCGCCCGCCGAGATCCACATCTTGTTGCCGAACAGCCGATAGCTGCCGTCGTCCTGCTTCATCGCACGCGTCTGCACGTCCGACAGTGACGAGCCCGCCTGCGTTTCTGACAGGCACATGGTTCCGAAGAAGCGACCCGTCAGCATCGGCTTCACGAAGCGCTCGATCTGATCTTTCGATCCATGTGCGAGCAACAGATTCGAATTGCCGATCGTGAGGAAGGGATATGACGACGTGCCGACGTTGGCCGCCTTGAACCACGCGAAGCCGGCAATCGCGACCACGGCCGGCAACTGCATGCCGCCGAGTTCGTAGTCGCGGCCAGCGGCCATCAGGCCCGCATCGCAGAACGCCGTCAGCGCCTGCTTTACTTCCGGGATCATCGTCACACGCTCGCCATCGAAATGCGGCTCGTGCTGATCGTTCTTCTTGTTGTGCGGTAGGAACAGATCGGTGGCGATCTTCTCGCAGGTCATGAGCGCCGCATCGAAGGTCTCGCGTGTATGGTCGGCGAAGCGAGTGCGCCGCGTCAGCGCTTCGACATCGAGCCATTCGTAAAGCAGAAACGCGATATCGCGACGGGAAAGGATTTTCGATGTCATGCGCGCTGATCGCTGACGCCGGTCGAGGGCCGGTGCTCAGCGACGAAGTTGGTAATCGTAGGATCCGCTCGCCCCACCGGGAACGCGTTCGAATTTCGCTTCGTGCTCGGTGGAATAGTCGGCGGTATCGGGGATGCTTGGCTTCGGCAGCGTCTTGACGGCATCGTCATAACCCGCGAGCAGCGAACGCTCGAACAGTCGCTTGTTCGGACCGACGTGCGTCATCGACTGACCGGTGTTGTCGCTGCTGCTGATGACGTTGGCTGCACCGGTGCGCGGGTCGAAGCGCACGCGCACCTTGCCCGTGACTTTCGCGGCTGTGGCCTCGCGTGGATAGGCCATGCGCTGCTCGGCCAGATCGTGCACGGCTTGCACATACGTCTTCGCCATCGCGTCGGCAGTGGCATACGACTCGGCGTTCAGCGTCTCCGCGCCCTTCTTCTCACCGCGCATCACCGCGTACCAGCGACCGGCTTCCTTGTAGCTTTGCGGCACGCCCGCGCCGCGCGCGTGCAAGAGCGCGAGCGACCGCGCCGACGCTGCATCGCCGAGCAGCGCCGCGCGTTCGTACACCGACGCGGACCTGGCAGGGTCGGTCTTCAAGCAGATGCCGTGCTCGAACAATTGGCCCGCGATGAAAAAGGACTTCGGCTCGTTGTTCGCCATGCCCTTGTTCAACGCATCGGTCGCGGCCTCGCAGTTCTGCTGTTCGAGCGCGATGACAGCGGCGTCGGCTTGCGCGGTCGATTGCGCGTACGTGGCCGCGCCCTGCAGCAACCATGCGAAGCAAGCGAATTGCGCCGCGCACTTTATGCTTGCGCGAATGGTGAGTGACGATGTCTGATCGGTCATGCGAGGCATCGCTGCCATGATTGTTCGAACTCCTCTTTGATGCTTTGCCCAATGGGCACGGTATGAATTCGCCATATGGAAAGGGACTCATTTTCGCTCGAACTTCCACGGCGTCTGAAATTGAAAATTCATTGCTCGGAGTTCATCCGGTCTTGGGGCTTCCTTCACCGCTGCGGCATAAGCATTTTCGATTGCGAACGCGAAGCGGCTCGACACGCGCAACTTGCGCTGCGGCTCTGGCGCATCGGCAGGCTTCTCGAACGTGACTTGACCGGTCGCCACGTCAAAGGTCGCGTACACCGTTCCTTCATCCGCGGTGAAGGGCGGATACCTGACCCTGGACCGCGCCATCTGCGTGATGGTCATCGCATATCCCTGGGCAAGCTCGCGCGATGCATCTGCTGATTTGAACTCGGCATCGTTTCGTTTCAAAAAGACGTACCAGCGATACGCGGCCCGATAGTCCTGCTCTACGCCGCGTCCCAAGCCATACATCAGACCCAAAAAATTCGTCGCTTCCGTCTCGCCCAACTCCGCGGCGCGGCGGTAATACTGTGCCGCGCGCTCGAGGTCCTGATCGACGCATCCGGTTGCATCGAAAAGAAAGTCCGCCAGAAAATAGGCGCGTGGTTCATTGAGCTCGATGCCCTTGTTGATTTCTTCTCCCGCACGTTTGCAGTCGCCTTTATCTATCCATTCCATCGCCTCTTGACTGCCTGCGTACGCATGAGCTGCCGGTAGCAGCAAAGTCACTGCGAGGAGGATGTGCGCCAGCGTGCGAGACCGAACATAGCGCGCCGCGTCCGGTGCGACCGATCGCCCTTCCGCCTTCCTCCACACCGGCGATCGACTTTTCAAACGACTTCGAACAACCCCGCCGCACCCATGCCGCCGCCAATGCACATCGTCACGACAACGAACTTCTCGCCGCGCCGCTTGCCTTCGATCAATGCGTGACCGACGAGGCGCGAGCCGGTCACGCCGTACGGATGGCCGACTGCGATCGCGCCGCCGTCGACGTTGAGCCGATCGTTCGGAATGCCGAGCTTGTCGCGGCAATAGATCACCTGTACCGCGAAGGCTTCGTTCAATTCCCACAGACCGATGTCTTCGATCTTCATGCCGGTCTTCGCAAGCAGCTTGGGTATCGCGAACACCGGACCGATGCCCATCTCGTCGGGCTCGCAACCGGCAACCGCGAAGCCGCGGAAGATGCCGATAGGCTTCATGCCTCTTTGCTCGGCGGTCTTCGCGTTCATCAACACGGCGGCCGATGCGCCGTCGGAGAACTGGCTTGCGTTGCCCGCGGCGATCACGCCGCCGGGCATCGCTGGCTTGATCTTGGCGACGCCTTCGTAGGTGGTGTCGTTGCGGATGCCTTCGTCTTCGCTGATCGTCACTTCCTTCGTGCCGAGCATGCCGGTGGCCTTGTCGGCCACACCCATGACGGTTGTCATCGGCGCGATCTCCTGCTTGAAATGACCGGCCTCGCGACCCGCCGCCGCGCGCCGTTGGCTCTCGACGCCGTACTCGTCCTGCTGTTCGCGCGGGATGTTGTAGCGCTTGGCAACCTGCTCGGCGGTCTGCAGCATGTTCCAGTAGATCTCGGGCTTCTTCGCGACGAGGTTGGGGTCGCGCAGCATGTGGTGATTCATCTCGTTCTGCACGCACGAGATCGACTCGACGCCGCCGGCCACGTAGATGTCGCCCTCGCCCGCGATGATGCGTTGCGCAGCCGACGCGATGGTCTGCAGGCCCGACGAGCAGAAGCGGTTGATGGTCATGCCCGAGGTGGTCACCGGACAACCGGCCGACAACGCGATCTGGCGCGCGATGTTGGCGCCGGTCGCGCCTTCGGGGTTGGCGCAGCCCATCACGACATCGTCGATCTCGGCCGGGTCGAGGCCCGCGCGTTCGATCGCGTGCTTGACGGCGTGGCCGCCCATCGCCGCGCCATGCGTCATGTTGAAGGCACCCTTCCAGGACTTGGCAAGTGCGGTGCGGGCGGTGGATACGATAACGGCGTCTGTCATGTGATGCTCCTATCGGTTGATTCCCTCCCCTTCAAGGGGGAGGCGCAAATCAATTGAACGTCTTGCCTTCACCCGCCCGCTTCGCCAATAACGGCGCGGGTTTCCACGCATCGCCCTGGCGTTTCGCGTTGGGGCCCTTGGCGAATTTTTCCATCGTCATCACCACGCGCGGCAATCCGACCGTATCCGCATAGAACATCGGACCGCCGCGCCACACCGGAAACCCGTATCCGGTCAGATACACCATGTCGATGTCCGAGGCGCGCTGCGCGATGCCTTCGTCCAGCAGTTGCGCGCCTTCGTTGACGAGTGCGAATACAAGGCGCTCGACGATCTCCTGGTCGGAAATTTTGCGGCGCTCGACGCCGAGGCGTTTCGACTCTTGGACGATCATCGCGTTGACATCCGCATTCGGACGCGGCGTGCGATCGCCCGGCTTGTAGTCGTACCAGCCCGCGCTGGTCTTCTGGCCGTAGCGTCCCATCTCGCACAAAAGATCCGCGGTCTTCGAATAGACCATGCCCGGCTTCTCCGCATAGCGGCGCTTGCGTATCGCCCAGCCGATGTCGTTGCCCGCGAGGTCGCCCATGCGAAACGGCCCCATCGCAAAGCCGAACTTCTCGACCGCACGGTCGACCTGTTCGGGCAGCGCGCCTTCTTCCAGCAGAAAGCCCGCCTGACGCGAGTACTGCTCGATCATGCGATTGCCGATGAAGCCGTCGCACACGCCCGACACCACGCCGGTCTTCTTCAACTTCTTCGACAGGCCCATGGTGGTCGCGAGCACGTCCTTGCCGGTCTTCTTGCCGCGCACGATCTCGAGCAGCTTCATCACGTTGGCCGGCGAGAAGAAGTGCGTGCCGATCACGTCCTCGGGTCGTTTGGTGAACGCGGCGATCTGGTCGACATCGAGCGTCGACGTGTTGGATGCGAGGATCGCGCCCTTCTTCATCACTTCGTCGAGCTTCTTGAACACCTGCTCCTTGACGCCCATTTCTTCGAATACCGCTTCGATCACGATGTCGGCTTCCTTGATATCGTCGTAGCTAGTCGTGCCCGTGATCGCGCCGACGCGCTGATCGAACTTCTCTTGCGTCAGCTTGCCCTTCTTGAAGGTGTTCTCGTAATTCTTCTTGATCGTCGCAAGACCTTTATCGAGCGCTTCTTGCTTGAGCTCGAGAATCTTCACCGGGATGCCGGCGTTGGCGAAATTCATCGCGATGCCGCCGCCCATCGTGCCTGCGCCGATCACGGCCGCGGACTTGAGCTCACGCATCGGTGTGTCTTCGGGGACGTCGGCAATCTTGCTCGCGGCGCGCTCGCCGAAGAAGGCATGGCGCAGCGACTTCGACTCGGGCGTCTGCACCAGTTCCATGAAGCAGGCGCGCTCGAACGCGATGCCATCGTCGAAGCGCCTGGTGACCGCGGCTTCGACCGCATCGACGCATTTTTTCGGCGCGGGATAATTCTTTGCGACGGCACCCACGGTGTTGCGCGCGAACGCGAAGAAGCCTTCGTACAAAGGGAAGTCGATCTTGATGTCGCGAATTTTCGGCAGCGGACGCTTGTCAGCGATTTCGCTCGCGAACTTGATCGCACCTTCGAGCAGGTCGCCATCGATCATGCGATCGAAGAGCTTGGTCTTCGCGAGCTTCTCGGACGCAATCGGCGTGCCGCCGAGGATCATGTTCAACGCAAGTTCGACGCCGACCACGCGCGGCAGGCGCTGCGTGCCGCCCGCGCCGGGAAGAATGCCGAGCTTGACCTCGGGCAGCGCGATCTGCGCGCCGGCCGATGCGACGCGATAGTGGCAACCCAGAGCGAGCTCAAGGCCGCCGCCCATGGCGACGCCGTGGATCGCGGCCACGACAGGCTTGGTCGCGTTCTCGATAAGATCGATCACGGTCGCGAGCGACGGCTCGGCGGTCGCTGCGGCGGTGTTGAATTCCTTGATCTCCGCGCCCGCGGAAAACGCCTTGCCTTTGCCGATCAATACGATCGCCTTGACTGATGCGTCGTCCAGCGCTTGGTGCATACCGTCGACGATGGCCTTGCGCGCCGCGTGACTCATGCTGTTGACCGGCGGATTGGCTATCGTGATCACGGCGACGCCGTTCTGCACCTCGGTTGTGGCTGTCATGGGAGCTTTCCTCGAATGGTGTTGTTCGGTCCGCGTTCATCGTGCAGCGCGCGCGTTGCCTCGAACCTGCGATAGGCGATGCCGGCGTCTGCAATCGGGACGAGATGATAGCAAATAGAACGATCGTTCGTTTTTGTCGCTACGCTCTATTCTTGCTGCGCTTCAAACTTCGAGCCACTCCTTGCGTACGGTCGGGTTGGCCTTGAGCTCCGCCGGCGTGCCCTCGAACACGATCTGACCGTGACCCATCACATAGACGCGCTGCGAAATCTCGAGCGCGATCGCGAGCTTCTGCTCGACCAGAAGCACCGAGATGCCGCGGTTCTTCAACTCCTTCAGATAGTCGGCCACGAGCTCGACGATCTTCGGCGCCAGACCTTCGGTGGGCTCGTCGATCATGATCAGGTCCGGGTCGCCCATCAGCGTGCGGCACAGCGTGAGCATCTGCTGCTCGCCGCCCGACAGCACGCCGGCCTGCACGTGTTCGCGTTCCTTCAGGCGCGGGAACATCCGGTACATGTCGGCGAGCGACCAGCGGCCGCTGCGTTTGCTGCTTTTTTCTCCGAGCACCAGGTTCTGCTCGACCGTGAGACGCGGGAAGACGTCGCGATTCTCCGGCACGTAGCCGATACCCCGATGCGCGATTCGAAACGATTTCTGCCCGGTGATCTCTTCGCCCTTGAAGACGATCGAGCCGGTGTTCATCACCTGTCCCATGATCGACTTCACGGTGGTCGAACGGCCGACCCCGTTGCGCCCGAGCAGACACACGATTTCGCCCGCACCGATGTGCAGGTCGATGCCGTGCAGGACGTGGCTCTTGCCGTAATAGGCGTGCAGGCCCGTGAGCTTGAGCAAGGGCTCGATTGTCGCAGCCCCCGCGCCCGCCGTCGCGCTCATGGCCGCATTCATTCCCGCGTTCATCGCACCACTCATGGATGCGTCTCCGAAGCATGTGCACCCAGATAGGCTTCCTGCACTTTCTGGTTGGAGCGAATCTTCTCGGGCGTGTCGGTGGCGATCACTTCGCCATAGACCAGTACCGAGATGCGATCGGCGAGGCCGAACACGACGCTCATGTCGTGCTCGACCATCACCAGCGTCTTGCCGACCGTGACGCGGCGGATCAATTCGACCGCATGGTCCGACTCGGAGCGGCTCATGCCGGCGGTCGGCTCGTCGAGCAGGATGACGTGAGCGCCGCCCGCGACCGTGATGCCGATCTCGAGCGCGCGCTGCTCGGCGTAAGTCAGCATGCCGGCCGCGACATCGTGCCTGCGTTTCAGTCCGATCAGATCGAGCACCTCTTCGGCGCGAAGACGCGCATCGCGCAGGCTGGCCAGCGATTGCCAGAATGAATATTTGTAGCCGAGCGACCAGAGCACCGCGCAGCGGATGTTCTCGAACACCGACAGGCGATGGAAGATGTTGGTGATCTGAAAGCTGCGCGACAGCCCGCGGCGATTGATCTCGAACGGCGCGAGCCCGAGCGTGCTCGAACCGTTCAACAGGATGTCTCCCGACGAGACTTCGAAGCGGCCCGACATCAGGTTGAAGAGTGTCGACTTGCCGGCGCCATTGGGACCGATCACCGCATGCCGTTCGCCCGCGGGAATGGCGAGCGATGCGCCGCGAATGATCTCGGACTTGCCGAAACTCTTGCGCACCTCGCGAAGCTCGATCGCACAGCGAGTCGACGCCGCTTGGGCATCGGCTTGCGGCATCGAAGAAACCATGCTGCTCACACGAGACTCCGTTCGATCTGCTGCTGAATTTCCGACTGCGCGCCGCCCCACACGTTCGCGAAGCGCCGCGACGCGAGGCGCATCAACACAGCGCCCACGATCGCAATGATCGCCACGATGACCCACGACATGACCGAACGGGTGTCGACCGTCAAGCCGAACAAGGCCATGCGCGCATCGCTGCTCGATTCGAGCTGGTAGTGATAAACCATTTCGATGACCGACACGATCCCGATGAAAAGCACGACGCCCGCTGCGACGACACCCGCGTACGGCGCCCACAGTCTCTTGAACTTGCCGAACTTCGCAACGCGCAGATTCATCATGATCAGGCTCGCGATGCCGCCCGGCGCATACATCACCATCAGGAGAAAGAAGATGCCCAGGTACAGCAGCCACGCCTTGGTCCATTCGGACAACATCACGAACGACAACACGAAGATCACCGCGCCGATGATCGGGCCGAAGAAGAAACCCACGCCGCCGAGGAAGGTGAACAGCAGGTAGGCGCCCGAGCGCACCGTGCTGACGTTCTCGGAACTGACGATCTCGAAGTTGATCGCAGCCAGCCCTCCCGCGATGCCCGCGAAGAAGCCGGCGATGATCACGACCAGATAGCGAACCCGCTGCGTGTTGTAGCCGACGAATTCGGCGCGCTCGGGGTTGTCTCGTACCGCGTTTGCCATGCGGCCGAGCGGCGTCAGCGTGAATGCGTACATCAGGATGGTGCAGATCAAGGTCCAGATCGCGATCAGGTAATAGACCTGGATCTGCGGGCCGAAGGTGAGGCCCAGCACCGGTTGGCCGATCACGCGATTGGTGGTGATGCCGGCCTCGCCGCCGAAGAACTCGGGCAGCATCAGCGAACTCGCGGCGACCAGTTCGCCGATGCCGAGCGTGATCATCGCGAACGTCGTGCCCGATCGCTTGGTCGTCACGTAGCCGAACAACACCGCGAAGAAGGCCCCGGCGAATCCCCCGATCAACGGGATCAACGAGGTCGGCACGTTCAGTTTCCCTTGCGTGACCGCGTTCATGATGTGGATGGCGATGAACGCGCCGAGTCCGACATAGACCGCATGGCCGAAGCTCAGCATGCCGGCCTGGCCGATCAGCATGTTGTACGACAGGCAGACGATGATCAGCGTGCCGATCTGCGAGAGGATGGTGAGCGACAGGCTCGACTTGAAAATGAGCGGCGAGACCACGAGCACGATCACGAACACCGCCCACAGGATCCAGCGGCCAAGATCGAGCGGCGCGAACTTGATCGTCTGTTTGTTTCCGGACATTCCGCTAGTCATCGCGCTTCCCCATGATGCCGCGCGGTCGGAAGATCAGGATCAACACCAACAGCAAATACGGCAGGATCGGCGCGACCTGCGAGATCGTGAGCTTCAACACCGGGTAGCCGATCGACTCGGGCGTGAGGGCCATGCCGTATTTTGCGAACAGGGTCACGAACGAGTAGTCGAGCGCGACGGCGAAGGTCTGCACGATGCCGATCAACAGCGACGCGATGAAGGCGCCCACCAGCGACCCCATGCCGCCGACCACCACGACCACGAAGATGATCGACCCCACTGTCGCCGCCATGCCCGGCTCGGTCACGAAGGCATTGCCGCCGATCACGCCCGCGAGACCCGCGAGCGCGCAGCCGCCGCCGAACACCATCATGAACACGCGCGGCACGTTGTGGCCGAGCGCTTCGACCATGTCGGGATGCGACAGCGCGCCCTGGATGACGAGGCCGATGCGCGTCTTCGTGAACAAGAGATAGACCGCGACGAGCATCAGCACCGCGACCGCCATCATGAAGCCGCGGTACGCGGGAAAGGTGGTCGTGTAGATCGTGAACAGCGGTCCTTCGAGCACCGCGGGAATGCGATAGTCGACCGGCGCGCGCCCCCAGATCAATTGCACGAACTCGGTGATGCAATACGCGAGCCCGAAGGTGACGAGCAGTTCGGGTACATGGCCGAACTTATGGACGCGCCTCAATGCATAACGCTCGAACAGCGCACCGGCGAGGCCGACCACGATCGGCGCGAGCACGAGCGCGGGCCAGAAGCCGACTGCGACGCTGATCTGATACGCGATGTATGCACCCAGCATGTAGAACGCCGCGTGCGCGAAGTTGAGCACGCCCATCATGCTGAAGATCAGCGTGAGCCCGGAAGAGAGCATGAACAGCAGGAGCCCGTAGCTCACGCCGTTCAGAAGGGAGATGAGGAAGAACTCCAACGTGTTCCCTGGGGGGTCTCCCTCCCCTTCAAGGGGAGGGTTGGGGTGGGGATGGGTTTTGGCGCCCGTGCTACGAGCGACCCATCCTCCTCCCAACCTCCTCCTTGAAGGGGGAGGAGTCGTCGATCACACCGCCGCCGGTCGCTTCATCTGGCACGAGGTCGGCGTCGACGACACGTACGGGTCGAGAACCGCATCGGTGCGGAAGGTGTAGCCGGTATTCTCGACGTCGTACTTCAGCTTGCCTCCAGCCTTGGTCCAGGTCGAGATATACAGGGTCATCTGCAACTGATGGTCGGTCTTGCGCATCGTCACGTCGCCTGCGCCCGGCCCCTTGACCGTCATGCCTTCCATCGCGAACGCGACCTTGGTGGGATCGGTCGACCTGGTCTTCTTGATCGCATCGCCGAGCATCGTCAACTCTTCCCAGATCGCCGCCGTGTAGAGCTCGTCGTTGTAGCGCTTCTTGAACTCGGCGTAGTACGGCTCGAACGCGTTGTTGTCCACGTTGTTGTGCCAGTAGGAAATCATCTTCACCTTGCCGTCGCCCGATGCGCCCATCACGGTCGGCGTACCCGTGACGCCGGCGTAGTAGGTGTAGAAATTGGAATCGAGGCCCGCTTCCTTCGCGGCCTTGATCAGGAGCGTCAGGTCGGCGCCCCAGTTGCCGGAAATCACCGTGTCGGCTCCGGACGCCTTGATCTTCGCGACATAGGGAGCGAAGTCCTTGGTCTGCGCGATCGGCGTCAGATCCTCGCCGACGATCTGGATATCCGGGCGCTTCCTTGCCAGCAACTCTTTTGCGTACTTGGCGACCTGCTGGCCATGCGCGTAGTTCTGATTCAACAGAAAGACCTTCTTGATTTTCGGGTCCTTCGCCATGAAGGTCGTCAGGCCTTCCATCTTCATGGACGTGTCGGCGTCGAAACGGAAATGCCAGAAGCTGCATTTGCTGTTGGTCAGATCAGGATCAACGGCCGCGTAGTTCATGAACAGCATCGGCTTGTCGGGATTGCGCTCGTTGTACTTGTTGATCGCGTCGAGGATCGCG
>JBBSEF010000015.1:0-49407 GCA_038240015.1 Burkholderiales bacterium
CACCATCGTCTGAAAATTCGCGATGGCTTCGAGCCGGCCCTGCGAGATCTCGGGTTGATACGGCGTGTAGGCGGTGTACCAGGCGGGGTTCTCGAGCACGTTGCGCAGGATCACGCCGGGCGTGAACGTGCCGTAGTAGCCCTGGCCGATGAACGAGCGGAACACCTGGTTGCGTGCGGCCATCGCCGCGATTTTTTCGAGCGCTTCAGCCTCGGGCAGCGCCTCGGCCAAAGCCATCGCTTGCGGCCCCGACTCGGGCCGACGTATCGCCGCCGGTACGATCGCATCGATCAGCGCCGTGCGCGACGAGTAGCCGAGCGCGGCCAGCATCGTCGCCTGATCCTGGTCGGACGTGCCGATGTGCCTTGCGACGAAGGCATCGCGGCGTTCGAGGGAAGCAAGCGACTCGCGCGCGGCAGGTGCGGCGTCTGGCGCGGCGTCGATTGCAGGGTGCGAGGCGAGTGGATCGGTGACGGTGTTCATTGCTTGGTGATCGAGTGTTCGGCGCGTGTTCAGACGGCAATCAGGGCCTGATAGGCCGCGTGGTCCATCAGTTGATCGAGGTCGGCCGCGTTGTCGGGTTGGATGCGAATGAACCAGCCGTCCTTCATCGGATCGGTGTTGACCTTGGCGGGATCGTCGGGCAGCGCGTCGTTGACGGCGACCACGCTTCCTGCGATCGGCATCTTCAGATCGGCCGCGGCCTTGACGGACTCGATCACGCACGCGGCTGCGCCCTTCGCGAATTTGCTGCCGACTTCGGGCATCTCGACAAAGACGATGTCGCCCAACGCGTCCTGCGCGTGATCGGTGATGCCGACCGTCGCGCTGCCATCGGACTCGGGTCGTATCCATTCGTGGTCTTCGGTATAGCGCAATGCGGTCATGGACATCCTTTCGAGAATCAGGTCTGTGGGGGTCGAGCCGAAATCGGCGCGGGTCGGCTCGGTATCAGCCCCGGTAGTAGCGGTGAGGCACGAACGGCGTTGTCGTCACGCGCATGGCGACCGGCTTGCCACGCACGATCGCCGAGACTTCGGCGCCGATCGTCCCGAGCGCGGGAGGGACATAGCCGAGCGCGACGGCGCGCTGTGCGGTGGGGCCGAAGGTGCCGCTGGTAATTGTTCCGATCGCCTGTCCATCGCCATCGACGATCTCGCTGTCCGCGCGCACCGGCGTGCGTTCGATCCCGACCAGTCCGACGCGCTTCTTCGTCATCGCAGAGGGGTCGGCGAGTTGCGCGAAAATTTTCCTCGCGCCGGGAAAGCCACCGGGCCGCGCACCGTCGGCGCGTCGCGCCTTCGAGATGGCCCATGTCAGGCTCGCCTCGACCGGCGTGGTTTCGGTATCGATGTCGTTGCCGTAGAGGCAAAGGCCGGCTTCGAGCCGCAGCGAATCGCGCGCAGCCAGACCGACAGGTGCGACCTCGGGTTGCAACAGCAGCAGGCGCGCAAGCTCTTCAGCGCATCTGTTCTCGACCGAGATCTCGAAGCCGTCTTCGCCGGTGTATCCCGAGCGCGTGACGAAGCACGCGATGCCGCCGATCTCGAGATCGCGCGCGGTCATGAAGAGCCACTTCGAGAAATCGACATCGGGACAAAGCCGCGCCATCGCGGTGACGGCCTCGGGGCCTTGCAGCGCGAGCAATGCGTGATCGTCGAGCTCGATCGTGTCGCAGCCCGGCTTGCCCGGACCGCCCAGTTCCGCGCGCACGTGCGCGGTGTCCTGTACCTTGCATGCGGCATTGACGACGACGAACAGATAGTCGCCGCAGTGAGTCACCATCAGGTCGTCGAGGATTCCGCCGGCCTCGTTGGTGAACACGGCATAGCGTTGCTGGTTGCGCGCGAGTCCCATGATGTCCATCGGTACCAGCAACTCGAGTCCTTCGGCCGCGTGCGGCCCGACGAGCTTCAACTGACCCATGTGCGAGACATCGAAGAGGCCGGCCGCGGCTCGCGTGTGCTGATGCTCGCGCAGCACGCCGGCCGGATATTGCACCGGCATCTCGTAGCCTGCGAAGGGCACCATGCGCGCGCCGAGTTCGACATGCAATGCGTGCAGCGCCGTGTTGATCAATGGCGCCGTCAATGGCGCCGCCAACGGCGCGGAAGCGGCCGTTGCCGGATGCGAACTCGAATCGGTGGTGGCTGGTGTCATGACTCTCGAGAGGATCAGTGGATGGGCAAAAAGCGAAGCCTGTCCCTCTGTCCTTTTACCTGAGAGATGCGGCGTCCGCGTGAACCGACTCCTTGCGGTTCAGCTCCGGCTGCGCGCCGGGACGTCGCCCTTCGCCTGCTTGGGCTTGGTGTCGTCGTCCACGCGCACGCCGCCGTCGGTCGTGAACAGGATGTTGGTCATGGTGGTTACCGCAGCCGGGGTCTGTGCCGGCATGGGGCGCGACGCGCCGCTCGCGCGCACCGGCGCTTCGGTCTTCGCGGCCGCCGTATTCGTGCCTGCACGCGTGCTGTAGCTGACTTGCGGACGGTGCGCTTGCGAATCGTCGGCCGGCGAAAATTGATCGTCGAGCGGCACCAGTCCGAAACCGAATTCACTGTCGTCGCGAAGACTCTCACGCGCTTCCGGGGCGTTGGTGATCAGCTTCTCGTTGGACTCCTGCGTCCTGCGCATCAAGGTGCCGACGATCAATTGCTTGAAGTGCTCCTGACACTCCTCGCTGGCCAGCGCATACGCAGCCGCGTTGACTTCGAGGTAAATGGTATCGACCATCGCGATCACGGTGGTGTTGCGCTTCGATGGTCCGAGCGACAGGAATGCGAGTTCGCCGATCACGTCGCCTGCCTTGTAGACCGCGAGCTGACGACCCTTGAGAGATTCCTCGACCTCGCCTTCGATGATCACGCCGAAGTTGCTGCCCTCTTCGCCTTCGACCATCAGCGGCCGCGACTCATGGACCACGCGCCAGTGCGAGATGCGCAGAATTTCCCAGACCTCGTCGTTCTCGAAATCGGTGAAGGCGGGATTGAGCCGCACGATCTTGAAGCGACGCGTGAGCCGAACCGAATCGGCATCGTCGAGGATCTGGAACTTGGCCGACGACAAGTCCTGCGCGAACTGCGCGCCGGTGCGATAGCGCGTGTAGAGATCCTTCTCCAGCGTGCGCTTGATGATCGGGTCGAGCGTGTCGGGTATCGAGGGGTTGAGCGTGCTGACCGCCTCGGCGTCCATGTTGATGATCTTGTACATCAACGACGCGCGATTCTTGGCGCGAAACGGTTGACGACCCGTCAGCAATTCGAACATCACCGTGCCCAGCGAATACAGATCGGTCTGCCCGTTCAACGGATAGTCCTTGATCTGCTCGGGCGACATGTAGGCCGGGGAACCCACACCCATGATGAAGGTCGAGTCGGAGTCGCTCTTCTTCTTCATGTCGAGCGCGAGTCCGAAGTCGGTGATCTTCACGATATCGTCGCTGCCAAGCATGATGTTGTCGGGCTTGATGTCGCGATGGACCACACCCATGCGCGCCGAGAAGTCGAGTGCCATTGCGCACTTGAACATGATCTCTACGACCCGGTGCGGGGGCAGCAACTTGTCGAAACTGCAGTAGTCGCGCAGCGCCAGACCGTTGACGAACTCCATCGCGATGTAGGCGAATTTTTCCTCTATGTCGGCTTCGAAGATCGAGACGATGTTGGGATGCTTGACCTTCATCGCCAAGGCCGCTTCGGTCGCGAACAGTTTCTTCAGGCGACGGCTGAGCTTGGCGTTGGACTGATTGAACAGGATGACCTTGAGCGCCACCATCTGCCCGGTCTCGGTGTGAATCGCGCGATACACGATCGCCGTGGCCCCGGCGCCGACTTTTTCGATGACGCGATAGGGGCCGTAGGTCTGAGGGGTCGCCGCGTCAGCAGCGGCCGTCGGCGTGCTCGATGAAGAAGTGGGTGCGGTCATGAACGTTGCGTGCGAGCTGTGCGCGGCGCCCGCGCGCGCCCGATCTGGCGGTGAGAGAGAATACCCCATCTGTCGCCGCGCTCGTTGCCTTGCGTCGCCCCGCATCGGATGCGTCGCGAGCATCGGATGCGCTGGTCCAACTCGGCGACGTGTCATCGCCCGGCGTTCGTCAATCGTTACCGACGCTGCGCATCAACACAGGATTCTTCAGCATTGAGCACCCTTCAACCGTTCGACCGGGTTTCGGTCGCGCGCGACGCCAACGAAAAAATCAAGCGCAAGCGCGTATCGATGGGGATGCTGGTCTCGGCGATTCTGGTCGCGGCGCTGATTGCCGCGGCCAACTGGTCGTTCTGGTCGTGGCTCAATCGCGCGCCCGTCGCGCCGCCGTGGCACGGCAATGTCGGCGGCTTCGCATACAGCGGCTTTCAGCGCGACCAGTCTCCGCTGACCGAGACGCCCACTTATCCGAGCGAGCAGGAACTCGCAACCGACGTGCGCATGTTGTCGAAGTACACCGATCGTCTGAGAACGTATAACGCGGTCGATGCCGCAGCCATCCCCGCGCTCGCACGTCAATACGGCATGAAGGTCACGGCCGGCGCGTGGCTGTATGCCGACAAGGGGAAGAACGACCTGCAGATCAAGTCGCTGATCCAGTTGATGCGCGACAACGACAACATCGATCGCGTGATGGTCGGCAACGAGACCCTGCTGCGCGGCGACCTTAAGCCCAAGGAATTGATGGGCTACATCGACATCGTCAAGCGACGCGCGCGCGTGCCGGTCTCGACCGCCGAGTCGTGGGACATCTGGCTCACGACGGATCGCGAGCGCAACAAACAAATGCACGAACTCGCGCGCCATGTAGATTTCATCACGGTGCATCTGTTGCCGTATTGGGAGGGCGTTCCGCGCAAGAATGCCGTCACTCATGTGATGCGCCGCTACGAAGCGATGCGCCGCGAGTATCCCAACAAGAAGATCGTCATCGGTGAAGTCGGCTGGCCCAGTGGCGGCAGCCGCGTGCCGCTCAAGAACATCGAGAAGCCCGACGAGCCGATCGTCTATTCGACCGCATCGGTGGCCGACGAAGCCCAGTTCATCCGCGAGTTCCTGCCGCTTGCAAAGCAGAAGGGGCTCGACTACTACCTGATGGAAGCGATCGATCAACCGTGGAAGCGGACCAACGAAGGCCGCACCGGCGCCTATTGGGGGATCTTCAACTCGGATCGCGAGCCGAAGTTCTCGTTCGTCGGGCCGGTGGTTCCCGACCCGTCATGGCCGCGCAAGGCCACCGTCGCTTCGTTGCTCGCGCTCATTCCCATCGTTGCCTTCTGCATCGCGTTCGTACGCTTCCGGCTCGCGGGGCGCTTGTTCTTCGGACTCGTGATCCAGGCCGCGATGACGCTGGTGGTGTGGTTGACCACGCTGCCGTTCGAGTTCTATCTGAACACGCTCGACTGGGCGATGCTGATCCTGCTGTTGCCCGCGCTGGCCGCCATGCTGATGATCCTGCTGGCCAACGCATTCGAATTCACCGAAGTGATCTGGCAGCGGCGCTGGCAGCGGCACTTCAGGCCCGAGCGTCCCGCGCTCGATGCCACCGAGCCGTTCGTGTCGATCCATCTGCCGTGCCACAACGAGCCGCCCGAGATGGTGATCCAGACGCTCGCCAGTCTGGCGCGTCTCGACTATCCCAACTTCGAAGTTCTGGTGATCGACAACAACACCAGAAGCGAAGACGTGTGGAAGCCGGTCGAGCGTTATGTCGCCCGGCTGAATGAGCACCGCGCCGAGCTGATCGATGAGCAAGACCCGGGAACGCGCGGCGGTACGGGCGTCGACGCCTCGCTAACGCGTTTTGCGCGGCCGCGTTTTCGTTTCTTCCATCTCGACAACTGGCCGGGCTTCAAGGCCGGCGCGCTCAACTTCGCGCTCGGCGAAACCGATCCGCGCACGGAGATCGTCGGCGTGATCGACGCCGACTACGTCGTCAATCACGATTGGCTCAAATTCACGGTGTCGCATTTCGAAGCGCCTCGCGTTGCCGTCGTGCAGTGCCCGCAAGCGCATCGCGATTGGCAGCACAACGCGTTTCAGCGCATGACCAGTTGGGAGTACGACGGCTTCTTTCGCATCGGCATGCATCATCGCAACGAGCGCGACGCGATCATTCAACACGGCACGATGACGCTGGTGCGCAAGCACGCGTTGGTCGACAGCGGCGGCTGGTCCGAGTGGTGCATCTGCGAGGACGCGGAGCTGGGCCTGCGCCTGATGAACGCGGGATGGGAAACGCGCTATATCGACGAAGTGCTCGGCCGTGGCCTCACGCCGTCGAACTTCGCAGGCTACAAGTCGCAGCGTTTCCGCTGGGCCTTCGGCGCGATGCAGATCCTGAAGCGGCGCTGGAACTGGCTATGGGGACGTCAGGATGCGGATCGAAAGGATGCGGGCGGGCACGACATGGGAAGGCGAGCCAGGGCGAGCAAGCCGCAGCGCGGGTTGACCGGAGGTCAGCGCTTTCACTTCCTCACCGGCTGGTTCTCGTGGTTCGCCGATGCGCTGCATCTGTTCTTCACGCTCGCTTCGCTCGCGTGGACCGTCGGCATGTTGCTCAATCCGGAAAATTTCAGCCTGCCTCTCGATCTCTTCGTGATCCCGGTGCTCGGCTTCTTCGTGTTGAAGGCCTGGTTCGGTCCGGCGCTGTATCGATCGCGCGTGCCGTGCGGATGGCGCGATGTATTCGGCGCGTCGATCGCATCGATGGCGCTGTCGCATGCGATCGCGCGTGGCATCATCGCAGGGCTGGTGCAAAAGAAGGGGACGTTCGTCGTCACCCCCAAGAGCTGGCAGACCGGCAAGAAGAGAAACGCATTCGCATGGTTGGGTGCGGTTCGCGAAGAGGGCCTGATGGCATGCGCCATCATCCTCGCGATCGGCAGCGTGTTCGCGCTGATGCCCAGGCAATACGAAAGCCTGCTGTGGGTCGGCATTCTCGCGACGCAGGCCATCCCCTATCTTTCGTCGCTCGCCTGCGCGCTGGTCTCGACGTATGCGCCGCGCCGAACCATTCGGCCGGTGGGCATCGAAGAGACCAGCGACCTCCATTCGGTCGAAATCGCCAGCGTCTCTCACTTGGGTGCGATGCGTGCCTGAGTTCTCGTTCGCGTGATGCATCGTCCCGCATGGCTGTCATGGCCTGTCGCCGTCGCAACGTTGCTCGTAACATCGTTCGCGACATCGCTGGTCTTCGCGAGAGCGGCCCGTGCGGAAGAGGCGCGTTACGAAGTCATCGTCGAGGCGCCGGGCAATCTCAAGTCGCTGGTCGACAACAACCTGAGCCTGATCCGCTGGCGCGATGCCGATGGCCGGCGCAATCGCATCGATGCCGATCAGTTGAGGCGGCTCTTCGATCAAAGCAAGAACGAGATCGAACGCCTGATCGCGACCGAGGGCTATTACGCGCCGACCATCACGGCGGAGCTCGAACAGAACACAGACCGCTGGGTGGCCCGCTATCGCATCGAGCCTGGCGACATCACGACGGTCTCGCAAGTCGATCTCCAGTTCGTCGGTCCGATCGCACAGGCGCCCGCCGAAGAGCCTCCCGACGTCGATGCGCTGCGCGAACGATGGACTCTTTCTGCGGGCAACGTCTTCAGGCAGGGCGAATGGGAAGCCAACAAGCGGCGACTGCTGCAAGGCTTGTTGATTCGCACCTACCCGTTCGCAACGATCACGCGAAGCGAAGCCGAGGTCGATGTGCGCACCTCGAAGGCGAAGCTGATCGTCGTGATCGCGAGCGGTCCTGCGGTGCGCTTCGGACCGTTGCAGAGCATCGGGCTCAAACGCTATCCGCCCGAGACGATACGCAATCTCGATCCGATCAAGCTCGGCGAGCTCTATTCGCAGGAAAAGATTTTTGAATTCCAACGGCGCCTGAACGACAGCGGCTACTTCTCGCGCGTCGAAGTCAGCATCGATGCGGTCGCCGACCCGGGCAGCGATCCGCGTTCTCCGTTCGTTCCGCCCGCGCCCGATGCCGTCGATGCGGCGATCGTCACGACGGCGTCCACCGCGGCCCATCCCGCCTCGCCGCCGACGCCGTTGCCGCGCGAAGTGACGCTGCCGATACGCGTGGTCGTCGAAGAGAATCAATCGAAGCAGTTGTCGGTGGGCCTTGGCCTGTCGACCAACTCGGGCCCCCGTGCATCGCTCGGCTACAACTTCATCGGCTTTCTCGGCGGCGCGAAGCAACTGCGCACGACGCTTGCGGTCGATCGATTGAAGCAAGCGCTCGGGGCCGAGCTGATCTTTCCAACCACGGCGTCGGGAAGCCGCTATTCGATTTCGTCGGTCGCCAAGCGCGAAGACGTGCAGGGCGAAGTCACGCGCGGTGCGGGTCTCTCGGCCAAGCGGGCGTGGGGGCCGCAGACCACCGAGCGTTTCACGTCGGTCGATTATCTGTACGAGCGCAAGGATGTGTCGGGCATCCCACAGACCTCGACGCAAACCGTGGGAGCGACCTACGGCGTGACATTCCGGCGCACCGACAATCTGCTCAGCCCGACCAGCGGGTACATCGCGAGCGGGCAAGTGGGGGCGGGAGTGCGCGTGACGTCGGGCCAGCCCTACAGCCGTATTTACGGCAAGGCGATTCGCTACCAGCCGATCGGCCCCGACAACACGCTGCTGGTGCGCGGCGAGTTCGGCGCGGTCGCAGGCAAGACCACCGAGACGCTACCATCGGCTTTGCTGTTTCGTGCCGGAGGCGACGGCTCGGTGCGCGGCTATGGTTACCAGAGCCTGGGTGTCGAACGCGCCGATGCGATCGTCGGCGGACGCTATCTCGCGACCGGTGCGATCGAAGGCATCCACTGGCTCGGGCCGCGTTACCCGAACTACGGTGTCGCTGTGTTCATCGACGCGGGCAACGCGGGCAATCAATTCTCCGATCTCAAGCCGGTCGTCGGATACGGCGTCGGCGCGCGCTGGCGCAGCCCGGTCGGCACGCTCGATTTCGACGTCGCGCATGGCGTCCAGAACGGTTCGACGCGCATTCACTTTTCACTCGGGGTGTCGTTTTGAACGAGCCACGCGAGGGGACGATGAAAGCGTCGACCGAAGCGTCGAGGCAGGAGCCGGCCGTTCCGCAGAGAGCGCCGCATTCGCGCATGCGCCGACTTGCACGCGCCGCGCTGTGGTCGATCGCGGGATTGCTCGGTCTGCTGATCCTGCTCGTCGCCGTTGGCGCGTGGCTGCTCGGGCGCGAGGCGACTCTGCAGCGCATCGCCGTCGAGGCCGAGAAATCCTTGAACGGCCAATTGAAGATCGAAGGCGTGACCGGATCGATCTACGACCGCGTCGCATTCGATCGTCTCGTGTTCCGCACGAAGACGCAGGTGATCACGCTCGAGAAGGGCTCGCTGCGTTATGCGCTCGAGCCGTTCGCGCGCCGTTTCACGATCGCCGACGCGCGCGCGAACAAGCTCACCATCGAAACCATCGCCAGGTCCGATGAGCCGGCCGTAGAGCCCGACACACTCGAGTTGCCGGCCGCGATGCGTATCGACACGTTGCGTATCGACACGCTGCACATCGATGCGATCGACATCGTGGAGAACGGGCAGGTCACGTCGCTCACGGACGCCGACCTGCGCGGCCGCTATGAATTGGAGAATGGCCGCAAGCGCTGGATTGCCGAGCGCATGGTCGTCAAGAGCCCGTGGGGTGCGGTCGCGGGGCAGGCGTCGCTCGCGGCGACCAAGCCATTCGCGATCGAAGGCCGGTTGCTTGCAGAAGGCACAGCGCGCGACGGTCGATTTAGCGTGCCGTATCGAGCACCGCTGGTCATCGCGGGCAAGCTAGCCGATCTTCAGCTGGTGTCGGACTTCTCGCTTTCCGACCCGAAGGATCAAGCGCTCGCGGGTCATGCTACCGCGCGCGTGCTGCCGTTTCGTGAACAGCCGATCGCCAACGCGATGCTGCACGTCGCAGGCATTTCGCCGAGGCGATGGAAGAGCAATTTGCCTGAGGCAGACATTGCGGTCGATGTCGATATCACCCCGCTCGTCACGCCGCACGTCACGCCGCTCATCGAGCCATTGCGCGTGCCGCGATCGAACGTCGGAGCCGGACCCGGTGCGGGGAGCAATCCTTTTCGAGGGACGCTGCACGTCATCAACGGCATTCCCGGCAGCATCGATCGCGATCGCATTCCCGTCGCATCGTTGAACGCGGACGTGACCGGCGATTCGCGCTCGCTGCTGATTTCACGCATGACCGCCGACCTCGGCGCAGCAGGCCATGTGAGCGGCAAGGGCAGCTACGTGTACGCGAACGGCGGCACGCCCTCGTTCGATGGCGTGGTGCGCGCGCTCGACCTGCGCGCGATACACGGCAAGCTGATCGCGTCGAAATTCGCGGGTACGGTCGTGGTCAGTCGTCGCGACGGCGTCGTGCACATCGATACACAACTCGCCGACGCGGGCCGCAATGTGAAGATGCGCGGCGAGATCGAAGGCAACCAGATCCGCATCGCCGAAGCACGCGTGGTTCTCGGCGCGAGTCGCGTGGCTGCGTCGGGTACGATCGATCTCGCAAAGAGCCGTCCATTCGATCTCAAAGGTGAGGTCGCGCATCTGAACCCGCGCGATTTCGGCGACTTCCCCAAAGCGGATTTCAATGCGGCGTTCAAGCTCGCGGGCACGATGGGCTCGCCTTCGACCGCGCGCAGTCCCGAATTCTTTCGCGTCAGCGCCGACCTTCGCATCGCCCCGAGCCGCGTGATGGATCGACCGGTCGCGGGCACTGCCGTCGCAACAGTCGAGGGCGCGGTCACCGATTCGTCGAAGGCGGGCGCCTCGGTGGTCGTTCGTCAGATCTCGAATGCGAATGCCGCGCTGACGTTCGGCGCGAACCACGTCGATGTGAAAGGCGACTTCGGCCGAGCGCAGGATCGCTTGAAGTGGAACGTCAACGCGCCGCGTCTCGCCGATTTGGGCGCAGGCCTGGCCGGCTCGCTGAAGGGACAGGGCGTTCTGGGCGGCACGTTCGCGGAACCCGCGCTCGACTTCACGATCGTCGGTGACGATTTACGGATCGGCGTGCCGACCGCCGCGACTACGGCCACGACGACTACGGCTACTGGGAATGCGCCCGCGCCCACGAAGGCATCCAACACCTACAGCCTGAAGACACTGCGAGGCCAGGGCCGATTGCTCGCGGGATCCGCCGGTGCGATCGATGCCGACATCGCACTCACCGATTTTCGCGAAGGCGGCGGCGCGTCCACATCCACCGTGCAATCGGCCGAAGCGCATATCAAAGGGACGCGCGACGCGCATGCGTTGACGCTGATCGCAAAGAGCGATCGCTTCGACATCACGGCCGCGGCACACGGCGGGCTGGAAGGCACGAATGCGTGGCGCGGCACGATCGACAGTCTCGACAGCCGCGGGCGGGTGCCTTTCGCGCTGTCAGCCCCCGCGACCTTGTACGCGAGTCGCGAGAAGGTCGACGTCGGCGCGGCGCGGCTCAAGTTCAGCGAGGGGCAGGTCGATCTTCAGCGGCTCACTTATGCCGGCGGACAGATCTCCACCGCCGGCAGCGCGAGCGGCTTTCCGCTTGCGGTCGTCGGCACGTTCTCGCGCGACTTCGCGCGGCAGGTCTCGACCTCGCTCAAGTTCGGCGGCCTTTGGGACCTTCGCATCGGCGATGCGATCGACGGCAGCGTCAAGTTGTTTCGCGAATCGGGCAACCTCCAGTTTCTGACCGAACCGAAATTCACAGTCTATCCGGAGAAGATCGATGCATCGGCGACCATCGTCGCCGACCGCGTGTCCGCGCAGATTTCGGCTGCGGGTCGCGGCCTGGGTCGCATCGAGGCATCAATCGATTCGCGTCTCTCGAAGCGCGATGGTCAATGGGGTCTGGCCGGCGATGCGCCGCTGGCATTGAAAAGCGAAATCGACATCCCCGACCTGCGCTGGCTTGCGCGCTTGTCGGGGCGGCCGGGTCTCGGCCTCAACGGCCGGTTGCAGGTCGCGCTGACCGGCCATGGCACGGTCGCGCGTCCCTTGCTCGCGGGCCACGCCGGCGGCGATGCGATCGGCGTGCGCTGGCCCGATCAAGGCATCAACTTCCACGACGGTCATCTCGACATGGACTTCGACGGTGACCGCGCGATCCTCAAGGACGCGACGCTGGCTGCGGGCAACGGACACCTGAATGCGAGCGGCGATCTGCGGCTCGCCGATCGCAAGGTGTCTGGCGCGCTGGCGGTCAAGCTCGACCAGTTCGAAGCGATCTCTCGCACCGATCGCACCATGGTCGTCTCGGGAACGGGCACGGCCCGCTTCGACGCGTCGGGCATCGCCCTCACCGCGGACCTCAAGGCCGATCGAGGATCGTTGCAACTCGCCGAGCGGCGCGGACCGGTCATCTCCGACGACATCGTGATCGTGGGGCGCGAGAAATCGGAGGAGGACATTCCCGCGAAGAGCGTGCCGGTGCGCTTCGAAGTCAAGTTCGACATGGGCGACGACTTCAAGGTCAAGGGCTCGGGCTTCGACGGCAAGCTCGGCGGCGTCATTCGCATCGCGGGCGTGGGCACAGACTTGCGCGCGATTGGAACGGTCGCGGTGCGCGAAGGGACCTACGAGGCTTACGGCCAGCGCCTCACGATCGATCGCGGCAACCTGACGTTCTCGGGACCGATCGACAATCCCGCGCTCGACATCCTCGCGGTCCGCAAGAACCTCGCGGTCGAAGCCGGCGTGCTGATCAGCGGCACCGCGCTCGCGCCGCAGGCGCGCTTGACGTCCAACCCAAGCGTGCCGGATACCGAAAAATTGTCATGGCTGGTTCTAGGTCACGGCTTGTCCGGCTCGAGCAAGGCGGACTTCGGATTGCTGACCACGGCCGCGGCCAGTCTGCTCGGCTCGTCGGACTCGGCGGGCCTGCAGTCGCGCATCGCTGCGACCTTGGGCGTCGACGAGATCGGCGTGTCGGGACTCGGCGGCGATCAGGGTGGGCTCCTCACCGTGGGCAAGCAGATCTCGTCGCGCCTGCGCGTGAGCTTCGAGCAAGGCTTCACCAAAGCGGCGACGCTGCTCAAGATTCGCTACAACATCTACAAGCGCGTCGATTTGCAAGTGCAGACCGGAACCGAGAGCGCGGTCGATGTGTTCTATACGTTCTCGTTCGACTGAGCTCGGCTTCGCGCTGCGCGAACTTGGTGTCGTAGCTCAACGAACCCGATCAGCGGGCAAGCATCAGGAACATGGTCGGCCGCTTGTGCAAAGCGATCGTCTTGCCGCGCCAATTCTCCACGCTACGCGTGGCAATCGATTGCGAGTCGAGCGTGAGATCGCTGGCCGCGCACAGCAGAGTTTGCGATTTGCAATGCTCCAGCAGCGCGGCCCAAAGCGCCTGATTGCGATACGGGGTCTCGATGAAAATCTGCGTCTGACCGTGCCGCGCCGACAGTCGCTCGAAATCGTATATCGCTTTCGCGCGCTCGCCGGCATCGGTCGGCAGATAGCCATTGAACGCGAAGCGCTGGCCGTCGAGACCGCTCGCCATCAACGCCAGCAGGATCGCCGAGGGTCCGACCAGAGGACATACTTCGATGCCGCGCCGGTGCGCAAGACGCACGAGCCCGGCACCCGGATCGGCGACCGCCGGACATCCTGCTTCGGAGACCAGCCCGCCATCGCGACCTTGCGCGATCGGCGAGAGCAATGCCGGCCATGCGTCTTCGGACGTCGAGACGTCCAGTTCAACGATCTCAATGTCTTGCAACGCGCATGCCAGTGGCGCGACTACGTCGACGCGCTTCAAGAATGCGCGGGTGGACTTGGCGCTCTCGCCAATGTAGTAATCGAGACGTGCGGCGATGGAGCAAGTCTGCGCGGGAAGAACCGCATGCAGTGCGCCTTCGCCAAGCGCATTCGGAATCAGGTAAAGAACGCCTGCCATCAAGTCGGCAGAACCGGATAGTCGACGGAGCCCAGCAGCGACACGAGGCGAATCAACGGAAGGCCGATCAACGCGGTGGGGTCGTCGCTTTGGATGCGAGCGAGTAGCGTGATGCCGAGCGCTTCGGCTTTCGCACTGCCGGCGCAATCGTAAGGCGTCTCGAGTCTTAGATAGGCGTCGATCTGTGCGTGGCTCAATTCGCGAAACAGGACGGTTGTGGTCACGACCTCGCAGAGCACGCGACGCTCGCCGTCGGTCTGCGCCGCGATCACGCAGAGGCCGCTGTGAAAGTGCGCGAGCCTGCCGCTCAATGCGCGCAATTGACTGACGGCGTTATCGTGCGTGCCGGGTTTTCCGAGTATGCGTCCATCGCACTCGGCCACCTGATCGGATCCGATCACAACGGCATCGGGTCGTCGCGCCGCAATCGATTCGGCTTTCGCGCGCGACAGACGCAGCGAGGTCGCTTCGGATGACTCGCCGTCGAGCGCGCTCTCGTCCACGTCGGGTTGCATCACGTCGAACGGAATGCGCAGGCGCAAAAGCAGGTCGCGTCGATAACGCGAGCTCGATGCGAGGATGAGAGGAGAGCGCGGGAGTAGTGACATGAAGGCAAGGATCGAAGCGCGCCGTATTATCGCAAGCCGGCGACGGCCTCGGTGAGGGTATCGGTGAGGGTATCGGTGAGGGTATCGGTGAGGGCATCGGCGATCGCATCAGTGAAGACGCGAGTCTCGATCGCATTCAATTCATTTCACGCCCATGAAAATCGACCTCTTCGAATTTGCGCGGCTCAACGGCGAGGCCTCAGGGCAACTCGCGTTGACCGACATGCAGCGTATCGACACGCCGGATCGCAGCGGTGTGATGTCGTGGAAAGCGGCGGTCGGTTCGAGTGCGCGGCGCGATCTTGCGCGGCTCGATCTCGATATCGACGGCGCGATAGAGCTCGTCTGTCAGCGTTGCCTGCAGTCGATGAAGCAGGAGATCGCGATCCGCTCGCATTTCTTGATCGCGCCGAACGAAGAGGTCGCCGCCGCCCTGGACGATGACGACGCATACGACGCGATCGTCGGTGCGGCCGATTTCAATCTTGACGCCTTGATCGAAGACGAGGTCATCCTCGCATTGCCGATCGCGCCGAGGCACGAAGTCTGTCCGGACGGGGAGAGGAATGTTTCCCGAGGGGACAGGAAACCGTCGCCCTTCGCGGCGCTGGCGGCGCTCAAGAGCGCACCGCGTGGCGACGGCGACGGCGGGGGCGACGACCGCTAGAGCGTTGTTTCAATAACAATCCTCGTGCGCCGCAGTCGAATCCGGACGCTCCCGCGTGCTAGAATCCGCCGCTTGTCAATCAATGCCGTTTTGCATCTGGAGTTGCCATGGCTGTCCAACAGAACAAGAAGTCGCCCTCGAAGCGCGGCATGCATCGTGCGCACGATTTTCTGACTTCGCCCCCGCTGGCCGTCGAGCCCACCACGGGTGAAGTGCATCGTCGTCATCACATCAGCCCCACCGGTTTTTACCGGGGCAAGAAGGTCGTCAAGACCAAGAGCGACGAGTGATGTCTCGCGCTCGATTGCGCGCACGATCCGTGGTCCGCGTGTAGTTCGCGTGTAGTCTGCACCGACCTCGCATTCCGTAACGTCGCGCATCCATGTTTCCGCGCGCGGTCGATTCCCCGGCGTCAAATTTGAATCTCGATCGCTCGCCTATCGTGTTGCAAACGTCTCGCGCGACTTGATCAACGCCGCATCTGTTTCGATGTCCGCTTCGATGCCTGCCCGTATCGCGATCGACAGCATGGGCGGCGACCACGGCCTCGCGGTCACCATCCCGGCGACGCTTGGATTTCTCGAGCGGTACGCCGACGCCGTCGTGCTGCTGGTCGGCGACCCGAACGCGATCGCCCTGCGCCTGCGCGCCGAAAAGGTCGCGCGCGATCATCCGCGCATCGAGATCGTTCCAGCGTCCGAGGTCGTCACGATGGAGGACTCGATCGAGATCGCGCTTCGCAAGAAGAAGGACTCGTCGATGCGCGTGGCGATCAACCTGATCAAGCAAGGTCGCGCCGATGCCTGCGTGAGCGCCGGCAATACCGGCGCGCTGATGGCGATCTCGCGCTATGTGTTGAAGACGCTCGAAGGCATAGACCGGCCCGCGATCGCGACGTCGTTGCCGAATCAGAAGGGCGGTGCGACCACCGTCCTCGATCTGGGCGCCAACGTCGATTGCTCGGCCGAACATCTCTTGCAGTTCGCGATCATGGGCAGCGCGCTGGTCGCGGCAATCGACGGCAAGCACAAGCCGAGCGTTGGGTTATTGAACATCGGCGAAGAAGTCATCAAGGGCAACGACACGGTCAAGGAAGCGGGCGAACTGATGCGCGCCGCGGCCGAGCGTGGGCAGCTCAATTTTTACGGCAACGTCGAAGGCAACGATATCTTCAGGGGCTGCGTCGATGTCGTGGTGTGCGATGGTTTTGTCGGCAACGTCGCATTGAAGACCTCCGAAGGGCTAGCGCAAATGCTGGGCGGCTTCATCCGCGAGGAGTTCACGCGCAACCCCTTGACCTATCTCGCGGCCGCGGTGGCGATGCCGGTATTGAATCGCTTCAAGAAACGCGTCGATCATCGGCGCTACAACGGCGCGAGTCTGCTCGGCCTGCGCGGCCTCGTCATCAAGAGCCATGGCTCCGCCGATGCATTCGCGTTCGGCTGCGCGATTCGACGAGCGTGCGAAGCGGCGCGCCACGACGTCGCTTCGCAAATCGTCGCGTCGATGAAGAGCGCGCGGCCGACGATGCCGACTGTGGCCGCAGCGGTCGATGAAGAGCAGGTCGCCTCGTTATTCTGACGATACGGCGCAGACCCGATGCCCATGCCCTTCTCGACCATCATCGGCACCGGCAGCTATTTGCCGCCGCGTCGGGTCAGCAACGACATGCTCGCCGCCGAACTCGCCGAGAACGGCATCGAGACCAGCGATGAGTGGATCGTCTCGCGCAGCGGAATCAAGGCGCGGTACTTCGCGGACCGCGACGTGCCGTGCAGCGACCTCGCCAGCATCGCCGCGCGCCGCGCGCTGGAGGCCGCGGCGATCGCTCCGTCGGCGATCGACCTGATCATCGTGGCGACATCGACCCCCGACATGGTCTTCCCGAGCACCGCCTGCATCGTTCAGCGCAAGCTCGGCATCGAGAATCAGTGCGCGGCCTTCGACCTTCAGGCCGTGTGCAGCGGCTTCACGTATGCGATGACGACGGCCGACACCTTCATCCGTACGGGCCAGGCCAGGAACGCGCTGGTGATCGGTTCGGAAGTGTTCTCGCGCATTCTCGATTTCCAGGACCGCACGACTTGCGTCTTGTTCGGCGATGGCGCGGGCGCGGTCGTGATGACGGCCGCCGATCGACCCGGCGTGATGGCGAGCCGCCTGCATTCCGACGGTCGTCACGTCGGCATCCTGTGCGTGCCGGGCAACGTCGATCGCGGCGCGGTCGTCGGTCAGGCGTTCTTGAAGATGGATGGACCGGCGGTATTCAAACTCGCGGTCAACGTCCTCGAAAAGGTGGCGCTCGAAACATTGGCTGCGGCCGATATTTCGCCTGCGGACCTAGACTGGCTGATTCCGCATCAGGCCAACATCCGCATCATGCAGGGCACCTGCAGGAAGCTCGGATTGCCTTATGAAAAAATGATCGCGACTGTCGAGGAACACGGCAACACCTCCGCGGCTTCGATCCCTCTCGCGCTCGATGTCGCCGTTCGCGATGGCCGCATCAAGAGCGGCCACAAGGTCTTGATGGAAGGCGTGGGCGGCGGCTTTACCTGGGGTGCGGTGCTGGTCACCATGTGAAGCCCCGCCAGGAACCGATTGCTTCGATGACATTCGCATTCGTTTTTCCGGGACAGGGGTCCCAGTCGATCGGGATGCTCGACGCGATGATCGCGGCCCGCGTCGATCATCCTGCGGTCGCGGCGACCCTCGAAGAAGCATCCGACGTATTGAAGCAGGACCTCGCGACCTTGATCGCGAAGGGACCGATCGAAGAGCTCGGTATGACGACCAACACGCAGCCGGTGATGTTGACTGCCGGCGTCGCGATGTGGCGCGCATGGCGCGAGGCGGGTGGCGCCACGCCTTCGGTGATGGCAGGCCATAGCCTGGGCGAGTACGCCGCGCTGGTCGCAGCCGGTGCGCTCGCTTTCGCCGACGCGCTGCCGCTGGTGCGCTTTCGAGCCGAGGAGATGCAAAGCGCGGTGCCGGTCGGGATCGGCGCGATGGCCGCGATCCTCGGGCTCGACGACGCCGCCGTTCGTGCGGCGTGCCTGCAAGCCTCGCAGGGCGAGGTGGTCGAGGCGGTCAATTTCAACGCGCCTTCGCAAGTCGTGATTGCGGGACACAAGGCCGCGGTCGAGCGCGCTTGCGAGGCAGCGAAAGCGCTGGGAGCCAAGCGCGCGGTGATGCTGGCGGTCTCCGCGCCGTTTCATTCCTCGTTGATGCAGCCTGCGGCCGCGCGGCTTTGCGAATATCTCGCCGGCGTGACGATAGGCGCGCCCGCGATCGATGTCATCAACAACGTCGACGTGCGCGCCGAGCACGACGCCGATGCGATCAAGGCTGCGCTCGTGCGGCAGGCCGCGGGACCGGTGCGATGGGTCGAGACGATACGCAAGATGGCCGATGACGGCGCGACCCATGTGATCGAATGCGGGCCTGGCAAGGTGTTGACCGGCATGACCAGACGAATCGACTCGCGAGTCGAAGGGACCTCGATTTTCGACCCCGTCTCCATGCGCGCCGCACTGGAGCTCGCGCATTGAAACTCGAGAGTGAACAAGAGAAGCGCAAGAGACTGCGATGAATGGCGAACTCACAGGACAAGTCGCGTTGGTGACCGGGGCGTCGCGCGGGATCGGTCGGGCCATAGCACGCGAACTCGCTGCGCGCGGCGCCACGGTCGTCGGGACCGCGACTTCAGAAGCGGGCGCCGCAGGTATCGCACAAGACCTCGCCGTCTGGACCGGCAAAGGCATCGTGCTGGACGTTCGCGATGCGACCGCGTGCGATGCGGCGATCGCCACGATACAGAAAGAATTCGGCTCGCTCGGCATCCTCGTGAACAACGCGGGCATCACGCAGGACATGCTTGCATTGCGCATGAAGGACGACGACTGGAGCGCGGTGATCGACACCAATCTGTCGGCGGTGTTCCGACTGTCGCGCGGCGTGCTGCGCGCGATGATCAAGCAACGGGCCGGCCGCATCGTCAACATCACATCGGTGGTCGGCTCGACAGGCAATGCGGGCCAGGCAAACTATGCGGCCGCCAAGGCCGGTGTCGCGGGAATGACGCGCGCGCTTGCGAAAGAAGTCGGCAGCCGCGGCATCACGGTCAACTGCGTTGCCCCGGGCTTCATCGAAACCGACATGACCGGGGGTCTTTCGCCCGCACAGGTCGACGCGCTGACGGCGCAAATTCCGCTCGCCCGTTTGGGCAAGCCCGACGACATCGCATCGGCAGTCGCTTTTCTCGTCTCGCCGCAAGCGGGCTACATCACCGGAACGACGCTCCACGTGAACGGCGGGATGTATATGTAGGCAGCGGCATGCGGAGAAGGCCGCGCCTCGATCACCGCGAGGGCTAGTCGGATTATTCAGTGGTTGACCGACAGCACCCAAGCGCTTTTCGCGAGGCGGCGGCAAGGGTCGGTCTGCTACAATCCGCGCAATTTTTAGAGTGGGTCGAACGCGATTTCGAGTGCGCATCGAACATCGATCGAGAAGCACCGAGCGCCGGTGTCCCCATCGGCGGCTCGTCATCGTCACATCATCCCCCGAGGAGAGGAGTTCATGGAAAACATCGAACAGCGCGTCAAGAAAATTGTCGCGGAACAATTGGGCGTCAACGAAGCGGACATCAAGAACGAATCATCGTTCGTCGACGACCTGGGCGCGGACTCGCTCGATACCGTCGAATTGGTGATGGCTCTGGAAGACGAATTCGAAACCGAGATTCCGGACGAAGAGGCCGAGAAGATCACCACGGTTCAGCAGGCGATCGACTACATCGGCTCGCACGAAAAAAAATAAGCCGGAACGCCGCTTTCGCATGACTCGACGTCGCGTCGTCATCACGGGTCTCGGCATCATTTCGCCGGTTGGCAACTCGATTCCCGAAGCCTGGAGCAACATCGTCTCTGGCAAGTCGGGCATAGCTTCCATCACGCGATTCGACGCCTCCGCCTTTTCCTGCCGCATTGCAGGCGAGGTCAAGGACTTCAAGGTCGATCAATACATCGCGGCCAGGGAAGCGCGCCACATGGATACCTTCATCCATTACGGCGTCGCCGCCGGTATCCAGGCGTTCAACGACAGCGGCTTGACGATCACCGAAGAGAACGCGGAACGCATCGGCGTCATCGTCGGCTCGGGCATCGGAGGTCTGCCGATGATCGAGGAGACCTGCGTCGAATATGAGGCGCGCGGGCCTCGGCGCATCTCGCCATTCTTCGTTCCCGCATCGATCATCAACATGGTGTCCGGCCAACTCTCGATCCACTTCGGCATGAAGGGACCGAGCTACGGCATCGTCAGCGCGTGCACGACCGGCCTGCACTGCATCGGCGATGCGGGCCGCCTGATCGAATACGGCGATGCGGACGTGATGCTTGCCGGCGGTGCGGAGTCGACCATCTCGCCGTTGGGCATTGGCGGCTTCACCGCGGCGCGCGCACTGACGTCGCGCAACGACGATCCGCAAACGGCGAGCCGCCCGTGGGATCGCGATCGCGACGGCTTCGTGCTCGGCGAAGGCGCGGGCGTGATGGTGCTCGAAGAATACGAACACGCGAAGAAGCGCGGCGCTAACATCGTCGCCGAGTTGATCGGCTACGGCATGAGCTCGGACGCGTATCACATCACGGCGCCCGACGCGGACGGTCCGCGGCGCGGGATGTTGAATGCGCTGCGCAACGCGGGCATCGGTCCCGATGCGGTTCAGTACATCAACGCGCACGGGACTTCGACTCCGCTCGGCGACAAGAACGAGACCGACGCGATCAAGAGGGCGTTCGGCAATGACGCGTACAAGGTCGTGGTCAACTCGACCAAGTCGATGACCGGCCATTTGCTCGGCGCCGCCGGCGGCATCGAGGGCGTGTTCACCGCGCTTGCGATCCGCGATCAAGTTTCGCCGCCGACGATCAACATCTTCAACCCGGATCCCGAATGCGACCTCGACTACTGCGCTAATGAGGCGCGGCGCATGAAGATCGATGTCGCCCTGTCGAATTCATTTGGATTCGGCGGCACCAATGGCACGATGGTGCTTCGCCGGTTGTGATCCGTTCGTGACCCGTCCGTGAACCGCGCGGCAAACGCTGCGCGTTCTCTTCCTTCAATCGCATGAGTCTCTCGACGCGCATCGCGATTGGGCCATCGCGCTACCTTGCCTGGGCCGAGGCGGCGATGATTGCAGGTGCAATCATCCTCACGGCGATCGTCGCAGCGGCATACGCTGCGGCACGCAACGGGGACGGCCTCTTGCCCTGGAGCCTCTGGACAGCATTCGCCGGCGCGTCAGCTCTCGGCGTCGCGGTCGGTGCGAGACGATGGGCCATGCGAGTCGGCTCACCTGTCCATCAAGTCTCCATTGACGAATCAGCGGCCGTGTCGATGGGGCGGTTGGGCGATGACGTCCCGCCGCGCGCCGTCGAGATCAGCCCAGCCACGATGGTGTGGCCGGGCTTCGCCGTGTTGTCGTTGAGGCCCGCACAGGGCGCCGCGCGGTGGAGTCGCGCGTTGGCCATTCCGGTGATGCGCATCGAACTGGATCCACGCGAGGCATGGCGGCTGCAACGATTTTTGCTGTGGGCGCAGCGTGACGGTGTCGATGCGACCGGGTCGTCCCACAAGGAATGTCGTGGCTGATTCCACGCCTCCCGCCACCGAACGGGACATCGATCAGCGCCTGGTCGAGCGCGTCCAGCGCGGCGACAAGAAAGCCTTCGAGCTGCTCGTCGCCAAGTACCAGCGCAAGATCAACCGCCTCGTATCGCGGCTGGTGCGCGACGCGGCCGAGATTGAGGACGTGACGCAGGAGGCGTTCATCAAGGCCTACAGGGCGCTCCCGCAATTTCGCGGCGACAGTGCTTTCTACACCTGGCTTTATCGAATCGCGATCAACACGGCGAAGAATTATCTGGCTTCGCAGGGGCGAAGGGCGCCCACGTCGACGGGAAGCGATGTGGAAGAAGCGGAAACTTTCGACGATGCCGACCAACTAAGGGATATCAACACCCCGGAATCGCTGATGATGAGTAAGCAAGTTGGCGAAACCATCGGGCGGGCGATGGATGCACTCCCAGAAGAGCTCCGCACCGCGATTCAGTTGAGAGAAATCGAGGGAATGAGTTACGAAGACATTGCGACGGCCATGAACTGTCCGATCGGTACCGTGCGCTCTCGGATCTTCAGAGCTCGGGAGTCGATTGCGTCCGAGTTGCGGCCGCTGTTGGGAACTGCAAAAGACAAGAGGTGGTAGCCATGAAAGTAGAACAGAAGGTCGGAGCTTCCGATCAAGCCCACGCGGCCCACGCGGCAGATTCGCGCGCGCGCGTGTCGTCGATGATCGACGGCGAACTCGACGAGTCGTCGATCGAAGCGACCCTTGACGACCTGCTGGCGTCGGGCGACCTGTCGCGATTCTGGCTGGATGCCCATCGCTCCGGAGACTGGATGCGATCCGAGGAAGTCGTCGCAGTGGGCGACGAGGAGCTTCTACTGCGTCGCATTTCGATCAGACTGGCTGGAGAGCCTTTCATCGTCGCCCCGAAAAATGTCGCGGGCTTGCGTTCCTCACGCTTCTGGCTTCGCACGGGTCTGCCGGGCGCCTCGATCGCGGCGGCATTCGTCGTTGTGGCCTGGGTCGCGACACCTTTCGGTCGCAGCGACGACAGCAAGAAAGAAGTGACCGTGTCGTCGGTGGACTCCGGTGTGCGCGTCGCAGAAGTTGCCGCGTCGCGACCCGCCACCGCGCTCGTCGCGCAGTCGCCCGAGCGCGCGGCAATCGATACCGAGCGCCTTTCGCCTTACATGGCGGCGCATCGTGACGTGGCGCCGTTCTCGTATCGCGGGCCAGCGGCAAGACCGGCGGCTTTCAACACGCCGGTATCGAACGCGACGTTATCGAACGCGACATTGTCCAACGCGACATCGTCCATACAGTAGTGAACTCATGACGGCAGCCCCGCCCTCAGGCGCGCACGACAGATCGCGCTTGGCATCGACGGGCGAAGGCCGTCGTCGTGGTCGCACGTGGAACACCTCGCGTCTCGCCGTGTTCCCCACGTGGATGGTGGCCGCGCTGGGGATGGCGCTCTGGCAAAACGCGACGGGCGCTTCGACCGATACGACAGCGGTGGCGGGCGACGCGATCATGTTGCTGTCGCGCATTCATCAGGCCGCACAGCGTGAGAATTATTCGGGCATCTTCATTTATCAGCAGGGCAATCAGGTGCATTCGTCGCGCGTAACCCATCTCGCCGACAAGACCGGCGAGCATGAGAAGCTCGAGTTGCTCGACGGACAGGTTCGCGAGTTCATTCGACACAACGACGATGTCCGCTCCTACATCCCGGACAGCAAGTTGATCCTGATCGAGAAGCGTGCCCGATACGACAGCTTTCCGGCACTTCTCAACAGCGCGCCTTCGGAGATCGAACAGTACTATCAGCTCTCTGTGGAAAGCGTCGAACGCGTTGCCGGCCGCATGGCGCAAGCCATCAAACTGGAGGCGCGCGATCAGCAGCGCTATGGCTATCGGCTGTGGTTCGATCGAGATTCTTCGTTGTTGTTGAAGGCGCAGACGGTCAACGAAAAAGGCGTCGTCATCGAACAGGTCGCGTTCACCGACGTCGTGATCGGCGGCGTCATCGATCGCGCAAAGGTCAAGCCCTCGTATACGAACACCGAAGGTTGGCGCACTGAAACCAGCAACATGACGCCGATCGATCTGGCCCGCGCGGGCTGGACCGTCGCCCAGCCGATCGCAGGCTTTCACAAGGTGATGGAGGTGCGTCGTGCGTTCGGCGGTCACGAGAACGTGGGGCAAATCGTTTACTCCGACGGGCTCGCAGCGATCTCGATCTTCATCGAGTCGGCGCCGCCACCCGGCGCGGCAGAAGGCGACGCAAGCAAAGGTCCGATCAACGTCGTGACCAGAAAGCACGGCGAGTACTGGTTGACGGTGGTGGGCGACGCGCCCGCGGCATCGGTCAAGCAGATGGCAAGCACAGTCGCGTACAAAGCGCCGAGGTAGTCGAGCCCCCGCGCAGCACCCCGTCATGCGACAGTCGAAGACTGCTGGCATGATGCAATCTCTGCCGGTTCCATCACACCGGTTTCCATGCCGGCTCGAGCGAGCCGGCGCCTCTCGAGGAAGTCGACATGCGGAGTTTTTTTGTAGCCGCGCTGGCGAGCGCGATGATGATCTTTGCCTCGCCCGCGGCACACGCACAGGGACGCGACCTGCCCGACTTCGCCGATCTGGTCGAGCGCGTCGGACCCGCGGTCGTCAATATACGCACGACCGAAAAAGCACGGGGTCAGAGTTCTCCCGAAGGACTCGACGACGACGACGTGCAGGAACTGTTTCGTCGCTTCTTCGGCGTCCCTGCTCCTCAAGCGCCCGGTCAGGATCGAGCGCCGCGAGGCCGGCGCGGTGATCGCGGCGGCGAACGGGGAGGGCAGGAGGCGCCTCGCGAACGCGGTGTGGCATCGGGCTTCATCCTTTCGGCAGATGGCTATGTGATGACCAATGCGCACGTCGTCGAGAACGCAAGCGAGGTCATCGTCACGCTGACCGACAAGCGCGAATTCAAGGGCAAGCTGATCGGCTCGGACAAGCGAACCGACGTCGCGCTGCTGAAGATCGAAGCGACCGGACTGCCGCGCGCGACGATCGGCGACCCCAAGGCGATTCGCGTCGGTCAATGGGTGCTCGCAATCGGTTCGCCCTTCGGCCTCGAGAACACCGTGACGGCGGGCATCGTCAGCGCCAAGGGACGTGACACCGGAGATCTGTTGCCTTTCATTCAGACCGACGCTTCGATCAATCCCGGCAATTCGGGCGGACCGCTGATCAACATGCGCGGTGAAGTGATCGGAATCAATTCGCAAATTCTTTCCGGCTCGGGAGGCAGCATCGGCATCTCGTTCGCCATTCCGGTGGACGATGCGATCCGCATCGTCGAGCAATTGAAGAACGGCGGCCGCGTCCGGCGCGGACGGCTCGGCGTGGAGATTCAAGAGCTGGGCAAGGAGGTGGCCGATGCGATGGGGATCAAGCCGCAGGGCGCAGTCGTCAGTCGCGTCGAAGCCGGAACTCCCGCCGAGAAGGCGGGCGTGCTCGCCGGCGACATCATTGTGAAGTTCGATGGCAAGACGATCGAGAAATCGGTCGATCTGCCACGCGCTGTCGGTGATACCAAACCGGGAAACAAGTCGGTACTGCAGGTGCTGCGCAGGGGCAGCCCGCGCGACATTCCCATCGTCGTCAGCGAGCTCGATACCGAGTCCAGACGGCCGGGGAAAACTCCCGAGCCGCCCAAGCCTGCGGCGACCAACAACCTCGGACTGTCGGTGGTCGACCTCGGCGATGACAAGCGCAAGCAGCTCGGCATTGCGTCGGGTGTGCTGGTTGAAAATGCCGAGGGGTCCGCGGCAAGCACCGGTCTGCGGCGCGATGACATCGTGCTCGCGTTGAACAACGTAGATGTCGCAAGCGCGAAGCAATTCAATGAGCAGGTGACCAAGCTCGACCCGAAGAAACAGGCCTTTCTGTTGGTTCGCCGAGGCGAGAACGTGTTCTATTCGCCGCTTCGTCCGGTACCAAAGCAATGAAACGCGAGATTCGCGCGCTCGTGTCGCCGCCTTCGGGAGATTCGCGGCGCTTCGGGTAAAATCGCGGGTTAGGCAAAAGGGGAGCCGACGGTATGCGGCCCCCTTTTTTGTTGCCTTCATTCGCCCAGTTTCTGTACAGGCCCATCGATTGAATCGGTGCAGCGCTTGCCGCGCTAGTGTTTCGCAGTCCCTACCCATCAATGCAGCACATCCGCAATTTTTCCATCATCGCCCATATCGATCACGGGAAATCGACCCTGGCGGATCGCATCATCCAGTTGTGCGGAGGCCTGTCGGAGCGCGAGATGGGCGCGCAGGTGCTCGACTCGATGGACCTCGAACGCGAGCGCGGCATCACTATCAAGGCGCAGACCGCGGTGCTCGAGTATCTGGCGCGCGATGGCAAGACGTATCAGCTCAACTTGATCGACACCCCGGGCCACGTCGACTTCTCGTATGAAGTCAGCCGCTCGCTGTCGGCTTGCGAAGGCGCATTGCTGGTGGTCGATGCAACGCAAGGCGTCGAGGCGCAGACGGTCGCCAACTGTTATACCGCCATCGAACTCGGAGTCGAAGTCGTCCCGGTTCTGAACAAGATCGATCTGCCATCGGCCGATCCCGAGAGCGCGATCGAAGAGATCGAGGACGTGATCGGCATCGACGCGCAGGATGCGATCCGTGCGAGCGCGAAGACCGGCGAGGGCGTGCCCGACATCATCGAAGCCGTAATCGCGCGCATTCCGCCGCCAACGGGTTCGGCGCAGGATCCCTTGCAGGCGTTGATCATCGACTCGTGGTTCGACAATTACGTCGGCGTCGTGATGCTGGTGCGCGTCTTCAACGGCGTGCTCAAACCGCGCGACAAGATCCTGCTGATGGCCAACGGCTCGCAGCATCTGGTCGAGCAGGTCGGCGTGTTCACGCCCAAGTCGTTGCCCCGCACGCAACTCGCGGCTGGCGCAGTGGGCTTCGTCATCGCCGGCATCAAGGAGTTGAAAGCGGCGAAGGTCGGCGACACCATCACGCACGTATCGAAACCTGCGAAGCAGGCGTTGCCGGGGTTCAAGGAAGCGCAGCCGCAGGTCTTCGCGGGTCTCTTTCCGATCGAGAGCAACCAGTACGATGCGCTGCGCGATGCGCTCGAGAAATTGCGACTGAACGACGCATCGCTTCAATACGAACCCGAGGTTTCGCAGGCGCTGGGCTTCGGCTTTCGCTGCGGCTTCCTCGGCCTTCTGCATCTGGAGATCGTGCAGGAGCGCCTCGAGCGCGAATACGACATGGACCTGATCACCACCGCGCCGTCTGTGATCTATCAGGTGCTGATGCGTGACGGTAGCGTCGTGCAGGTCGAGAACCCGTCGAAGATGCCCGACCCCGGCCGCATCGAAGAGATTCGCGAACCCATCGTCACGGTCAAGCTCTACATGCCGAAGGACTACGTGGGCTCGGTGATCACGCTCGCGACCCAGAAGCGCGGCGTGCAACTGGGCATCGAATATCACGGCCGTCAGGTCATGCTGACGTACGAGATTCCCTTGGCCGAGATCGTTCTCGACTTCTTCGACAAGCTCAAGTCGGTGTCGCGTGGCTATGCGTCGATGGACTACGAGTTCAAGGAATTCCGCGCGGCCGACGTCGTCAAGGTCGACATGCTCATCAATGCCGAGAAGGTCGATGCGCTCGCGGTGATCGTGCATCGGGCCAACAGCCAGCATCGCGGACGCGAGGTGGCCGCGAAGATGCGCGAACTGATCCCGCGGCAGATGTTCGACGTGGCCATTCAGGCTGCGATCGGCTCGAATATCATCGCGCGCGAAAACGTCAAGGCGCTGCGCAAGAATGTGATCGCCAAGTGCTATGGCGGTGACATCAGCCGCAAACGCAAGCTGCTCGACAAGCAGAAGGCCGGCAAGAAGCGCATGAAGCAGATCGGGTCGGTCGAGATTCCTCAGGAGGCTTTTCTCGCCATCCTGCAAGTGGAGGACAAATGAGTTTCAACTTCGCGGTGATCCTGTTCTGGTTGTTGGTCGCGACCGGGGCGATCTGGCTGCTCGATGTGCTGGTCCTCAAAAGAAAACGCATTGCCGATGCGGACACGGCCCTGCGGCATTTCGACGCGCAGACGAAGCTGCGCGAAACCGGGGGCAGCGCGGCCAGCCTCGATCCGCGCGCGATCACCGAAGAGCGCACGCGGCTTCGTGAACGTCTGATCCGTCAACCGGGGTGGATCGAGTTTCCTGCGGGTTTCTTCCCGGTCATCCTCGTGGTGTTCATCCTGCGCTCATTTCTTTTCGAGCCTTTTCGAATTCCGTCAGGCTCGATGATCCCGACGCTGGTGATCGGCGATTTGATTCTGGTCAACAAGTTCACCTACGGCATTCGTTTGCCAATCATCAACAAGAAGATCCTCGATATCGGCACGCCGGGGCGCGGCGATGTGATGGTGTTTCGCTATCCGGTCGATCCCTCGGTCGACTACGTGAAGCGGGTCATCGGCCTGCCCGGGGATACCATTACTTATCGAAACAAGCGGTTGACCGTCAATGGAAAAGAAGTTGAGACCGGCGCGGCAGCCGATTATTTTGATTCCGAGCGGGTGACTTACACCAAGCAATACGCCGAAAAATTGCCGGCAGAGAATGGTTTCGTGGATCACATGATCCTGCTGGATGACGATCGTTCGGGCGTGATCACGCCAAGTTCATTTGCGTTCAGGGATAATTGCTCTTATTCGGATGGCAACACGGCGGTCACCTGCAGAGTTCCCTTTGGTCAATATTTCATGATGGGCGATAACCGCGACAATAGCGCCGACAGCCGATATTGGGGTTTTGTACCGGATCAGAATATTGTCGGCAAAGCGTTTTTCATTTGGATGAACTTCGGTAACATGCATCGCTTCGGTTCATTCCGATAGAGGAAAGCCTTGAGACCGTTTCCCACATTCCAACGCGTTCGCGATGCGTCTCGTCAGAGGGGCATCAGCATCGTCAGTCTCGTCGTGCTGGTCATTGTGATCGGCTTCGTCTTCATCGTCGTAGCTCGCGTCGTGCCGACGTTCGTCGAATATCGGGCGGCTTTGTCGGCAGTCAAGAAAGCCCACGCATCGGCCAACACCGTCATCGAGATTCAAAAGGCATTCGATCGATCGGCCACGATCGACGATATCACCGCGCTGAGCGGCAAGGATCTCGACATCACCAAGGTCAACGACGACATCGTGGTGTCGTTCGCATACACCAAGAAGATCTCCCTGTTCGGCCCGGTCAGTCTGACCATCGATTACGCGGGAAGCAGCAAGGCGCTTTAAGAAGGCCGTTTCAGGAAGGCCGCTTCAACAAGGCCGCATCAACAAGGCAATTTTCGATGGATGTCCAAGCGCTGCAGACTGCACTGGGGCACGAGTTCGCCTCACGGGATCTGCTTTCCCAGGCGCTGACGCATCGCAGCCATAGCATCACGCACAATGAACGGCTCGAATTTCTCGGCGACAGCGTGCTCAATTGCGTCATCGCGTCCCTGTTGTTCGACAAGTTCGCGAAGATCGACGAAGGTGATCTTTCGCGTTTGCGCGCCAACCTCGTCAAGCAACAATCGCTCTACGAAATTGCGCAACGTCTCGAACTCAGCCCCTATCTGCGCCTGGGAGAAGGAGAATTGAAGAGCGGCGGCTTTCGCCGACCTTCGATTCTTGCCGATACCGTTGAAGCGCTGTTCGGCGCGATCTTTCTGGATGCGGGGTTCGACGTCGCGCGGCGGGTGATCAAGCGCCTGTATCAGCCGGTCCTGGACACGGTCGATCCGAAGACGCTGGGCAAGGACGCCAAGACGCTGCTGCAGGAATATCTGCAGGGCCGGAAGATCGCGCTGCCGGTGTATACCGTGGTTGCCACTCACGGCGCCGCGCATAGCCAGGAGTTCGAAGTCGAATGCGCGGTCGCCAAGCTTGCGATTCAAGTGCTGGGGGCGGGAGGCAGTCGCCGCGCGGCCGAGCAAGCGGCCGCAAAGAAGGCGCTCGAAGCCGCGCAGGCATTGACGGGCGCAGCCACCAAACGGACGCGTCGTGCGAAATCGGCGCAGCTCACTCTGCCCGTCTCGGTCGAGCAAAGCGCGGGGACCAAGCCGACCGACGCGTCGACCGAAGCGACGGCCGATGCCGCATCGTCTCGCAAGTCCGGCGAGGCCAAGGCGCGCGAGTCGGACGTCGCGGTCGCCAGGCAGGCTATCGATCGCGTTGCTTCGAAAGCCGCGGCGATCGAGCCCGCTCGCATCGTCGCAGGCGCAACCAATCGCCAGGTGGCGAGCGAGGCGGTCGGCCCGGTCAAGGGCAAGGATGCGAAGTCCGATGCGAAGACTGATACATCGCAGACCGGCGGCGTGGGCGCATCGTCCGATAGGGTCGGCGACGCATTGCCCGCGGAGCTGCCACGATTACCGAAGGTTCGCGTTGCCTGAGCTGACCACGGTGGACGCGCAGGGTCTCCGATGACCGAAGATGAGGCGCAGTTTCCCGCAGACTTTCGCTGCGGGATGATCGCGATCATCGGCCGGCCCAACGTGGGCAAGTCGACCTTGCTCAATCGGCTGGTCGGCCAGAAGATCAGCATCACGTCGAGGAAGGCGCAGACCACGCGTCATCGCATCGTCGGCGTCACGACCACCGCGACCGCGCAGTTCATCTTCGTCGATACGCCCGGCGTTCAGATTCGCCACAAGAGCGTGCTTCACAAGACCATGCATCGCGCGGTGCGCGACGGCATCGCCGGAGTCGCATGCATCCTGTTCGTCGTCGAAGCCGGCCGCTTCGGACCCGACGATCAGATCGTGCTCGCGATGTTGCCGGGCGATGTGCCCGTGATCCTGGTCATCAACAAGATCGACACGCTGAGCGACAAGGCGAGCCTGCTGCCTTTCTTGCAGGCGCGCGCCGAGCAGCGTTCGTGGGTCGCGATCGTTCCGGTCTCGGCCAAGACAGGCGTGCAGATCACGCCGTTGCTTGCCGAGATCGAAGCGCTGCTGCCGGTCGGGCAGCCGCTCTTCGATGCCGACCATCTCACCGATCGCAGCGAACGATTCCTCGTGTCCGAAATGATTCGCGAGAAAGTGTTTCGTCAGCTCGGCGACGAGTTGCCCTATGGTACGACGGTCGTGATCGATCGTTTCATCGAAGAACCGTCTCCGCACGGCGGACGCTTCTGCCGCATCGCGGCCACCATCGTGGTCGAGCGCGCGAATCACAAGGCGATGTTGATCGGCCCTGGCGGCGCCAAGCTCAAGCTGATCGGCAGCGAGGCGCGGGCGGATATCGAGAAGCTGCTCGATGCGCGCAGTCATCTCGAGCTGTGGGTCAAGGTCCGATCCGGTTGGGCCGACAGCGCCGCAATGGTCAAGTCGTTCGGCTATGAGTGAGGTCGTGAGCGCCGATATGAATCAAGTCCGCGACGTCGCCGAAGCGCACGCGGTCGAATCTCCGCCGGATTCGAAAGTCCCCGTCAAAGCCGGGCGACCTGTCGTGCCGCGCGCCAAGCCCCGCGCGCCACGATCGGAGACCCGCATCGCCGACGAAGCGGCTTTCGTTCTCCACACGTATCCATACAAGGAGACGAGCCTGATCGTCGATGCATTGACGCGTCATCACGGCCGCGTGGCGCTGATCGCGCGCGGCGCCAAGCGGCCGCGCTCGGCGTTGCGCGGCGTGTTGCTGGCGTTTGCCCCGCTGACCATCAGTTGGGTGCAGGCGCGATCGCGCGCGGTGGCGGGCGTGGTGACGGGTACACACGGAGGCAGCGATCTGCGAACGCTGACGCGCGCCGAATGGATGGGCGGCTTGCGCACGCTGCGCGGCGACGCGCTGATGGCGGGCTTCTACCTCAACGAGTTGATCCAGAAGCTGCTCGCACGCGACGACTCGCACGAGGCTCTGTTCGACGCCTACCTCGCGGCGCTCGCGCTGCTGGCCGAAGACCATCCGGCGGCGCCGGTGCTGCGCCACTTCGAAGTGGTGTTGCTGCGCGAAGTGGGATACGCCATGCGGCTCGCGCAAACGGCGAGCGGCGAAGCGATCGACGCGCAGTCGCACTATCGCTATGTGCCTGAGCAAGGGCCGGTACCCATCGAGCCCGGCGACGCACGCGCTCATATGGACGACGACGCTGTGGTTCTCGGCAAGACCTTGCTCGACATCGAAGCCGACGACTACGCCGATCCCGACACGCTCGCGCAATCGAAAATGCTGACGCGATTTCTTCTGCAGCATCACCTGTCCGGACAGGTGCTGCATACCCGGCGAATGATGCTGGATCTGCAATTGCTCGAAGAAGGCGCGAAGCGATGAATCCGCTGATCGCTCCCGAGAGCGCGGATGGAGGCGCGCGGACTGCGCTGTCGGTCAATCTGAACAAGGTCGCGTTGCTGCGAAATACGCGCGCCCTCGCGATCCCGAGCGTGACGCGCGCCGCGACCATCGCATTCGAGGCCGGCGCATCGGGCGTCACCGTGCATCCGCGTCCCGACGCGCGGCACATCCGCAGCGGCGATGTCCACGATCTCGCCGCGCTGCTGAAGGAGTGGCCGCGAGCCGAATACAACATTGAAGGCAACCCGTTTCATGACCTGATGGATTTCGTGCGTGCGGTACGGCCGCATCAATGCACCTTCGTTCCCGACGACGCCGAACAGGCGACCAGCGATCATGGATGGGACCTCGATCAGGATGGCGAGCTGCTCAGGCCGTTGATCGCTGAAGCGCATGCGCTCGGCGTGCGGGTCAGCCTCTTCATGGACCCGGCGCCGTCCGCGATGCAGCGCGCCGCGGACCTCGGCGCCGATCGGATCGAGCTCTATACCGAGAGTTATGCGCGCGCGTACGGAACGCCGGCGCGCGAAGCGACCCTTGCGCGCTTCGTCGATGCAGCGCGCGCGGCACTCGCGTGCGGACTGCAAGTCAACGCGGGTCACGACTTGAATCGCGACAATCTCACGACGTTTCTCGAAGCGGCGCCGGGCGTCGTCGAAGTCTCGATCGGCCACGCCCTGATCGCCGACGCGATCGAATTCGGGCTCGCAGCCACGGTCCGCGCATATCTTGATTGCATCGATCGCGCAGATGTGAAATCGGGAGCAATGCGGCGATGATCTTCGGCATCGGCACCGACATTCAGAGGGTCGAGCGTATCCGCGAGGCGCTGGCTCGGCACGGCGACCGCTTCGCCGAACGCATCCTCGGACCCGACGAGATGACGATCTATCGCCGTCGAAGTGCGCGCGATCACGCGCACGCAGACGCATACGACACCGCGCGTGGCATCACGTTTCTCGCGACGCGGTTCGCGGCCAAGGAGGCGATCTCGAAAGCGCTCGGCCTCGGCATGCGCATGCCGATGCGCTGGCGCGCCGCGCAGATCCTCAAGGAAGCATCGGGCAAGCCGCGTGTCGCGACCGACGATGTGTTGTCCGCATGGATGCGCGAGCGTTCCTTGATCGCGCATGTGACCCTGACCGATGACGCCGATTACGCGGTTGCATTCGCGATCGTGGAGCGGATCGACGCGAGGGGCGATGCGCAGGCCGATCACCAAATGAGACCGACGCAATGAAAATGAATCCACGTGGGACAGCACTCGGACCCGTGATGCTCGATGTCGCATCGACCTCGTTGACTGCCGACGATAGACGCCGCGTCGCGCACGAGAAGACCGGCGGCGTGATCCTGTTCGCGCGCAACTTCGAGAGCCGCGCCCAACTCTCTTTGCTGGTCGAGTCGATACGCGCGCTGCGTCCTGAACTGCTGATCGCCGTCGATCACGAAGGCGGCCGCGTGCAGCGCTTTCGAAGCGATGGCTTCGTGCCGCTGCCTGCAATGCGCAGTCTGGGCGCACTGTGGGACGGCGATACTGGGATGGGTGCTTTGATCGCATCGCGCGCGGCAACTGCGGTCGGCTTCATCCTTGCGGCCGATCTCGTGTCGTGCGGAATCGATCTCTCGTTTGCGCCGGTGCTCGATCTCGATCACGGGCCGAGCACGGTGATCGGCGACCGCGCGTTCCATCGCGATCCGCGTGTGGTCGCGCTGCTCGCGAAGAGCCTGATGCACGGCCTGCTGTTGGCCGGCATGTCGAATTGCGGCAAGCATTTCCCCGGGCATGGCCACGTCGCGGCCGACTCGCATGTCGCAGTCCCGATCGACGATCGCGACCTCGACACGTTGCTTGGCGACGATGCGATGCCGTATGCATATCTTGGCCCGACGCTGACCTCGGTGATGCCTGCGCACGTGATCTACCCGGCGGTGGACGGGGAGCCCGCGGGCTTTTCGTCGATCTGGTTGCAGGACATCCTGCGAGCGCGTCTGGGTTTCACGGGTGCGATCTTCAGCGATGACCTTTCGATGGAAGGCGCGAGCGTCGCGGGCGATGTCGTCGCCGCAGGCCATTGCGCACTCGAGGCCGGATGCGACATGGTGCTCCTGTGCAACGATCCGACGCGTACGGACGCCTTGCTCGATCGCCTCGAAGATCGTCGCGACCCGAGTTCGCAGTCGCGCCTGCAGGTCTTGCATGCGCGCGTCTCTTCGGGCGATGTACGCAATGATCCACGGTACCGGCAGTCCCTCGCGTTGTTGCGCGATGTGCGCCTGATCGGGACGTGACTCCTGGCGAGGAGATGCGCGCCACGCGGGTCGAGTCGTGGGACCTGTTCTGCCGAGTGGTCGACAACTATGGCGACATCGGCGTGGCGTGGCGGCTTGCGCGTCAATTGGCGAGCGATGCGCGGCGCTCGGTGCGTCTGTACGTCGACGATCTCCCCGCGTTCGCGCGCATCGAGCCACGGGTTAATCTGCAAATCGAGCTGCAAATCGACCAGGGCGCGCAATGCCGGCGCATCGATGCGATCGACGTGATGCATAGTCGTCGCGATGACTGGAATGATCGGCAGCCCGCCGATGTGGTGATCGAACTTTTCGGCTGCGGGCTGCCGCCCGAATATCTCGATTCGATGGTGCGCGCCGATCAACCAATCCATCCAAGCACGCCGATCTGGATCGACCTCGAGTACCTGAGCGCAGAGGCATGGGTCGACGATTTTCATGGGCGGCCTTCTCCACATCCGACGCTGCCGCTGGTCAAGCACTTCTTCTATCCCGGCTTCAGTGAGCAATCGGGTGGGGTGTTGCTCGAGCCCGCCCTCGACGAAATGCGTCGAGCCTTCATCGAAGACATCGATGCGGTCGACGCCTTGTGGCGGCGCTTGCGCGTGCCGCCGCCCGCCGCGAACGAGAGGCGCGCGTCGCTGTTCGCGTACGCCAACCAGGCCGCGGGCCTTCTGTTCGAGGCGATGGCCTCGGATCTGCGCACACGCTGGTCGGTCGTCGTCCCTGAGGGCGTGTTGTCGAAAGAGCTCGCCACTTTTTCGTCGGCCTTTTCGTCCCTCGGCCAGCGCGGCTCGCTGTCGATCCACACGATTCCTTTCGTCGCGCAGGACGAATACGACCGACTTCTGTGGAGCTGCGACATCAACTTCGTGCGCGGCGAAGACTCGTTCATGCGCGCGCAATGGGCGGCTCGGCCCTTCGTGTGGCACATCTATCCGCAAGCCGACGACGCGCATCTCGCAAAGCTGAACGCGTTTGCGGATCGATATGAAACGGGCTTGCCAGAAGCCGTGCGAGACGCGCAACGCGCGCTCTGGCACGCCTGGAACATGCGGGGCGACGGCTTCGCAACGACCTGGACCAACTGGTGCGAGGTCCTGCCCGAACTGTCCGCGCATGCCGAGGTGTGGCGCCAAAGCCTCGCGGCGCAGGCCGGTCTGGTCGATCGCCTCGTGGCCTTCGTCGCTGAACGGCGCGCGAGCTTGCTAAAATAGCGGGCTTTTCGGCAGCCGGGTCGGCGCCGACTGTCCTCTTTCTCCCACTCTCAAGTTCAGATGAAAACCGCTCAAGAAATTCGCGCCGGCAATGTGATCATGGTCGGGCGCGACCCGATGGTCGTGCAGAAGGCCGACTACAACAAGTCCGGCCGCAACTCCGCGGTCGTCAAGATGAAGATGAAGAACCTGCTGACCGAGTCGGCGCAGGAGACGGTCTATCGCGCCGACGACAAGTTCGACGTGGTCGTGCTCGATCGCAAGGAGGCGACGTACTCGTACTTCGCCGATCCCATGTACGTGTTCATGGACAGCGATTACAACCAGTTCGAAGTCGAGAAGGACAACATGGGCGACGCGATCAACTATGTCGACGACGGCATGGCCTGCGAAGTCGTGTTCTACGACGGCAAGGCGATTTCGGTCGTGCTGCCCAACAGCGTCGTACGCGAAGTCGAATACACCGAGCCCGCCGTCAAAGGCGACACCTCGGGTAAGGTGCTCAAGCCCGCGCGCATCAAGCCGACCGGATTCGAAGTCTCGGTGCCGGCGTTCGTTGCGACTGGAGACAAGATCGAGATCGACACGCGCAACGGCGAGTATCGCAATCGCGTGAAGTGACCGTTGCCCAAATCGGCGCCACGCCGGACTACGATCCCGACTGCCGCCGCTGTCCGCGCCTCGCGCGCTTTCTCGACGAAGTGCATGAGAAGTATCCCGACTACTGGGCGCGGCCGGTGCCGTCGTTCGGCGATCGCGATGCGCGCTTTCTGATCGTCGGACTCGCGCCGGGTTTGCATGGAGCCAATGCCACGGGCCGGCCGTTCACCGGCGACTGGTGCGGTCCGCTCCTGTATTCGACTCTCCATCGCCATGGCTTCGCGACGCAGCCGACGAGCGAGCATCGCGATGACGGACTCGTGCTCGTCGATTGCCGCATCGCCAACGCGGTCAAGTGTCTCCCGCCTGCGAACAAGCCCGAGCTCGACGAGATCAGGCGCTGCAACGGTTATCTCGCAGCGGAGCTGGCGATGCTGCCGCGCCTCCAAGCGATCCTCGCACTCGGAACGATCGCGCATCGCGCCGTTCTGGAAGCATGCGGATTGAAGGCGAGCGCGCACCGCTTCGCGCATCACGCGCGCCATGAGTTGCACGCCGGGCCGCAACGCGGCATCGTTGTGTTCGATAGTTATCACGTCAGCCGCTACAACACGCAGACCAGACGGTTGACCGCCGCGATGTTCGACGCGGTACTCGCGGACGTTCGCGCGTATCTCGGCAGCCATCTCGACGACACGTGAAGAAGTACGCGATGTGTGCCGGCCTTGATCCGAAACGATGAGCGAAGCGCTACCGAAAGTCTTCGATCCCAAACGCATCATCGCGAAGCTGCCGGGATTGCCCGGCGTCTACCGCTATTACGATGCGGCCGGCGCCTTGCTCTACGTGGGTAAGGCACGCGACTTGAAGAAGCGCGTCGGCAGCTACTTCAACAAGGGCGCACGCGATCCGCGCATCGCGCACATGGTCGAGCGCATCGCGAAGATCGAGACCACGCCGACGCGCTCCGAGGCCGAAGCGCTGCTGCTCGAAAACAATCTCATCAAGACGCAGGCGCCGCGCTACAACATCGTCTTTCGCGACGACAAGTCCTATCCCTATCTGAAGATCACCGCGCATCGCTATCCACGGATGGCGTATTACCGCGGCGCGGTCGACAAGCGCCAGCAATACTTCGGCCCGTTTCCCAACGCGTGGGCGGTCAAGGAGAGCATCCAGATCCTGCAGAAGGTCTTCATGCTGCGCACCTGCGAAGACACGGTGTTTTCCAATCGTTCGCGGCCTTGTCTGTTGCACCAGATCAGGCGGTGCAGCGCGCCGTGTGTCGATACGATCACACCGGAGGCTTACGCACTCGACGTCGAGAACGCATCACGCTTTCTTCGAGGCCAGACGTCCGAAGTGCTGGCGTCTCTCGACGCGAAGATGCAGACCGCGGCCTCGGCGTTGCGCTTCGAAGAGGCCGCGTCGGTGCGCGACCAGATCGGCTCGCTGTCGCGCGTGCTCCTGCAGCAGAAGATCGAGCTGGGCAACAGCGAGGGCGCCAATGCCGATGTCGATGTGCTTGCCGTGCGCGTCGAAGGCGGTCGCGCTTGCGTCAACCTCGCGATGGTCCGCGGCGGTCGCCACCTCGGCGACCGCGCCTGGTTCCCGGCGCATGTCGAATCGGGGGGACGCCTTTCGCACAAGGTCATCGAAGCGGCGGTCATCGAAGCCTTCATCGCACAGCATTACCTGGACAAGTTCATTCCTCAAACGCTGATCGTCAACATCGATCCCGAAGCGGACGACCTGATCGCCGCGCTCGAAGGGCAATGCGGGCACCGCATTGCCCTCGTGCATCAGCCGCAAAGCCAGCGTCGCATCTGGCTCGAGATGGCCGAGAAGAATGCCGCGCTTGCGCTGGCCCGAATGCTTGCCGAAGAGGGATCGCAGCAGGCGCGCACGCGCGCGCTCGCCGAGGTGCTCGGCCTCGAGAACGAGAAGGAAAACCTCGCCGAGTTGCGTGTCGAGTGCTTCGACATCAGCCACACGATGGGTGAAGCGACCCAGGCCTCGTGCGTGGTGTTTCATCATCACGCGATGCAGAACGGCGAATATCGCCGCTACAACATCGCCGGCATCACGCCCGGCGACGACTATGCGGCGATGCGCCAGGTCCTCACGCGCCGCTACGTCAAGTTGGTCGAGGCATCGAGCGGCGCCGATGCGATCGATGCGGTCGCGGTCGATCTCGAACTGGCGAAGGAAGCGCGCGAGGCGGGTGAAGGCACGATCACCGATGAGAGCGAACCGCGCGAAGACCGGGGAGCCTTGGATGCGTCATCGGATGCGTCATCGGATGCGTCATCGGATGCAACCCTCAAAGGCAAACGCGTGTCGCGCACATCGAATATTCCGGCCGCATCGTTTCCCGACGTGGTGCTGGTCGACGGCGGCAAAGGCCAGGTCGAGATCGCGCGTCAGGTGTTCGTCGAGCTCGGCCTCGACATCTCGTTGATCGTCGGCGTCGCCAAGGGCGAGGATCGCAAGGTCGGTCTTGAGACCCTGGTCTTCGCCGATGGTCGAGCCGCGCTCGAACTGGGCAAGGAGTCGGCCGCGCTGATGCTGATCGCGCAGATCCGAGACGAGGCCCACCGCTTCGCAATCACCGGCATGCGTGCGCGTCGCGCGAAGGCGCGCACTACGTCGCGCCTCGAAGAGATCGAGGGGATCGGTGCGAAACGCAGGCAGAAACTGCTCGCCCGATTCGGCGGCTTGCGGGGTGTGATTGCCGCCAGCATCGATGAACTCGCGAGCGTCGAAGGCGTGTCGCATCAGTTGGCCGAGGAGATCTATCGCCAGTTGCATTGACCGACGCACACGGACCTGCGCACATTGCACTCACGCGCCGGCGCGTCCGCGTCGCTTGCCGCGTTCGTAGTGCTCCATCAGCGGCGTCGCCGAGATGCCGTGCACGACGATCGATGCGGCCACGACGGTCAGCACGATAGGCATCAATCGATCGATCACGCCGTGCTGAAGATCGTGATCGATCGCGAACATCAGGTAGTAGAGCGTGCCGACGCCGCGAATGCCGAACCATGCGATCAATCGCTTGTGCCGCGCCGAGGCCTTCGATCCGATCATCGAGGCATAGACCGACAACGGGCGGATCAAGACGAACAGCACGAGCGCTACTGCAAGCCCTTCGAGACTGAAGTAGCCGGCCGAGAGCAGCGCTCCGACGATCAGCACCGACGCGGCCTCACCGATGCTCTCGAAGCGCTGATTGAAGTCGAGCACGTCGCCGACCATGTGGGTCGGCGAGTCGGGAGGAAGCGACGCCTTGCCTTCGCTTTCGGCGAGCGGTTTCTCGACCGCTGCGATCGCTTTGCCCTTCAATGCGCGCGACTCGAAGTGTCGCATCGCGAGACCCGCTGCGAGCACCGCGAGAAAGCCGATCGCGTGCAGCGCATCGGCGAGCCCGTACGACAGCGCGATCAACCCGAGGCCCAGAAATTCTTCGAGGCCATACGCATGCGCGAAACGCCGTCGAAGCACCAACACGATCGCGCCCACGCCGAGGCCGCACAGCCACCCAATGCCGAAGCCCGCGACCGATCCCCAGGCCAGGTCGATCGCAACCCACTGCCAGCCCGAGTTGCCGAGGTCGTGCAGACCGAGCAAGCCGAGGCCGAGCAGTACGAAGGGCGACGCCGTCGCGTCGTTGAGTCCGCCCTCTGCCGACAGCGCGAAGCGCGCGTAGTCGCGGTCGTCTTCGTGACGCACCTGGATGTCGGACGCGAGCACCGGATCGGTGGGTGCGAGGATCGCACCGAGCAGGATGGCCGCGCCCCAAGGCAGCCCGAGTACCAGCGTGCCGAATACCGCGACCAGCGCGATCGTGATCAACATCGCGGGACCCGCGAGGCGGAAGGGCAATCGCCACAGGCTCCTGGAGAACAGCGTGCTCGAGGTGCGAAGCTTGAGGCCGACGGTAAACAGCGAAACCAGCACCGCGATCAGGAAGAGCACCTCGAGCGTCGGCGCGTGGCTCACCGGATGCAGGTTGAGCCAACCCAGGACGCCGGGGCCGAGCAGGAGGCCGACGACCAGATAGATCAGTCCGCTCGACATCGGCAGCCGCTCGACTACCGAGTCGAGCAGCGCCATCATGATCAGGATGACGCCGACGACGATGAACCAGATGGCCATGTTGTTCGACACTCAATGCTTTGCCGGCGAAGGATCGGGGAAGCTTTCGAGCGGCGAACGGGGCAGCAGGTCGAGGCCGTGCCTGCGCAACAGCGCAATGAATTCCGGATCGGCATGATAGCGATCGAACAACGCGTATGCCGGGATGGTGACGAACAGGATGTCCCGCATCTGCGCGGCGCGCTCGAAACTGGCGTAGGCCGCTTCACGATCGCCCAGACAGGTCTCGGCCATCGCGCGGTAAAACGGCGAGTAGTGCGAATCGGGCAAACGTTCCACAAGCGCAGCGAGTTCGCGCCTGCCGTACTCGATCTCGCCTCGCATTCCATACACGCAGATCTTGCAAAAATGCGCGCTCGGGTGGACCGGCATCGCCGCGGCGACAAACTCGAAATGCGGCATCGCGTTCTCGTGCAGGCCCAGCGAAAGATAGAGGCTCCCCAGCGTTAGGTGCGAAAACAGATGGGCCGGATCGAGTTCGAGCACGTCGAGAAATTCGGATGTCGAGGTCTTGAAGTCGCGCGCGTACAAGTGATTCAGCGCTTTGCCGGCGCGCAATCCCAGATTGAGCGGATCGAGTTCGAGCGCGAGTTGCGCGTGCCGGATCGCCTCGACATGCCGGTCATTGAGGACGAGGGCGGTGGCATAGGAATTGTGGGTCAGCATCGAATTCGGCGCGAGACGAAGCGCCTCGCGAAAAAGAGGTTCGGCCTTCTTCCAGTCGAATGCGATGCGATAGGCGATCGCCGCGACGATGGCGTGTGCTTGGCCGTCGGTCGGGTCGAGCTCCAGTGCACGCAGGGCAGCGGCCTCGGCCTTGGCCGCAGCGGGCAGCGTAGGTTCGAACACCATCGCCGCCAGATTCAGGCGCGCCGCGCCCAGATGCGAATACGCCTGCGCGAAGCGCGGGTCGATCACGACGGCGCGCTCGAATATTTCGATCGCTTTCGTGAAGCCCTCGATGCTGCGTCGCTGGGCCAGATAACGCGCGCGTTCGAACAGGTCGCGCGCTTGCGGGTTGTCGCTTCCTACCGGCCTGCCGAACATCGATGCCGATGGGGAGTCGTGGCCATCGATCGACTCGGCCAACGTGGGCGCCAAGGCTGCGAGGATCGCATCGGTGATGCGGTCCTGGAATGCGAACAAGTTGTCGTCGACGTCCTGGTCATGTTCGAATCGCTGTGACCAGATCCGCATGCTATCCCTGGCGCGCGACAGTTGCGCGATGCATCGCACGCGCGAGCCGCTGCGCTGAATGCTGCCTTCGACGACGTGCTTGACGCCGAGCAGCCTGCCGATGGCTTTCGCGTCCATTCCCTTGTCGTGCGCCCTGAACGCGGACACGCGAGCGACGACTTTCAGACCGGGCACGCGGCCGATGGTATCGATCAGCTGATCGGCGAGGCCGATCGAGAACGAGGCGTCTTTGGCACGACCCGATACATTGTTGAACGGCAGTACAGCGAGCGAGCCGAGGCTGTGCGTCGCCCTGGCGCGCGACTTTCGGCGCACCACGTGGGGCATGTAGCTGCCCACCGGGATCGCAATCTCGAATGCATCGCCGGCGCCTTCGGTGGCGTAATAGCGTGCGAGCTTCTCGCGTACCCGCCCGGCTTCGACGCGCACGATGGGGTCGGTGCGCGGGTCGTAGTGCAGCAGATCGCGACCGAAGACTTCGAGGCCGATGATGACCTCCTTCAATTGCTCGTGCTCGTTTGCCAACGCCGCGCGAACGACGTGTTCGAGGAATTTCCGGTGGCGTTGCGAGCGCCGAAAGGTCTGGCTCGCAACGATGCGTTCGAGCGTGGCCTCGACCAGAGCGGGCGGATAGGCGGTGAACGTAGGGGCGCGAGGCGATGCGGCGGGATCGCGTTCGGCGACTGCGCGATCGCGCGATGCATACGAAGGCGAGCGAGACAATTCAGCGGGCCGCAGTCATCCGTTGCAGCCGTGGTTCGAGCGGCGAATGCGACATCGCGTCTTCAAGACAGTGGATTGAGGTTGAGCCATGGCGGAGCGGCGCGCCCATCATACGCAAGCGGCGGGAAAAAGATTCGCGCGTCGTCGTCCCCGCGAACGCCGGGCACCCTGCGAACGTCCTCCGCACGACTTGAATTCCGCGCGCGGAAACGGCGGACGGCTAAGCGAATGATCCGCGCAATCGCGCGGTCTGCTCGGCAGGCCAGGGCGGCAGCAACTCGAGGTCGTGCCGATGCAGAAGATCGACGAACACCGGATCATCGCGATAGCGATCGAACAGTTCGTGTGCCGGTATCGATACGAACAGATAGTCGCGCGTGCGCGCCGCTTCCTCGAGGCTCGCATACGCGCCCTCGCGATCCCCCAGGCAGCTCCGCGCCAACGCAACGTTGAAAGGCGAATAGTGCGAGTCGCCCAGCCGTTCGAGCAGCGCGTCGAGTTCGCGAGCGCCCCGTTTGATTTCACCGCGCATGCCATGCACGCAGATCTTGTGGAAGTGCGCGCTCGAATGTTGGGGCGCCTCTTCGGCGACGCGTTCGAAGTGCGGCATCGCGACCTCGTGCTGGCCGAGCGACAGATGGATGATGCCCAACACCAGGCGTGCGTAGAGGTGATGCGCATCGAGATCGAGCACCGCGTGGAGCTCCGAGATCGCGGTTTCGTATTCGCGGGCATACGAATGCAGTCGCGCGTGGTGCGCGCGGACCGCGAGATTGAGCGGATCCAGTTCGCGCGCCATTCGGCCATGCTGAAGCGCTTCGGCGAATCGGCCGTTGAACACCAGTCCCCACGAATACGACAAATGCGCCAGAGTCGAGTTGGGGGCGATGTGCAATGCGTCGCGAAACATCGGCTCGGCCGTCGCCCAGTTCGATTCGATCCGATAGGCGACCACGGCCACCAGCGCGCGCGCATCGCCATCGAACGGATCGAGATCGAGCGCGCGAAGCGCTTCGCGCTTGACCTTTGCGAAGCTCGTCCTCGCGGGTTCGAACACCAGCGGAGCCAGATTGGCGAGCGCCGCCCCGAGATGCGAGTGCGCCTGCGCGAATCTCGGATCGATCGCCACCGCTTTTTCGAACAGCTCGATCGCCTTGTGATAGCCATCGACCGTGCCGTGCTGCGCCATGTAGCGCGCGCGCTCGAACAGGTCGCGCGCCTGCGCATTGTCGCTCAGCACCGGACGCGCGCGCAGCAACGGAGCGGTGAAAGATTCTTCATCGACTCGCGTCGACCAGCCCACTACTGCGGCGAGCACCGCCGCTGCGATCTCGTCCTGAAAGTGAAACACATCGACGCCCGCCGCCTCATCGCGTTCGAATCGCTGCGACCAGACGCGCACGCCGTCGCGCGCACGAGAGAGCTGCGCGATGCAGCGCATGCGTTCGCCGCTGCGCTGAATACTTCCTTCGATCGCATGCGTGACGCCGAGAAGTTTTCCGATTGCCTTCAGTTCGCTTCGGTCGTCTCTTGCCTTGAAGGCCGAGACACGTGCGACCACTTTCAATCCCGGAACGCGCCCGAGAGTATCGATCAATTGATCGGCGAATCCGATCGAGAACGAGACATCGGAAGGGTCGTTCGACAACACGTTGAAGGGCAGTACAGCGAGCGACGCGGCAGGGCGCGCAGGCTTGGCGGCGGCCTTGCGCCGCGCGAAGCGCGGCATGTAGCTGCCCACGGGAATCACGATTTCAAATGCCTCGTCGGCGCCCTCTCCGGCATAGAAGCGCGCGAGCTTTTCGCGCACGCGGCCGGCTTCGACACGCACGATCGGATCGTGGCGGGGATCGTAGTTCGCTAGCGCACGGCCGAAGACTTCGAGCCCGATGATCACTTCCTTCAGTTGCTCGTGTCGGCCGGCGAGCGCAGCCCAGACGATGTGATGAAGAAATTGCCGATGTCGTTGCGAGCGTCGGAAGGTACTGCTCGCAACGAGGCGATCGAGCGTTGCTTCGACCAGTGCGGGAGGGTAGGCCGAGAAAGGCCGATACGCATCCGACGCAAGCGAGTCCGCTTGGGCTATCGCGTCATCCTGCGACGCCTTCGAGGGAACGAGACGAGAGCGATCCATTGCGCATGCGGTTGCGGCCGATGAGGAGCAGGGCGCGTGCTTGCGCGCGTGGGTCAGGACGCGCTCGGCATTTCACAACCTCGGCGCCGGCTACTTCGCAGGCATCGGCACGACCGGTGTGGTCGATTCGCTGCTTGTTGCCGGCGGATTGGGATTAACCGTCACGCCGCGCTTCTTCAGTTCGTCGATGACCAGCCTCGCATTGGCGTTTCCGGCATCGGCAAGCTGCGCGGTGCCGCGCGCGATTGCATCGAGAGAGTCGCGCAATTTCTTGGACTCCTGCATTTGCTTGTCCTGATTGGTCATGAGTTCGCGCATTGCGTCGCGTTCGTTGCGCAACTGCGCGGCCTGAAAGCCGAACCACGCGACCATGACGAGGCTGAGGATTAGCACCGGAAGAAAGGCGCTCATCGTCGCCTCGGTCTCTTGCATCGACGCCCGCTCGAAGGGTTGGCTCATGGCTTGGCTCCCTTCCTGGGTTCGGAGGCGGATGGCGCTGTCGCCGGCACCGGCGCGTTGACGGTGATGCCCTGACTGGCGAGGAGATCGCTCAAGGCCTTGTCCTGACTGCGAACGGAAAGATCGGCGAGCGCCTTGACCATTTCGCGATACAAACCTTCGAGCTGAAGGCTCTGTTGAACGTATTGCGCGCGGCGCGCAAGTTCGGCTTGCGCGCTTCGATTCTGACTGAACAACATCATGTCGTAGCCGGCCACGACCGCGACGACGAAGGCCACGACCGTGGTCACCCAGAACTGCCAACGTGCGAGCACGACCTTCTCCCCGATTGATGATGGTGGCGCGATGGTACCCAAATTCGCCCCCGCGGCGAAGGAATTCGCCGCACGATGATGCATGGCGAGTGCGAGGTGTTGCAGGTGTGGTCACCGCGGAGGGCGGCCGGATTCCCCAATGCCGGCCGCCCCCCTCTCCCTGATCAGAAGAACATCGCGTGGCTTCGCGGTTGCGGTGATGGGTTGGGCTGACTCAATGCACCGTCTGCCTGCGCGCTTTGCGGCGCACGAACAACAGCGGCACGCCCAGACCGAGCAGCAGCAACGAGTCGGGCTCGGGGACGTTGCTGCTGGCTTGCTGAACCACGCCGCGGATGTTCAACTGGATATCGCCGATCGCCGCCGAGAAGCCGCTGGCGTTATGGCCCACGCCGTGCAGGATGATGGTGTCGTTGAAGCTGCCCAGCGTCATCGAGCTGAACGACAGCATCAGCGGTCCGGTGTTCTGACCTGCGGCGAAGTTCAGGAAATTGCTGAAGCCGCTTTCGTTGAAGTCGTTGACATCGACCAACTGGAAGGTGCCGTCGAGCAGGTCGGCCGGCCCGACCGCGTTGTTGCCGGCCAGTAGCGTGGTGGTACGGGTGCCGGAGTTCTGCGCGACGGTGCCGTAGTCCAGTGTGAAGATCGATCCAGATTGTGTGAAGTTGCCTGCGCCGCCGTTGAAGAAGAACGCATCGCTTGCAAAGTTGTTGACCTGACCGGAGAGACTGACCACCAGATTGGCCAATGCCGCATCCGACAGATCGGCGTCGTGACTGGCTGCGCTGAAGCTCGCCGCGCCGCTATACACGCCGGCCGCCCCGGTGCTGATGCCGACCTTCAACGCATTCACGCTGGTCTGTTGCGCAGCCAGTCCCGCGCCCAGATTGCCGCTGCCGGTGAACGGCGCCGATGCGCTGTTGAATTGCGCAAGCAGCACATCGTTCAAGGCCGTGACCGGCGCCGAGTTCGTGACCGACACGTTCTGCTGCGCGACGGCGTCGCCCACGTGCACGATGCCGAAGTTGACCGACGGCGTGTTGAGCTGTGCGGCGGCGGGCGTATAGACCTTGCCGTTGAGCGTGACGCTGCCATTGCCCACCGAGACATCGGGCGCATTGGTGGTGCCCGCGCCGGTCGAAACGAAGTTGAGCGCTTGCGAGCCCGTGAACGATCCCGCGGTGGCGGTGCTCAACGACACCGTGATCGCGTTGGACGCGCCTTGCGCCGCGAGGTTGGTGATGCTGCCCGCGGACGTGAAGCCCGCCGACGTCGCGCCGCGCGTCACGTTCAGACCTTCGGTGAAGAGGTCGGGCGAACTGTTGGTGATGCCGATCGCGGTGTTCGGCGAAGCGCCGCCCACCCGCGCGGCCACCGTCACCGTCGGCGTGTTGACGACCGGGTTGGCGAGCCGATAGACATCCCCTTGCACATTCACTGTCTGCGTCGGCAGATTGGTGGGCGTGTTGTTGTTGAACGTGCCATCCGACTGCAACGTGATGGCTGCGGTGCCGGCGCGATGCCCGGCCGTGCCGGTGTTGAGCCCCACCACCAGGCTCGAGTTGTCAGTCGCTTGCGGTGCAAGGCCGGTGAAGGAGCCGCTCGCGGTCACCACGCCCGGGCTATTGGTGGCGATCGAAGCGTTCAGACCTTCAGCCGGCGCTTGCGCGGTGTTGGTGATCGAGAGCGTCTGGTTCTGCGCCGAGCCGATGCGCACATTGCCGAAGTTGACCGGGTTGGGCGTGGCCGGTCCGGCTTGTGCGAGGTTACCCACGTTGCCGGTGACGATGCCGTCCAGGTTGATCACCTGCGTAGGCAGCGCGGTGATGCCCAGGTTGCTGGTGCCCGCGCCGTTGGAGTCGAGCAGGATCTGCACGTTGGCAGAGAAGGTGCCCGACGCACTGGTGTTCAACGTCACCACCAGGTTGGTGTTGTTGGTGCCTCCCGCAGCCAGACCCGTCAACGAACCCGCGGTCGAGAACTTGGTGGGGTTGGTTCCACCCAAGGTGCCGAAGGCGGCATTGAGCGATTCGGAGAAGCCATCGACCGCCGCGAGGTTGCTGATCGATACGGTGCGCGTCTGAGTCGAACCGACCAGCACGTTGCCGAAGTTCAGACCGGCAATCGCATTGGCCAATGCTAGCCGATAGACATTGCCCGCCACGTTGATGGTCTGCGAGCCCACGTTGGTCTGACCCAAGCCGCTGGTGCCCGCGCCGTCGGAGACGTAGTTCAACGTCACCGTGCCGCTGCGTGCACCGGCTGCACTCGTATCGAGCGAGGCCGACAGGGCGCTGTTGTTGGACGCCTGCGCGGCGAGCAGATTGATCGTGCCGCCATTGTTGCTGACGTTGCCGGTGTTGGCGCCAAAGCCGACGTCGAGTTTTTCGCTGAACGATGCGGGCGCTGTGTTGGTGACCGTCAGGAACTGTGTGCGCGTGTCGCCCACGTGCGCATTGCCGAACACGATCGGCGAAGGCGATGCGCTACCTGCCGCGAGGTTGAAAGCGGCGGCGCCGCTGCCCAGCACGATGCCGAGCGTCTGCTGCGCAACGTTGTCGAAGTTGTTGGCGATGTGGACCGCCTGACCGGACAGCGCCGGGGTGAGCAGGCCGGCACTCGCGGCCGTGAAAGTCACGGCGAGATTGCCGCTGTTCGCGCCGGTTGCGATCGGGCCGTAGTTGCTGGCCGTCACGCCGCTACCCGACAGTCGTGCATCGGTGATGTTTCCGCCGTTCACGTTGGTCTGGATCGCGCCGCGTAGCGATGGGCCGGTGGTGCCGGTGTTGGCGACTTGGTAGTTGAATGTCGTTGCACCCACATGCACGTTGCCGATCGTCAACGTCGGTGCCGCGGTCGCGCCATTGGTGACGCCCGTGCCGGTGATCGCTTGCGCGACGTTGCCCGAGGCGTTGATCAGGCCTGCACCCGTCACGTTGGCGCGACGGTTGAATGCGTTGCCTACACCGAAGTTGGCGTTGTTGTAGTCGATCGAGACAACCACATTCTGCGTGCCGACATTCAGACTGCCCGCATTGACGCCATTGGCGAATAGATTGCCGGTGTTGTTGACGCCGCCGGTTGAAAGATTCAACTGCCCCGTTCCGCTCACTTGCAATGTGCCTGTGCCTTGAATGATCGGCGTGACATTCACCGTTCCGTTTTGCGCATGAATCAAACCGTTGTTCGTGATATTGGCCCCACCGTTTGCGATGGCAACAATGTTGAGCGTGCCGCCATCGCCGATGATGGAGCCCTGGTTCACCAGCGTGTTGGTGCCACTGGAAAAGAGCGCCTGGCCGATGTTGCCCTGACCGCGTACAGTGACTCCCGCGCCCAGCGTGGTGTGCCGGTGCCTTCAAATGCGAGCCGTGCGCCCGGGTCGTTGAGGTTGATGGTGCCGGTGCCGCCGATGGTCTGGTTCGCGGTGACCGTACTGTCCAGACTGAGGATGCCGCCGTTGGCGATGGCGAAGTTGCCGCCGCTGAACGTCAGTCCGTCGATGATGCGTTCACGCGAGTTCGCGATCGTGGTCATGTCGACAGTTCCGGCCACCGACACGCTGCTCAGAAAGTTGCTGCCACTGTTGACGGCACGAAACACACCGCTGCCCGACGTGTTGATGGTGCCGCCGGTGACGGTTCCCGAGTTGTGTTGAACGACGCCGGTATTCAATGCGTTGATCTGTCCGCTGCCGCTGTTGGTGATATTGACCGATGAGAGTTGCAACGTGCCGCCGCTCTTGGCTTCCAGAATATTGTTGTTGGTCACCCCACCGCTGCGCTGGCGATCGGAGTGATGTTGAGCGTGCCACCCGGCACATCGGCCGAGATGCGGCCATTGTTCACAAGCGTGTTGGTGCCGCTGGAAATGAGCGCCTGACCGACGTTGCCCTGACCGTGCACGACGATGTTCGCGCCCAGCGTGGTGATGCCGGTGCCTTCGACAGCAAGCCGCGCGCCGGCATCGTTGAGGTTGATCGACCCCGTGCCGCCGATGGTCTGGTTGCCTCCCGTCGTCAACGTGCTGTCCAGACTGAGGATGCCACCGTTGGCTATGTTGACCGCGCCGTTCAGCGTCAGGCCATTCCCGATACGCTCGCGTGCATTGGCGATTGAAGACAGATCGAGCGTTCCGTTC
>JBBSEF010000016.1:0-48193 GCA_038240015.1 Burkholderiales bacterium
GCGCCGGCGCGGCGTGTGTATTCGGGCGACCCACCGAGCACCGGCGCTATCGGCAGCGTGGTCGTCACCAATCCGCTCGCGCCTCGAACCGTTGATCTGACGCAAAAGGCAGACGACATCTGGGACCGCATTCGCACCGGCTTCGGCATTCCGAATATCGAATCGCCTATCGTCGCCGAACAACAGGCTTGGTATCTCGCGCATCCCGACTACCTGCGCCGGGCAGTCGATCGCTCCAGCCTCTACCTCTATCACGTCGTTCAAGAGCTCAACAAACGCGGCTTGCCGACCGAGCTCGCGCTGCTTCCTTTTGTCGAGAGCGCATACAACCCGATGGCGTACTCGCGCTCGCATGCGTCGGGCATGTGGCAATTCATTCCGGGTACGGGCAAGGACTACAAGCTCAAGCAGGACTGGTGGCGTGACGAGCGACGCGACGTGATCGCATCGACCGACGCGGCACTCACGTATTTGAAGAACATCTACGAGATGCATGGCGATTGGCCGCTGGCGCTCGCGTCGTACAACTGGGGCGAAGGCTCGGTCAAGCGCGCGATCGAAAAGAATCAGGCGGCCGGCTTACCCACCGACTACCTGAATCTCACCATGCCCGACGAGACGCGCAACTATGTACCCAAGCTGCAGGCGTTGAAGAACATCATCGCCAATCCCGCGGCCTTCGGCGTCACGCTTCCGCGGATCGACAACGAGCCTTACTTCGTCGCGGTGGAACGCAATCGCGATATCGATCTTCGCACCGCCGCGCGACTGGCCAACATGACGCTCGAGGATTTTAAGGCGCTCAATCCATCGTTCAATCGTCCGATCATTCTGGGCGCATCGAACACGCCGTTGCTGGTGCCGGCCGATCGTGCGCGAGAGTTCAAGAACAGCCTCGACAGTCATGTGCCGCTTGCGACCTGGCAGGCCCATACCGTGACGCGCAAGGAGTCGATCGAGAAGATCGCCGCGTATTACGGAATGACGTCGGCGGCGCTACGCGAGGTCAACGGCCTGGGGCCGAAAGCGCGCGTCAGGCAGGGCCAAGCCTTGCTGGTACAGAAGAAAGGCGCGAGCGATGTCAATCTGCGCTTCGCTTCGTTCACGCCGCCGACCGATGCCGGGACGTTCGCGAACGTGTCCGACACATCGGGCGCAACCTATCAGGTCAAGCGCGGCGACACGCTGTTCTCGATCGCGCGGCATCTCGGCGTGTCCGCCGATCAGCTTCGATCGTCCAACAAGTTCAAGGGAAATCAGGTCGCGGTGGGACAGCATTTGCATGTTCCCGGCGCCGCTTCTACGCGTTCGGTGGGCAGAACCGCTGCGGCGAAAGCGAGTGCATCGTCACGGACACGATCGCACAACCTGTCGACGGCACGCCGCATCTCGACGACTACAGCGACAAGGAAACACGGAACGCGCTAGCGCGCGGCTGCGTGCGCTACCTCGATACTTGACATGTCAAGCATCGGGTCGCTGTTTCGTCGTTCCCGCGAGCGCGGGAATCCAGAGAAGTCAAGACGCGCCGCTGGGTTCCCGCTTTCGCGGGGACGAAACGATGTTCTAAGCCGCGCGACGCGCGACCAGACTCCACAGACGGGCCAGATCGGCCGCGCCGTCGGTGCCGCCCACCGTCTTGAAGACTTGCAGCGCCTTGGCTTTTTGTCCGGCCTGCAGATAAGCGATGCCTAGATGCAGCTTGGCATCTTCGGGACGGCGTAGATTGCCCTTCTTGATGCCCTGCTCCATCAACGCGATGCCCTTGGCCGTCTGGCCATATCCCACTTCGTTGTAACCCGCGGTGACCAGGTTGTTGCCGTCGCGTTCGTTCAACGCGTCGGTCTCGTCTTTCGTCAGCGACGCCTTGCCTTCGGCGAACCGTTTGGTTGCGAGATCGGCGAGCCGCTTTTGACGATCGACGTCAGCGCCCGCGCCGAGCACCTTGTTCGCATAGCCCTGATCGACCACCTTCTTGGCCTCGGCCGTGTAGTCGTCGCCCAGCGCCATCTGCGCCATTTCCATATAGTCCTTCGAGCCACCCATCAGGCCCGAAGCGAGCTTGAGCCGATAGACGTCGAGCAGCAGCCGGTCTGAAAAGCCGCTCTTGGTCTGGACACGATCGAGCAGGCTCTGCCAGTACTCCCTCTTGGGATAGTAGGTGGCGAGCTTCTCGAGAACGAAGATGTAGCCCGTGTTGTCCTTGGTCTTCTGATAGCAATTGCCCAGCATGCCGAGTTGATCCTCGGACGGCGCACGGCCGGCGGCCTCGTCCGACTGGATGGCCCCTTGCAATGTCCGCGCCACGGCACCGCAGTCGCCCGCCTGGTAATAGGATTGAAGCAGCAAGGTACGCACCGTGGGATCGGTGCCGCCTTCCTTCAAGTAACGCTGATACCAGGTGGCGGCGTTGCCGAATTCGCGCTGCGTGTAGTACGCGTTGGCGACAGACTGCACCAGCGGCAGTTGCTGCGACGCCGGCAGCCTGCCGCTGGAGAGCAGGCTGGTCATGGTCGACAAGTCGCCCGATTGCGAGGCGATGGAAAGGCGCATGCGGTCGATGGTCGCCTGCTCGCCGGCAGTCTTGTTCGAGGCGTTGTCGGCTTCGCGCGCCTTGGCCGCAGCGTCGGCAAAGCGTCGCGCCTTCAACGCGTCGGCTGCCTGCTGCAGCGGTCGGCCTACTTCGGGTCGCACCGACTGCGCGCCCGCGTCGCAGGCGATGCCATAGAGACCCAGTGAGCAGACGAGTGCGGCAACCGCTTTGATGATGAGCTTCAATTCGAACATCTCGACATCCTTTTACCTGCCCGCATGCGTTATTCGAGACTGACTCAATTAATGAACTGTTCGTTGCCGACGATGCCGATCTTGGTCAATCCCAATCGCTGCGCCGAACCCATCACCGCTGCGACCGAACGATAGGCGACCAGCTTGTTGGGACGAATGTGAACTTCGGGTTGCACCGCCTGCGCGACAGCGGACTGCATTTTCGCTTCGAGCGCCGCACGGCTGGGCAGCGCTTCGCCGTTCCACACCACCGTTCCATCGAAGTCGATATCGAGCTGCACGACTTCCGGAGGCGTGGGAGGCGGCGGTGGATTGCCGGCCGGCAGGTTGAGGTTGATCGCATGCAACTGAATCGGGATGGTGATGATCAACATGATCAGAAGCACCAGCATCACGTCGATCAGCGGCGTGGTGTTGATGTCCACCATTACTTCGGGTTCGCCCGACGCGCTCGATGAACCGATGTTCATTGACATGGAAATTATTCTCCGGCTACTGATTTCAAACGCGTGGTGGCGGCTCGGTGATGAAGCCGATCTTCACGATGCCCGCGCGCTGGCAAGCGAACACCACCTTGCCGACATACTCGTAGCGCGCACCGCCGTCACCACGAATCTGAATTTCGGGCTGCGGCGTGAGGACCGAGACCGTCTTCAATCGCGCGACCAACGCCTCGTTGCCGGCAACCTTTTGTTCGTTCCAGAAAACGTCGCCGTCCTTGTTGACCGAGAGAACGACGTTCTCGGGCTTGGTCTGACGCGGCAGGACGGTTTCCTTAGGCAACTGCACCGGTACCGTGTGCGTGACGACCGGAATCGTGATCAGAAAGATGATCAGCAGCACCAGCATCACGTCGACCAGCGGCGTGGTGTTGATGGACGAGACGACTTCGTCATCGTCTTCGGCCTCTCCCACGGTCATCGACATGGCTCAGCTCGCTCGCGAAACCGCAGCCGTGCGCGACCCGCTCGCAGCCAGCGATGCGTTTGCAGCCAGCGGCTCGTTCGACGCGATGCGCGTCGTGCCGCCGCCCAGAAGAACCGAGTGCAAATCGGAGCCGAAAGCGCGCACCCGCTCCATGCCGGTCTTGTTGCGGCGAACCAGCCAGTTGTAGCCGAGCACCGCAGGCACCGCGACCGCGAGACCGAAGGCCGTCATGATCAGCGATTCGCCCACCGGACCCGCGACCTTGTCGATCGAAGCCTGACCGGCGATGCCGATCGCAGTCAAGGCGCCGTAGATACCCCACACCGTGCCAAACAGTCCCACGAACGGAGCGGTCGAGCCGACCGTGGCGAGGAACGCGAGACCGTCCTGCAAACGGTTCTGCACGTTTTCCACTGCGCGTTGGATCGACATCGTGACCCAGGTATTGAGATCGATATCGCCAAGCAAACCTTCGTGGCGTTCGGTCGCCTGCATGCCCGACTCGGCGATGAAGCGGAAAGGGCTGCCGTCTTTCAGAGTCGTGGTTCCCTGAACCACAGAAGGCGCGTTCCAGAATGACTTGTTCGCATCCTTGGCCTGCTTCATCAGCTTGGTCTGTTCGATCAGCTTGGTCACGATGATGTACCAGCTTCCCATCGACATGATCACGAGGATGATCAGCGTAGTCTTGGCGATCCAGTCGCCGCCTTTCCAGAGCGCCTCGAGGCCATAGGGATTGGCGACCGACTCGCTTGTCGGACCGGATGCATTCGCGACATCCGTTTTTGCAGCGCCAGCATCGGTGGGAGCCGCGGGAATAGCGGGCAGCGTGGCAGCAGGCGGCGCCGCGGCAGGATCCGTCGCTGCGGGAGTCGTGACCGGCGCGGGCGCTTGCGCCGAAGCGACTTGCGCCAATCCAAGGCTGCCGAGCAGCGCTGTAAACATCCATGCGAACATCAGGGCTCGCAGTCGGTTGGTGAATTTCATCGTCTCTCCAATGTAGAAGCTGTCTTCGATGCGGGCGACGCCGCATCTTCAATTTGCATTCGGCGCGCCGCGCACCTGCGTCAAAAATTGCTTACGCAATCGGTCTCTCGAATCGGTCTCTCGAATCGGTCTCTCGAACAGAACTCATTCCCGCTTGAAGGAGAAGGGAATTTCAAACACGATGTCCTTCCCTTGCCCAACGCAATGCAACTCGCGGACCACTGCGGACGCCGCACGGGCGAACGATCGGTGCGTACTGTTGACCGTCGTGATGTCCTTGACTTCACCGCCGGGTCCGACGGTGAAGCGAACCAAGGCCTCGCCGCGCTCTATACCTTCCTTGATGGCGTCGCGCGGATAGGCGCTATCGCCAAGCGCTTTCGAATAATTCGGGCAAGCGGTGCGGGCCGATGTCGCAGGTGGCGCAGCGGCGGGCGCGGGTTGCTCGACCGGCGCGCGAACCGCGATCGGCGGCGCTTCCGGCGGTGGGGTATTGGTCGTGGCCGTGATGACGTTCGGCGGCGGCGGCACGTTGACCTGCACTTCGGGCGGCGGAATATAAGGCGGCGGCGGTGCAATGAATTTCGGCGGCGGCGGCAACTGCACCTCGGGTGGAGGCGGAGGCGGTGGCTTGATCTCTTCGATGATCTGGGTCTCGAGCGGCTTCTTGATGACCGCGACGACCTTGCGAGCCAAGCCACTGACCAGCGCATAGATCAGGACGATATGCAGGAGAGTGACAACAACGATGCCGACCAGATGTTTGCCCGGATTTCGCTGCTGCTGCGCGTAGTCCATAGTGATCAACTCCAGAACGCTTTCGATTGTGGCAAAGGCGCACCCGTTCGCCCGGGCGATTAGATGAACCATCGCCATCACAGCAGGCCATCCTTGTGGGAAGGCCGATGAGAAAGCGCGCAATACTACACCAATCGCCGGGCGTGAAATCTATTCGAAATGAGAAAGCGAGGGACGCGCCGACTTCCTTTTTTACGGTTTCGCTACGGCGCAGTTTCAAAAGAAGGAACGATCATAGATCGAATGAATTCGCGTGGGTCATAAGCTAAGTTCTGATTAGAGGCGTGTACGCATCGTCAGCGCGCTCGCAAAAAAAAACCCGCAGGCAAGACCTGCGGGCTTGAATTGCTTGAACGCTTTATTTAAACGCGTATCCGATACGGCCGTAAACAAAACGTCCGCGTGGCTCGGCATACGACGAGTCGTATCCAGACTGGAAGAAGCCCTGCCCACCAATGTTGGAATAAGGCGGGTCCTTGTCGAAGATGTTCTTCACACCGAGCGTCAGCCTGAAGCCCTTGAATCCAAGGTACGAACCTTGAAGGTCGAAGGTTTCATAGACACCCACGCGACGAGTCTCTCCAGTGATCGTGCTGGGGAAATCGGTGTAAGCAGCCTGGAAGTTTTGGACCGCAATCGCATTCCAAGGGCCGTAATCCCAACTCACGTTCGCCGTGTGCTTGTAGCGCGGAACGACAGAACCTGCATTGTTCGCCGCATTTGCAACCACACCGGTGTAAGAACCATCGTCGTTCTGCAGGTCGTAGCGCGTGAAGTAGGTGCCATTGAGACCGAAGGTATAACTGCCGAAGCTGCTGGTCGGCACACGCAGTTTCAAATCGATGTCGATACCCTCAACGCGAGCATTGAACTGATTCTGGTTTTGCTGGTTGACCGAAATGATCTGGCCAGGCAAGCCGCCCGATGGAGCAGCGCGTGTAATCAGGTTCGCAAACTGCGCAGCGTGTGCGGCGTCTTGCAGGATCGTCGGAGCGCCCGGACCACCGATCACGATCTGATTTTTCAAATAGATATTGAAGTAGTCGAGGCCCACGTGCACGTTGTTGGTCGGCTCGAGGATGAATCCGAAGGTCTTGGCCAACGTCTTCTCGGGAGTCAGAGCAGCATTGCCACCGTTCGAGGTCGGGAATTGCGTGGCGCAATCGAGTGAACTGCCGGTCACAGGACAACGGATCGGATCGTTAAGACCGTTTTGCGAGACGCCGGTTGTGTTCGGCGCGAACAACTCGTCCAGTGACGGTGCACGGAAACCCGTGCCGATAGACCCACGCAGCAAGAACTCCTTGACCGGTTGCCAACGCAGCGACGCCTTGGGATTGACCGTGTTGCCGACGCCCTGATAGTTGTCGTACCGAACGGCGACATCGCCTTCGAGACCCTTGAGGATCGGGACATTGACTTCAGCGAACACGGCCTCTACGTTGCGTGACTTGCCCACATCGAGGAAGTTGCCGCCATACCCCGACACATCGCCGGTCGCAACCGCGGTGCTGGCCTTGAAATCATATTTTTCCTTGCGGACATCGCCGCCGACGGCGAATGAAACCGGGCCTGCGGGAAGAGTGAACACCTCACGCGATGCCTTGCCATTGATGCTCGCAATGCTGGTCTTCGAGTTGAACGCCTCGCCGGTGAAGTTCGTCGCCAGGATCTGTTGCTGAACCGCAGCCGAGCTCGGTCCGAAAGGATTCACCACACCGCTATTGAGCAGGGGAAGCAATTTCGAAAGCAGCGGATAACCACTGAACGTATTCTCCGAAACGCGGCTTTCGGTATACAGGAAGCCCACGTCGTAATCCCAACTGTACGCGTTACCCTGGAGACCGAGGACGAATCGTGCGGCCTTGTTCTCATCCCTGATTCCGCGCAAACCGTTTTCGAAGGAACGATAACGAAGATCGATCGGAGAGCCCGCCAAGCCCGAATCCGCCGCAAATTTGGTCGGATAGTAGGGGCTGGTCGTCGGAAGCAAGAAGGTCGTTTTACCGAACAAGTTGGCGACGAAGTCCGGCGCATACTTGAGCGTTGTTCCGTACCCCTTGATCAACGCGGCCAACTGAGGCGTATACGGATTGGTCGCATTGAGGGCGAACTGATCCGAAACGGGCGTCGGCTGAATCGTGGTCTTGATGACGTTGCGCGAACCGTTCAATTCCGCATAGACGCTATTGTTCGCATCGATTGCAAAGCGCGCCTGAATGCCGGCGCTTGCGCGCTGCTGCTCTGGATTCAGGGCCACATAAGGCGCCGGATCGAAGCGGCAACGATTTTGCGCCATCAGAGGATCGGCGACTGAAGGCGAGCAATTGGTGAATCCAAAGGTCGGGTAGGTTCCGTTGGCGACTTGCGGCGCGAATGTGGGCGAAAGAAAGTTTCGCGCCGCGCCGCCCGCATTGGCGATATTGGCCGGATAGGTATTGCCCGAGGTCGTGTCGTTGCCAGCACCTACATTGATGGATGTATTGGCGAAATTGCGCTGACGTCCGAAGATCGCGTCTTCCTTCGAGTAAGCAGCATTGATCATGACGTTGAAGCGATCTTTTTGCAGATCGCCGAAACCGACCAACGCGTTGCCGTCATATACGCGGCCGTCACCGCCGTGCGTGCTTTGACCATAGCCCACGTTCACTTCGGCGCCGGTGTAGTCCTTGCGCAAAATGAAGTTGATCACGCCGGCCACCGCCTCGCTGCCGTAAATGGCAGACGCGCCATCCTTGAGCACTTCGACGCGCTCGATCGCCGAAATCGGAATGCTGTTGACGTCGACCGACGCCGCGCCGCCGCCGCCGGCTATGCTGCCGAACGGCGCGATTCTGCGTCCGTTCACCAGAACGAGAGTGCGCTTGGAGCCCAGACCGCGCAACGACACCGTCGACGCGCCGCTCGTGGTCGCACCGGAGGCATTGGAAACCTGCAGCGCGCCCGTGGTGTTGGTCGCGGAGATTGTCTTCAAAAGCTGTTCCGTGTTTTGAGGAGCAAGCCTGTTGATTTCTTCGCGAGTAATAATTTGAACCGGTAATGCGGTCTCGGCATCGATACGCTTGATTGAAGATCCCGTAACTTCGACTTTCTCTCCGCGCTGTACGTCCTGCGCGTAGCCTGGGAGCGTAATCAGCGCCAGTCCGGCGACTCCGCCGCCAAAAGCAACGCGCAGGCAACGCGCGATAGGTACTTCTTTAAACATAGCTACCCCTTCGATAACGGTTGGAATCGACGGCGAGGGACATCGCCCATCAAAGCATTGGTAAGGCTTTCGTGATTGGGTGCAACGGAATCTCTCGAATCCTTACTACTCTTTTAGTCTAGCCAACTTCCTTTCGCGACCGAAGCAAAAGGTCGCGGAAACGCGCAAAGCGCGGATTTTGCGTCGTTCGTGTTGGGTTTTTGCGACGAATGCGCGGTTGATGGGTCACCCTGTAACAAACCTACGCATGCGCGCCGACAAAAAAGCCCGCCGAAGCGGGCTTTTCGATACGACTAACGATCTACAGAAACTTGTAGGTGAGGCCGGCGCGGAAGTAACGCCCGCGCGCATCGTAGAGCGTGAAGTCGAACGGCAGCCCACCCGACGACACATCAAACGGCGGATGCGTGTTGCCCAGGTTTTGAACCGAACCGAAGAGCTTCAGATTCTTGATGCCTTCCCAAGCCACGTACAGGTCGAACTGCCGATACTCGCCAACGCGATCCTGCGTGGTCCCGGCGGGCGCCCCCTGTTGTGCGTAGGCGCCGGTGTAGTAATACGTCAGTTGGGTCGTGAAGGCCTGATAGTCCCATGACAGCGAGGTGGTTCCGCGTGTGCGAGGGAAGGCCGAGAAACCGTTGTTGCCAGCGAAATCGATCAGCGGCCCGTTATCCGAAACCCGCGTCTTGTAGCGCTGCAGATAAGTCCAGTTGCCATTGAGCGTGAACGTGCCCAGGCTCGCGAGGGCCAGCGACTTCTTGAAGTCGATGTCATAGCCCAACGTGCGCAATTCAGAAAAGTTGCGGTACTGGCGCAGCACGCTAATCAGGTTTCCCGTAACCGGGTCGCGGATCACGAGGGTGGGGAACAACGCCTCGTTGTTGACGAGGAATTGAGGTGAATCTCGCCGCACGATATTCTTCTGCTCGATCGAGTACAGATCGATGCCGATACTGGAAGTCGAATCAGGCGCGAGCACGAAACCGGCGTTGTAATTCTTCGAACGTTCGGGCTTGAGGTTGGGGTTTCCCTGCGACACGGTCGATGCAGTAACCGCCGCGCCGGGCTGCGCCGGATTGCGCGGATCGTTCACCGTCACGAAGGACACCGCGGCCGATTGAGAATTCTCCGGCAAGGACGGCGCGCGAAAGCCCTTCGACGCCGTCGCGCGGAACAACAGCTCGGAGACCGGTTGCCACTTGAGGCCGACCTTGGGCGAGAAGGCGCTGCCGAAGTCGCTGTAGTGGTCCTCGCGTGCTGCGAGCGACGCTTCGACCGTCTTGACGACCGGCACGCTGAATTCGGCATATACCGCCGTAACGTGCCGCGAGCCGTTGGTCGAGGTGGCGCCCTGCCCAAGCACGTTGCCATTCGTAATCAGGAAGTCGGGGCGGTCCGCGATCGATTCACGCTTGAACTCGGCGCCGGTCGCAAAGCCGAGCGGTCCGGCCGGCAAACGCGCAAGCTCCGTCGTGGTCCTGGCATCGACCAGATCGAGCTTCGACAACGAGCGGCGCGTCGGATTGATGCGCAATGAATTGGTCAGCGCCGGATCGTTATTTTGCGGATTGACGAAGTTGTACGTGCCGTTGGCCAACGCTTGGGCGATCAAATAGGAATCGACTCGATTGAAGTCGTGCTGCGCTTCTTCGCTTTCCGAATGCAGATAGGCGGTCTCCCAGTCCCACTTGCCAAAGCTGCCTCTGAGGCCGCCCAGGACGCGATAGAACTTTGAAGTCAGTTCGGTGTTGCGAGGCCCTATATCGAAAAAGGTATAGCTGATGTTGGTCGGAACGGTGAATGGATTGCTGGGGTTGCCCACCGGCAGCGTCGCCGGCACCCGACGCGCCCCTCCGGTCGCCGGATTGAACGCGACCGAGGTGCTCGAGAACGGCGTGGGCGTGAAGATTTGCTTGGTGTCGTTGTGGCTGTAGGTCAGGTCGGCAAAGGCCTGCAGGTTGGGAACGATGTCGAAGGTTCCCGCGGCCACGACCTGCTCGCGCGTGGATTCCGGGAACAGCGTCAGGTAAGGCGACGGGTTGTACGCACAAGCATTGCCGGTGAGGGTTGTCGGGCTGAACGCCTGGATCGGCGTCACCGCGCCAGGAAATCCGTTCGTGCCACACGCCGCGAACGGGACGCGGTTGGGGTTCGCGCTGGCTGCGCGCTGATAGGTACCCGCCCCCGCGGAATTATTATTCAATCCGCCGAAGCGATGGAAGTCCTGATCGTTGATGTAGTTGCGGTCGGAATAACGGGTCAGGTCGCGCTTGAAATAATTTGCCGCGATCAAGACGTTGAATCGATCGACACCCGGTTGTCCGAGTCCGACGATGGCATGGCCCTGCTTCTCGGCCATTCCGCCTTCATACGACTTGCCGTAGCTGCCGCCGATCTCGGCGCCCTGATAATCCTTGCGGAGAATGACGTTCACCACCCCCGCGATCGCGTCGGAGCCGTAGATCGCCGAGGCGCCGTCCTTCAACACTTCGACGCGCTCGACCGCTTCGATCGGAATCGCATTCAAGTCGACGTAGGTATCGGCCAGGTTCTGCGCAAAGCCGTAGTTCGCGACGCGACGACCATTCAACAACACGAGCGTGTTCTTCTGGCTCAAGCCGCGCAGCGCGATACCCGATGCGCCCGGCGAAAAGCTGTTGGTGAATGTCTCGTTGAAACTCTGTCCCGAGTTCGCCGAGATCGTACGCAGCAATTCCGCGACGGTGGCTTGACCGGTCCGCTCTATCTCCTTGCGGGTAATCGTCTGTACCGGGTTCACGCCTTCGGTGTCGGTTCGCTTGATGTTGGAGCCGGTAACTTCAATCTTGTCCAGCCGTTGCGGCGTTTCTTGTGCGGCAGCCGGCGCCATCGCAAGCGTCAGACCCGCGCCGAACGCCGCGCTGACCGCGATAGCCAACGCGCGGGGGATCGCCTTTTGTTTGAAACCCATCGAACCGCTCCCTGATATGAAAAGGCCCCCATGTCTGCGGAGGCGAATCGGAACTCATTGCAAATCGTGACCGATGGCCACATCCCGGAAATTCCACTAATAGTGTAATAACGATCGATCGCAACACCGCACGAAACTTGCTCCCATCGTGCCAATTCTTCTATCGCCTCGAAATATTGTTGGGCGTATGCGACAACTGTTGACCTTCGTGATGCAGCGAAACGCAAGCTCACCCGAGGTCGCAAGCGCTCGCGATGCGTCCCACGCGCCGTGGATACTCAAGGCGCGCCCGCATCCGTCGGTTATCATTTCTCCCGTCATTCGACGACGCGGACATTGAGCAGCAAAGACGATGCAGACCACTATCGAGCAAGAAGAAAAGAATTCCGCGACTCCGCTTCAGACGCCCGACATCACGGCACTCGAACGCGAGCTCGCCCAATTGATCGTCGAGGCTCTCAATCTGGAGACGCGCCCCGAAGAGATCGCCGCCGACGCGCCGCTCTATGGCGAAGGTCTCGGACTCGACTCGATCGACATCCTCGAGATCGCGCTCGTGGTTTCGAGGAAGTACGGCTTTCAACTGCGTTCAGACGACGAGAACAATGTGAAGATCTTCCAGTCTCTCGGAAGTCTTGCGGCGCACATCGCCGCGCAACGCACGAAGTAACGCCGTCGCAAGGTGTCGAACCGGAGTCGCAGCGCCATTGCCACGGCGGCAAGCGTCCTGATACTGGTCGCGTATGGCGTCGCGCTTCACTATCTGATCAGCACTCGAACGATGCCGCGCGCAGCGCTTGCCCTGGCGCTCGCGCCGTGGGTCGTTGCATTGGTCGCGCTTTGCGCGAGACGCAAACGAAGCGACAAGAGCTGCTGGGTGCTGCTGGTCGCAGCGATCGCTGTCGGTCTGGTCCTGTGGCGCTTCGATGCAGCGCTCGAGGCGCGAGTCGATCGCGTGGTCTATCTTGAGAATCTCGCATTCAACCTGTTTCTGACTCTGGTCTTCGCCGTTACCTTGCGGCCGGGAAGCGAAGCGCTTGTCACGAGACTCGCGCGCACCGTGCGCGGCGGGAACATGCCCGACGGCATCGTGCCGTACACGCGCGCGGTCACGGCGGCGTGGGCCATCTACTTCGTGGTCGTCACGGCCATCTCGACCATTCTTTACTTCACGCAATCGCGCGAAATCTGGTCGCTCTTCGTGAACGTGTTGGTGTGGCCGCTGACCGCGGCGATGTTCGCTGTCGAATACTGCGTGCGGCTGCGCGTGTTGCGCGATATCGAGCACGTGTCACTGTTGGCGACGATGCGCGCGTTCATGCGCCGGGCCTCCTAGGCCCCGATGCATTCATCGATGAGTGCAAGCCTGCCGCTTCTCCTCTTTGATCGCGAAGCATCGTTCGACACGCCATTCGCGTGGCGCCACGGCGTTGCGATTTCGCGCGCGCGGTTTCTGGACGACGTGGCGACGCTGGCCGACGCGCTTCCCGACCACGGTTACGTGCTCAACGTATGCGCCGATCGCTATCGTTTCGCGGTCGGGCTCGCAGCCGCGATCGCGCGCAATCAGGTCAGCCTGATGCCGCCTTCGACGCATGCCGAGACCGTGCGTCAATTGACCGCACAGTTTCCCGATGCTTACTGCATCGCCGAAGCGCCCCAACCCGACATCGATCTTCAGCAAGTCCTCTACGACGAAGCCTTCGCATCGCGAACCAATGGAGTTCGCGAAGTCCCTCGAGTGCCGGTCGATCAAACTATCGCCTATGTCTTCACGTCCGGTTCGACCGGCGCGCCCACACCGCATCGCAAACGCTGGGGCTCGCTGGTCGAGAACGTCCGCTCCGAAGCGACGCGGCTGGGCATCGGCGTCGGCATCGGCGTCAACAATGCAACAGCGCCGCTGGCGATCGTCGCGACGGTCCCTCCGCAACACATGTTCGGCTTCGAGTCCTCGGTGCTGCTCGCGTGGCAAAGCGGCGCGGCGATGGTGGCCGAGCGCCCGTTCTTTCCTGCCGACATCGTCGCCGCGCTCGAACGTCTCCCGGCCCGGCGCATGCTGGTCACGACACCTTTTCATCTGCGCACGTTGCTGTCCGAAAACAGCGCGCTGGCCGCAGTCGAGCTGGTGCTGTGCGCCACCGCCCCGCTGTCTCTGGAACTGGCAGCCGAGGCCGAGCGGCGTTTCGACGCGCCGGTCTCTGAAATCTACGGCTGCACCGAGACCGGACAGATCGCGTCGCGCCGGCCGACCGTCGATACGCGCTGGCGCCTGCTCGGCAACGTCACGCTCGCCGTGGCCGATGACAGAACGGTCGCGAGCGGCGGGCACGTCGAGCAACCCACGCCGCTCGCCGACGTGATCGCGCTCGCTTCCGACTTCGAGATCTCGCGCCGCTTCACGCTCGTCGGTCGCTCGGCCGACATGGTCAACATCGCCGGCAAGCGCACGTCGCTCGGTCATCTGAACGTGCAACTGCTTGCGATCGACGGCGTGATCGACGGCGCGTTCGTCATGCCCGATGAAGACGACCCGCGGCATGACGGCGTGACCCGACTCGCGGCCGTCGTGGTCGCTCCCACGCTCGACACGCAGCGTGTGCTGGCGGCTTTGAGAAGTCGCATCGACGCCGTGTTCCTGCCGCGTCCGATTCATTTCGTCGACGCGTTACCGCGCAACGCGGCGGGCAAGCTGACTCGGGACACGCTCGATGCGCTGGTCTCCCGACATGCGCGGCGAAGCGCCAGCGGCGCGATCGTGACCGACGCAGTGGCCGCTAAGGCGCTCGACGACGAAACCCACCGATGACGTGCCTTCCCCTCGCGATCGATGCGGCGCATCCCGCATTCCCCGGTCATTTTCCCTCGCGAGCGATCGTGCCCGGCGTGGTGTTGCTCGATGCAAGCCTGCGCGCGATCGAAGCCCACTTCGACATCGACAAGCAGACGATCGCCTCGACAACCTGCAAGATCGGCTCGGCAAAATTCTTGTCGCCTGTAACACCCGGCGAAGCGCTGCGGCTCGAAGTCGACGCAACGGCCGGGGCCGGCGATGAGCCCGGTCCGCGATCGAGCAGCTACAAGCTGCGCGTCTTCGCGGGCGCGGCGGGACACGAGCGAATGGCGGTAAGCGGAATCGTGTCGTTCGAGCCGCGCGCCGTGCGCGCTGCTGATTGCCGATGAGTGAGGGACGACAATCTTCGTGTTTCAAGAGCGGCGGTCAACTCGCGGCCCTCATTTCGCATTAATCAACCAACAGCAATCACCCGGCAACAGATCAACATGGCCGCCATCTGGACCACGCAACGCGAACGCGGCAACCCGGCAATCCTCTCGCTATTCACCTGGATCGCGCTGCGCATGGGTCGCCGCGTCGCGCGCCTGCTGCTGTACCCCATCGCGCTGTACTTCGTCTTCGCGGGCGGCGCGGCGCGCGCGGCGTCGCGCGACTACATCAAGCGCGTATTCGGGCGCGAGGCGACTCTGCTCGACGGCTTTCGTCACGTGCATTGCTTCGCATCGGTGACGCTCGATCGACTCTACTTTCTCAACGACCGGCACGCTCTTTTTTCCATCGACGTGATCGGTCGGGATGCGGTACGCGAGGCGATGCACAAGGGTCTTCACGCGAGACGCGGCGCATTCGTATTCGGGTCTCACATCGGAAGTTTCGAAGCGGTCCGCGCGGCGGGTCACGACGAAGCCGATCTGCGCCTGTCGGTGGTGATGTATGAAGACAATGCGCAGCAACTGAACCGCGTGCTTGCGGCGATCAATCCACGTTTGAATGAATCGATCATTCCGCTCGGCCGCGTCGACTCGATGATGCGCGTCAAGCGCGCGCTTGACGACGGCGGATTCGTGGGCATGCTTCCCGACCGCACGCTCGCAGAAGACACCGGCAGCGACGCGGTGCGCGAGGCGACGCTGTTCGGCGGCCGCGTGTTGATCCCCACCGGCCCGTTTCGCATGGCCGCGATGTTGAAGCGTCCGGTGATCTTCATCATCGGGCTCTATCGAGGCGGCAATCGCTACGAGGTGCATTACGAAAACCTGTTTGATTTTTCCGACGAGGGCGCCGCAACGAGCGCGGGCCGCGACGCCGGCGCCGTTTCAAGGAACGCCGCGATCGACCTGGCGATCGAACGCTATGTGGAAAGGCTGGAGCACTACTGCAAGAGCGCCCCCTACAACTGGTTCAACTTCTATGACTACTGGAACGATGCCGAACGTCCCGGCACCTATCAGGCCGAGCGTCGTGGATGGCGAAAGGCCTGACGCGATGCGTGACGCGCGCGTCACCGCCGCTTTTTCAATCGCATCGATCGGGTCAATCTCGTCGATCGCGTTCGCCTTCGTGTTCGCGTCCATGCTGGCGGCTCTCGCCTGCGGCCCGGCTGCTTCTCATGCGGCCGAACCCTTCACCGCAAAGCAGTTGATGCAGACGCTTGCCGCGAACAAGGAAAGCCGCGCCGACTTCGTCGAGAAGAAATATCTCGCGTCGCTCGATCGTCCGCTCGAGTCGTCGGGCGAACTCATCTATGTCGCGCCGTCGCGGCTCGAAAAGCGAACCATCAAGCCCAAGCCCGAAGTGCTGATCGTCGATGGCGGCACGCTGACGGTCGAGCGTAACGGCGCCAAGCGCAGCATCGCGCTCGCGTCGTTCCCCGAAGTCTCGGCATTCACCGAAAGCATCCGCGCGACGCTGGCCGGCGACCTCCAAGCGCTATCACGCGACTATCGCGTCGACGTCGACGGATCGCCCACGCAGTGGCGTCTCACGTTGTTGCCCTCGGACCCGAAGATCGCGGCGCTCGTGAGCCGCATCACGGTGACCGGACGCGACAAGCGCATCGATGCGATCGAAGTCCTGCAGGCCGACGGCAATCGGTCGGTAACGACGATCACGCCGAAGGCCGGCTCCCCATCATGAGCCGCCCCGCATGAAGGGCCGCGCGAGGCGGCGCTTCGCAGTCGTGCTGTGGCTCGCGGTGCTGGTCACAGCCATCGTCGTGATCGCGCGTGCGCGCTTCACCGCCGACCTGTCGGCCTTCCTGCCGACGAAGCCGACGCGCGAGCAGGCGCTGTTGATCGATCAACTCAAGGAAGGCCCGGCGTCGCATCTGATCCTGATCGCGATCGACAGCGACGCAAAGCCCATACCGGATGCCGCGCTCGCGACGCTGTCGAAGAAGACGGCTGCGTTCCTGCGCGCCGACCCGCGCTTTCTCTCGGTCAGCAACGGCGAGACCACGACCGCGACACGCGACCGCGATCTACTGCTCAACCACCGTTATCTGTTGAGCGATCGCGTCACGCCCGAACGCTTCACCGCATCCGGGTTGCACGACGCGTTGAACGAAAGCCTCGACCTGCTCTCGTCTTCGGCGGGGTTGATGTTGCAGCCGCTGATCTCGCGCGACCCGACGGCGGAACTCGTACATCTGGTCGATGCGCTCACCGCGGGCCGCGATCTGCCGCTGGTCGATGGCGTGTGGATCGCGCGCTCCGCGAACAACGATGCGGGGCACGGCTCCCACGCACTGCTGCTTGCCGAAACGCGCGCCGCGGGGTCGGACATCGACGCGCAGGAGAGTGCGATCGGCGCCGTGCGCAAGGCGTTCGACGCGGCGTCCAACGCGGCCTTCGATACGGCCAAACGCGAGCCGGGGCCGTCGAATCCCGGTCCGAACGCAAACGCCGCGCACCTGATCCTGTCTGGGCCGCCCGTCTTCGCGGTCGATGCGCGCAACACCATCGAGCGCGAAGCGGCGCGCCTCTCGCTGATCGGCGCGACGCTGGTCGCGCTGTTGCTCGGCTCGGTCTATCGCTCGGTACGCGCGCTCGTGCTCGGCCTGTTGCCGATGATCTCGGGTGCGCTCTGCGGACTCGCGGTCGTCGCGGCGGGCTTCGGCGCGATTCATGGCATCACGCTGGGCTTCGGCGTAACGCTGATCGGCGAGGCGGTGGACTACGCGATCTATCTGTTCGTGCAGCGATCGCGTCGCACTGAAGGCATCGACGTGGATGTCGATGCGGCCGGCGTGAACGCGGCGGCCGCGCAGGCAGGCGCACCGGCGCAAAGGTTCTGGGCCACGATCGCGCTCGGCGTGGCGACGTCGGTAATCGGCTTCGCGGCCTTGATCTTCGCGGGCTTCCAGGGACTCGCGCAGATCGGCATCCTGTCGATCGTCGGACTCGTGGTCGCGGCTTCGGTCACGCGCTGGGTCTTGCCCGCCCTGATGCCGACGGGCTTCGCGGTGCGCACCATGCCGCGCCTCGGTCGCGCCCTCTCGATGGCGACCGAAAGAGCTTCGGCGTTGCGCTGGCCGGTGCTCGCCCTCGCAATCGCGGCATGCGTAGTGTTGTTCATCCATCGCGATCGCATCTGGAGCGACGATCTCGCGTCGCTCAGCCCCGTCGCCAAATCCGATCAGGCGACCGATGCGCGCTTGCGCAGCGAACTCGGCGCGCCCGATGTGCGCGATGTGGTTGTCGTGATCGCATCCGATCAGGAGGGCGCGCTCTCCGGCAGCGAGCGTGTCGTCGAAGCGCTCTCTCCGTTGATCGCCGACGGTTCGCTCGCAGGGGTCGATGCGCCGTCGCGCTATCTGCCGAGCGAGGCGACGCAGCGTGCACGACAGGCGGCCTTGCCCGACGATGCCACGCTGCGCGTCAACTTCGCAAAGGCGCTCGAAGGGCTGCCGTTCTCGAAGGCCCATTTCGACGCATTTTTTGAAGACGCGGCGCGCGAGAAGAAAGGTCTGCCGGTCATGCGTGCGGATCTGGAAGGCAGCTCGCTTGCGATCGGCACGCGGGCCTTGTTGAGCCATCACCAGGAAGACCAACGCGACTCACGATGGACCGCACTGGTTGCGCTGCGCTCGCCGCCTGCGAAAGCCGGTCGCGCGGACGATGTGGAGCGCGATGTGCCCCGCTCGCGCATCGCCGCCGCGCTCGCATCCCTCGATTCGAAACGCGACAAGAACAACAACGTCGAGGTTCGCGCGATCGACATCAAGACCGAAACGCAGCAGCTCTATGCGGGTTATCTCCACGAAGCGATCCGCGTAGCCGGTTTGGGCGCGCTCGCGATCGTCGTGCTGCTCGCGTTCGCGCTACGCGATGCGATCCGCCTCGCGCGCGTGCTCGTTCCGCTCGCACTCGCGGTCGTGTTGGTCGCGGCCGCGCAGGTGGCGCTCGCGGGGCCGCTCACTCTCTTTCATCTGGTCGGCCTGTTGTTGATCGTCGCGGTCGGCTCGAACTACGCGCTGTTCTTCGATCGACGCACACGCATCGACGCCGACGCCGACGCAAGCTTAGGCGCGAGCCAGGAAGCTCAGGCGCTCGACGATCGCGCGCTGCTCACGTCGCTGGCCGTAGCCAATCTCACGGCCGTGATCGGCTTCGGCGTGCTCGCGTTTTCATCTTTGCCGGTGCTGCATGCGATCGGTACCACGGTCGCGCCAGGCGCGCTGCTCGCGCTGTTGCTGTCGTCCGTGTTCGCTGCCAGGAAAGCGCGACCCGCCCCGGCGTCCGTGGCGCTCGCATGACGTCGCCATGACCTTCCTGCTCCGATGGCCTTATATGACGACGACGCTGGCGATGACGTCGGCAATCCTCGCTGTCAGCGGGTGTGCAAATTTGCGCGAAGCGAAGGCGCCGATCGCGGTGCGGTCGATCGCGGCTGCCTGCGACGCCCGTGACGCCCGTGACGCGCGAGTCGACACCTTGCTCGTGCTGCTGCCGGGCGCATACGACAAGCCCGAAGATTTCATCAGGCAAGGCTTCGTCGATGCGGTGCGCGTGCGCGGCATCGCGGTCGACATCGCACTGGTGGACGCAACCGTTCCCTACTACCGCGAACGCAACATCATCGAGCGTCTCGATGCCGACGTGATCGGTCCGGCGCGCGCGCGCGGTATTCGTCACGTGTGGATCGCGGGCATCTCGATCGGCGGGCTCGGCAGCCTGATCTATTCGGAAGACAAGCGCGGCGTGGTCGATGGACTGTTGCTGATCGCGCCTTATCTCGGAGAGCGATCGATCGCAGCCGAAGTCTCGGCCTCGGGCGGATTGGCGAACTGGTCTGTGCCGGGTGCAATTCCCGCAGACGACGACGATCGCCGTTTGTGGCAATGGCTGAAGTTACTGACGCGACCGTCGTCGACCGCAGCCACGGCGCCGCTGCCCACCGTGTACCTCGGCTACGGCGTCGACGATCGCTTCGCGGCGAGTCACCATCTGCTCGCTGAGGCGCTGCCGGTCGATCACGTCTTCACTGCGGCCGGCGGCCACGACTGGCCCGCATGGCGCGCAGTGTGGGCGAAGTTGCTGGATGCAGCGCCCCTGCCGCGCGATGCGTCGTGCACAACCTCCCTGCCCGCTTCCAGATGAACATCGCCGCACAGCGCGTTTCCCACTCGCCATTCGTTCACGGCTCGATCGGCCTGCATGTGTTCATGGCCGGCACGGTCACGATGCAACCGTCGTGGTGGCCGATGGTGCTCGCGACGCTGATCGCCGATCACGCGCTGATCACGGGCGCCGGCCTGTGGCCGACCAGCACGCTGCTCGGACCGAACCTGCGTCGCCTGCCCGCGGCAGCGATCGCACGCCACGAGATCGCCCTGACGATCGACGACGGACCCGACCCCGAGGTGACGCCGCGCGTACTCGACGCGCTCGATGCGATCGCCGCGAAGGCGACCTTCTTCTGCATCGGCACCCGCGTGCTCGCGCATGCGGCGCTGGCGCGCGAGATCGTTGCGCGCGGACATGCGATCGAGAATCACAGCTTCCACCATAACCACTTTTTTTCGCTGCTGGGTCCGAGCGCGTACGAGCGAGAAATCGTTGCGGCTCAACGCGCGGTCGCGGACACGACCGGCATCGCGCCGCGCTTTTTCCGGGCGCCTGCCGGACTGCGCAACGTCTTTCTGCAACCGGTGCTGGCGCGACACGGCCTCGTGCTCACCAGCTGGACGCGGCGCGGCTTCGATACCGTGAGACGCGACGCGAACCAGGTCGCGTCGCGCCTCGTCAACGGTCTGGCGGCCGGCGACATCCTGTTGCTGCACGATGGCCACGCGGCGCGCGATCGCAACGGCGAGCCGGTCGTCCTCGGCGCGTTGGCACGAGTGGGACAAGCCGCGAACCAACGCGCGCTGAAGCTCGTCACGCTGGGAGCGGCGCACGCGTGAACGCGGACCTCGCGCATCGCGATCGATTGATAGCCGATGCGGCGGCGCTCTATCGGCCCGCAGGTCGCTTCGCTTACTCCTTCGCGCGTGGCAAGCTGCGCCGCGATCCGCTGTTCACGACGCTGCTGCGACTTCGTGTGATATCCGATTCGGCGCGTCTCGTCGATCTCGGATGCGGACAGGGTCTGCTCGGTGCGTGGCTTCGCGTGGCTTCCGACGATCGCCATGTTCCGCAGATCGACACGTACTGCGGAGTCGATCAATCGACGCGCGAAATCGCGCGTGCAGAGGCAGCGCTTCCCGACGCACGCTTCATCGCAGCCGATTTGCGCGCGTTCGATGTGCGGACGCTGGCGCCATGCGATGTGATCACGATGTTCGACGTGCTGCACTACCTCGACCCGGTTGCGCAACAACGCCTGCTGGTCGGCGCGTACGCGGCCTTGCGCGATACGGGCATGCTGGTCCTGCGCGTCGGCGACGCCGCATACGCATCGGCGTCGCGATGGGGCAATGCCGTCGACCTGATCGTTTGCGCGCTGCGCGGGCATGCGCGGGCGAGACTGCATCGGCGATCGATTGCTGCCTGGATCGCACTGCTCGACGGCATCGGATTCAGGGTCGAGATCCTCGACGACGATCGCCTCGACGCGAACGAAGAGCGCAAGCGCATGTCGTTTGGCAACGTGCTGCTGCTCGCAAGAAAAAAGCTTGCCGTTCCCGCGAACGCGGGAATCCAGCGTCGTTAGCGGCGGCACCCAACGACACTGGGCCCCCGCGTTCGCGGGGGCGACGGCACGCTCCGGTAAAATCGCGCGTCCTCCAAATCGAACGGCCCCATTGCAAGCCTTCCGCATTCCTGCCTACACGATGACCAGTTGCCTGGGCCGCGGCGTCGAGCCCACGCTTGCGGCGCTGTATGCGCATCGCGGCGGTCTCAAGCCCTGCGACTTCGAGACCGTCGATCTGGACACGTGGATCGGTGAGGTCGATGGCGTCGACGATGAAGCGCTCGCATCCGCATGGGCGCGCTTCGACTGCCGCAACAATCGGCTCGCGCAGATCGGCCTGATGCAGGATGGCTTCGCCGACGCCGTGCGCGCGGCGATCGATGCCCACGGCGCCGATCGCATCGGCGTCTTTCTCGGCACCAGCACCTCGGGCATCCTGCAGACCGAGCTCGCGTATCGAGAGCGTGAGCGGACGGTCGAACAGGCTCGCGAACACTCTAGCGAAACAGCCGAAGGCGAAATCGCTCTGCCGTCCTGGTACCACTACGCACAGACCCATAACACCTATTCGGTGGCCGACTTCGTGTCGCGCTGGTTCGGCATCCGCGGGCCCGCCGTCGTCGTGTCGGCCGCATGCGCGTCGAGCGCGAAGGTATTCGGCAATGCCGCGCGCATGCTCGCGACCGGCCGCATCGATGCGGCCATCGTCGGCGGCGTGGACTCGCTGTGCCTGACGACGCTGTATGGATTTCGTTCACTCGAACTGATATCGACCAAGCCCGCACAGCCGTACGGCGCCGATCGAGACGGGCTTTCGATCGGCGAAGCCGCGGCCTTCTTGTTGCTCGAGCGTAATGACAGCCACGCTGCGAACGATCACACTCCGTTGCTCGTGGGCGTCGGAGAGTCGAGCGACGCACACCACATGTCGTCGCCGCATCCCGAAGGCTTGGGCGCGCGCCTTGCGATGGAAGCCGCCTTGCGTTCGGCCGGCCTCGCGCCGCGCGATATCGACTACATCAACCTCCACGGCACGGCGACCCGCAACAACGACGCGGCCGAAGACAAGGCCGTGTTCGGACTGTTCGGCCGCGACGTGCCGGTGAGTTCGACCAAAGGCGCGACCGGCCACACGCTCGGCGCGGCCGGCGGCATCGAAGCGGTCATCTGTCTGATCGCATTGTGCGAGGGCCTGATTCCCGGGGGCGTGAACACGACGACGATCGACGAGACATTGCGCAGCGACTACCGCATCGGCAACAGCCGTGGCGACGTGCGACGCGCGCTGTCGAATTCGTTCGGCTTCGGCGGCGCCAATTGCAGCCTCCTGTTCGCCAACGCATGAGAGACGTTCGTGCCGCACCGCTGATCGCGTGGGTCGAGGGGATCGGCGTGCGCGGTCCGGGTCTGGGCGGATGGATCGCCACGCGCGACGTGCTGGCGCGTGATGCTCGCCATGAGAGCGCGGCGACCGTCCTCGTCCCGCCGCCGTTGCTGCCCTCGGCCGAGCGCCGCCGCGTCGGCAAGGGCGTCAAGGTCGCGCTCGAAGTCGGATTCGAAGCGGTCGCGCAATCGGGACGCGATGCCGCGACGCTCGCGAGCGTGTTCGCGTCGTCGTCGGGTGACGGCGACAACTGCGACGCGATCTGTCGCGCGCTGGCGACCGATCGAATGATCTCGCCCACACGCTTTCACAACTCGGTGCACAACGCGCCGTCGGGTTATTGGGGCATCGCCGCGCAAGCGCACGCCGCGTCCACCAGCCTGTGCGCATTCGACGCGAGTTTCGCGGCCGGGCTGATCGATGCCGTCGCGCAACTCGCAGGCGGCGCCAATGCGGTGTTGCTGGTCGCGTATGACGCGCCCTACCCCGAGCCACTGTTCACGCAGCGGCCGACGCCCGATGCATTCGGCGTCGCACTCGTGCTTGCACGCGAGGCGAGTGCCAACGCGATCGTACGCATCGAGATCGCCGCGGCCGCCGCCGATATAAAGCATCAGACGCGTATGTTCGATGCCACGCTCGAATCCTGTCGGGTGTCGGTACCCGCGGCCAGGGCGCTCCCCGTGCTCGCCGCGATCGCGCGCCTGACATCGACTGTCATCGTCGACGATGGCATCGACGACACGGCCGCCTTCGAAGAGATCACGATCGAGCACGCCAATGAAACCTGCCTGTCGTTGACCGTGCGCACAGCGGAATTTACCCACCACTCATCGATCAAGGAACCCGCCCGATGCGCCTGAACCGCATGGAAATCGCCCGACGTATTCCGCATGCGGGCCGCATGGTGCTGCTCGACGAAGTCGTCGAGTGGAACGACGAACGCATCGTATGTCGCAGCAGCAGCCATCAGGACCGCGGCAATCCGCTTTGCGTCGGCGGACAACTGTCGTCTGTGTGCGCGATCGAATACGCCGCGCAGGCGATGGCCGTGCACGGCAGCCTGCTCGAGCAGCGCGATTTCGAAGATGTCGCGAAACACGCCGCGGACGCCGGGGCGACCCGCGAGCCCACGCGCCCGCGCGCCGGCTTTCTTGCGAGCGTTCGCAATGTGCGCATGGAGGTCGCGCGCCTCGACGACGTGCCCGGTGCGCTGACCATCGTAGCGACGCGCGAATCGGGCGACGATGCGCGCGTGCTCTACACGTTCGAAGTGTGTGCCGGCGAGCGCGTGCTGGTCTCGGGCCGCGCCGCGGTAGTGCTCGACGCGGAAGGTCTGGTCGCGTGAATTTAATCGTACGAGTGATCGCATGAGTCCGATCGAGAGCGAGCGCAACGCCCCCGAACAAAAAAAACGCGCGCTCGTCACCGGCGGCAGCGGCGATATCGGCGCGGCGATCTGCAAACGGCTCGCACGAGAGCATCACGTTGTCGTTCACGCCAACCGCCGCATCGATAAGGCGCAGTCCATCGTCGATGCGATCGTGGCCGATGGCGGCAGCGCCGTCGCAATCACTTTCGACGTGTGCGACGCCGCTGCGACGCATGCCGCGCTCGAGGCCTTGCTGATCGACGGCCCCATCCAGATCCTCGTCAACAACGCGGGCATCCATGACGACGCGGTCTTCCCCGCGATGCGCGCCGAGCAGTGGACGCGCGTCATCGACGTATCGCTCAACGGCTTCTTTCACGTCACGCAACCGCTGACCATGCCCATGGTCCGCACACGCTGGGGCCGCATCGTAAACGTCTCGTCGATCGCCGCTCTCACGGGCAATCGCGGCCAGGTCAACTATGCCGCCGCGAAGGCCGCGCTGCACGGCGCGACCAAATCGCTCGCGCTCGAACTTGCAAGCCGCGGCATTACCGTCAACGCGGTTGCGCCCGGCATCATCGCCGGCGCAATGAGCGACGCCGCCTTCGATGACGAGGCGATCGCGAAGCTCGTGCCGATGAAGCGCGCCGGCACGCCGGATGAGGTCGCCGAGCTGATCGCGTTTCTGGTGTCGCCGCACGCGGGCTACATCACCGGGCAGGTGATCTCGATCAACGGGGGAATTCCGACATGACTAATTATTGGGCGTCTGCATGAGTCACTGCCCCGCGCGCAGCATGGCCGCCATTTTCTGGTGAATCAGATTGATAGCCTGGAGAGGGCGAATCAGTACCTTGAACTCTACGATCTTGCCCTCGTCGTTCCACTTGAGCGTGTCGATTCCGTTCACACTGATGCCATCGAATTCGACTTGAAATTCGAGCGCTGCGTCATTCGGGCCTGTGAGTTCGCGGACGTAACGGAACGACGCGTTAAAAAACACATGGAAGGCAGCGGAAAGGTACTGAACCGTGATCGCCTTTCCTATCTGCGGTGTATGCACGACCGGCGAGTAGAAAACGACGTCGTCAGCCAGCAGCGAATCGAGGCCCTTGGAGTTGCGCGACCGTACGAGCTCGTGCCACGTGGCGACAGTGGAGAGAGTCATGAAAGCCTCAAGGGTAGGTGTGCTCGAAGACGCCCGTTTGACATGGACAACGACCGAAGCACGCGGAGCGGTGCTGTAGGGCGTCCGCTCGACGGAGGGTCAGGTGACATTCTGGAACGCGACGAGCGCTACGCCTATAGCAAGCAGCAAGCAGAGCGGCGAATACACAAGAGTGTCCAGCGTCGCGAACCGGCTGCCCCGCACGCGTTTGAAGAAGCCGACATACCGGAACTCACCGACCGCTCGAGCGGCGAGGCCGAGCGCGAGAGCAAAGCTCAGCCAGCACAGAACGCGCACGGGCAAGCCAACCGAAACGAAGCCGGCGGTCGCGGCCACGAGGCCAGCGAAAGATAGCAGCACGACGCCGACAGCGACGGTTGCTCTAGCTGAAGGGACGAACAAAGGTCTGCCCGAATCACTTGGCACCGCTCCGCTCGCGCCGGCCGAAGGCAGCAGAGCCATACGAAAGTGCCAAAGCGCGAGCAAGATAAAGACGAAGCTCACGAGCAGAGGTAAGACGAGCTTCATACCCTACCTTTGAATGCAGTGGCGGCCGAAGGCCGTTCGCGGCAATGGAGGGTTGGGCGTAACGAACAGTAAACCCGCGTCGCGTCGCGGCGTTAGCTTGAGCGCCCGACCCCCAGCGCTCAGAATCAAGCTCTCCAACGGAATGCGCAAAATAGGAAAGCTCACTTTCGTTCAATGACGTTTATGGCAAGCAGCCGCGTCTCCACGTCATCTCCAATTTTTTGGAAAGTATCCTTATCCTCCATAGATAAGACAACCGATTCCATAATCGCTGCATGAGCATAATCTGGGTCGCGGTCGTTTCTCGCTCCGTTTGCAAAGGCGCGGTTCCTCAAATCTTTATATTTCTGACAGAGTTGACGCTGCTTTGCGTGTACCTCTTGATGGGGCATTTCACCAATGGAAATCATGTCTCGCACTATTTTTTTGCCCACTTCCACTTGAACGTCAAGACCTGCCTTTCGGAAATTGTCGAGTGAACTGTGAAAGGTACTCAATATTGCCGCTTTGTTTAGAGAAGTAGATTTTCTCAACAGAGAATTCAAGATTCCCATATTGCGCTCCGTTTTTTATCTCAGTTGGCAAGCTCGCGATTTCTTCAAGTATCCAGACGAAACGCATTCGCAATGAAGCGACGACCGGGCCATGCAACGAATGACTGATCCGCAATGGCGCATGTTGATCACTGCCGAAAATATTGCCACGAGTGCTGCTCATTGAACTCCTCAGAACGTGGCGATTAGCATCAGAATAGAGCCGAGTCGCGAAGCCGCTTCGGCTTGAATGAATTGCTAAGCACTGGCAGGTGAAATTTGCCTCAGTGCCCATGGTGCTTGGCAATCTTTGGCAATGCTTTGTCGAAGGAGTCGGCCAGTGTATAGGTATGTTGCCGATGGCTAGCTTGAGCCCAAGCTGCGAATTCATCTGGCTCTCAGCCGATATAATAGGTCGGTGCTTTTGCCATGGACAGTTTGCCCCAAATATGGTCGTCAGCGCTGTTAACACGGACGCCCACGAGATAGATGCGAGCTGCGAGATTAACCGCACTGGACCAAGCTGCTTGCTGACGTTGAACAAACTGAGGACAGAACAAAACCCGCTTTCCAGGCGAGTACATTGCAAGGGCGGGGGCGACTGAATCTTCGGTGTCACAAAACTCGACTACTTGCCGCGCGCTACTGGCTAGGCGCACACCTGTTTCAAGTACTGATCCGCCCGTTGATTGACTGAATTCAAAAGAGATGCCGGAAAGGAATACGGAACTCAACGTCGTTGCCCCAGTGTCTAACCAAATTTGCCATTAACGCGATTGGTGAGTCGGTAGCGCCTAAGTCAACGCTCTTTGCGGCTCAAGCGCGCAACCTCCGCCCAATCAACATCGGCAATCGCAATACGAATCCGCACAGGAGCCGCAGATGCATCCCCGTCAGCAGCACGTTGTCGCGCCCATATTTGAAATGCGACACCCCGCCCTCGTCGGCATCGAAATAACGAACCGCCGCGTCGATGTTGATCGGAGCGACACCGCGCCATGCGAGACGCACCACGGCCTCGGTGTCGAAATCGAAGCGCCGCATCCACGGTGACTTCCGCATGATGTCCATCAGCGGCGCGATCGGATAGACGCGAAAGCCGAACAGCGCGTCCTCGATGCGATGCGCGCGATCGAAACGCATCGTCTCGAAGCGCGTCCACCAGTTCGAAATGCGCCGGCCCTTGACTCGAATCGATGGCGCGTTCTCGTCGAAGATCGGATTGCCAAGCACCATCGCGGCAGGTGTCGCGATCGAGGCGTGCATGAAATCGGCGATGCGATCGGCCGGATGCTGGCCGTCCGAGTCCATCGTCAACGCGTGCGTGTAGCCCGCGGCGTGCGCGGCGACGAGGCCATGCAGCACGGCCGCGCCCTTGCCTTGATTGCGCGGAAGAACGAAGACACGAACGCCGGCATCGCTCTCGGCAAGTTGCATCACGGCGCGCTCGCTGCCATCGGTGCTGCCGTCGATCACGACCCACACCGGACTCCACACCGCCCGCGCGCCGCGCACCGTTGCAGTCAGGCCGCCGCCTGCGTTGTAGCTCGGGATGAGGACGAGGTGCGTGGTGGATGCGTCGGCATCGATGTCGCTTGCGTTGTCGCTGCTCGGCATTACGGTTGGATATCCGGGCCGTGCACGCGCATCACGTCGGACGTGCGGCCGAGCGCAGCAGGCGAAGCAACGTTGTCATTGCGAACGACGTGAGCGAGTTCATCGATGCGCTCATCCTGGGCGCTGGCCGGGGCCGACGAAACTCCTCGCGGTACTCGGAATGACGATGCCGCGGGCGCGTGAGCCGCATGCTCCAACGACTGGCCGCGGGCGCTCTGTCGCAGATCGCCGAGATCGGCGTCCGCGAGTTGATTGACGAAGTACGCGTGCAAGTCCCGCACGAACGCATTGACATCCTCGCCGACTTCGAAGCGCTCTCCGAGCCGCACGTGAAAACGCATCGGCATTCGCGCCGGCTTCTTCAAGACCGGCCATCCTTTCGACAGGAACGGCGTGTCGGTTTCGATGATCACGGTCTGCACCGGCACACAAGCGCTTTTCGCGATCGCCGCGAAGCCGAACTTGAAATCGTTGACGGGCGCTGCGATCGTGCGCGTGCCTTCCGGAAAAAAAATCAGTTGGCCGCCGTCTTTGAGGTCGGCCGTGGCGAGCCGCAGCATGTTCTTCGGCGCGTCGTTGCGGATGTAGGCTGCCAGACGCGCGCCGGCGCCGAGCAGGACGTTGTCGAGCACCGACGCCTTCATGATGCAGTTTAGATTGTCGAGCCTCGAAATCAGGATCAACGCGTCGAGCACCGACGGATGATTGGGTGCGATGATCATCGGCTGCCGCTGGTCGATCGTGTCGAGCGCGCGTGCATCGACGACGAGAATGCCGAGCGCCTCGGTGAATCGGAAGAAGCCGCGGAACACGCCCGAGATCACGCGCCGCCCGATCACGCGGCCGCGCGCAGGCGCCACGAACTGGCGAATCACGAACGCGACGAACGCCCACGCGAGCTGGATCGATCCGAGCACAACCAACGACAAATAGAACGCGCACCACTGGGAGAAGAGTCGAAGGAGCTTCACGATGCGCGTCGCGTGCGATGAATGGGAGCTTGCAACATGAGCGACGACGGGCTGAGCGATTCGCGATCGATCAACGATCGACAACCTCGACCATACGTTCGGATTTGCCGAACACGTAGGCGACGCCGAAGCCCGCGGCGAAATAGCTGTTGCGCCGGACCAGCGGACTGTTCTCGAAGCTCGCGCCGGCCAGCGTATCGGCGCGCACGAAGCCGCCGACCCAAATGCGATCGTAGCGACGCGACAGCGCCGCGATGAATTGCGTTCCCGCATACCCGCCGCTGCTGCGATAGGCCGGGCGGCCCGGCCGCGCGAATTGTTCGGGCACGTCGTAGAAATAAGCGTTGCGCTTGCGGTTCTGAAAGATCGGGCCGGCCACGAGGCCGAGGTTCCAACCGCTGTAACCGAACGCGTCTTCGAGATCGAGATTCAATCGCGGCGACGCTTGCCAGCCGATTCCCTGAAAGCCGCCGCCCAGCGTGACGCCGGTCGAGACCGGCACGCGGAAGTCGAGGCGTTGCTTGCGGTCGGCGCTACGCGCGAGATTGATAGCCAGCGACGGTCCGACTTCGAAAGAGCCCTTCAGATCGGGCATGCCGGAACGCGCGCTGTTGTTCGAACTGCGCACCGGCTGGCTCGCGTTGACCGCGATCTCGAATTTGACGCGATCGGTGTCCAGGAATTCGGCGCGCACGCCTTCGCGATCGGCTTTCAGGAACTGGCCGCGATAGATCAGATAGGGAAACGGCAGCAGGTAGGCGCGCGATTCGTCGGAGCCGCGATAGTCCGGCAACCCCAGCACGCCGAGTCCCGCCCCGGCTTCCCACAGCGGTTTCTCTTCGGCGCATGCCGCGGTCGAGAGCACCGAGGCGCCCGTAGTGACGGTGCCGATTGCAAGCACGACTGCAAATCTACGTGCGCGGTTTTTCCATTGCTCCTGCATGCGCGGCCGCAAGCGCCGCAGCATGCGCATCACGCGGTCACCCGCGACGATCCACTGCCGGAAGACGCCGGCTCCTTCGTGTCCACATCGCGAATGTTTTCACGGCGGCGCTTCCGCGCGGCAATCGTCCGTCGCGCATTGAGGAGCGAGTTGAGGCGATAGATGGTCTTGAACGCGAAGATCGACGGCCAGATCGGCGTCTTGCCGAAGATGTCGCCTGCGAACAGCGACAGCAGCGCCTCCTTTGCGCGCAACACGTTGCGCGGCGCCATGAAGAGATCGCGCATCGTCGGGTTGGTGACGCGATAGATGAACCACGAGAATTCGCGCGGGCCTTTGATCATCACCGCGTCGAAGCGCCTGGTCGCGGCGCGTACATCGGCGCGTACTTCGGCACCTGTCGCGGTGGACTTCGACAGACGCGCATCGACCAGGTCCGCGCCCGCGAAGGCGCTGTTCATCGCCAGATAGACGCCCGACGAGAACACCGGATCGACGAAGGCGAAGGCGTCGCCGAGCAGCAGATAGTCCGGCCCCTGCGCATGCGTGGTGGTGTAGCTGTAGTTGCCGGTCGCCTCGACATCGGCGAGCAGTTTCGCGTGCGCGAGTCGATCGGCGAGCTGCGGGCAAAGCGCGATCGTGTCCATGAAGAAGTCGTTGAGCGAGCGATCCTTGGCGCGGCTCTTCAGGTAATAAGGCCAGCACACCGCGCCCACGCTCGACGCACCGTCGGACAGGGGGATGAACCAGAACCAGCCGTGATCGAACCAGAAGATCGTGATGTTGCCTTCGAGCTTGCCGGGCAGACGTTCTGCATTTTCGAAGTGTCCGTACAGGGCCGAGCTGTTGTGCTCCTTGTTCTTGCGCTTGGCGCCAAGCTTGTTGGCGAGGAAGGTGTCGCGACCGGATGCATCGATCACCATGCGCGCGTCGTATCGCACGTCGGCGCCGTCTTCGTTCTGCGCGGTGACGATGGCGCCGGACCCCGCGCCCGACCTTGCACCCGCGCCGGCGTTGGAGCGATCGTCCTTGAACGCGACATCGCACACGCGACAACCTTCGACGACATGCGCGCCGCGCCTCGCGGCATTGCGGATCAACACGTGATCGAACGCCGATCGCCGCACCTGATACGCCTTCGGCATGCTCTTGTCCCATGCCTCGGCGAACTCGAGCAGGGTGCGCTGTTCATGCCACGGCGAGATGAACTCGATGCCCCACTTGTCCATCCCGATCGCCGCCACTTCATCAGCGACGCCGAGCCGTTCCAGCAGGGACATATTGGCCGGCAGCAGCGACTCGCCGATGTGAAAGCGCGGGTGATGCGCTTTCTCCAGCAGTGTCACGTCGTAGCCGCGCGACGCGAGCAATGCCGCAGCGGTCGAGCCGGCCGGGCCGCCGCCGATGATGAGAACGTCCGTGGACGTTGCATGCGGCGATGAATGGCCGGATGTGGGTGTGTGCGAAATCATGGATACGATTATCGCATCGGGGCTAGGTCAGCATAGAATTCCGGCCTCAACTTTGGAGGACTCCGCATGAACACGGAAGCGATTGCAAAGCGACTGGTGGAATTGTGCCGCGCCGGAAAATACGATGAAGCGCAAACCGAGTTGTATGCCGACGATGCGGTGAGCATCGAGCCCGAGGGCCTTCCGCCGGGTATGCTCGGCAACGCGCACGGCATGGCCGAGATTCGCGAGAAGGGAAAGAAATTCAACGAAAGCATCGAGGCCGTTCACGGCAGCTCGATCAGCGATGCGGTGGTCGCCGGAAACTGGTTCAGCCTCACGATGACGATGGACGTGACGATGAAGGGCCGCGGCCGCTTCTCGATGAGCGAGGTGTGCGTGTACGGCGTGCGCGACGGGAAGATCGTGCACGAGCAGTTTTTCTACGACGTGGGTTGAACGTGACTTGGACCCCGGCCTTCGCCGGGGTCCAAGTTGAAATGACTACTGCAACGCCGCGTCGAGCAAAGGCCCGAGCCCCGCAACGTTCTTCTGCAAATCCTCCGGCAATCCGTGCCGAGCCTTCAGATAGACAGGATCGTTGATCGTCACCGTGGTCGATCCATCGGCCGCTTCCGCGACCAGCGCTTTCAACGGCAGGTCGATCGCGGCGCTGGGCGAGGCCTGCATCACCGGCGTGCCGGCCTTGGGGCTGCCGATCAGGATCAGGATCGTCGGCTTCATCGTCAGGCCGGCTTTTTGCGCCTCGCTCGCGTGATCGATATGCGCGAAGATCACGAGGCCGCGCGCCTTGGCCGTGGTCTCGATCTTCTCGACCGTTTCGTTCACTGAATATTTGCTGGGCCGCACGACCAGGCCGCTGTCCGCGGCTTGGGCGCTGTCGATGGTCACGCCGAACGATACGGCCGAAAGCATCAAGACCATTGCGATCCGGGATGTTGCTCTATTCATGGCTATCCTTGGTGAAATGGATGCGAGGCGCAACGCACAGTCGGTGGTCAAGACGATTGATTACAATGCCGCCCTCTGCGTCGCCCCCACATCATGAACGCCAACGTGCCTGCCGCAACGTCCCGCCCGAATCAAAAACCGGACGCCCCTTCGACCAACTTCCTGCGGAACATCATCGAGCATGACCTCGCGCGCGGCGCTTATGAGTCGCGTCTGGGCGTGCCGCATCGTGCGACCGATAGGGTCGATCATGCGCTCAACAACGCGGTCGATCGCGCCGTGACAGCCGATCCCGCGAAGCTTCGCACGCGCTTTCCGCCCGAACCCAACGGCTATCTGCACATCGGCCATGCGAAAGCGATCTGCCTGAATTTCGGGCTCGCGCGCGATTACGACGGCGTGTGCCATCTGCGCTTCGACGACACCAATCCCGAGCGCGAAGACGTCGAATACGTCGATGCGATCATCGAGATGGTCCACTGGCTCGGCTTCGAATGGAATGCGAAATCTTTCGAGCGCCGCGTCGCTGAACTCAGTGAGGGCGCCGACGTCGAGGACCATCTCTATTTCGCCAGCGAATACTTCGATCTGCTCTACGAATTCGCTGAGTATCTGATCCGCACCGGCCACGCCTACGTCGATAGTCAGACCGCCGACGAGATCCGCGCGATGCGCGGCACGTTGATCGAACCGGGCACGAACTCACCGCATCGATCGCGCAGCTTCGAAGAAAATCTCGCGCTGTTTCGCATGATGCGCACGGGCGAATTCGACGACGGCGTGCACGTGCTGCGCGCGAAGATCGACATGGCGTCGCCCAACATCAACCTGCGCGACCCGGTGCTGTATCGCATCCGTCACGTGCATCATCACCGCACCGGCGACGCGTGGCCGATCTATCCGATGTACGACTACACGCACTGCGTGTCGGACGCGCTCGAGAACATCACGCATTCGATCTGCACGCTCGAGTTCGAAGACCATCGACCGCTGTACGACTGGGCGCTGGAGCGCATCGTGCCGGTGTTGCGTGCACCCCAGTTCATGCATGCGATCGATCGCGTGTGCCGCCTGCGCGAGCAGGGCGTCGAAGCGCAAAAGGAATTCGCGCTTCATTGCCACAATTTCAAACACAAGCTGTTCGCGAGCCCGGAAGAAGCGCGGATGCGCGCGCTGTTCGAGTCCTGGGAGCACGATCGCGCCGCGGTGATGAAAGACCTCGATTTATTCTTTGACCTGCTGCTGGGCAGCCCCGAGCAGTTCGCGCCTTTGCTGACGCACGCGCTCGAATCGAACAACGGGACCGGCGGTAACGGATCGGGCCCGCCCAACCCGTTTGGACTTCCGCATCAATACGAGTTCTCGCGCCTGAATCTCACGTACGTCATCACCAGCAAGCGCAAGCTGAAGCAGTTGGTCGATGAAGGTCATGTCGACGGCTGGGACGATCCGCGCATGCCGACCCTGGTGGGCCTACGTCGCCGCGGCTACACGCCCGCGAGCATTCGATTGCTATGCGAGCGCGGCGGCGTATCGAAGGCCGATCATTGGACCGATTACGCCGACCTCGATCAGGCGCTTCGCGACGACCTCGATGCAAAGGCCGCGCGCGCGATCGCCGTGCTCGATCCCTTGCCTCTGATCGTGACCAATTTTCCGCCAGACCGCGAAGAGGCTTGCTCGGCCGCCGTGCATCCGCATGCACCCGAGCGCGGACAACGCACGTTTCCGTTCTCGAAAACGCTGTGGATCGAACGCGATGATTTTCAGGAAGCGCCGGTGAAGGGTTTCTTTCGTCTCTATCCGCCGAGCGGCGACAAAGCCGGCGGGACCGTGCGTTTGAAATACGGCTACGTGGTTCGCTGCACCGGCTTCACGAAGAATGCCGACGGTAGGGTCGCCGAAGTGACTTGCGAATATCTGCCCGAAACGAAAAGCGGGACACCCGGCGCCGACAGCGTCAAGGTCAAAGGCAACATCACATGGATCAGCGCCGCGCACGCGCGGCCGGCTGAAGTGCGGCTCTACGATCGCCTGTTCGTCGATGCGCAACCCGATGCGGGCGGCAAGGATTTTCTCGAAGCGTTGAACCCCGACTCGAAGCGCGTCGTGCGCGGCTACGTCGAACCGGGTGTCGACGCGGCTGCCGGGACGGCTTACCAGTTCGAGCGCCTCGGTTACTTCGTCGCCGATCGCGTCGATTCGAGCGCTGCGCATCCGGTGTTCAATCGGACGGCGACGCTGCGCGACAGTTGGCATCGTTGACGCCATCGGCATGAAGCGCGACATGAAGCGCACCGCGGTTCGCGCAGGGCTTGCGCTCTTCGCGCTCGCATCGAGCGGCACGATGTTCGCGCAGGAGACCTCTTCGGTCCCTGCACTGATCGCACCTGCTCCACACGCCGACCGCGAGATTCAGATTGCGTCGGATGCCTTCGTCAAGAACGCGGCGGCGCCGAAGTGGGTGCAACCTCACGCGATTCCCGAAGCGAAAGCATCGGGACCGGCCGTGCTGCTACTCGCCGACAGCCAGATCATGGTCGCCGACCAACCGACGACCTATGCGCGTCGTGCGATCAGGATCAACGACGCGGTGGTGTTGTCCAACGTCGGCCGCGTCCCGATCTATTTCATTCCCGCGTACCAGCGCGTCGTGCTGCATACGCTGCAGGTGGTGCGCGACGGTGCGGTGCTCGATCGTCTGCCCGCCGCGCAAGTGCGGTTTCTTCAGCGCGAGACCGGACTCGAGAACAACATCTATAGCGGCGTCGTCACCGCATCGATCCTGATCGACGACCTGCGCGTGGGCGACACGCTCGAGCTTGCGTACTCGGTGATCGGCGGCAACCCGGTCTTCGGTACGATTTACAGCGGCCTCGAAGGTTGGGACCAGTCGATGCCGATCGAACTGCGTCGCGTGATCCTCAACACACCGGTGCAACGCAAGGTCGCGTGGAAGTTTCAAGGCGATCTGGCGAAAGACTTTCCCAAGCCTTCTGAAACCACGCGCGACGGCATTCGTTCGCTGGTCTTCGAAGAAGAGGCGCTCAAGGGCATGCCATCGGAATCCGGCGTGCCTGCCGGCTTCTCGCTCTATCGATGGATAGAATTCTCCGAGTACGCGAGTTGGAACGCGGTAGCGACCTGGGCCGCGTCGCTGTTCGACGATAGCGAGGCGCCCAGCGCCGAGCGCGCCGCGCTGGTCGCGAGCCTGATGGCCAGTCCGAGCCTCGAAGAGCGCGTCGTGGGCGCGCTCGAATTCGTGCAATCGCAGGTCCGATATTTTTCGGTCTCGCTCGGCACGAGTTCGCATCGACCGACCGCACCCAATACCGTGCTCACGCGCCGCTATGGAGACTGCAAGGACAAGTCGCTGTTGCTGATCGCGTTGCTCAAAGACATGGGCATCGCGAGTACACCGGTGCTCGCCCGTCTTGGCAACCGCACCGGCTTCGACGCATGGCTGCCCACGCCGCTCGCGTTCGATCACGTCATCGTCGAAGTCGATGTCGATGGCAAGCCGTGGTTTCTCGACCCGACCCGTCTCGGTCAACACGGCAAGCTCGCGACGATGGGCCAGATCCACGATGGCTCGCAGGTGTTGGCGGCGTCGGCTGCGACCAGTCGGGTGCAGCGCATCGTGGTGTCCAATCGCGACGCGTTGACGCTCGACGAGCGCGTCGAAACGCTGGCGATGAAATCGCTGGACGGCGACGGCGATCTCACAGTGGTGCAGACCTTGCACGGGGTCGCGGCCGAAGGCGCACGCGTGGTACTCGGCGCGCTGCCGAAAGATCGCATCGACGCGATCTTCACGAGCGACATGGAGAAGCGCTACCCCGGCGCGAGGCTGGTCGAATCGATGCGCATCGCCGACGATCGCGACAACAATCGTTTCGTCGCGACATCGCGCTTCACCTTGACCAAGCCCATGCAGCGCGCCGACTCTGCTTGGCGCGTGGGTTTCCGGCCCCAGAATTTTCTTCAGGTCTTGACGACGCCGAGCGACTCGGCACGCCGTGCGCCAGCCGCGATGCGCTATCCGGTCAATGTTCGCTACACCTTCATGGCGCAGTTTCCCGAACAAGTCAGCGCGGCCGTCGACCTACTTGCCGCGACGGTTTCGGATCGCTGGTTCACGTCGACTTCCGAGCGTTCGTTTCGCGGCAACAGCGCCCTCGTCACCGCGAACTTGAGGACGCTGACCGACCGCATCGATCCCGCCGATCTCGCGACCTTGCGCGGCGACCTGCAAAAGTTCGACCGCGGCTTTCCGGGCTACGTGGTGGTGCGCGACGCCGACATCAAGCAGTCGGGCTTTCTCGGGCTGGTCAAGAAGGATTTCGCCGCGACCCTTAAGAGCCGCCAGGAAGACACCGTCGCGAAGATCTTGGCCACCATCCAGTCGGGCCGCTTGAGCGGCGCCGATCTGGCGCGCGCGTATTGCGAAACCGGCGCGGCGAATTATTCGCTGGGCAAGAGCGAAGAAGCCTTGCGCGATGCCGAGGCCGCCGTGCGGATCGATCCGAACGCTGCCGACGCTCTCGCGTGCCGCGCCGAAATCCGCATCGGCGTGCGCGACTTCAAGGGGGCGATCGACGATGCATCGCGCGCCATCGTGCTCGGCGCCGAAACCGGCCGTGTCTATTACCGTCGCGGGCAGGCGAAATTCCATCTGGGCCGCTACGCCGAAGCGCTCGATGATTTTTCGAAGGCCAGCACGGTCGACAAGGACGAGCGCTCTACGCTCTATCACGACTTGTGGCGTGCGATGACGTATCGACGCATGAAGCAGGCGCTGCCCGACGACCTCATGAAACTCGCGGGCGCGGAGCCTCGCGGCGAATGGCCGCGACCTGCGCTCGCCATGCTGGCCGAGCGGCTCACGCCTGACGAGATGAATGCGCTTGCCGCGAAGAAGTCAGGCGACGAAGCCGAGCTGAACGGTACCGAGGCCGACTTCTATCGCGGCGAATTCCACCTGTCGAATGGCGACGTCGCGAAAGCGCGCGACGCCTTCACCGCGTCGCGCGCCCGCGGCGTGATCATCTACACGGAATACATCGCATCGGGCTTCGAACTCGAGCGGCTCGAGGCGGCGGCGCGCTGAGCCGGGCGGAACCTGCGTGGCCGTTTCCCCGGCGGCGTCGCGACGGACCCGGCGACGAAACGCAGGATGCGTACACGCAACGATTGATCGCCGAACTCGAAGCGAAGATTCTCGAAGTCGGTCCCGGGCACTTGATCGGCTTTTGTGCCGAGCCGGTGGTAGGCGCGACGATGGGCGCGGTGCCGCCAACGCCCGGCTATTTCGTGGGCGTGCGAAGTTTGTGCGATCGCTATGGCATCTTGTTGATCGCCGACGAAGTGATGTGCGGCATGGGCCGTACTGGAACTTTGTACGCGCTCGAACAGGAAGGCGTGACGGCCGATCTGGTCGCAATCGCGAAAGGACTGGGCGGCGGCTATCAGCCAATCGGCGCAGTGCTCGCGCGATCGGCGATCGTCGACCCGATGCAGCGTGGCAGCGGCTTCTTTCAACACGGCCACACCTATATCGGCCACCCGATCGCCGCAGCCGCCGCGCTTGCCGTGCAGAAGGTCATCAAGCTCGATCGGTTGCTCGACGCGGTTCGACGACAGGGCGCCTATCTTGCGAACCGATTGAAGAGCACCTTCGCGAACCATCCGCACGTCGGCGACATACGAGGTCGCGGGCTCTTCATGGGACTCGAGTTGGTGCGCGACCGCGCGACGAAGGCGCCGTTCGATCCGACGATCAAGATCCACGCCGCGATCAAGAAAAATGCGATGGCGCGCGGCCTGTTGGTGTATCCGGGCGGTGGAACCATCGATGGCAACGCCGGCAATCAAATCCTGCTCGCGCCCCCTTTCATCGCAAGCGCGGCGGACCTCGACGCGATCGTCGAGCGCCTCGCCGACGCGATGACCGACACGTTCAAGACGTTGAGAGTCGCCGCGTAGCGCATCGCCACGCGTACACACGTTCATCCACCGGGAGCATCGCATGCGCAAAATCACTTCCCTCGTTTCCCTTTGGTTCGGCGTCGCCTGCGGTCTGGTCGTCGCAAGTGCGGCGATCGCAGCCGAGACCGGCACGCTGAAAAAAATTCGCGATGCAAACGAGATCAATCTCGGTTATCGCGAATCGTCGATCCCGTTCTCGTATCTCGACGACCAGCAGCGTCCGGTCGGCTACTCGATCGATCTGTGCCTGCGCGTCGTCGAGGCGATCAAGAGCGAACTCAAGCTGCCCAACCTGCAGACCAAGTAGACGCCCGTCACGTCGGCCACCCGCATTCCGTTGATCGCGAACGGCACGATCGATATCGAATGCGGCTCGACGGTCAACAACGCCGAACGCCAGAAGCAGGTGGGCTTCTCGGTGACGACCTTCGTGGTCTCGACCAAATTCATCGCGAAGAAATCGTCGAAGCTCGCGACGCTCGAAGACCTGCGCGGCAAGACTGTGGTCTGCACGTCGGGCACCAACACGATCGCAAGAGTCAACGAACTGAACGCGAAGAACAAGCTCGGCATGACGATCAACGCAGGCGCCGATCATGCCGAATCGTTGTTGCAGGTCACGTCCGATCGCGCGGTGGCGTTCTTCGAAGACGACATCCTGATTACCGGCCTCGCCGCGAATTCGCGCACTCCGAACGAATGGGTGCTCGGAACCGAGGCCTACAGCATCGACCCGTATGCGCTCCTCTTGCCGCGCGGAGAAACCGAATACAAGAAGGTCGTCGACAATGTGCTGATTCGCGTCTTCAAGAGCGGCGACGTGATGAAGATTTACGAGAAGTGGTTTTCCAAGCCGATCCCGCCGAAGAACATCACGCTCAACCTTCCGCTGAGCCCGGCGCTGCGCAAGGCGATTGCGACGCCGACCGACTCGCCGGATCCGGCGGCTTATCAGTGGGGCTAAACGTCCCCGCGAACACTTCGTTTCGCGACGAAACATCCTGTGCGTCGAATGCGTGATGATTCCAGATCGAATCACGAGATGGTCGTCACATGGATATTCCTCTGCTCGATCCAGAAGAGCTGCATCTTTTTGTACCGGGTCCACGCGAGGGCCTGCGCTTGTTTCTGCGTCACCTGCCTGCTCAGCGACGACTGACGGGTCCACCACGCATCGTCCTCTACGTACACGGCGCGACGTTTCCTTCCGCGCTCTCGGTCGCGCATCGCTTCGATGGTCGCTCATGGCGCGATGAGCTCAACGACGCTGGCTTCGATGTGTGGGGGTTGGATTTCAACGGTTTCGGATTTTCGGATCGCTATCCCGAAATGGATGCTCCTGCCGAATCGAACCCACCGCTCGGCAACGCGGCAAACGCGGCTGAACAAGTGCACGCCGCGGTCCGGTTCATCCTCGCGCATCATGCGGCGCCCAAGCTCTCGCTGATTTCTCATTCGTGGGGCTCGATGCCGATGTGCCGCTTCGCCGGCATGCATCCGAGTCTCGTCGATCGTCTGGTGTTGTTCGGGCCGATCGCGCGACGCGAGCCTGGAGGTCACGAAGTCGCACCCGGCATTCCCGCGTGGCGCGTCGTCGGCATCGAAGATCAATGGAAGCGCTTTCTCGAAGACGTCCCGCCCGGAGCCGCACCGGTCTTGTCGCGAGCGCATTTCGACGACTGGGCCGAACGCTATCTCGATAGCGATCCAGATAGCAGAACTTCCGATCCGGCTGGCGTGAAGATTCCCGCTGGTCCCTCTCACGACATTCTTCGAGCCCGGAATGGGCAACTCGGATACGAGCCCTCGCTGGTACAGGCGCCCATCGCGCTGATTCGCGGCGAGTGGGACGGGCTATGCACCGATCGTGATGCGCGCTGGCTGTTCGATGCGTTCAGCGCATCGCCCATCAAGCGCGACATCAAGATCAACCGCGCCACGCATCTGATGCATCTTGAAACCATGCGTCATGCGCTTTACCGCGAATCGATCGTGTTCCTGCTCGCAGGCGATTCGCCCCCGTCTGTCTGACAGACGAGCCGTACGCCGCTACCCAGCTATCGTCAAAGGAGAAGCCCTTGTTCGCAGTCATCTTCGAAGTGCATCCCGGACCCGGCAAGAAGGATGAGTATCTGGGCCTCGCCAAGCATCTGAAACCGATCCTCGAAACCATCGAAGGCTTCATCGACAACGAGCGATTCGAAAGCAAACGGCGCGAGGGTTGGGTGCTGTCGCTATCGACCTGGCGCGACGAGAAAGCGGTCGTTCGCTGGCGCACCCAGGGCGAACACCACGGCGTGCAGGAGAAAGGTCGCTCGGGTGTCTTCGACGACTACCACTTGAGAGTCGGCGAGGTGACGGTTGACAACCGGCCGCCGGCTGACGGGGAGGTCGATGAAAAGCGCTTCGACGAAACCGTTGTCGGCGCGGCAAAAATTTGCACGATCACCGAACTCGTGCCTGCGGAAAACAATTCACTCGATGGACATGCCGCGGCGCTGCCCGCGCATCTCGGCCTTTCTTGCGGCATCGACGGGCTGGTCGATCATGAAGTCTTCGAGAGCATTACCCATCCCGGCAAGCTGCTGTTGTTGGGATCGTGGACGATTGCGAGCGCGGCGCTTGCCTGGAATCCGCATTCGTTCGTTGGCGTTGAATCTTTGCGGCACCGACATGTCCGGGTCGTCCGGGACTACGGCATGTTCGAGCGCCGCGAGGCGCCGCAGTATTATCCCGCCGCTTATCGGTAGCACGGACGCGAGCCCCAACTGTCGTCGTCCCGGCGAAGGCGAATTCGCGCGACGCGTTCATAATCGCGTCCTCTCCCTTTGCCTCCTCTAGTCATGGACACACTCGAAGCTTCACGCGCCGCTGTGCGCGATCGCATCGCGCGCATGCGCGCGGCTCTTGCCAAACGCGGACTAGCCGCTTATCTCGTTCCCTCGTCCGACCCGCATCTGTCCGAATATCTTCCCGGTCGATGGGCGAGTCGTTCGTGGCTGTCGGGCTTCACCGGGTCGGCAGGCACGCTGATCGTCGCGCGCGAGTTCGCGGGTATGTGGACCGACAGCCGCTATTGGGGGCAAGCCGATGCCGAACTCGCAGCCACCGGCATCGACACCATGCGCATCCCGGCCGCATCGAGCGTCGCGCACGTCGACTGGCTGGTCGCCCACCTGAACGTCGGCGACGTGGTCGGTGTCGACGGTAGCGTCATCGGACTTGCCGCCGCAAGACAACTGCAGAGCGCTCTCACGGAGCACGGCATCGAGCTCGACACCACCATCGACTTGCTCGACGACGTGTGGAGCGATCGTCCCTCCTTGCCGACACAAGAGATATTCGAACACGCGAGTCCCTTCGCGCCGCGCGCGCGCGCCGACAAGCTGGCCGACGTGCGCACGGCGATGCGGGGAGCGGGCGCCGATGCGCACTTCATCTCGACGCTCGACGACATCGCGTGGCTGTTCAATCTGCGCGGCAGCGACGTCGAGTACAACCCCGTGTTTCTCGCCCATGCGCTGATCGAGCCCGACGCCGCGACGCTGTTCATCGCCGATGAGAAAGTACCCGACCGGATTCGCGCTGCCTTGAGTCGCGATGGCGTGCGCATCGCGTCTTACGACGCAGCGCGCGACGCACTGCGATCGTTGAAGGACGATCGCGTGCTGCTACTCGATCCACGCCGCATCACGCTCGCCTTTCGCGAGGCAGTACCGTCGTCGGTTCGCGTGGTCGAAGCGATCAATCCATCGACCTTCGCGAAATCGAGAAAGACGGCTGAAGAAGCCGCCCACGTGCGGCGCGCGATGGAGGAAGACGGCGCCGCGCTCGCGGAATTCTTCGCGTGGTTCGAAGACGCGCTCGCGAAGTCGCAGGCCGGCGGTGAGCCCATCACGGAACTGACGATCGACGAGCGCATCACCGCTGCGCGCGCGCGTCGCAAGGGCTTCGTGTCGCCGAGCTTCTCGACGATCGCGGGCTTCAACGCCAACGGCGCGATGCCGCACTATCGCGCGACCGTTGCCTCCCACGCGACCATCTCAGGCGACGGCCTGTTGCTGATCGATTCGGGCGGTCAGTACACCTCCGGCACGACCGACATCACGAGAGTCGTGCCGATCGGCCGCGTGTCCGACGATCAGAAGCGCGACTTCACGCTGGTGTTGAAAGGCATGATCGCGCTCGCGTCGGCGCGCTTTCCGCGCGGCACGCGCTCGCCCAGCCTCGACGCGCTGGCGCGCGCGCCGATCTGGGCTGCAGGAGTCGATTACGGTCACGGCACCGGCCACGGCGTGGGTTACTTCCTGAACGTGCACGAAGGACCGCAATCGATTTCACCTCACGCGCCGCCGGATCCGCACACGGCGATGGAGCCCGGCATGATCACCTCGGACGAACCGGGGATCTATCGTCCGGGCAAGTGGGGCGTGCGCATCGAGAACCTGGTCCTCGCCGTGCCGGCAAAGTTTGCGGGCGCCGGCGTCGACGAACATGCGGGACGCGGCGACTTCGGCGAGTTTCTCGAATTCGAGACGCTCACGCTCTGCCCGATCGACACACGCTGCATCGATCGTGCGCTGTTGCGCGACGACGAGAAGGCGTGGCTGAACGCCTATCACGATGAAGTGAAGAAGCGCTTGTCGCCGCATGTGGCCGACGACGCGAAGCGTTGGTTGATCGAACGCACCGCAGCGATTTGATGTGGCGATTTGAATCACCTTCCGGAGAAATCAATGACCACCATCGAGAAGGGACGCAGCGTCCTCACCCTCATCAATGTCTTTACGGTTGCCCCGGAAAAGCAGGACGCGCTCGTCGCGTCGCTGGTTGAAGCGACCGAGCAGACCATGAAGCACTTGCCGGGGTTCGTGTCCGCGAACATCCATCGCGGCCTGGACGGAAAGAAGGTGCTGAACTATGCGCAATGGAAAAGCATGGGCGACTTCGAAGCGATGAGGAAGAATCCGCAAGCCATGCCTCACATGAAGGCAGCCGCGGCTCTCGCTCAGTTCGATCCGATCCTGTGCGAAGTGGCGGACGCGGTCGGCATCGAATAGTCTTCATCGGGCCGTTGCCGGGTTCCTGACCGATCGGTTTCGTTGGAGCGCACGCGCACATGCCGTCACGCAGCTTCTGGATCGTGGTCGTCTCTCGCTCCCATGTCGAGCGTGGCGTGGCAGGCGGCTTCACACAGGCCAACCACGGGAAGAAGGCGCCATTGCAGCGGATGCACGCGGGCGATGGGTTGGTGATGTACTCGCCTCGCACCGACTATCCGGACGGCGAGCCGTTGCAGCACTTCACCGCGATCGGAACGATCTCGACCGGCGAGGTCTATCAGGTCGAGATGAGTGCGGACTTCAAGCCGTATCGAATCGATGTCGAATTCACGAAGTGCCGGGAAACGCCGATCAGGCCGTTGATCGAAGAGCTTTCGTTCATCATAGACAAGACGCACTGGGGCGCTGCGTTTCGCTTCGGTCTCGTCAAGGTGCCGCAGCAAGATTTCGAGCTGATCGCTACAAACATGAAGCCTGCAGGACCATCATGAACAAGCCAACACCCGCGCCACCCCCACACGTCAACACCGGCGCCGCTTTCCGTGCGGCGCTCGTCATCGGCTTGACCTTGCTGGCCTCGTGCAGCGGCGGAGGGGGATCGCCCTCCCCCGCGCCCGCGTCGCCACCACCTGCGCCGGCCCCGCCGCCTCCGCCCACCGGGTCGGTGCGCGCGTCCCCCGCTTCGACATTCGCGCCCGGGTGCAATGGCGCGCAGGCGGGTACGCTGTACGTCAATGCCGAGGTGGAGCCCTCGGTCGCGGTCAATCCGCTCAACCCGAACAACATCGTCGGCTCGTGGCAGCAGGATCGTTGGTCGAACGGCGGGTCGCAAGGCATCGTTGTGGCCAACTCTTTCGATGCCGGTGCGACTTGGTCGACGAGGGCGTTGCCGTTCTCGCGCTGTGCCGGCGGCACCGCGGCCAACGGCGGCGACTTCGATCGCGCATCGGACCCGTGGACCACCTACGCCATCGACGGCAGCGCGTATCAAATCGCGCTGTCGTTCACCGGCCAGACCTTCGCTCCCACGTCAGAGTCGGCGCTGCTCGTCGCACGCTCGAGCGACGGCGGCGCGACATGGGGACCGACCACGACGCTGATTCGCGACGGCGCGCAGTTCTTCAACGACAAGGGTTCGATTGCCGCAGACCCGCGCGATGCACGTTTCGTCTATGCGACGTGGGATCGCCTGGTCGGGTCGGGCGGAGGACCGACTCTGTTTACGCGCAGCATCGATAACGGTCGCACGTGGTCGACTCCGAACATCATCTACAACCCGGGTCTCAATGCGCAGACCGTCGGCAACGTCATCGTGCTGCTGCCTGACGGCACACTCGTCGATCTCTTCACCAGGATCGACTTCGGCCTCAACGCAACGCAGACCCTGACTCTGAACGTGATTCGTTCGAGCGACCGCGGTCTCACGTGGAGTCAGCCGGTAAAGGTCGCCGACCTGCTCGCGGTGGGAACGAAAGATCCGCAGACCGGAGCGGTCGTGCGCGACGCATCGATTCTCGGCGAGATCGCAGCCGATCCCGCGGGGAACCTGATGGTGGTGTGGCAGGACGCGCGCTTTTCGAACGGGGCTCGCGATGCGGTCGCCTTCTCGCGTTCGACCGATGGGGGACTGACGTGGTCGACTCCGCGCGCGATCAATGGCGCGCCTAACGCGGCGGCGTTCGTGCCGGTGGTGGCAGCGCGCGCGGACGGCGTGATCGGAGTGATCTACTACGACTTCAGAGACGACACTGCCGATGCGACGACGCTGTTGACCGATCTCTGGTTGGCGCGCTCCGCCGATGCCGGCCGGACATGGAGCGAGGTGCGCATCGCAGGACCCTTCGATCTCGTGTTCGCGCCTGTCACCGAAGGAGGTTTTTTCCTGGGCGACTATCAGGCGTTGAGCGCCACGGCATCGCGCTTCGTCGCGTTGTTCGCTGTTGCCAACGCGGACGTGTCCAATCGCACCGACATCTATTCACCAGCGGCCGGGCTGCTCGCGCGCGAAGCCCAGGCGCAGGTGTTGCGCGACGCCGCCGGCATAGCGGACGCCAGCGCGTCGCCGGGATTGCGCAAGCAGGCAAGCGATGCATCGATGAAGTCGATGCTCGCGCGCTGGCCGGGGTGGCATCGACCCCAGGGCAAGCAACGCTGATCGCGTTGTCGGCGCAACACTGCGCGAGCATGGCGGAAAAGAGCGCGGTCGCTCGGACCATCCCGCAATTTGCGTTGCTCATGCGTTGTTCGTTCATCACGTGGAACCATGCGAACCCTTTGCGCTCGCACTTCTGCACCGGCACCACGCGAATTCGATGATTCATCCACGCGTTGAATCGGAATTCGCAAAGGAATACGCAATCGCCATGCCTTGTCTTGCATAGCTCGTTTCACATCAGGAGTTCGATCGAATGAATAACATCAGCAAATTCTTTGCTAGCGCCATCATTTGCAGCATGCCTTTGATTGTCAGCGCCCAGACCTCGACGCCGACGAACCGCGCCCCGGCAGGCAAGGTGCTCGCGCCCGATCAGCCCCGTTCGGAGTCTGAACGCAAAGCCACGCAAGAAAATGGCGAGGCGCCCAACTACGGCCAGACCGATTCGCGCACGAACGACCCGGCTTACACCGACACGGGACGCGCGAAGACCCAGACCAAGCGCACCGACAAGGTGAGCAAGGACAGTCAGCCCGCCGCGGGCGATGTGCCGACTTACCCCGCCAAGACGAAGGACGACCGGACGACGGGCGGCACCAATGCCAAGTCGACGCCATCGGGAAACTGAAGCCTTTACCCGCATCGGAAGGCGGCCGCGGCCGCCTTCTTCATTTTGGGCGGCGCGATCGGACCCGCATGGAATACCAGAGCCCGATGACGGGTCTTGCATCGCTCATATCCCATCAGGAGATCGATCGAATGAACCCACTCGGCAACCTTATCGCCGCCGCCATCCTTGGTGTATTGCCTCTCGTGGCGGGCGCGCAGATTTCGACACCAGCAGACCAATCGTCGTCGGGCAAGGGGCTCACGCTCGACCAACCCCGCTCGGAATCGCAGTCGCCGCAGGAGCGCCGCGCGACTGAGGAAAATGTTCGGATTCCGATCTCTGCGCAGACCGGTTCTTCCGCGACCGAAACGACCACTCAGTCCGACCCGAGCAGGCTGAAGGCCAAGGCCAATCGGCAGGACAAGGTCATCAGGAACAACCAGCGCGCTGAGCGCGCGAAGGCCGATGCGGTCCCTTCGGGAGACTGAAGTCTCCAAACGAAAACAAAAGGGGGCCAACCCCAGGCCCCTTTTCCAATACGGCGCGCTACTGCTTCAAGTGCGCTTGACGACCATGCCGTAAATGACCAGCAACACGACCGCGCCGATCAGCGCCGCGAAGAAGCCGGCGTTGTCATTGGGTCCGTAGAAGCCCACCGCCTGCCCGATGAAGCGTGCGACGAATGCGCCGGCAATGCCCAGAAGAACGGTCACGATGAAGCCCATGTTCTCCTTGCCGGGATGCACAAACTTCGCGAGCACGCCGACGATGAATCCGATGACGATCGTTCCGATGATGCCCATTCCCATAGTCACTCTCCCTCGTTGGTTGATGTTGCCTACACCGTAAGCGCCTTGTAGCGAATGCGCTTCGGCTTGGCGCCCTCTTCGCCGAGACGCTTCTTCTTGTCGGCCTCGTATTCCTGATAATTGCCGTCGAAGAAAGTCCATTTCGAATCGCCTTCGGCAGCCAGGATGTGCGTGGCGATGCGATCGAGAAACCAGCGGTCGTGACTGATGACCAGCACCGACCCCGCGAATTCGAGCAGCGCGTCTTCGAGCGCGCGCAAGGTCTCGACGTCCAGATCGTTCGACGGCTCGTCGAGCAAGAGCACGTTGCCGCCTTCGAGCAGGGTCTTCGCCAGATGCAGACGTCCGCGTTCACCGCCCGACAGATTGCCGACGTTCTTCTGCTGGTCGCCGCCTTTGAAGTTGAAGCGGCCCAGATACGCGCGTGACGGCATCTCGAACCTTCCCACGGTGAGAATGTCGGCGCCGTTCGAGACGTCCTCGAACACGGTCTTGGTGTTGTCGAGCACGTCGCGCGATTGATCGACGAACGCGAGCTTGACGGTCGCGCCCTTCGCGATCTCTCCGCTGTCGGGCTGCTCGCGACCGATGATCATGCGAAACAGCGTCGACTTGCCCGCACCGTTGGGTCCGATGATGCCGACGATGGCGCCGGCCGGAATCTTGAAGCTCAGGTCGTCGATCAAGAGACGATCGCCGTACGACTTGCGGACGTTCTTGAACTCGATCACTTCATTGCCGAGCCTCTCGGCAACCGGGATGAAAATCTCCTGCGTCTCGTTCTGCTTCTGGTATTCGTGCGAACTCAATTCTTCGAAGCGCGCGAGCCGCGCTTTCGATTTCGCCTGACGGCCCTTGGGGTTCTGACGCACCCACTCCAGTTCTGTTTTCAACGCCTTCTGCCGCGCCGACTCGCCCGACTCTTCCTGCTTCAAGCGCTCCTGCTTCTGCTCGAGCCACGAGCTGTAGTTGCCCTTCCACGGTATGCCCTGACCGCGATCGAGTTCGAGGATCCACTCGGCCGCGTTGTCGAGGAAA
>JBBSEF010000017.1:0-46100 GCA_038240015.1 Burkholderiales bacterium
AGCTCTCGACCTCATCGACCGCGATACCCCGTTCGCGCAGGCGATCGGCGAACCACGAACGACCTCCGTTGCCGCGAACGATCAGCACGCGTCCCTCGAAACCCGCATGCAATGCGATCGTCGAATCGAGCGCGGCGAGGACAGCTTCGGAATCGTAGCGTTGATTTGAAGACGAGACGGAAATCGCATCGATGTGCGCGTCCGCCGGAGTGACGATGCCTATCCCGGGCTTCGCGATTCCGAGCGCGCCGAGCGCCGCAACGCTGCCCGGCCCCATCACCGCGATCGTCACGTCGCGCGGCCACGGATCCTGTCGATGCGCGATCGCGTGGCGAATTGCATTCGGACTCACGAAGACCACCAGCCGATACGCATCGATGCGCGCCATCGTCGCCGCGAGCGTGTGGGAGTCATCGACCGGTTCGATGCCGAGCACCGGAAATGCGATGACCTCATGCCTTCGCTCGCGCAACAATTCGATCAGCGGCGCGGCGTCTTCTTTCGGTCGCGTCACGATCACGGTCGATCGAGGCGCGGTCCCCGTCGTCTCTCTACTCGTCATCGCATCCGCTCACAGCGGCTCGATCAATGCGAGTCCGCCTTGCGCGATCAGGTGCTCGCCGACGCGGCACCCGAGCGCCTCGGCTTCGTCGATTGCGTGAACGACCGCGCTCTGGTTCTCAGTCACGATGCGCGAACCATCGGGCCGCCCTAGCAGCGCAGATAGTGCGAGGCGTCCGTCGTCGAGCCAGCTCGCATGGGCGCCGAGCGGCATCGTGCAATTGCCACCGAGCGCACGCGACACGGCGCGCTCGGCCATCACCGCCAGCGCGGTCTTCTCGTCATGCAGCGGCGCCAACAGAGCGATCAGGTCGCTGCGCTTCGCATCGACCTCGATCGCCAGCGCGCCCTGCCCCGGCGACGGCAAGCTGTCCACAGGATCGAATCGCATGCGAATGCGCGACTCGAGGCCGAGCCGGATCAGACCTGCCGCTGCAAGAAGAATCGCATCGAAGTCGCCGCGATCGAGCTTGTCGAGTCGTGTGCCGACATTGCCTCGCACCGGCACGACTGCGACGTGCGGATACGCAGCGCGAATCTGCGCCTCACGCCGCAGGCTGGACGTGCCCACCACCGCGCCGGGCGGCAGCCCATCGGGCGATGCGTAGCGATTGGACACGAAGGCATCGCGCGCATCTTCGCGCTCGAGTATCGCCGCAAGCGCGAGGCCGTCGGCCAGCGTCATCGGCACATCCTTCAACGAATGCACCGCGAGGTCCGCGCGACCTTCAAGCAACGCCGCTTCGAGCTCCTTGACGAACAACCCCTTGCCGCCGACCTTGGCCAGGCTTTGATCCAGGATGCGATCGCCTTGCGTCGTCATGCCGTCGATCACGATTTCACATGACGGAGCGAGACGCTGCAACGCCGAGCGCACGTGCTCGGCTTGCCACATCGCGAGGCGACTCTCGCGCGACGCGATCACGAGGCGATGACGAGAAGCGGTCTTCATCGGATCGCGCGAGATCATTCACGTCCCGCGTTCAGCAGGAGAAATGCCTCACGACTTGAAGCATTCCCCTTTGGGATCGACGTTGATGATGATCAATTCGTTGTCACCGCTGCCGAACCGGTTCCCGGCTGTATACGTCAGGCATCCCTCGCCGTTGTATAGCGTCTCCATACGGCGCACATCCGGACCGAAGTAGAAGGGAATCCAGCGCTTGCCGGTCTCGTGCGTCTGCGAGTCGCTCGCTGCACCGATCAGGTTCAGGACCTGCTGCGAGCTCATGCCGAACTTGAGCTTGGAGAATTTGCTGCCCGGCGCGGGCGTGCCGATCATCTCGCGACCTTCTTTCGAATCGTCCGACCGCGTGATGATGGTCGTCGGCCCTTGAGTTGGCGTCGCAGTCACGGATTGTTTCCCGCCGCTTGCAGATTGCGCGTTGGTTGTTCCTCCGCCGGACTGCTGGGCCGCGCAACCGGCAAGCGCGACGATCAACACGCTCGTTGCCGCCATCACTGCGTTCTTGTTCACCATGGATTTCTCCTCCTGTTTTACTGTCGTCATGGATACAGCCCGCGCTTCTCGCGCGCCTGCAGCACCCGCGTGCACGCGACCACGAAAGCCGCGGTACGCAGCGGGATCCTGTGCTGATCGCCCATTTCCCAAATGCGCTTGAACGCATCGACCATGATCTTGTCGAGGCGCACGTTGATCTCGTCTTCGGTCCAGAAGAAAGAGCTGAAGTCCTGCACCCACTCGAAGTACGACACCGTCACGCCGCCCGCATTGGCGATCACGTCGGGCACGACCAGGATGCCGCGCTCGCCGAAGATCAAGTCGGCATCGGGCGTGGTAGGGCCATTGGCGCCTTCGAGAATCATGCGGGTCCTGACTCTTCGGGCGCGGTCCGCCGTGAGCTGGCTTTCGAGAGCCGCCGGGATCAGGAACTCGCTTTCGACATCCCAGAAATCTTCGTCGGCGATCTTGTCGCCGCCCTTGAATCCGCCGACGCCGCCGTTGGCATGCGCTTCGGCAAGCAGATCGGCGATGTCGAGTCCGGTGGGGTTGTAAACCGTGCCGGTGTGATCCTGCACCGCGACGATCTTCGCGCCGCTGCCCACGAACAGTTCCGCGGCCGCCGAGCCGACGTTGCCGAAACCTTGCACCGCTACTCTCGCACCGTCGATCGGCACCTCGATGCGGCGCGCGGCTTCGCGGCCGACCACGAAAACGCCGCGCCCGGTCGCCTTGACGCGGCCGAGCGAGCCGCCGAGTTCGATCGGCTTGCCGGTCACGACGCCGGTCGCGGTCGCGCCGACGTTCATCGAGTACGTGTCCATCATCCACGCCATGATCTGCGGATTGGTGTTGACGTCGGGCGCGGGAATGTCGGTGTGCGGCCCGATCACCAGACCGATCTCGCTGGTATAGCGCCGCGTGAGCTTCTCGAGCTCTTTCAACGACAACAGTTTCGGATCGACCCGAACGCCGCCCTTCGCGCCGCCGTATGGCAGGTTGACCGCCGCGCACTTGACCGTCATCCATGCGGACAACGCCATCACTTCTTCGAGCGTCACGTCGGGGTGAAAGCGCACGCCACCCTTGCCCGGTCCGCGCGAAAGATTGTGCTGCACGCGATAACCCTCGAAGTGCGAGACCGTTCCGTTATCGAGTTCGATCGGGATGTCGACGATCAACGCGCGCTTGGGACGCTTCAGAGTCTCGGACCAGCGGGCCAGATGGCCGAGATAAGGCAACACACGATCGACCTGCGCGAGATACGTGGCCCACGGGCTGTCGTGTGCCTGGGTGACGAATGAAAGATTCACGGTGCTCCGCTGCGCGCCGCGATCGACGTTGATCGTCGCGCGCCTCATGAAAATGATGGCCGCGACGATACAGCAATCAAACTGCGATGTCGCGCAGCCGAGACGAAGCGCGCAGCGGACCGCAATTAGCAACGCGAACGCGCGTTGCAGGCGCGGGCGGCGCGCTAGAATCGCTCGAACCTTTTTTCTCTTTCTTCGTCCACATCCCATGACCTATTGCGTTGCGATGCGCCTCGATCAAGGCCTCGTGTTCCTGGCGGACTCGCGCACCAACGCGGGCGTCGATCATGTCAGCACGTTTCGCAAGATGACGGTGTTCGAGAGGACCGGCGAACGCGTGATCGTGATGATGACCTCGGGCAACCTCGCAAGCGGTCAGGCCGTGCGGCAAATCGTTTCCGACACGCACGATGCCGACGGCACCAGCATCTGGAACGCCAAGAACATGTTCGTGGTTTCGCGCATCGTCGGCGACGCGGTCCGCAGGGTGCGCACGCGCGACGCGGCCGCGCTCGAGGAAGCCGGCATCGAATTCACGATGAGCATCATCATCGGCGGCCAGATCAAGGGGGAGGATTGCCGTTTGTTCCTGGTCTATTCGGCCGGCAATTTTATCGAGGCGCTGCCCGAAAGTCCGTACTTCCAGATCGGCGAGGCGAAGTACGGCAAGCCCGTGCTCGATCGCATGATCACGCCGAAGGCGACGCTCGATGAAGGCGCGAAGTGCGCGCTGGTGTCGATGGACTCTACGATGCGCTCCAACCTCTCGGTGGGAATGCCGCTCGATCTGTTGTGCTACGAAGCCGATCGGCTAGCGGTCACGCGCTTCGCGATGATCGACGCGAACAATCAATATTTCCGCATGATTCACGACACCTGGGGCGAGCGGTTGAAGCAGATCTTCGGAGAAATTCCCGATCCGACCTGGGACGAAGCCGGTGCGCTCGGCGGCGCATCGACCGAGCCGACGCGCATACAGAACCCGATGAGCGCGATCGGCGCCGCGATCCTTCCGCGCGCCGAACCGGTACGCGCGCCCATGCCGCGCGACGTCGAGCCGAAGCTGGCGGCAGTGCCGCGCGAGCCGGCTCAAACCCTGGCCGAAGACCAGCACAGCGTTCCGCAATCGGAATAGTCGGGAGCACCCGCTCGCGCGCGAGGATCGAACGCGCCGCGACCGGGCGAGCTTCAGGCCGCGAGCGACACGCTCTTGAGCCCGGGCTTGATCGAAGGCGAGGCGACCTGGTCGTCTTGCACGACCTCGGTGATGTTCGGCTGGATGTCGGTCATCCGGGCTGGACCGTAGATGATCGCGAATGCGACATCGTTGGCATCCGCGCCCGATGCGATACGAATCACGTTTTCGGCCGGCGCGAGGCCGGTCGGGTCGAACAGGATCCACTTGCCTCCGAGATACGCCTCGAAGATCGCATGGAAGTCGGGCGGCGGTTCCTCGAACTCCACGTAGCCCACCACGAAACGCGCGGGGATGTTGAGTGCACGGCACATCGTGATCGCCACGTGCGCGAAGTCGCGACAGACGCCGACGCGGTTGGCGAGCACGTCTCGCGCGGTGGTCGTCACGTCGGTCTGACCGATTTGATAAAAAATGTGCTCACGAATCCACGCGACGATCGCTTCGACGCGGCCGTATCCCTGCGGCAGATGTCCGAAGGTCCTCTGCGCCATCCCGGACAAGGCGTCGGATTCGCAATAGCGCGTGGGCAACAGGTATTGCATCACGTCATCGGGCAGTTCGGCGATGCTCAATTCACGCGCGTTGCGGTCGGGCTCTTCGAAGCGGCGAACCACGCGCGCGCGATAATCGACCGTCATCGTGCCGGCTTCTGCATGAATGCGCATCGATCGGTTATGCGAATGCGGCGGCAGATATTCCTGCGGGATACAGGTCAGCGGCGTGACGCTGAAGGACTCCGAAAGAAGGGTGTGCTCGGGGACACGCGCCGCTTCGATCTGAAAGAAAAATTCCGCCGACCCACGCACGTCGTACACCAGCCGGCAATCGATATCGAAGGTTTTCATCATGGGGATCCGCGCCCGAGGCATGTGGGCCGCGTTGCCAATTTTAGCGCCGCAACACCCGGAGTTGGTCGTGCGTGAAGGAAATTCAGGAGGCGTCCTACCGCGGGTTTCCGCCTGCGGCAACCGTCCTCGGCGAGACGGCGGCTACGGGGCGCTAAGATAAAGCCAACGCCACTTCTCGAAAGCTCATCGATGTCCGCCTCATCCCAAGCGTCCGCTCGCCTTCGCGACGTGCAATGCATTTCCGCGGCTGGCCTGCATCGCATGGCGTATCGCGAATGGGGCGACCCAAATAACGAGCGCGTCCTGATCTGCGTGCATGGCCTCTTGCGCGTGTCGAACGACTTCGATGCGCTTGCAGCCGCGCTTGCATCGGACTATCGCGTGGTGTGCCCCGATGTCGTCGGACGCGGTCGCAGCGGTTGGTTGCGAGACCCGACGCTCTACCAGGTGCCGACTTATGTCGCGGACATGATTACCTTGTTCGCGCGCCTCGATGCGAAAACGGTCCACTGGTTCGGCACATCGATGGGCGGATTGATCGGCCTGGTGCTCGCGTCGCTGCCCGGCTCGCCGCTCTCGCGCATGGTCATCAACGACGCGGGACCGACGCTTGGCGCAGCCGCGCTCGCGCGCATCGGCGCTTACGTCCGCGACACGCCGCGCTTCGCAACCATCGAAGCAGCCGAAACGTATATCCGCGAGATCAGTGCGCCGTTCGGCGAGCACACGGACGCCGAGTGGCGCTTGCTGACCGAGCTGGTGATGAAGAAGGACGGCGACCTGTGGGTGCGCAGTCACGACCCCGCGATCGCCGCGCCGTTCGAAGCCGCAGAAGGCAACACCTCGTCGGGCGACACGTCGCTCTGGCACCTCTACGACGCGATCCGCTGCCCGGTGCTGGCGGTTCGCGGTGAACTCTCGGATCTGGTTTCACGCGATACGCATGAACAGATGGCGACGCGCGGACCGAAGGCCGAACTCGTCACCATCGCCAACGTCGGGCACGCCCCCACGTTCATGCATGCCGATCAAATCAGGATCGCAAAAGATTTTTTTCTCAGGGGAAATTGATCATGTCAGATGTCTCCAGCGTCGAGCGCCTTCACGTCGGCCCGCGTCTTTCCGAAGTCGCGATTCACGGCGGCACGGTCTATCTCGCAGGTCAGATCGCAGAGCAGACCAAAGCCGATGCGTTCGCACAGACGCAAGAGGTGCTCGGCCACGTCGCGCGCCTGCTCGGCGAAGCCAGGAGCGACAAGCGCCACATCCTTTCGGCGACGGTATATCTGTCGAACATGAAGAACTACGCCGACATGAATCGCGCGTGGGACGCCTGGGTCGAGCCCGGTGCTACGCCGCCCCGCGCAACCATCGAAGCGAAGCTCGCACGACCGGACTGTCTGGTGGAAATCCAGATCGTCGCTGCGCAGATCGTGTGATGGATCGTCGTTCCCGCGGACGCGGGACCCCAGCGGCTCTCGCGGGTCAACGACACTGTGTCCCGTTCGCAGGGGCGACGGCTGCTCACTCCGTTCGGGATGACAACGGGTCTTGCTTGTAATACGCCGCCAGCAGCGCATGCCACTCGGGATACGCCTCGATGAGGCGTTCCGGCGTCACGAAGAACGCTTCGCTGGTGACCGAGAAGAACTCGGCTTCGTCGGTGGCTGCGTAGGCGTCGAAAGGCAATTCGGCGAAGTAGCGATCGGCGCGCGCGGACTCGGGATCGACATGGCGTGGGATCGAGGCCTCGGCCGCATCGACGCGCTCAGCGAAGTCTTCGAGGCTGGTTTCGAGCACGTCGCGCCAATGCGTTGCGTCCAACGTTGCGTGCATCGCGCGAACAAAGGCCGGCACGCCATCGACCGCGCCGTTGGTCATGTCGAGCTTGTGCGCGAACTCGTGGATCACGACGTTGAACGCGAACGGCGACGGCCGATGCGCATTGCCGCAGCGTGAGCCCGACGCGGCATCCCACGCCAGCACGATCGGGCCGCCTTCCCACGACTCCCCGGTAATCGCCTCGGTGAACGCGTGAACCACGCCATTCTCGTCGACCACTTCGCGCTCGACGACGAAGTCGCTCGGGTAGACGACGATTTCGTCGAATGCGGGATAGGCATCGATGCCCAGTTCGAGTACAGGCAGGCACGCCTGCACCGCGATGCTTGCGACCATCTCGTCGCTTACCGCGAGGCCGCCCGCCGCATTGACCGCCTTGGTTGCGAGAAAGGCGCCGCAAAGGCTTCGGAGTCGATCGCGCTGATCGGCATCGAGCCTATTCAGGAAGCGATGCCGGTCGAGAAGACGTGACCATGAATCATCCGTGATCCACTGCACACGGTAGACCTCGGACTTGCTCGACCGACCGAACAACCGGCGCATGGCGATGTGCGCGAACAGCGCGCTACGAGACCTCGTCGATCCACGCGGCCTGAATCGCCTCGAGGATCTTCTCGCCCGAGCGCGCGGGGTCGTCGTCGAAGTCTTCGAGCTCGGTCACCCAGCGATGCAGGTCGGTGAAGCGCATGGTCTTCGGATCGACTTCCGCATGGGCCTCTTGCAACGCGATCGCGATGTCTTCGATGTCGGTCCATTTCATGGCGCACTCCTTCGGGCTCTTCGCATGACGCGATCAGCCATTCTCTTTCGCATGATTGATCGAATACTTCGGAATCTCGAGGACCAGATCGTCCTCGGTCATGATTGCCTGGCAAGACAGCCGCGAGCGCGGCGTCAGCCCCCACGCCTGATCGAGCAGATCGTCCTCGTTGTCGTCCGAAGGCTCGAGCTTGTCGAAGCCCTGCTTGACGATCACGTGACAGGTCGTGCAGGCGGCCGACATCTCGCACGCGTGCTCGATCGGAACATGGTGCTCGAGCAGATTGCGGCACAGGCTCTTGCCGACCTCGGCTTCGAACTCGGCGCCGTTCGGACAAACATCGTGATGCGGCAGGACCGTGATCTTCGGCATGAGCGTGTGCAGCGACGATGACGACGACGCGGCTATGCCAGCTCGTCGAGCCGCTTGCCGGTGAGAGCGCGCTTGACGCTGGCATCCATGCGCATTGCCGCGAAATCCTCGGTGCCGCGCGCGAGCGCATCGATGGCATCCTTGATCGCGACGTGATCGTCGCTCTCGCCCACTTTGCGGACCGCATCGATCAGGCAACGGATGCGCGCGATCTCGGAGGCGTCGAGCAAAGCCGCATCGGCCGCGAGCGCGGACTCGGTCGCATCGACGATGCGCCGCGCCTCGACCTGCTGCTCACGAACGGCGCGAGCACGCATGTCGCTGTCGGCCGCGCCGAAGCTGTCCTTCAACATGCGCGCGACCTCGTCGTCGCCCAGACCGTATGACGGCTTGACGACGATGTGCGCTTCGACGTTCGACACGGTCTCGCGCGCGGCGACCGACAACAAGCCGTCGGCGTCGACCTGATACGTGACGCGTATCCGCGCAGCGCCCGCGACCATCGCCGGGATGCCGCGCAACTCGAAGCGCGCGAGCGAGCGGCAGTCCGACACCAGTTCGCGTTCACCTTGCACGACGTGGATCGCCATCGCGGTCTGGCCGTCCTTGAAGGTCGTGAACTCCTGCGCGCGAGCGACCGGAATCGTCGAATTGCGCGCGATGATTTTCTCGACCAGCCCGCCCATCGTCTCGATGCCGAGCGACAGCGGGATCACGTCGAGCAGCAGCCACTCGTCGCTACCCGACGCGCGATTTCCCGCGAGCGCATTGGCCTGGATCGCCGCGCCCAATGCGACCACGCGATCGGGATCGAGATCGATCAACGGCGGCTTCCTGAAAAACGTTTCTACTGCGGCGCGGACCTGCGGCATGCGCGTTGCACCGCCGACCATTACGACGCCTCGCACGTCATCGACCGAGAGGCGTGCGTCGCGCAGGCTGCGCGTCGCGGATAGAAGCGTGCGATCGACCAGGTCCTTCGTTGCCGCGGCAAAAGCATCGCGCGAAATCGCCGCGTGTCGATGAACGCCGTCGGCTTCGAACGCGAGATTGACGATCAATGCATCGCTCAACTGCTCCTTCGCGGCGCGCGCGTGCGCGGCGAGGCGTGCGTGTTCGGCGTCGGACAATCGATCGACGGTCACGCCCGCTGCATCGAGCGCAAGTTTCGCGAGCCGCTCATCGAAGTCGTCGCCGCCGAGCGCGGTATCGCCGCCGGTTGCGAGCACTTCGAAGACGCCTTGCGTGAGCTTGAGGATCGAGAGGTCGAAGGTGCCGCCGCCGAGGTCATAGACCGCGTAGACGCCTTCGATGCCGTTGTCCAGACCGTATGCGACCGCCGCCGCGGTCGGTTCGTTCAGCAGGCGCAAGACGTTGATGCCCGCGAGCTGCGCGGCATCCTTGGTCGCCTGGCGTTGCGAGTCGTCGAAGTAGGCCGGCACCGTGACGACCGCGCCGACCAGGTCGTCTCCGAGCGTGTCTTCGGCGCGCTGTCGCAAGGTCGCGAGGATTTCCGCGGAGACTTCGACCGGCGTCTTGACACCGGCCACGGTCGAGAGACGAACGAGGTTGCCGCTGCCTTCGTGAGCCGCGGCATCGACGAGGTCGTAGCGCATTTCTTTCGCGGCCGCTTGATCGATCTCGTCGCGGCCGCGACCCATCAAGCGCTTGACCGACACGATGGTGTTGCGCGGATCGGCCGCGCGATCGGCGAGCGCGTCGTGCCCGATGCGTGCCGTGCCGTCCTTGCGATAGTGCACGGCCGACGGCAGCAGCATGCGGCCCTCTGCGTCGGGCAGGACTTCGGCGACGCCATTGCGAACCGCCGCAACCAGAGAGTTGGTGGTGCCCAGATCGATGCCGACCGCGAGCCGCCGCTGGTGCGGCGCCGGCGCCATGCCCGGCTCGGAGATTTGCAGCAGGGCCATCAGTGCACCGCGGAGCCGAGACGATCGCTCGCCGACGCGACGTCTTCACCGAAGCGTTCGACGAACATCCATTGCCGCACGAGTTCGGACGCGCGCGCCGTTGCATTTTCAACATCCGCGTCGCGATCGAGCGCGGACTCGATCTCTGCTTTCAATCCGTCACGATTCGATGCGAGCTCGCGATCCAACGCATCGAGCGCCGCGCGGTCGTCATTCGCGCGCGCCTCATCGAGCGCTTCACGCCATTCGAGTTGCTCGATCAAGAAAGCTTGCGGCATCTTCGTGTCGTTCTCGTTCGCGGGATCATGCCCCTTGATCCCGCATAGATAAATCGCGCGCTTCAAAGGATCGCGCAGGACGCGATAGGCTTCATTCGCCTGCGTCGCCCACTGCAATGCGACCCGCTGCTCGGCAGCCCCCGACGTTGCGAAGCGATCGGGATGCACGCGGCTTTGCAAATCGCGGTAGGCGTGATCGAGCGCCGCGCTGTCGATCGCGAAGCGTTCGGGCAATCCGAACAGGGCGAAGTGGTTGGCCTGGATGTCCATAAAAAAACAAGGCGGCCGGGCCGCCTTGATGGTTGACGTCGCGGATTGACGCCGCACGTCGCCGACGTCAGATGCGAAAGCTCTCTCCGCAGCCGCACTCGTCCTTGACATTAGGATTGTTGAACTTGAAACCTTCGTTCAATCCCTCGCGACCGAAGTCGAGTTCGGTTCCGTCGATGTAGGGCAGGCTTTTCGGATCGACGAAGACCTTGACGCCGTGGCTCTCGAACACACGGTCTTCGGCCACCGGCTCATCGACGTATTCCAGCTTGTACGCGAGGCCCGAACAACCGGTTGTGCGTACGCCCACGCGCAGACCTTCGCCCTTGCCGCGCCGTTCGATGTAGCGCGATACGTGGCGCGCCGCCTTCTCGGTCAGCGTGATGCCCGCGAGCGCTATGGTCGCTTCGCTCACGACTGCGCTCTCCGACAGATCCATGCTCACGCCGCCTGCTCTTCCGCGATATCGGCTGCAGCAGTGTCCACAGCGCCCGCATGCTTTGCGCGATAGTCCTGCACGGCGGCCTTGATCGCGTCTTCAGCGAGGATCGAGCAGTGGATTTTCACCGGCGGCAACGCCAGTTCTTCGGCGATATGCGTATTGCGGATCGTCATCGCTTCGTCAAGCGTCTTGCCCTTGACCCATTCGGTCACGAGCGACGACGACGCGATCGCCGAACCGCAGCCATAAGTCTTGAACTTGGCATCCTGGATGCGGCCGTCCTCACCGACGCGGATCTGCAGCTTCATCACGTCGCCGCAAGCCGGCGCACCGACCATGCCGGTACCGACCGCGTCATCGCCCTTCTCGAACGAGCCGACGTTGCGCGGATTTTCGTAGTGATCGAGAACCTTGTTGCTGTAAGCCATGATGCTCTCCGGTTACTTCGTTACTTCTGTTCAGTGCGCTGCCCACGTGATCGACTCCATATCGACCCCGTCCTTGAACATTTCCCACAGCGGCGACAGATCGCGCAACTTCGCGATGCGCGACTTGAGCAGTCCGATCGCGAAATCGATATCGTCCTCGGTCGTGAAGCGTCCGATCGTGAAACGGATCGACGAATGCGCAAGCTCATCGCTGCGTCCCAATGCACGCAACACATAACTCGGCTCGAGGCTCGCCGACGTGCACGCCGAACCCGACGAGACCGCAAGCTCCTTGATGCCCATGATCAGCGATTCGCCTTCGACGAAATTGAAGCTGACGTTGAGGTTATGCGGCACGCGATGTTCTTCGTCGCCGTTCAGATAGACCTCTTCGATGTCGCGCAGTCCATTCCACAGGCGATCGTGCAGCATGCGCACGCGCTCGTTCTCGGTATTCATCTCGAGCCGCGCGAGACGGAAGCACTCGCCCATGCCGACGATCTGATGCGTCGCGAGCGTGCCTGATCGAAGGCCGCGTTCGTGACCGCCGCCATGCATCTGCGCTTCAAGGCGCACGCGCGGTTTGCGGCGAACGTAGAGCGCGCCGATGCCTTTCGGGCCATAGGTCTTGTGCGCGGTGAAGGTCATCAGATCGACGTTCCACGACGACAGATCGATCGCGACCTTGCCGGTCGCCTGCGCCGCGTCGCTGTGAAAAAGAATGCCGCGCTCCTTGCACAACGCGCCGATCGCGGGGATGTCCTGCACGACGCCGATTTCGTTATTGACCAGCATCACCGACACCAGCACGGTGTCGTCGCGCATCGCCTCGCGCAGTTGATCGAGCGTGATCAGGCCGTTGGGCTGTGGCTGCAGATACGTGACCTCGAAGCCTTCACGTTCCAGCTCGCGGCAGGTGTCGAGCACGGCCTTGTGCTCGGTCTTGACCGTGATGAGGTGCTTGCCCTTCTCCTTGTAGAAGTGGGCGGCGCCCTTGATGGCGAGGTTGTCGCCTTCGGTCGCGCCCGAAGTCCAGATGATTTCGCGCGGGTCGCAGTTGACCAGCTTCGCGACTTCTTCGCGCGCGTTCTCGACCGCGTGCTCCGCGTCCCATCCGAACGGATGGCTGCGCGATGCGGCGTTCCCGAATTGCGTCGTGAGATACGGAATCATTTTTTCGGCAACGCGTGGATCGACCGGAGTCGTCGCCGAATAATCCATGTAGATCGGAAGACGTGACTGCATGACTGTTCCTAGTTGACCCGCGCGTCCGGACACCCGCCCGCGCTGCGGCGGTCGCGCAGCACGTGCACTCGCGGCGCGCTCTCGCAACGATGCAGGCGCGCTCTTTGTTCGGTGATCAGATCGTCGAGCGACACGCTATCGAGATAGTCGACCATGCGCGTATTGAGGTTCGCCCACAGGTCGTGCGTCAGACAGCGGCGATCGTCGAGACAATTTTCCTTGCCCTTGCATTGCGTGGCGTCGAGCGGTTCATCGACGGCATGGATGATGTCGGCGACCGTGATGTCCATCGCAGCCCGACCGAGCGTATAGCCGCCTCCCGGCCCGCGCACGCTTTCGACCAGCGCATTGCGGCGCAGCTTGCCGAACAATTGCTCGAGGTAGGAAAGCGAAATGCTCTGCCGACCGCTGATCCCCGCAAGCGCCACCGGACCGGCGTGCTCGCGCAACGCGAGGTCGATCATCGCGGTCACGGCAAAACGTCCTTTGGTGGTCAGTCGCATCGGTGAGTGGCTCCGGGAAAGCGCTCTTGCGCGCTCTCTTCAAGAACGCCGAAGAATACTATTCCCGACTAAATTAGTCAACTATTCAGGTGCGGGCTCTGCCGTAGTAGCGGCCGGTGGCGACCGATGAGCATCCGCGCCGTCGGCCGACCCCCTCAGGCCGCAGCCTTTTGCGCCATGCGTCGGCGCACGAAGTCGACCAGGCCAATGCAAGCGTCCTCGACATAATCGAGCACGACTTCGAAGCCGTCGGCGCCGCCGTAGTATGGATCGGGCACCACTGCCGACTCGTGCTCGGTCGCAAAGCTCATCAGCAGCTTGATCTTGTGATGAAACTGGCGCGGTGCAAGCTGCTGCAGTAGCGCATGGTTGTCCCAGTCCATTGCGAGGATCAGGTCGTAGTGGGCGAAGTCTTCCTTGGTGACCTGACGCGCGACCAGGTTGGACGTTTCATATCCGCGCTTCTTCGCGGCGCGCGTGGCGCGCGCATCGGGCGCCTCGCCCGCATGAAAACCATGCGTGCCGGCCGAGTCGACCTTGACGTGTTTCTCGAGACCCGCCTCGCGAATCTTCGTGCGAAACACCGCCTCCGCCGAGGGCGAGCGGCAGATGTTGCCCATGCAAACAATCAAAATCTTGAACGCTTCGTACTTCAACATTTTCGCTCACCCTATCCGGTGCAAATCGATGTTCGTCGAGAGGGGTCGCCGCTGCATCGCCTTGTTAGCGATACCGCCCGCGAACCGTTTTTAAATCGCTGCATGAAGCCTTCTCATGCGGCCCTGTCCCCGCTTCCGAGCAGCAACACGTTGTCCGCGCCCGACCCACCGAAGACCTGCTGCTTCAGCGCCGCAAGCTGGTCTCTACTTTGTGCTGCCTGCTCGAATTCCAAGTTGCGTGCGTGGTCCAGCATCGCCTTTTCAAGGCGCTTGATTTCGCGCGCGATATCCTTTTCACCCATCTCGCCATACCGCGCTTTTTCCTGTGCAGCCTTCAGATCGGAGTGCGCAACCTTCGAGTCGTACACGCCGTCGATCATTTCCCGGACGCCCTTGATGACGCTGCGCGGCTCGATGCCGTTCGCCGTGTTGAACGCCGTCTGCTTGGCCCGCCGTCGATTGGTTTCGTCGATCGCTCGCCGCATCGACTCGGTAATCGAGTCGCCATAGAGAATTGCTTTTCCGTTGAGGTTGCGAGCCGCGCGCCCGATGGTCTGAATCAATGAACGCTCGGCCCGCAGGAATCCTTCCTTGTCCGCGTCGAGGATCGCAACCAGCGACACCTCAGGCAAGTCGAGACCTTCGCGCAGCAGGTTAATTCCCACCAGTACATCGAATACACCGAGCCGAAGGTCACGAATGATCTCGGCGCGCTCGACGGTCTCTATATCGGAATGAAGATAGCGAACCTTGACCCCGTGCTCGCCGAGATAGTCGGTGAGCTGCTCGGCCATACGCTTGGTGAGCGTGGTGACGAGCACGCGTTCGCGCTTCGCGACGCGCAGGTTGATCTCTGACAACACATCGTCCACTTGCGTGCTCGCAGGCCGCACTTCGAGTTGCGGATCGATCAAGCCGGTCGGCCGCACGAGCTGCTCGACCACCTGACCCGCGTGCTCTTTCTCGTAGTCGGCGGGCGTGGCCGACACGAATATGCCCTGCCTCACCTTGGCTTCGAACTCTTCGAACTTCAGCGGCCGATTGTCGAGCGCAGACGGCAAGCGGAACCCGTAGTCGACCAGGTTCTGCTTACGCGCACGGTCGCCGCGGAACATGCCGTTCAACTGGCCGATCAACGCATGGCTTTCATCGAAGAAGATCAGCGCGTCGCTCGGCAGATAGTCGATCAGCGTCGCCGGCGGCTCGCCGGGCAGCGTGCCCGAGATATGCCGCGAATAGTTTTCGATGCCTTTGCAGAAGCCGATCTCGGACATCATCTCGAGATCGAAGCGCGTGCGCTGCTCGAGCCTCTGCGCTTCGACGAGACGATTCTCGCGATAGAAATATTCGAGACGCTCGCGCAACTCCGTCTTGATCGTCTCGATCGCGTTGACCACAGTTCCGCGCTGCGTAACGTAGTGCGAGCCCGGATAGATCGTGAAGCGCGGAATCTTCTGGCGCACGCGACCGGTCAGCGGATCGAAGAGCTGCATGCTCTCGAGTTCGTCGTCGAATAGTTCGATCCGCACCGCGAGCTCTGCGTGTTCCGCGGGGAACACATCGATCACATCGCCGCGCACGCGGAACGTGCCGCGGCCGAAGTCGACCTCGTTGCGCTTGTATTGCATCTGGATCAGCCGCGCGATGATGTCGCGTTGGCTGAGCTTGTCCTTGACGCGCAGCGTCAGGATCATCTTGTGATACTCGTTCGGATTGCCGATGCCGTAGATCGTCGAGACCGTGCCGACGATGATCACGTCGCGGCGCTCCATCAACGACTTGGTCGCGGACAGGCGCATCTGTTCGATGTGCTCGTTGATCGACGAGTCCTTCTCGATAAACAGGTCGCGCTGCGGGACGTAGGCCTCGGGCTGGTAGTAATCGTAGTAACTGACGAAGTACTCTACCGCGTTATTCGGAAAGAAATCGCGGAACTCTGAATACAGTTGCGCGGCGAGCGTCTTGTTGGGCGCCAGCACGAGCGCGGGTCGACCGGCGCGCGCGATCACGTTCGCCATCGTGAAGGTCTTGCCCGAACCCGTCACACCGAGCAACGTCTGAAACGCCAGGCCGTCGGCCAAGCCTTCCATCAACCCTTCGATCGCCTGCGGCTGATCGCCGGCCGGCGCAAACAGTTGCGCAAGCTGGAACGGGCTGCCCGGAAACGAGACCAAATCGGCGTCGTCAGGCTGGGGGGCGAGATTGGCGACCATGCTAAGATTTGTGGTGTTGCGGCGCGAATTGCGGCAACGCAATAAGGCGCGAGGCGCGCACCGACGGATGCCATTGGTGCAATGCGAGATTGACCATCTATTATCGCGCGGATCGGTCTTCCGAATCCAGTATTTTCTGAAACTCTCGCCGAATCAACAGATTAGGCGCTCGTCTGACAAAGTAATCGTCCTTTGTCACTAGCGTTTTTCCCGACATCCATGGCCTCCCCTTTTCTGGACGTTGCACTCGCGCCGCGCGATCCCATCCTCGGAATGACCGAGGCATACAACGCCGACGCCCGCTCGAACAAGATCAATCTGGGCATGGGGGTTTACACTGATGCGGACGGTCGCGTGCCTGTCTTGTCTGCGGTCCGTGAGGCCGAACACCTGCGCCTCACCAACACGCCCACGCGCAGCTATTTGCCGATCGACGGCATAGCGCTCTATAACAGCAGCGCGCAAAAGCTGTTGTTCGGCGAGGACTCCCAATTGTTGGCCGATGGTCGCGTCGTCACCGTGCAGGCGCTCGGCGGCACGGGCGCGCTCAAGGTCGGCGCAGATTTTCTCCATCAGTTGTCGCCCGACGCCGAGGTCCTGATCAGCGATCCGAGTTGGGAGAATCATCTCGCCCTCTTCACGGCCGCGGGCTTTGAGGTTCGCAGTTACGCGTACTTCGACGCGGCGACGCGCGGCCTCGACTTCGACCGCATGATTGGCGCCTTGCAATCAGCCCAGGCCGGCACGATCGTCGTCCTGCACGCGTGCTGTCACAACCCGACCGGTGTCGACCCGACGCGCGAGCAATGGGCGCGCATCATCGAGGTGCTGGTCGAGCGCAAGCTGATGCCGTTTCTCGACATCGCATACCAAGGCTTTGCCGACGGCATCGAAGCCGACGCCTTCGTCGTACGCGCGATGGCCGATGCCGGTCTCGAATTTCTTGTCGCGAGTTCGTTCTCGAAATCCTTCTCTTTATATGGCGAGCGCGTCGGCGCATTGTCAATCGTCACCGAAGACAAGAGCGAATCGGCGCGCGTGCTCAGCCAGTTGAAGCGTGTGATCCGCACCAACTATTCGAACCCGCCGACGCATGGCGGCGCAATGGTCGCCGCAGTGTTGAGCGATCCGAAACTGCGCACGATGTGGGAAAACGAACTCACGAGCATGCGCGAACGCATCCGCGCGATGCGCGTAGGCCTTGTCGAACGATTGCGTCAACGCATGCCATCGATCTCCTTCGATCACATCGAAAAACAGCGCGGCATGTTTTCGTATTCGGGACTGACCGCGGCACAGGTGCGACGCATGCGCGAAGAGTTCGCGATCTATGCGATCGACACCGGACGCATCTGCGTTGCGGCGCTCAACGAACACAACATCGACACCGTGGCCGACGCCATCGCCGCAATCTCGCAGCCCGCGCGTTAACGCGCCGAGCAGTTGCTATAATCGCGCTCCCTCAAATCCCCGATAGCTCAGTTGGTAGAGCAACGGACTGTTAATCCGTGTGTCCCTGGTTCGAGTCCAGGTCGGGGAGCCAGTTCGGTACGGAGCTGGGCACTCTAGCCCCAGCAATCCCGGCACCAGCAACGGCATACGCAAGAGCAACACGGCTTCCAGTGATCGTCACACTATCGCCGAGCATGCGCACCTCGCTCACAAGCGCCTTCAAATACTGCTTGGCGAACGCCTGATTTTTCCCAAGCAAGACATTGCGCAGCGCCGTGCAGAAGTCGCCGACCTTGCTAGGTTGAATCGCGGACATCGGCATTTCTTGCCTACGACGCAACCCAGCCATTTCCACCAGCAGGGCTTCCCTTCGCCCCTTGTGCCCCTGCGCCCGTGCTTGCAAGGTTTCGTCCAATGGAAGCAGTCCCTTCTCGACTGCCTCATAGAGCTTGTTCAGCGCGTTGTCGGTTGAGTCGATCTCGCGCTTGAGGCGCGCCAGTTCTTCATCTTCCTTTGAACGGCCCTTCGTCATTGTCTTGCGCAGTTCGGCAATTAGGGTCTTGATTCTCGAAGGCGTGAAGACTTTGTCGGCAACAGCGTTGAGCACCGCCGCATCGAGTTTTTCAACGCGAACGGCCCTACTCGCACAAGTGATGCGTTGTCCGTTGATCCTGCTGTTGCACTTGTAGTACCGATATCGGCCCCCTTTGCCAGTCGCGAGCGTCATCCCCGCACCGCACTCGCCGCATTTCAATAAACCCGTCAGCAGCGTTGGCGAACTGAGTAAACGTGGCGGCACATTCGCCGGGGCGCGGGCCGCGGCGCGGCTCCGTACCCCGGCGAATGTGCCTCCCTCGATGATCGGTTCAACCTCTGTGATGATCCATTCATCTACGGGCTTTAACTTGCCGGTCTTGTTGTCGCGCTGATTAAAGATCGACCTCCCGGTATAGACGGGATTGCTCAAGACGTGATGCACCAGCATTCGATTCCACGGCGTTGCACGGTACTTGAGTCCCCGATGGTTCAGGACCTCCGCAATGCTCTTGGCACCAACCTCTAAGCCTTCGTGTCCGCATAGATAGAGGTCGAAGATCGAGCGCACCGTACTGGCTTCCGCTGGATCGAGTTCGATCCGCTTCTTGTTCCCGCGTCGACCCGGCAACGGAGTTTCAACAGCGCGATACCCGAAAGGCGGCCGGGAACCATTGAAGAATCCCTGCCGCGCGTTTTCCTTCATCGCCCGCAGCGTGTGCTTTGAGTTCTCCTTGCTCTGATATTCGTCGAACACACTGAATAGGCGTCGCATCATGCCGCCCGCAGGATCATCGCTTTTGGGCTGCGTGATCGACACCAGCTCAACGCCCGCGCGACTTAGTGTTCGCTCATACAGGCCGAAGTCGATCGAGTCGCGAAAGAAGCGCGACTGGCTATGAACGATGATCGCTTCGAAGGGCGCAGCGTCTGCTGTCGCCTCTGCAACCATCTTCTGAAAGATCGGGCGACGATCATCGGTAGCTGACGCGCCCGACTCAACGTATTCCTGTGCAATGGAATAGCCTTGCCGAGCGCACCAGTCGCGCATCTGTCGAAGCTGATCGGGAATCGATAAATCCTTTTCAGCTTGCTTGGTAGTGGACACCCGAGCGTAGAGCGCGACGGCCATGCTTACTCCTCCTGTTGCTCTTCTTGAATGCGGCTGAATTCCTTCAGCACTTCCGGCAAGAATGCCACGAGCAACTGCAACTCGCGCTCCTGGACGGGCACGGTTTCAGACGGCGAATCGATTTGGGCGTCAACTGTGAGGGATGGTGATTTCTTCACGCATGGCGCACCTCCTTCCTTTGCATGTCTATTCCCGCCCGTTCCGTCGATCCAAATGCTCAGCGACGACGCGTCGCAAGTCCGCCTCCAAACCATCCTTTCCAAACTGCTTCAAGAACAACCTACGAAAGGCTTGATATTGACGATCATTCAGTGAGGCCTCCGCTAGATCGAGCGCCGGCCCTTTACGCGCGTTGATGGCCGCTTGTAGCGCTGCGAGCAGCATGCTCATCGCCCGAGCCTCACATCGACAATGCGTCGCTGCACATCCGTTTTCCAAGTGATTGGATCATGAACGCACGCGAGCAACGCACGGAGCGTCTCCTGTGCCTCGTTCTTTTCAACGAAATCTCGCTGGCTGAGTGCCCCTTCTAAGGCCGCTATGTTTTTCAGGTAGCCGTAAACGGCGATTCCAGACCGATAGAGTCGCTCTTGGATCGCTGCTTTCGGATCAATGCAGCGCAAGACGCCTTCACGCGGCATCACGCGCACCTGCTCTTGCACCGCCAACCAGAACGGATGCATTGCCCACCGCGATCGATTGCTGTCATCGCTCTTGACGCGCAAGGTGTCGTGCTCGTGCGCCAAGTAGTGCAGCAGATCGCCTTGCATATCCATCAAGCTTTCGAAACTTCGAATTCCGAAGCGACGAAGCATGCCCTTGCGCACCTGCCATTCAACGCGCCATACGTTTTCCGTCGCGCCGCCCCACAGCGGGTAAAACCAGACCTTGCCGCTGCTTTCGGCGATCTCGTCGCTCTTGTTGTAGATGCGGAGCATGGCGTCGCCACCAGCGCCGAATTGAATCGTTTGTGTCTTTCGATCCTTTCGGAACGAAGCATCTTTCGCCGACATCGAGATCACGGAATCTGCATCGATGTCGACGCTTTCAAGATAGAAATCGAAGGCGAAATCCACTCTCGAAAGCGATTCTTCTTTCGTAGCTCGGAATCCAAGTGAAGAGGCCCAATCTAGGAATCTTTGATGAAGATTGTTCGCCCCTTCTCTCCAAAGCGCTTCACTCCGGAAAGTTACGAAGAATGATGGCCGGTTGAACTCGCCGAAGGCGATTGTGCAATCTCGGTTCTGGATCATGAATGGATAGCCCGAGCCGCTTCCCTGACCCAAGAGATAGAACTCAATTCCGCCAAGGTCGATAGCGCGCGGCTGCCGCTTTGGATCCTGCCGAATCGCCTCCTTGTCCGCGTACAAGCGCTCGAAATTAATGCCCCGTCCTGCAGTCGAGTCATGCAGCCAATGAGCACACTCCACGGTGTCGTGTCCGACAAGGAGGGGGCGAGTATTCACTTGCCGCCCTTTTCGATCCCACTCTTCGTTACCAGAAGATTTTCGAAGAGCCGCACCGTCTCTGGGCCACCCATCTCGATCTCAAGTTCCCGATACCGTTCATTTGACAGGTTTCGGAATTTGCCTCGAAGACCACCCAAGTAGTAGACCTGCTCGTCTCGGCCCATATCCTCCTGGACCATTTCTTGGAAGTCGCGCTCAATCGCCGCACCCAAACCCTCTGGCAGCGAACGCTCGAGTTCGTCAAGAGCAGAAGTGAGTAGGTCGGCCACGATTTGCGTTCGCGGTCTCTGCGGGTAAATTTCTCCAAGAGCCGCAAGCTTTGCCGCCACATGCAACGGCAACCGAAAGGAATACTGCTTGGGCGTCAGCCGCGTGTTGTCTGGCGACCCCCACACCTCATGCAATCTCGATGCTTTCATGCGACACCCGTTCGACATTCAATTGAATGTTGCAAGGTAGCGCACGATCCTTTGTGCTGTCAAGCATTCCCCCAGAACCCCACAGGTACCTCCCACGCCTCTGCGTGGCAGTCGCCACGGCGTAGGCCCCTCCTATGGACTTCTGCGCAGCAGTGGTCACCTTTCGCTAAAAACCAAAAGCCCCTACTCTCCGTCTCTTCTTGTCTTCTGTATCCGTAAACCCCCGTGTTACCCAGCCGGGGGATAACGTAAGCAGCGGCAGTTGGTCCCATGCGTGACTGCCGACTCCACTGTCTCGCCGCTCGATTCGAGATACACTAACTATGTGTGTCACCGTGACACACACTGTACATCCAAGGAATGCATGAGCGAAATCGGCTTGCGAATACGCGTGGACGATGATCTGCGTTTGCAGTTTCTCGAAATTTGTCGGGCTCAGGACACAACGGCCGCCCAACTGATTCGCGGGTTCATGCGCGGGTATGTTGACCAATACGGGCTCAGCGCGAAGCAACGCGAGCTCTTCGAAACGTCAAAGATCAGCGTCGAATCCTGACCAACTTAATGAGCAAGACGGCAAGATGAAGCAATTGACCGCGATTTCTTTGTTCGCAGGTGGCGGCGGAATGACGTTGGGTGTTGAAGCCGCAGGCTTCAGGACGCTCTTCGCGACAGACGTCGAGGCGTCTTCAGCTCGAACATTTGCAGAGAACCTCCCAACCGTTCCTTTCTTTGCGGGCGACATTAGGCATCTCACCAGAGACAAAATTCACTACTATATTAAGAGTGAACGGGTTGATCTAGTTATTGGCGGTCCACCATGCCAAGGCTTTTCGACTCTCGGAGATCAGAATCCAGCGGATCCGCGAAATGGTCTATTTTGGTGCTTTGTAAACGTTGTTAAGTGGACAAATCCAACCTGCTTCATCATGGAGAACGTCAATTATCTGCGTACTCAATATGGCGGCCGCTATGAAAGAGAAATCATTTCTGCATTCCAGTCGCTCGGGTACAGAGTCAGCGTCTCGACTCTCAATGCTGCAGACTACGGCGTTCCGCAGAATCGGAAGAGAGTTTTTTTTATCGGCACTCGACTAGCAGCGCCTTTCGTGTGGCCGGACCCTACGCACGGTTCCGGAAAGGCGCCTCATATCAGCGTTTGGGCCGCTATCGCTGACCTTCACGAGGAGTGTGGCGAAAGCGTCGCCAATCATTCGTTTCTTCGGCATGGCCCGATCGTAGTGTCCCGCTATCGCCTCATTCCCGAAGGCGGTCGCATGCCCCCGCCTTCAGATCTACCTGAAGCAATTCGACGCAAGAACTTCGGCAATACATACAAACGCCTTCACAGGGAGCGGCCCTCGCTCACCCTCGTTCCAGGCAACAACGCTTTCCCCGTCCATCCAGTGGCGGACAGAAGCTTGTCTCCTCGCGAAGCCGCGCGACTACAAACCTTTCCGGATCACTTCGTGTTCTACGGCTCGCGCGCCGAACAATGCAAACTCGTCGGAAACGCGGTCCCCGTAACTCTTGCGAAAGTTGTCGGCGTCGCGGCGCTAGCGCATATGACGGCAAAAGATACTCACGTTGACCGACCGACCCCGAGTTCAGTCACTCGACGCCAACTAGCCCTGCCGCTCAACACGGCGCCCTACCGTTACGCTGCAAAGCCAACTGGCCTCGCAGCAGTCAGCTTTTTCACTGGAATCGGTGGTTTGTTACTTGGGTTCAAAAACGCTGGATTCCGTATTATCTCGTCGTACGACTTGAAAAACAGCGTCGCAAATAATCTAGCAGTTAATTTCGGCGATGTTTCTCATAGAAAAGCTGACGTAGCACGAATGACGAAACGCGAGCTAGCCGCAGACGTCCGCAACCAGACCGTTGACGTTGTATTTGGCGGCCCTCCCTGCCAAGGATTCTCAGTCTTTGGTCGACGTCGCTTCGTCAATACTAAAGATCACAAGCCTGATCAGGACGAACGGAACGAGTTGTCAATGCGTTATCTTGACTTGGCTATTTATCTGAAACCCAAGGCAATATTTCTCGAAAATGTAAAAGGATTTATTTCTACCCCGCGTGGCGAAGGCAGTTATCTCTCCGAAATGGAAAATCGGCTTTGTAAAGCCGGCTACGAATTTAAGCATGAAATTGTCAATTGCGCCGACTACGGCGTTGCTCAGGCACGGGAGCGATTCATCCTCGTCGCCTGGAAAAAAGGCCTCGATTTTCACTGGCCAGAGCCAAAGTTTTTTGCCAAACCAAAAGCGTGGCAACGTCGACATGTGACGCTGAACGATGTGATTTCAGACTTAATGGACCCGACAACTGAAGGCAATGCCTTCAGCCACGTTCCGATGAATCATAAGCAATTAGTCGTCGAGCGTTACAAGCTGATTCCCGAAGGAGGTCGACTCCCAGAGGCAGACCTACCGGAGCGACTCCGCCAAGGTTACCGCTCTGACAGTGTGAAAAACTTCAGCCACGTCTACAAGCGTCTCTCGATGAATGCTCCGGCGACTACCATGGTTCCCGGCCACAACGCATTCCCCGTACACCCGATCCTAAATCGAACGCTAACCGTCCGCGAAGCTGCGCGGATTCAGGGTTTCCCTGACTGGATGCGCTTCTTAGGTACCCGACAGCAACAGTGCACATTAGTGGGCAATGCAGTGCCTCCGCTTTTGGCTGAAGTGTTTGCCGTGAATATAGCGAAATGTCTCAATGGCAATTTTGAAGATCCAGGATATAAGCGAGACATATATGATTTGGCTACGGCTTCGTGAGTACTAATCACGATATCTTGGCATATGCCGTTGCGACGGAAGCTGTCCGCCGTGTGCGTATTGGAGTCCCTCCTTGGCTCGCGTTGCTCTCTACTACCGCCTATATTACGTCGTCGCGAGCGTGGCCAGTTCCAGATTTCGTGTTGGTCGACAGCAATAACATTGCCGTCGCCGCCGAATTTAAGCCTCCCCAGCAAACAAAGCGCGAATATCTAACAGGCCTCGGCCAAGCAGTTGCATATACACGCGACTTTGACTATGGTTTATTGATTATCCCCGACATTGCGGACGATGGTTATCCGATAGCGCAGCACGTCGTGAGCATATTACAGCAGGCGCCTTGGGCACAAAGTCCCGTGGGCGTTATTTCATATAATCCTGCTCTCTTTTCTCCGTCAAATCCTCATTTCACTGAGGCTCACTTCTTTTCGAAACGTGCCAGTCGCCCTGTAGCGCCAGCGGCTCTTGACTCAAGCTTTTATGCTAAGTGGCGGGAAATCAGTCCAGAAGAGATGTTTGCTCTGCTATCGCACTCGTACGATGAAGTTCGTCGTCCGTCTACGCCAACTGGAACTATTCGTGATCGCGCGTTTTTGCGTCTATGGGGTGATATTCAAGCACATCGACTGCATCATTGGGGCGGTGGCGTTAGAAACTATGGAACAACGATACAAATCCGAACTGGTGTAAACAAGAATTATCGAAACTTCCTTTATCACGTGGGATGGACTGAGTCTGACGGCTCTTTGACGAAGGAGGGACTTGAGGTCTTTCATGTTGGGACCTTGTATGGCGCCAACTCACGCCCATTTCTTGACGCACTTTCGCGAAGCGTCCTTTTAGAGGGAAAGCACCTTATTCTCTTTAATGCGATCGCGGAGTATCAAGACTTAGTTCGTCCGTTTCCTGCAGAGCAGATTTGGTTAGAAGGCTTGGAAAACTATTTGTATACAAAAGGGCTTCTGAAACGAAATCCTGCGCGGGCTGCGGCCGCTATTGCTGGATCAGCACGCGCGTTCTTTAAAGCTGAGAAGCAGCTCTGGCGAAATCTTGAGCTGATAAAACCTCGAGGCGCACGAGTTTTTCATCCTGGGCGCGGACTGATCTTCAACTGGTCTCGCATCACTGACCTCGTTCAATAGCTGGCGATACATTGGCCGCATGCTCGTACTTGCTGAAGAGTCACGACGGTTGCTGTGCGGCCTTAGCTCGCTTGGACCCTATGGAGAGATAGGCACGCTGATTTGCCAATTCTCAGTTTTGTCCAGGTCGGGGAGCCAAGAAAATCAAGGGGCTAACGCAATCTCGCCCCTTATTCATGGCCTGTACGGATTTGTGCCATGAATCGCCAACTCCCCGTCACACAGCCCACCCAGGCGCTCCGCGTAGGGCGCCAGGTGATCAGCGGAAAGGTGGGCGTAACGCCTCACCATTTCCGCACTCGCCCAGCCCCATCTCCTGCAAGACGAACAAGGGCGTACCGCCCTGTTGATGGAGCAGGTTCGCTACATCTTGTTGTATCGCTGGTTCAGCCGCTTGCCGATCGACGACGAGGTGCGCGCTGGGTCGGCCCCGTCCAGGGTCGATTCGGATCTGATCCGCGTTCTATCGCGACCTGTCGTACCGCTGGATGCGCAGCTATTTCGCCGTCGGCGGAAGAGCTTTTTCCGCGTGCGGCGTCTCTGAGGACGGCGGAAATTTCTCCGGGCGGTGATCAGCGATGAAGCCGTCTCGGTTCGGCATACTTACCTGCGCAAGGGATGTCTGGTCGAGTACCGCGTCGGATGGAACGATCTTCGCCTGCGCGAGGATGTAGGCGCTGACGGCATAGACCTCGTCGTCGCTCAGGCTGCCGGGGGACATCAGCGGCATCGCGCGCTTGATGTAGTCGAAGAGCGTGGTCGCGTAGGGCCAGTAACTCTCCACGGTCTTCACGGGTGCCTTGGTGGGGTCATCGTTGACGAGCGTGCCGCGGCCCCCGATCAGGCGGTCGGCGAGCCCGCCCTGCAACGCGGCTCCGTGGCAGGACGCGCACTGCGCCTGATAGATTTTCTGGCCGTTCGCAACCGAACCGGCGCCCTTCGGCAGACCGCGGCCATCGGGCAGGGGAGAGACGAATCGATTCAACTCTTCGGGTGTGGGCGCGGTTCCGAAGCCGTACGTGCTGTCGGATGATCCGCCGGGCGCAAGGGCGCACGACGCGCACAGCAGGCAGGCGGCGAGGCAGGCGATCCGTTCAGTAGACCTGGACATTGCTTACCCTTCCGTCGGAGGCCACCTGCCAGCTCTGTATGCCATTCAAGTGATAGATCGACCCGAGCGGCCCATCGAGTCCGCGTACGGCGATCAACTGGCCGAGCGTCGGCTGCACATAGCCAGTATCGTCGGTGCAGCGACTCTGAAGCACGGCGGGCTTGCCGTCCCACATCCATGGCAACCGGAAGCGCGTGTGGCAGATCGGCAGGATCGGTCCGTTCAGCGCGGCATCGCGCCAAGTCCGGCCGCCGTCGGTGGACACCTCGACGCGCCGGACCGCGCCACGACCCGACCACGCGAGACCGCTGATTTCGTGGAAGCCCGGCTGGTCCAGCATCATCTCGCCGGACGGCGACGTGATCACTGACTTGGCTTCCATCTCGAACGAGAACTGCACCGCCTTGCCGCTGGGCATCAGGTCGGTGTACTTCGAGGTCTCTTCGCGCGTCATGAAGGGTGTGTCCGACACTTCGATGCGGCGCAGCCACTTGATGTTCATGTTGCCCTCGAAGCCGGGCACAAAGAGGCGCAACGGATAGCCCTGCTCGGGACGGATCGCTTCGCCGTTCTGCCCGTACGCGAGGATGCAGTCCTTCATCGCCTTGTCGATTGGGATGCTACGCGTCATGACGGCCGCGTCGCCGCCTTCGGCCAAGAGCCACTTGGCGTTCGAGCCAACCCCGACTTCGCGGAGAATCGTCGACAGCGGAACCCCGGTCCATTCGGACGTCGACGTCAGCCCGTGCGTGCCCTGGACCGTCTTCATGGTCGGCTTCGACCATTCGGTCAGGCCGTTGCCCGAGCATTCCATGAACATGATCCTCGACATCGACGGGAAGCGCCGGATGTCCTTCATCGAGAACTTCCGGGGCTGCTTCACGAGGCCATGCACGTAGAGCTGGTGCGTGGCCGGATCGATCACGGCGGTGCCGCCATGACTGCGCTCGAAGTGGAGCCCGGACGGGGTGATCGCCCCGCAGCTTTTTTCGAGCGGCGTGAAGGTCCACGAAGACAACGGCGTGGCGGTCTTGAAACGCTGGCGGACTTCGGTCTCGAACTGCGAACGCGAACCGTAGCTCGTGTCCTCGAGCGGATATCCCTGGACTTTGGTAGCGTCGGCGGGCACGTCGCGCGCGCCGCCGCTCGAGGGCGCGTCGGCGAACGCCGCCCGGCTCAATCCGGCAGCGCTTCCGGCCGCCGCGATCGCACCGACCATGAAGCGCCGGCGATCGATGCGCGCGCGATCGGGCCCGACGTAATACGGAGACGAAGGGTCCTGACGGGCCGAATCGAGCCGATCTTCTTCACGCTCTCGCATCTCGTCGACGGTCGAGGTGATAGGCGAACGGACCGGGTGGTCTCGCACCGCGTTCTTCATCGTTTGGCTCCCGAACTCTGAACAGGCCCACAAATGATGGCAGGGCTAGCAATCGTATCAAACCGTAGGCGTTGCAGCGCCCTGGTTCAATTGGTAGGAACCATGATAACCAAGCGATTCCTGTGGGGCGAACGTTTCGCAGAGCCCAATCCGAAGCGTACCAACGCCGCCACTACGAGCCAATTTGAAACCAGCGACCTGGTTACGATCTCTCTGCCCAAAAATAAATAATTGCTTAGGATTGAATCGGCGCTTTACACAAGAAACGGCGCGCGCAATTCGTTCATATCGCCATCCTATCTTTTTTCTCGTGAATCAATTGAACGCGGCGCGCCCGTGACGCTCGTTATTCAGACCTTCCCTAGATTCATTCCTCCAGAATTTTTGATGCTTGGAAAGATCACCCGCCGTTCGCCATAACCAAGGCGCAATATAGAAAGCATACAGCTTATAATTGTATTTGACGGCGTTCATTCGTCCGAAACAATCAGAGAGAAACGAATCAACAAACACGGCGGCCATAAAGGCGCCCGGGCCGAGATTCACAAAAGTGAGCGGGAGTTGCATCCATCTGTGGACTATTGGTCAAACACCGGCGCGAATTGCAAACGCGAATATAGGCGTCAACAACATTTCCCCGTCGCTCATTTACACTAATTCGCTTCATTCCGCTTATTCTCTACTAAAGCGGGGTGCTATCAACGGCGCGTCGTGCGCCAGCAGGTGCGCCTCGCCATGTTCAAGGATGAAGTAGCGAAATGCCTCGGCTGCCGGAGATAACACCTTCGAGTGAAGGTGGACCACGTTCCATACGCGCATCACGGGCGTCCCTTCTATTTCGAGAACGTGCAGCAGTGCGTTGTTTACTTCAAGGCCGATGGTATGCAGCGAGACAAAACTCAAGCCCATGCCCGCCATCACGGCCTGCTTGATAGTTTCGTTGCTGGACATCTCCATCGAGATGCGCGGCTCGAACCGGTGCTGCGTAAAAAATCTCTGCATCGCGTCGCGTGTCCCCGAGCCGGGCTCGCGCACGATCAATTCGTAGCCCTCGAGCGCCGGCACCGGAGCGCGTCCTACGGCCAGCAGGGGGTGTCCGGGCGGACAGATAAACACCAGCGGATGCGCAGCGAAGGACTCAGAACGTGTGGCGATCTCCTTCGGTGGCCGGCCCATGATCGACAGGTCCGCTTCGCCTGCATCCATCAACGCCACCAGTTGCTCCCTGTTGCTCGCGACGCGCAGTCGCACCTCCACAGCCGGGTGCTCTTGATGGAAACGCGCAAGCATGCGCGGCACGAAGTATTTGGCCGTGCTCACTATTCCGATCGTCAGCGCGCCGTGTTCGAGGCGCTTGAGCCGCGCCATTGCATTCTCCGCGTCTTTCATCGAGGCAAGCAAGCGCTTGGCGTGTACCAGGAAATACTCGCCCGCAGTCGACAGCGACACGGCGCGGCCATGGCGATCGAATAGACGAAGTCCGATTTGCAACTCCATCTCCTTGATCTGCATCGACACCGCGGGAGCGGTCAGATGCAGCGCATCGGCAGCGCGAATCATGCTGGCTCTCTGCGCAACCTCCACGAAAATCCGCATCTGGCGGAAGGTCAGGTTCATCGTTAAGTTTTAATTACTACTAGAGAAAGAAATTCTGACTTTTGCTTAAACAAGTGCAAACCTACACTGGCTTCCACACAGTCGTCAACGGAGTTCGAAGCCATGAATCAGCCCGTGGAAGAAGGCGTCATCACCGACGCGAAGAAGCGCTACAGCGCCGGCGTCCTGAAGTACAAGCAAATGGGCTACTGGCAGCCCGACTATGTGCCCAAGGACACCGACCTGATAGCCATGTTCCGCATCACGCCGCAGGAAGGCGTTGACGCGGACGAATGTGCCGCCGCCGTAGCCGGCGAGTCTTCGACTGCCACCTGGACGGTGGTCTGGACCGACCGCCTGACCGCCTGCGACCTGTACCGCGCCAAGGCTTACCGTGTCGATGCGGTGCCTAATACCGGCGTGGGCACCAGGACCGAAGCTCAGTATTTTGCCTACATCGCATACGACATCGACCTGTTCGAGGGGGGCTCGATCGCCAACCTCACTGCCTCGATCATTGGCAACGTATTCGGCTTCAAGGCCGTCAAGGCGCTGCGGCTGGAAGACATGCGTATTCCGGTGGCCTACCTCAAGACCTTCCAGGGTCCGGCCACCGGAGTGATCGTCGAGCGCGAGCGACTGGACAAGTTTGGCCGCCCGTTGCTTGGCGCGACCACCAAACCCAAGCTCGGCCTGTCGGGCCGCAATTACGGCCGCGTCGTCTTCGAGGGACTCAAAGGCGGGCTCGACTTCATGAAGGACGACGAGAACATCAACTCGCAGCCCTTCATGCACTGGCGTGACCGCTTCCTGTATTGCATGGAGGCCGTCAACAAGGCGAGCGCGGCCAGCGGCGAGGTCAAGGGCCATTACCTCAACGTTACCGCCGGCACGATGGAGGAGATGTACGCGCGTGCCGAGTTCGCCAAGAGCCTGGGCAGCGTGATCATCATGATCGACCTGGTGATCGGCTACACCGCGATCCAGAGCATGGCGGTGTGGGCGCGCAAGAACGACATGATCCTGCACCTGCACCGGGCCGGCAACAGCACCTACTCGCGCCAGAAGAACCACGGCATGAACTTCCGCGTCATCTGCAAGTGGATGCGCATGGCGGGTGTCGATCACATCCACGCCGGCACCGTGGTCGGCAAGCTCGAGGGCGACCCGATGATGATCCGCGGCTTCTACGACACCCTGCTCGACACGCACACGCCGATGCAACTGGAGAAAGGTTTGTTTTTCGAGCAGCACTGGGCGTCGCTGAACAAGGTGATGCCTGTCGCCTCGGGCGGGATCCACGCCGGCCAGATGCACCAGTTGCTGACTTATCTCGGCGACGACGTGGTGCTGCAGTTCGGCGGCGGCACGATCGGCCACCCGATGGGCATCCAGGCTGGGGCCACCGCCAACCGCGTCGCGCTCGAAGCCATGGTGCTGGCGCGCAACGAAGGCCGGGATATCTGGAACGAAGGCCCGCAAATACTCAAGGACGCCGCCAAGTGGTGCTCGCCGTTGAAGGCCGCCCTCGACACCTGGGGCGAGATCAGCTTCAACTACGAATCGACCGACACCGCCGACTTCGTGCCCACGCCGACCGCCGCTTTTTGAAAGGATCCCGATCATGATGAGCAACCACGGCAACCGTCTCACGCAGGGTCAGTTCTCCTACCTGCCCGATCTCAGCGATGCGCAAATCACAAAGCAGCTCGAGTACGCGCTGGCCAATGCCTGGGCGGTGGGAATCGAATACACCGACGATCCGCACCCGCGCAACACGTACTGGGAGATGTACGGCAACCCGATGTTCGACCTGAAGGATCCGGCCGGCATTCTGGCGGAGGTCAACGCCTGCCGCAAGACTTTTCCGAATCACTATGTGCGCGTGACTGCGTTCGATTCAACGCAAGGCGTGGAGTCGCCACGCATGTCCTACATCGTCAACCGGCCGAAGGACGAGCCCGGCTTCGGCCTGATCCGGCAAGAGGTCGATGGCCGGCGGCTGCGCTACACGGTGCACAGCTACGCCACCAACAGGCCCGAAGGCGAGCGCTACCGGTAACGCCGGCCATGACTGCCGACCGCATCGCCCCCTCGATTCTTGCGGCCGACTTCGCGCGCCTGGGCGAAGAGGTGACGAACGTCATCGACGCAGGCGCGGATTGGATTCATTTCGACGTGATGGACAATCATTACGTCCCCAACCTGACGATCGGCCCGAACGTCGCGCAAGCGATCAAGCCGCATTGCGTCCGTGCCGATGGCACCCACATCCCGCTGGACGTTCATCTGATGGTGCAACCGGTCGATGCGCTGGCGACGGCGTTCGCCAGGGCCGGCGCGGACTGGATCAGCTTTCACCCCGACGCGAGCACCCATGTGGATCGCACGCTGCAACTGATCCACGGCGAAGGATGCAAGGCCGGCCTGGTGTTCAACCCGGCCACATCGCTCGAGGTGCTCGAGTGGGTGATCGACAAGCTCGACCTGGTGCTGATCATGAGCGTCAATCCGGGCTTCGGTGGCCAGAGTTTCATCGACAGCGCCCTGCGTAAGACCGAGCACGCCCGACGTCTTATCGAAGCGAGCGGGCGCGACATCCGGCTTGAAGTCGATGGCGGTATCAAGGTGGACAACATCCGTAGCGTCGCGGATGCGGGAGCCGACACCTTCGTCGCAGGAAGCGCGATCTTCGGAACGCCCGACTACCGAGCTGTCATCGACGCGATGCGCGGCGAGGTGGCCTCGTCGCTGCGGAGAGCCGCATGAGTGCGTGCGCGTTGTCGGCGCGCGGTTCGCATTCGATCGGCGCATCACGATGGGTGCCCCGGTGAGCCAACCGAAGTACACCATACCGGGCGTCGCAGCGCCTCAAGCCGCGACCCGCGAATCATCGGCTTCGTCGGCATGTACAGTCGCGGGCGTCCTGGCAGAGAGTCAGGTCGAAGCGGTGTTGGACGAACTCGATCGCGACCTCGTCGGCCTCGTGCCGGTGAAGCAGCGCATTCGGGATATCGCCGCGCTGCTGGTGATCGACAAGCTGCGCCTGAACCTCGGGCTCACTGCTCAGGCGCCGAGCCTGCACATGAGCTTCACCGGCAATCCGGGCACCGGCAAGACCACGGTTGCGATGCGCATGGCAGAGATCCTTCATCGGCTCGGCTACGTGCGCAAAGGACATCTCGTCGCGGTAACGCGCGATGACCTGGTCGGCCAATACATCGGCCACACCGCGCCCAAGACCCGCGAGGTACTCAAGAAGGCGATGGGCGGGGTGCTCTTCATCGACGAGGCCTACTACCTCTATCGGCCCGAGAACGAGCGCGACTATGGCCAGGAGGCGATCGAAATCCTGCTGCAGGTGATGGAAAACCAGCGCGACGACCTAGTCGTGATCCTCGCCGGCTACAAAGACCGCATGGACACGTTCTTCAAGTCCAATCCTGGCCTGAGTTCGCGCATCGCGCACCACCTCGATTTTCCCGACTACAGCCACGACGAGTTGCAGCAGATCGGCGACCGGATGCTCGACGCGATGGCGTATCGCTTTGGTGAAGGCGGGCGCAATACCTTCGGCGAGTACCTGTCGCTGCGGCTCGAGCAACCCCATTTCGCCAACGCGCGCAGCGTTCGCAATGCGCTCGATCGTGCGCGCCTTCGTCAGGCGAGTCGCCTGTTCAACGAGCGCGATCGCGTGTTGACGCGCGAAGACCTGACCACCATCGAGCCATCGGACATTCGTGCCAGTCGCTTGTTCGCCGCCCCTGCCGTTGAATAAAGCCAAGGGTTTGCCATGCCGCTCTCTCAACGCTGGACTCTCACGCGCTACCTGATCGAAGAGCGGCGCCGCTTTCCGCAAGCAACCGGTGACCTGAACGCGCTGCTGCTCGATGTCTCACTCGCGTGCAAGGCGATTGCACGCGTCGTCGCATTCGGCGAACTCGGAGACTCGCTCGTGCAACCCGCGCAGTGGCAGGGCGGTGCAGTCAATGTGCAAGGTGAGGAGCAGAAGCGACTCGATGTGTTGAGCAACGAAATCTTCATTCGCATGAACGAATGGAACGGCCACCTCGCGGGCATGGTCTCGGAAGAAATGGAGGCGCCTCGGCAGATTCCTTCGGCGTATTCGCGCGGGAAGTATCTGCTGCTCTTCGATCCGCTCGATGGGTCGAGCAACATCGATGTCAACGTATCGGTCGGCAGCGTGTTCTCGATCCTGCGCGCGCCGCAGGACGTGATCGACAGCGGACGTGACGTCGTCGAGGCCGATTTCCTGCAGGCCGGGGCTACGCAGGTCGCCGCCGGTTATGCGCTGTACGGCCCCACCACGATGGTGGTGCTCAGCGTCGGCAACGGCGTTGCCGGCTTCACGCTCAATCCGAATCTGGGGGAGTTCGTGCTCACGCATCCGAACATCAAGGTGCCGGCCGACACGCGCGAATTCGCGATCAACAGCTCGAACAGTCGTTTCTGGGAGCCCCCAGTCAAGCGCTTCGTCGATGAATGCCTGGCGGGCAAGACCGGGCCTCGCTGCAAGGATTTCAACATGCGCTGGATCGCCAGCATGGTTGCCGAAGCGCATCGCATTCTGATGCGCGGGGGCGTGTTCCTGTATCCGCGCGACACGAAGGATCCGGCGAAGCCGGGCCGTCTGCGCTTGCTCTACGAAGCCAACCCGATCGGCTTCCTGATGGAACAGGCGGGTGGACGCGCGAGCACGGGCCGCCAGCCGATACTGGGGGTCGTGCCGAGCGCTTTGCATCAGCGCGTCGGCCTCGTGTTCGGTTCGAGGAACGAGGTCGATCGCATCGAGCGTTACCACCATGAGCCAGCGTCGGCGGATAGCCTGAACCCGCTATTCGCCGAGCGAGGACTGTTTCGCAACTGATCCGCAGCGGGTCTCACTCGGTACAAATCAGAAAAAAAGGAGAGCCCCATGTCAGAGCGACATCCCATCATTGCGATTACCGGCTCATCCGGGGCGGGCACCACGTCTGTGACGCGGACATTCGAGAACATCTTTCGTCGCGAAGGCGTCAAGGCGGCCGTCATCGAAGGTGACAGTTTCCATCGTTACGACCGCAAGGAGATGAAGCTCAAGCAAGCCGAAGCGGAGAAGGGTGGCAACGGCCACTTCAGTCATTTCGGCCCCGGCACGAATCTGTTCGCTGAACTGGAACAGTTGTTCAGCAGCTATGGCCAGTCGGGAACGGGCAGGCGTCGCAAGTACCTGCACGATGCCGAAGAAGCGGCGCCGTACAAGCAGGAGGCCGGAACCTTCACACCATGGGAAGACGTGCCGGGCGATACCGATCTGTTGTTTTACGAGGGCTTGCACGGCGCCGTGGTTACGCCGGGAGTGGATATCGCGCGTCACCCCGACCTGCTGATCGGCGTGGTGCCGGTGATCAACCTCGAATGGATCCAAAAGCTCTGGCGCGACAAGTCCAAGCGCGGCTATTCCACCGAGGCCGTGACCGACACGATCCTGCGCCGCATGCCCGACTACGTGAACTACATCTGCCCGCAGTTCACCCACACGCATGTGAATTTCCAGCGCGTGCCCTGTGTGGACACGAGCAACCCCTTCGTCGCACGCGACATCCCCGCGCCCGACGAGAGCTTCGTCGTGATTCGCTTCGCCAGACCGAAGGGGATCGATTTCCAATACCTGCTGAACATGGTGCACGACTCGTTCATGTCGCGCGCCAATACCATTGTCGTGCCGGGCGGAAAAATGGAGCTCGCGATGCAGTTAATCTTCACGCCTTTCATCTGGCGAATGATGGAGCGCCGCACACGCGCGCTCGATGTGGTGTGAACCGGGGGGGTCAAGATCATGAGCTCCGACTCCAGTGAAAAAGTGATTCGCGCCGACAATGGGCAGCGTGACGTGATGGCCAACGCCTTGCGTGCGCTGGCGATGGACGCCGTTCAACAAGCGAACTCGGGCCATCCCGGCGCGCCGATGGGCATGGCCGAGATGGCGGTCGCACTGTGGCATCGCCATCTGCGACACAGCCCCGTTAACCCGCGATGGGCCGATCGCGATCGCTTCGTTCTCTCCAACGGTCATGCGTCGATGTTGTTGTATGCGCTGCTGCATCTGACCGGATATGAGTTGGCGATCTCGGAGCTGAAACGCTTTCGACAAATCCATAGCAAGACACCGGGCCATCCCGAGCTCGGGTTGACGCCCGGTGTCGAGACGACCACCGGTCCGCTGGGCCAGGGGTTCACGAATGCGGTCGGCTTCGCATTGGCCGAGAAGCTGCTCGCCGATGAGTTCAACCGCCCGGGCCACGTCGTCGTGGACCATCACAGCTACGTTTTCCTGGGCGATGGTTGTCTGATGGAAGGTATCAGCCACGAGGCTTGTGGCCTGGCGGCAGCCTGGAAGCTGAACAAGCTGATCGCGCTCTATGACGACAACGGCATTTCGATCGATGGTCCGGTGAAGAACTGGTTCATTGATGACACGACCGCGCGCTTTCGCGCGTGCGGATGGAACGTGATCGGGCCGATCGATGGACACCATGTCGACGCCGTTGACCGCGCCATCGCGGAGGCCAGGACAAGTATCGATCGACCCTCGCTGATCGTCTGCCACACCACCATCGGCAAAGGTTCGCCCGCGCGCGAAGGAACCGCGAAGGCGCACGGCGAGCCGCTCGGAGTCGATGAGATCGGACTCACGCGTGAGGCAATCGCCTGGCCGCACGCGCCGTTCGAGATCCCTGCATCGATCGCCGAGCAGTGGGATGCGGCGAAACTCGGGGCCGAGCGCGAGGCGCAATGGCAGACGCGCTTCGAATCCTATCGTGCAGATCATCCCGCGCTCGCTGCCGAATTCGAGCGTCGGATGTCGGGCGATCTCCCTCGCGATTTCGAAGAGACCATGCTCACGACGATGGCCGAGTTCGGTCAATCGCGCGAGACGATCGCCACGCGCAAGGCGTCGCAGAAAGTACTCGCCACCCTTGCGGCGAAGCTACCCGAAATGCTCGGCGGCAGCGCCGATCTGACGGGTTCCAACCTGACTGACTTCCCCGGTTGCGGCGCGGTGCGCGGCGGCGAAAAGGGCGGCCGGCACATCAACTATGGCGTTCGCGAATTCGGCATGGCGGCGGTGATGAATGGGATCGCTTTGCACGGTGGCTTCATTCCCTATGGGGGCACCTTCCTGACGTTCAGCGACTACAGCCGCAACGCAATCCGCATGGCTGCACTCATGCGGCGGCGTGTGATCCATGTTTTCACACACGACTCGATCGGTCTCGGTGAAGATGGCCCGACCCACCAACCCGTCGAACACGCCGCGAGCCTGCGCCTGATTCCCAACCTCGACGTCTGGCGGCCTTGCGATGTCGCCGAAACAGCGGTCGCCTGGACCCAGGCGCTGATTCAGCGCGACCGGCCGAGCGCGTTGCTGCTCTCGCGGCAGAACCTGCCGCCGCAGCAGCGTAGTTCGCAGCAGGTGCTCGATATCCGTCGCGGCGGCTACGTGTTGAGCGACCGCGAGAACGCGTTGGCGGTCGTGCTCGCGACCGGGTCCGAGGTCGCACTGGCGATGGAGGCTCAAAAGCTGCTCGATGCCCGCAGCGTCCCGGTGCGCGTAGTGTCGATCGCGTCATCCACGGTCTTCGATCGTCAGGACCGGACGTACCGCGACGCCGTGCTCGGCCGTCACCTCGTCCGCGTCGGCGTCGAAGCCGGTGTTACGAGTCGGTGGGGGCAGTACGGCTGCCGTGCGGCGCTGGGCGTCGACCAATTCGGCGAGTCCGCGCCCGGGCCCCGCGTCTACGAACACTTCGGACTGACCGCGGCCAATCTGGCAGACCGCGTGCTGGCGGAAGTCGACGAAGAGGGCCGCCAGGTGCGACCCTGCAATTGAGCCAGACTATGCGCTACGACCTCATCAGTTTCGACCTTGACGGCACGCTGGTCGACACGGCATCGGAGATTGCCGAGGCCGCCAACCGCGCGCTCGAGGAGCACGGCATCCTGTCGCGTCCACCGGCGGAGATCGCCCACTCGATCGGCCGGGGCACGCGCGAACTCATGCTGACCCTGCTAGACCGCGCTTTTCGCAAGCAGCCCCCGCTTGCGCAGTTTGTGCGACCGGAGGCGGTCCTCGCGAGCATGGACCGTCACTACGCCATCACCACGGGCAGCTCGGCGGTTCTCTACACGGGTTGCCGCGAGGCCCTGACGCGGCTCAAGGCTGCCGGGGTTCGGCTCGCCTGTGTGACGAACAAGGAGTTCCGGCACGCGACGCACTTGCTGCAGGTCAATGGGCTCGACACGTACTTCGATCTGGTCGTCGGGGGCGACTCGCTTGCTGAAAAGAAGCCGCACCCGAGCGTGCTGCGACATGTGATGGCGACCCTGAAAGTCAGCGCGCCGTGCACCGCACACGTCGGCGACTCGGCGATCGACGTCGAAGCCGCCCGCAATGGCGGCGTGGCCGCGTGGGTCGTGCCGTATGGCTACAACGGCGGCGTTCCGATCGCGGCAGCGCGACCCGATTGCATCTTCCCCGATCTTCTGCACGTCGCCGAGCACGTGCTGGCGCATCGTATGCCGCTCGAAGCGTGATGCGATGTGCGCTGTCATGCCCCTTGGCTGCCTGTGTCGTCCCTCTTTCCTGACCCTCTCGAGAATGACACCATGGCCCTCGTTTCCCTGAGCCAAATCCTCGACCACGCGGCAGACCACGGCGATGGTGTGCCCGCCTTCAACTTCAACAACCTCGAGCAAATTCACGCCATCATGGAAGCCGCACAGGAGATCCAGTCGCATGTGATCCTTCAGGCATCCACCGGAGCGCACAAATACGCAGGCGAAACGTATCTCCGGCATATGGTGCTCGCGACCGTCGAGGCGCACCCCGATATTCCGATCGTGCTGCATCAGGATCACGGCGCGTCGCCCGCGGTATGTTAGCAGTCGATCCGCTCCGGCTCCACGAGTGTGATGGTGGATGGCTCGTTGATGGCCGATGCCAAGACACCGTCGAGCTAAGAGTACAACCTCGAGGTCACCCGCAAGGTCGGCGCGTTCTCGCACGCGATCGCCGTGTCGGTCGAAGGAGAACTGGGCTGTATGGGTTCTCTCGAAACCGGAGCGGCAGGCGAGGAGGACGGCGTCGGAGCGGTCGGCAAGCTCAGCCACGACATGATGCTGACCGATACCGAACAGGCGAAGGACTTCGTAGGCCCACTGGGGTCGATGCTCTCGCAATTGCGATCGGCACCAGTCATGGCGCCTACAAGTTCACGCGCAAGCCGACCGGCGACATCCTCGCGATCGACCGCATTGCCGACATCCGCGCTGCGCTCCCGAACACTCACCTGGTCATGCACGGGTCATCGAGCGTGCCGCAGGAATGGCTGGAGATCATTCGCAAATACGGCGGCGAGATCAAGGAGACCTATGGTGTACCGGTCGAGGAAATTCGACGCGGTATTCGAAGCGGTGTGCGCAAGGTCAACATCGACACCGACACCCGGCTCGCGATGACCGGCGCGATGCGCAAGATCTTCGCTGAACAGCCGGGTGAGTTCGATCCGCGAAAGGCCTTGATCGAAGCGAAGAAGGCCGCGCGCGCGATCGTCAAGGCACGCTTCGAAGCGTTGGCTGTGCCGGACATGCCGCGCGGAGCAAGCCCATCGCTCTCGAACAAATGATCAGCCGCTACCATTGACGCGCGTTCCCTGAGCGCAGTCGCAACGAACGAAAGTGCGTGGGGCATAGGAAAGATGCTGCGAGCCTTGATCTGGGACGTCGACGGCACGATTGCCGAGACCGAGCGCGACGGTCACCGGGTCGCCTTCAACGAGGCATTCAAGGAACTCGGGGTGCCGTGGCGCTGGGATGTCCCGACCTACGGATACCTGCTGCGCGTCACCGGTGGATATGAGCGCCTGCTTTTCGACATGGAATGCCGCCCGCAAGCGCCCGCATCGGCAAGCGAACGCGAGGGAATGGCGCAAGCAGTGCATCGACGAAAGAACGAACGCTACGCGCAGATGATTCTGTCCGGCGCGATCAAAGCCCGTCCAGGTGTTCACCGCCTAATGGATGAATGCGCGGACGCCGGGATCACGATGGCGATCGCAACCACGACGAGTCGACAGAATGTCGAGGCACTCCTCGCGCAACAGGTCGGCCCGTATTGGCGGGATCGATTCGCTGCCATCGTTTGCTCGGAGGATGCGCCTATAAAGAAGCCGGACCCGCTCGCTTATCGCCTTGCGCTCGAACGCCTGGGCGTGGGTGCTCGCGAAGCTCTTGCGGTGGAGGACTCGCCCAATGGTCTCGCTGCGGCATATGCTCTTGGTATCGGCACGCTCATCACGCGAAGCGCCTATTTCCGTTATGAAGCATTTGCCGGCTTCGCTGGCATCTGCAATGACCTCGACCACCCGATCACATGGCCGATTGGAACGGCGCCGAGAACCGATGTCGCAGTACTGAGACAGGTCAGCGAAGCGTGGACCCACGCGGACACAAGCTACTCACGAGAGGTTCTATCGGATAGCACTAAGTAGATCCCCCTGGCCGAGTTGTCCCAGACTTCAAGGCGGTTCGACGCGTCTCACTTTCAAGCCACGCGTGCAGCGGACCAGCATGTTGGTGTGGGGTCGTTCTCTATTGCTTCTCCATCATCGCTCGGTAAGCTATGGTGCTTGTGCTATCAGCCATCACGGGTTCCATGTGCCGATGCCAATGAGACTTGAGTGTGATTCGTACGCGTTGTTGGAATTGTTCGATCAAATATTCTCGGCCACGCCGTGGCCGATGCTGATGTTTGGCGAGGATGGCGCGGTGCTCGGCGCCAGCGATGAGAGCCATGGAAGGCTGGTTCATCGCGATTCAGGGGCCGACACGCCACTGCGCGAGCGTGCTGTGCACTATGTCTCGGTGCTGCGGGGTAGCACTCCATGGTTGACGCCTCAGGAAGCAGATAGTGTTAGAACACTCCCTGCTGGCGCAACTGCTCACGAACGAATTCACGTTCGCCTCACGCCTTGGGGTTCTTGCTTTACGATCGTCGACCAGGCCGATATACGTCGACTCCAGATAATGGACATTCAAAATGCCCGGCTGGCGGCGCTTGGCTTCATGGTTGCTGGTGTGTGCCACGAAGTGACCAATCCGTTGACGTCCCTGCACTCGATTGTGCAGATACTGCAGTCGGAGGAGCATGTAACCAAGGAACTGCTGGACAAGGGACTGAGCCACATCGCGGTGAACGTCAAGCGGATCCTGGATATCTCGCGGCGACTGGTGAAGTTCTCGCGGGTCGGCGATGAGCCCCGCTTGCGGTTCGCGGTCGACGATGCGATCGAAGAGGCCTTGTCGGTATTGCATCAGGACGGCTCGTTGCGCGACGTCGAACTGAGCTACCTGGCCGACCCGACCGCGACAGTGTTCGGCAACACCGGCCAGGTTCGCGAGATCTTCCTGAATCTGTTCGTCAATGCTGTGCAGGCGATGGCCGGCAGGGGACAACTGTGCATCGTGACGCGCAGCGCCGGGCAGATGCTCGAGGTGCTGGTCAGCGACACCGGTCCGGGCGTCCGCGCCGACGCGATCGCGCGAATTTTCGAGCCGTTTTTCACGACCAAGGGCGGCACGCACGGCACCGGGCTGGGACTGGCCATCAGTACCGAGATCGCGCACGAGCACAGCGGCACGATCGAATTGAGGCATACCTCACCACGCGGCGCGTCGTTCTGCGTGACGCTGCCCAAGGAGTAGCCATGACCGAAAGAAGGATGTCCCACCCTGAGCCCGCGCGTCGCCCGGAGCAGATCCTGGTCGTCGATGACGATTGGGGTATCGGCGACTGCATCGAGATGCTGCTGAATCGGGCCGGGTATGAATGCGTAATCACGCGCCTCGGCCACGAGGCACTGATTCAGCTCAAGAGTCGTGAGTTCGACATGGTGATTACGGACCTGCGTTTGCCCGATGCAAGTGGGCTGGACATCGTCGCCGCAAGCAAGGCGACTCATCCCGAGACGCAGGTCATCATGATGACCAGTTTCTCGTCTATCGAGAGTGCGATCGAGGCGCTTCGACGCGGCGCCAACGACTACATCATCAAGCCCTTCGACAATGACGATTTCCTGTTCTCTGTAGAGCGAGCGCTGGGTGAGCGGCGTATTCGCGTGGAAAACGTGGGGCTCAAGCGCAACTTGATGAGGGCTTTCACGCAGGACACGATCCTCGGCGAGAGCGATGGCGTCAAACGCTTGCTCTCGCTGATCCATCGCGTCGCCGCGACCGAGGCCAACGTGCTGATTCAGGGAGAGAGCGGCACCGGCAAGGAGCTGGTGGCGCTGGCGATCCACTATGGGGGCAATCGGGCGCACCGTCCTTTCGTCGCGGTCAATTGCGGCGCGATCCCCGCCGATCTCATCGAGTCGGAGCTGTTTGGACATACCAAAGGCGCGTACACGGGGGCAGCCTCTGCGAGCGAAGGGCTGATCCGCGAGGCGAGTGGCGGCACGCTGTTCCTCGACGAGATCTCCGAAATGCCATTGAACGTCCAGGTGAAGCTGCTGCGGGTGTTGCAGGAGCGCCAAGTTCGGCCACTGGGGTCGAACCAGAGCTACGTTACCGACACGCGTTTCTTGGCGGCGAGCAACCGCAACCTGAAGGAAAACGCCGAGAACGGCAGCTTTCGGGCCGACCTGTACTACCGCCTGAACGTCATCACGATCCACGTGCCGCCGCTGCGCGAGCGCGGCAGCGACGTGGAGCTGCTGGCGCGACAGTTCATGCAGCAGTTCAGCCGCAAGTTCGGCAGCCGCGTCAAAGGCATGCGCAAGGATTTCGTCGATTTCCTCTATCGGCATTCATGGCCCGGCAATGTGCGGGAGTTGCAGAACGTCATCGAGCGTGCCGTGATCCTTGCGGATACAGACGTGCTGAGCGCCGACGATCTCGAAGAGATGGTCTCGCGACCTGCCAAGCAGTTGGCGACGCCTAAGGGTGACGGCATGCCGCTGTCGATCGAGGAATACATCAAGGATGTCGTCACGCTGTACCAGGATAGCCGGGGGGAGGCCGAGTTGGCGGCCATGCTGGGCATTGGACGCAAGGCGCTGTGGATTCGTCGCCGGAACTGGGGGCTGTACCGTCATGGCGGCCATGCCAAGCCGAGCCCAGATGCACCGCCATTTAGCGACGACGAGCGGTCGCACCGGCTTCAGTAAAACATCCAGAAGCAGTCCATGACAAACGAATCGGCCAAGGTCCTGACGCCCGTTGCAATCCTGTCGCAGACCGTTTTTTTCCGGGAATTGACGCCGGGTCAGATCGAACGTGTAGCGGCCCTTAGCGAGATGCAGCAATGCGAAAGAGGTCAGCAGGTTTACCGTATCGGCGAGCCGGCGAAAGCCATCTACGTGCTGGTTCAAGGGACGGTCAGAATGGCCGTCGACTTCGGCAGTCGCAACGCCAGTGCTGGAGACGTCGTGCGGCGCGGCGAGGTGTTCGGCTGGGCTGCGCTGACTCCGAGCTGCAACCTGCGCATTGCGACGGCATCGTGCCTGACGCCTTGCAGTTTCCTGGCGGTGGACGGCGCCGGTCTGGTGAGACTAATGGAACATGATCACACGCTCGGTTATCGCGTCATGAAGCAACTCACCCTGCTGATCACCGGTACCTTGACTGCCTTTGCCGGCGGCTGACCGGCGTGGGTGCCCCTGCGCTCGTCGCGGCAATGCATCTTAGAGCGCGCGCACCACGAGCCAGGCACCCACCAGGATGCAGAGTATCCCTACGGCGCGACGCAACAACCGCGCATCGACAGCATGGGCGACACGCACGCCGATCCACACACCGATGACCTCAAACGCCGTCAGCAGCGCAGCGAGACTGATGTCGATACTGCCGTGCGCGAAGTTGCCGACGCTGCCCGAGACCGCCGCGAGGATCTGGATCACTTGGCTCGCGCCGATGGCGGTCAGCGCGGGAAAGCCGAGCAGCACCATCATGGGTACAGAGAGCACTGGCCCGCCCACTCCGGTAAGCCCGGAGCCGAAGCCGGTCACAACGCCGATGCCGAATAGCAGGAGTTGCTGTCGGCGCGGTCGGTCCTGAAAGCTGGCGGATCGGCGCGTGGTGCCGGTGAACAACGTGTACACGCCAGCCAGCACTATCAGCACGGCGAGGATCAACGCAAGCAGTTGCGCATCCAGCTTCGTGTTGGCCCAGGCGCCGACGAAGCCGAACAGGGCGCCGCCCGCACACAAAGGGGCGGTGATCGCCCAATCGATGCTGCCGCGCCGCTGGAAGAAGAATGTACCGACCATGCCGGTGAAGATGAAGGTGAAGAGCGCCGTCGCCATCGATGCGCGTATCGAAAGCGGGGCCAGCAGGTTGAGTGCCGGAATCAGCAGGACGCCGCCGATGCCGACTGCGCCAATGAGGATGCCGACCAGCACGGCCGCAGCAAGCAGCCAGATCACCTTCTGTTGCCCCCCGGTCGACTGCGCGAAGACGGGTCACGCACTCAGGAGATAGCCTGGTAGTACAGGTTCTGCGGATGGTTCGACTGCGCAAAGAAGAACCATCGCTCAGCAATCAGCCCCGTGTACTGCACCACGAACGCAAGGCACAGTACGATGGCCGACACATGCTGCAGGCTGAAGCCCAGCAGTATCAGCGGCAGCGCGAAAGCTAGCGCCATGAAGACCCATTTGACGCTGCGTAGGAAGACCTTGCTGCGGCCGTGGAAGAACTCGCGGGTGTTGTAGGAGCCGCCCATGAAGCCCTGCGACTTCTGCACGATGCGCGGGTGGTGGATACCGGTGGCAGACTGCAGCGTCGACTTATGCTTGAGGCGGCTGTTGCGCACCAGCGATGCGGCTCGAGTGCCCCACCCCAGTAGTGTGAAAGCGATCGCCGCGGCGATGTAGGCAAGGACCAGCCTGTCCGCCGTGAAGGCCGCAAAGGCACTGGCCAGCGTGAAGCCGGAGGCGCAACCGAGCACGACATAGTTGATGACCGTCAGCGGACTGGCCCATTCCTGCAGGAACTTGATGCAGGCGTAGATCATGCCGGTGCAGATGAACAAGCTCAGGCACAACACGGCAGCCACCGCGCCGATGGCCAACGTCGCCTGCCATTCGAGCAGGTGTCCCAATCCATAAAGAAATACGGCCAGCATGAAAGAGGGCAAGGCGATGCCTTCGCGCGAAAGCCACGAAGTGCGCCACATCGCCATGGCACGCCATGCCCGCTCCGGGTGTCCCAGGTGAAACAGGGACGCGACTGCTCCCAGCCCGGTGACGGCCAGGGACAGCAAGACGCCGGGGACGAAGAATCCGCTACCCAGCGGCGGATCGACGAAATGCAGCGCAGCCGCGATCTCGGCTGCGTAAAGGCCGAGGAAGAGTCCTTGTCCGGCGCCGATGAGGGTCGTCAGGAAGATCACCGAAAAACCTGGGTGCATGGCAGATTCCGAAAAGCAAAGGTCGGGCGGTCTATGAAGAAAGGGGCGAGCGGTCTATGGCTCGCCAGTGCGCCCCCGGCAAACTTCAACCGGAAAAATTGGCGGCGTCGTCTAGCGTGGAGCGCGGTTTTGCGCCGGGCTTCGGCGGCGCCACGACATCGAGCTGCTGCGGGCTGTCGGCGCGCACCAGTTGGTCGTCGCTGATGTTGATGACGGTTTTGCGACGCGGCAGGTAGTGGTTGGACGGTGCCGTGCCCCATTCCGGCATCAGCTGGTAGCCTCCGCGCTCGCGAATCGCCGTCGACACTTCGGAGTCGGGGTCGTGCACGTCGCCGAACAAACGCGCGCTGGTCGGGCAGGCCATCACGCACGCGGGGCGCCGGTCTTGCGGTGGCAGCGCTTCGCTATAAATGCGGTCCACGCACAGCGTGCACTTGGTCATTTCCAGACGCTTCTCGTCCAGTTCGCGCACACCGTAGGGACAGGCCCAGGCGCAGTAGCCGCAGCCGATACACTTGTCGTAATCGACCAGCACGATGCCGTCCTCCTTGCGCTTGTAGCTTGCGCCGGTCGGGCACACCGGCACGCACGGCGGATCCTCGCAGTGCAGGCACGACTTCGGGAAGTGCACGGTCTCCGTGTTGGGGAATTCGCCCACTTCGAAGGTTTGCACGCGGTTGAAAAAGGTGCCGGCCGGGTCTTCGTCATAGGGGCGGAAATCGGCCAGCGAGCCGGCGCTGCCCGAGGTGTTCCACGACTTGCAACTCGTCACGCAGGCCTGGCAGCCCACGCAGACGTTCAGATCGATGACAAGTGCCAGTTGGGTCATGGGAGCTCTCCGAAGCAATGAGTCGTTCGAACCGGTCAGTCGGGAGACGACGCGTTTCGCCCAGCGAAGAACGCCTGCCAGGCGCGCCGCACGCCGCCGGTGCCAGGGTAGGAGTTCAAGGCCTGGAATTGAGGCGAGGTTTCCTTTGGCTCGTCGGGGCCGGCTTTGTAGATGCGGACGCGCACGTCGTACCAGCCGGCTTGGCCGGTGACCGGGTCGGAATTGGAAAGCGGCGCGGCGCCGGCTGTGGGCGGCAGCTCTTCGGTAATCAGGTGGTTGAGCAGGAAGCCCTTCTTTGATTCGTTGGCCGACGCGCCGAGGTTCCATGCGCCTGCGGCCTTGCCGATCGCGTTCCAGGTCCAGACCGTGCCCGGTTCGACGGCTTCACTGTAGCGGCACATACAGCGCACCTTGCCCCAAGTCGATTCGACCCAGATCCAGTCGTCGTCGGCGAT
>JBBSEF010000018.1:0-43702 GCA_038240015.1 Burkholderiales bacterium
ATCGTCAACTCGGACGGCGCGAAGCCATGCTGCGAGAGCGCCGCCTCGACGCCGTGAACGAAGGCGCGGTCGTGCAACTGCCAGAGCGACACGTTGACGCTCACGCCCACGCGCGCACCGCCTTGTTCGGCAAAGCGCGCCACTTCGGCGAGCGCCGTGCTCAACACCCAGTCGCCCAGCGGCCGGATGATGCCAGAGCTTTCGGCCAGCGGGACGAATTCGTGGGGCGTGAGCAGTGCGCCGCCGGCAGTGCGCCAGCGCACCAGCGCTTCGACCGCAATCAATGCGCCGGGCGCAAGCGAACTGCGCAGGCCGGGTTCGGCTTCTTCGGCGACCAGTGACGAGACGAGCTCGAACTTCGGTTGATAGACCAGCAGGAACTCGTTGGATGCCAGCGCGCGGCGCAATGCCGCGTCATTGTTGGGCAGTAGCAGTGCCGAACTGGCTTGCGCATCGTCGTCGCCGTGGCGACGATATTGATTGCGGCCCGCGCGCTTGGCACGCATCAGCGCAGCCTCGGCGTGCGAGAACAGCGTCGCGGCGTTGCGCGCGTCGTCCGGATAGACCGCGATGCCGATCGACGCGCGCACGAACAGGTTCTGACCGAGCAGCCGAGTCGGCGAACCGAGCGCGGTGATCAGGCGCGTCGCGAACGCGGCACTGCGGGCCCGGGGATCCACTGCGGCGGCCGCTTCGTCTTCGGCGCCTGCGCCGTCTGCGCGGCCGATGCGCCAAGCGACCGCGAATTGATCGCCGCCGATGCGCGCGACGACGATGTCGTCGTCTTCACGCGCGCGTTCGTCAGCGGCGTTTGCATCGTCGGCGTTGCCACGACGCCCGCTCAGCTCGCTGGAGGCTTCGCGTCTCAGGCGTTGCGCGACCAGGCGCAAGAGACTGTCGCCGATCGATAGCCCATTCAAGTCGTTGCTCTGCTTGAAGCGATCGAGATCCACGATCAGCAGCGCGATGGGTAGTCCGCGCAGGAATCCGCGCGGGTCTCCGGGGAAGATTTGGCGCTCCGTTCCGAAAGGGCCCGCACGCGCGTCGCGAGCGATCCAGGCCTCGAGCCGCTCGCGCAACACCCTGACGTTGGGTAGCCCCGTCAGCGGGTCGTGCATCGCAACGTGCTCGATCCGTTCGCGCAAGCGATTGCGTTCGCCCACATCGCGAATCGCGATCACGACGAAGCCGCCGCTCTGCGGAAGCATGCGCGCCTCGAAGGTCCGCCTGCCAGCAGGCAGGTCGAGGTCATATGCGCAGATCTGCGCGCGTTGCGTGTCGACGGTTCGATCGAAGGTACTCGACCACGCTTGTCTGAACGCCGCCGGCAACTCGGCGAGATGCGCGACCGCGCTGCCGATCAATTCCTCTTTGGGCGCGGGCAGAAGTTCGACCGGACCGTGGACCTCGACGATGCGGCCCGCGTGATCGCAGCGAAGGATGGCTTCGACCAGTGCGGCTTCGAGCCACCCCGGGACCGAACACGAATCGTCGCCACTTGCCCCGCTCTGCGTAGCGGCTTCGAAGGCCGCGTCTTCCCCGGCTTGTGCATCACTCAATCCTGTCGTCAACGGCAAAGTCATTTGTCCGGAATTCATTGGCGCGAATCTAAAGGGAACACCGGCGAGCAGGCCGCCTCATGCGACGCGCATGCGCTCGACCAGCGTGCGTATGCGGTCGGGGTCTTGCGCGGCCATGATCTTTCTCGCCAGCGCCTCGCACGCGACGACGTCGGAGTGCAGGACCTCGTACTTGACCGCAAGCAATTGCGCCGGATGCATCGAGAATTGTCGCAGGCCCAGACCGAGCAAGAGTCGTGCGAGTGTCGCATCGCCGGCCATTTCGCCGCAGATCGATACCGGAATTCCAAGACGCACGCCGGTCGCAATCGTCTGCGCGATCAATTGCAGCACCGCCGGATGCAGCGGATCGTAAAGATGCGCGACCGCGTTGTCGGTTCGATCGATCGCCAGCGTGTACTGGATCAGGTCGTTGGTGCCGATCGAGAAGAAGTCGAGGCGCTTGGCGAGGATAGGCAGAATCAGGGCCGCAGCGGGAATCTCGATCATGCCGCCGACCTGCATGCTCTTGTCGTGCGCAACCCCTTGCGCGTCGAGTTGGCCTCGCGCTGTCGCGAGCAGCAGCAGCGCGGCATCGACTTCCTGCGGATGCGCGATCATGGGGATCAAGAGCTTGACCGGACCGAACGCCGAAGCGCGCAGGATCGCGCGCAATTGCACGAGGAACACCTGGGGCTCCGCGAGGCAAAAGCGAATCGCGCGCAGGCCCAGCGCCGGGTTGGTCGTGGTGAAGGCCTCGCCGCCAAACTCATTGCGCACCGCCTGCGGCGTCTTGTCGGCGCCGATGTCGAGCGTGCGGATCGTGACGGGACGACCGGCCATCTGCGCGACCACTCGCCGGTAGGCTTCGAACTGCTCATCTTCTTCGGGCAGCGAGTCGCGCGTCATGAACAGGAACTCGGTGCGAAACAGACCGATGCCCATCGCGCCGACTTCGTCGGCGAACGCGCAGTCGTCGGGCAATTCGATGTTGGCGCACAGTTCGATGGCGACGTCGTCGAGCGTGCGCGTGGGCATGTGCGCAAGGCGCTTCAACTTCTCGTGCGCGAGTTCGAGGTCGCGCTTCTTCAGGCGGTACTCGTCGAGAACAATGTCAGGCGGGTCGACGATCAACACGCCTGCTTCGCCATCGACGATCACGCATTCGTCCTGGCGCAGTAGATGAGAAGCCTGACCGAGACCGACCACGGCCGGGATGTCGAAGCTCTTCGCGAGGATCGCCGTGTGGGCCGTCGCACTGCCGAGGTCGGTGGCGAAACCGGCGAAGACGTGCTTTTTGAACTGCAGCATGTCGGCCGGCGCGATGTCGTGCGCGACCACGATCATCGGCTCGAACTCGCCCTTGAATTGTCCGTCGCGGCGCGCGGCATCGGCCTCGGCTTCGGCGGCCACCAGCGACAGGGTATGCGCGCTGCCGGTCAACACCTTCAGGACGCGCTCGACCACTTGTTCGACATCGGCGCGACGCGAAGCGATGTACTCGTCTTCCATCTCTTCGAACTGCTCGACGACGGCCTGCAACTGTGTGGTCAGCGCCCACTCCGCGTTGTAGCGTCGCTCCCGGATCAGGCCCGCGGGCTCTTCGGACAGGAGCGGATCCTGCAGGATCAGGCGATGCAGATCGACCAGCGCCGCGAATTCGGCTGGCGCGCCTGGCGGAAGTTCGAATTGCAGTTGATAGAACTCGTTGACGACATGCGCCACCGCCTCGTCGAGGCGCGTGACTTCGGTTTCGATCTCGTCGATGTCGACGAGATAGTGAGCGACTTCGAGGGCAGCCGACGCGAGCAGATGCACGCGGCCGATGACGATACCGCGCGAGACCGGGATCCCGTGCAGGGTGAAAGACATCAGATTCTCACGGGCGACTCGACTCGCGACTCAATTCGCTTCGCCGAACTTGTCGTCGATCAGCGCGGCGAGCGCATCGAGCGCGGGCGCTTCGTCGGGGCCGATGGTCTCGATCGTCACCGAAGTCCCCTTGCCCGCGGCGAGCATCATCACGCCCATGATGCTTTTGGCATTGACCCGCCTGCCCGCACGGCTCATCCACACCTCGCTCTTGTATTGCGCAGCCAATTGCGTGAGCTTGGCCGATGCGCGCGCGTGCAGCCCTAGCTTATTGCTGATCTTGCAATCGCGCGTCGGCATCGGAGGGGTTGACTGGATCGTTGGGGTCGAGCGGAAAAAGGTGCTGCTGCTGCTGGTCTACCCGGATCGAGGCGATTTTCATGATACCCGACGCACCTCCGGACAACGCCTTGTCGACCAGCGCGTCAAGCGGCAACTCGTCGCGATAGGTCAGCACGCGCAACAACATCGGTAGATTGGCTCCCGCGATCACCTCGACTCTTCCGGGACTCGCCAATTGCGTCGCGATGTTGCCGGGTGTGGCGCCGAATAGATCGACCAGCACCAGCACGCCATGGCCGTCATCGACCGTCGCAATCGCGGTCTGGGCGCGCGCGATCAGCGCTTCGGGTTCCGCGTCGGCAACCACATCGATCGCTTCGCTGTGTACCGGGTCTTGGCCGAACACATGACGCGCGCACGACAGAAGCGCCGCGGCGAGCGGGGCGTGCGAGATGACGACGATGCCGATCATGACGAGGCTGGCGTAGTGGACGACGCGGCGGACGCCGCGGTCGACAGCGCGCTCGACGACGCATTCGACGCGGATTGCGAAACCGCGCGTTCGAGCGCGGCCATGAAAATCTCCGCGACGTTCACGCCGCTGCCCTCGCGAATCTCTGCGAAGCAGGTCGGGCTGGTGACGTTGATCTCGGTGAGATAGTCGCCGATCACATCGACGCCGATCAACATCAAACCGCGTGGGGCGAGTCTCTTACCGACGATCTCGCCGATCTCGCGATCGCGCGCCGACAAGGGCTGCGCGTGTCCCACGCCACCGGCCGCAAGATTGCCGCGCACCTCGCTGCCTTGAGGTATGCGCGCGAGTGCGAAGGAGACCGGCTTGCCGTCGATCACGAGGATGCGCTTGTCGCCGGCAGCGATCTGGGCGATGAAGCGTTGCGCCATGATGGTCCGCTCGCCGTTGCCGCCCAGCATCTCGATCATCGAACCCAGGTTCATGCCGTCGGCCTTGACGCGAAAGATGCCCATGCCGCCCATGCCGTCGAGCGGTTTGAGAATGATGTCGCGGTGCTCGCGATGGAACTCGCGGATGCGTTCGGCATCGCGCGTGACGACCGTGGGCGCGATCAGTTCGGGAAACTCGGCGATCGCGAATTTTTCGTTGTGGTCGCGAATCGAGCGCGCGCCGTTGAACACGCGTGCGCCTTGCGCTTCGGCGGCCTCGAGCAGGTAAGTCGAGTACACGTACTCCATGTCGAACGGCGGGTCCTTGCGCATCACGACCGCGTCGAACGACGACAGCGCGACCGTCTCGGCATCGCCTGTCGCATACCACGCGTTCGCATCGCCGGTGAGCTCGAGCGGCCGGACCTTCGCTTCGATTGTGCCCGACGCCGCATGCGCGAGGTCGCGCTGGAGGATGAACGCAAGCGTGTGCCCGCGACGTTCGGCCTCGACCATCATCGCGTAGGTCGTGTCCTTGTAGATCTTGAACGACGCCAGCGGATCGGCGATGAAGGCGATGTGCATGTCGGGTCTGCGTTGCCAGTAAAGCGAGGGAGCGAGTTCGGGCGACGCGAGTCCTCTACGCGGCGCGCCGGTTGAACGTCAGGCCGCTTCGGCTTCCGGATCGGTGCGCTCGAGTTCGAGAGAGGCGGCCAGCAAGGCGAGCCGTGCGACGACGCCGTATGCGTAGAAGCGATTGGGCGCCGCGTGCGGCCGCTGTCCGGGGTCGGGGAAATTGCAGCTCGCAGCGAACGGCAGGGGCACGAACTGCATGCCGGGCGCGTTCAGGTTCTCGTCCTTGGCGCGTTGCGTGTGCACGCGATAGAAGCCGCCGACGACGTAGCGATCGATCATGTACACGACCGGCTCGGCCACGCCCGGCTCTTCGCCGATGTTGACGCTCTCGAACGTATGCACGCCTTCCTGAATGATCACTTCGGAAACTTCGAGGCCTTCCTTGACCACGCTCATCTTGTTGCGCGTCTTGCGATTCAGATTGCGCACTTCGGAAGGATCCTTGACGCTCATCACGCCCATGCCATAGGTGCCCGCGTCGGCCTTGACGATCACGTAGGGAGTCTCGGTTACGCCGTATTCCTTGTATTTTTTCCTGATCTTCGCGAGCAGCGTTTCGACATGGCCGGCGAGGCAGTCCTCGCTACCGAGGTCGCCGAAGCGCACGTCGCCGCAATGTTCGAAGTAGGGATTGATCATCCACGGATCGATGTCGAGCAGCTTCGCGAAGCGCTTGGCGACATCGTCGTAGGCCGCGAAGTGATTGGTCTTGCGACGCACCGCCCAGCCCGCATGCACGGGCGGCAGCACGAACTGTTCGTGCAGCTCGCGCAGCACATCCGGAATGCCGGCCGACAGATCGTTGTTCAAAAGCACCGCACACGGATCGAAATCGGAAAGCCCGACGCGGCGACCGTTCGGGCCGATGCGTTTCAAAGGTTCGATCACGAACGTCTGTCCACCGTCGACCTCGATCGTGCTCGCTTCATGGACGTCGGGGTTGAGCGACCCGAGCCGTACGTTCAATCCGGTCTGACGCAGGATCGCCGCAAGGCGCGCGACGTTCTGCAGGTAGTAGCGATTGCGCGTGTGGTTCTCGGGAATCAGCAGCACATTGCGCGCGTCCGGACAGATCTTATCGATCGCCGCCATCGCGGCTTGCACCGCGAGCGGCATCACCTCGGCTGCGAGATTGTTGAAACCGCCCGGAAAGAGATTGGTATCGACCGGTGCGATCTTGAAGCCCGCATTGCGCAGATCGACCGAGCAATAGAACGGCGGCGTGTGCTCCTGCCATTCGAGACGGAACCAGCGCTCGATCGCTGGTGTCGCGTCGAGCATGCGTTGTTCGAGATCGGCGAGAGGGCCTGACAAGGCGGTGACGAGATGAGGAACCATGTGGGACGAGGCGCGGCGCCGCACCGAATCATGCGCCGCTAGATGTGGGGTGCGAATTGTAAAGCCAATGCGCAAAACAAAAGGCCGGCGAAATCATCGCCGGCCCAACGAACCTTGCGGCTCGAACTTCTGAGGAGAAACCGTTGACTAGATGCGAGCGCCGATCATGGGTGATATGCGGACTCGCCGTGCGATGAAATGTCGAGACCTTCGCGCTCTTCTTCTTCGGGGACGCGCAGACCGATCACCAGATTGACGATGAAGTAAGAGACCGCGGCGATCACACCGGACCACACCAGCGTGACGCCCACGCCGGTAACCTGCACGATCAGTTGATCCCACATCGCATAGTCGGGCGCTGCTTTGTTGGTGACGTAGTCCCAGATGCCCTGACCGCCCAGACTGGGCGCTGCGAACACGCCGGTCATGAGCGCGCCCAGGATCCCGCCCACGCCGTGCACGCCGAACACATCGAGCGCGTCGTCGGCGCCGAGCAGGCGCTTCAAACCCGACACGCCCCATAGGCAGACGACGCCGGCCATGAGACCGAGCGCGATCGCACCCATCGGTCCGATGAAGCCGCAAGCCGGCGTGACCGCGACCAGACCCGCGACCGCGCCAGAAGCCGCGCCGAGCATCGAGGGCTTGCCCTTGATGATCCACTCGGCGAAGCTCCACGCGAGTACCGCGGCGGCCGTTGCGAGCAGCGTGTTGACGAACGCGAGCGCGGCCACGTCGTTGGCTTCGAGAGCCGAGCCCGCGTTGAAGCCGAACCAGCCCACCCACAGCAGCGCCGCACCGATCATCGTCATCGTCAGACTGTGCGGCGCCAACGACTCGCGGCCCAGGCCGATGCGCTTGCCGACGAAGTAGGCGCCGACCAGACCGGCGATGCCGGCGTTGATGTGCACCACCGTTCCGCCCGCGAAATCGAGTGCGCCCTTTTGCCACATAAAGCCGCCCTTGGCGGTTTCGGATGCGAGCGTGGCCGCGTCCTTGATGCCGTCAGGTCCCGGCCAGAACCACACCATGTGCGCGATCGGCAGATAGGCGAACGTGAACCACAAGACCGAGAAGAGCAGCACCGCGGAGAACTTCATACGCTCGGCGAATGCACCGACCACGAGGCCGACGGTGATCGCGGCGAACGTCGCCTCGAATGCGACGTATATATATTCGGGGATAACGGTCGCTTTGGTGAAGGTCGCCGCGGTCGTGAAGGTCCCTTTGCTGAAATCGAAGATGCCCTTCAGAAAGATGCGATCGGTGCCGCCGATGAAGGCGTTGCCTTCGGTGAACGCGAAGCTGTAGCCATAGATCGCCCACAGGACGCAGACCATCGCGAAGATCACGAACACCTGCATCAACACGCTCAACATGTTCTTCGAGCGCACCAGGCCGCCGTAGAACAACGCGAGACCGGGGATCGTCATCAGGATGACGAAAGCGGTCGCGACGATCATCCACGCGGTGTCGCCCTTGTTGGGCACGGGCGCAGCGGCGGCCGGTACCGGAGCGGCAGTAGGAGCCACAGCTGGCGCTGCGTCCGCGGGCGCGGCGGTCGGTGCCGGCGCGTCGGTGGTCGCCGCAGGCAGTGTCGTCGCTTGCGCGAGCAACCCGGTCGCCGGTTGCACAGGATCGATCCGGGCCGCGACATCCGCAAACGCCGAGACCGCAGGACACGCGAGAACCAGCCACGCGAGCGTGGTCAGCACAATCTTTTTCATCAACCTTCCCCTTGTTTGCAGAGCATTTCTTACAGCGCGTCCTTGCCGGTTTCGCCGGTGCGGATGCGAACGACCTGCTCGAGGTCGTAGACGAACACCTTGCCGTCGCCGATCTTGCCGGTGCGCGCAGAGGTCTCGATCGCCTCGATGGCGCGCTCGACCAGTTCCTCCGGGACCGCCGCTTCGATCTTGACCTTGGGCAAGAAGTCGACGACGTATTCGGCGCCTCGATACAACTCGGTGTGGCCCTTCTGCCGGCCGAAGCCCTTGACCTCGGTCACCGTGATGCCCTGCACGCCGATGCCCGATAGCGCCTCGCGCACTTCATCGAGCTTGAACGGCTTGATGATTGCCGTAATCAGTTTCATGTTTTGTCCCTATCCATTGACGCGCTCCAATCAAAATTTGTAGAGAAATTCCAGCCCGCCCGAACGCTGAGTGTCGGACTTCGCACCGCTGGATTTCAGGAACACGAAGTGATCGGAGCGGTCCGCGCGCAATTCGGCGCGCACTTCAATATTCTTGGTGGGCAGATACGCGATCGTGAAGGTGGCTTCCTTCCACTTCTGCACGAAGCCCGTGCGATAACCATCGCGGTCGTCAAAATATTCTCCTCGCAACGACGCGCGCCATTGTTCGTTGTACTGATAGTTCAGATAGCCCGCCACGCCTTGCCACTTGGCTTGTCCGCCGCTGGCGCCGCCATGCTCCTGGGTTCCATAGTCGTAGTTCGCGACCACCGTGAACTGTTCGGTGATCTTGTAGCTGCCGACCAGATCGATCAGATTGCGCGTGCCCTGCGCGTCGCTCTTCGGATAGTTGGTCACGCGCTCCCTGCCGCTGTAGAAAGACCCCGTCACGCTGACCGGCTCGATCGGTGTCCAGATTGCGCCGAGCTCAAGCGTCTTGCTGCCATTGGTATCGGTGACCGCGTCCCAGCCTTGATTGACGCCGCCCAGCACCGTCAACTGATCGTTGAGCTTGTAGGTTGCGCGCACGCCGGTATGGGTGAACGGGATCGCGTAGCCGAACAGGATCGAGCGCGAAAAATTCGTGTCGGCATCGCTCTTGATGTATTCGGCCCCGGCGTTGGTGACGAACTTTCCGGCGATGATCGAGAACGGCGCGGCGCCGAAATGCACATATGCCTGGGTCGCGTCGAAGCGCTTCTTGACCCCGGCGGCAGGGCCTCGCGCCTTGTCGATGGTCCCATAGGCGGCGATGGTATCGGCGTCCTTGCCGATCGTTACATCCACGAGACCGCCGAAGCCATCGTCCGGAAGTTTCGCGAGTTGCAGATCGATGGCCTGCAAGTTGACCTTGTTGCCGTCGAAGTCGAAGACGCGGCTGTTGATGCCGCTACCGAACTTGCCGGTACCCAACAAGCGGGTGTAGCCCACATCGATGTGGCCGGTCAGGTCGAACCCCCAGATCGAGAAAATCGCCAGGGGTGGTGCCGGAGCTTCGACCTTGGCGCCCTCTGCAGGAGCGGTTTGCGCCAACGCTCCCGCCGTGACGAAGGCAGCCGCAATCAACAACAGGCCGGCGCTGCCGGCAAACACTTTTTCTTTCATGCGTAAAGCTCCGCGAGTGAAACGATCGAACCCAAGTCCTCGCAAGAGGTGTGCCATGTGCCCTCGGTCCGTTCGCGCGTCTATGCGCCGCCGTCGCGAGCCACTCGCAAAAGTCGACGCACAGTTTCGAGTCGATGCGTCCGTCATGGGGCGCGCCGCGCCACGGAATTGTGCGCCGGCCTGCTCGGCATCACCGCGCGCCGTACTTCATGCGAGTATTCAAGCTGTAGCCTCTCGCCCGACGAAGACCGTATGCTCAATGCACGAACCCGCCGCAGGAAGCCGCTCAAGATCGGCATCACGCCGCGCCTGCTTCACCCCGAGGCAGGAGCCATCGGGATTCGGTCGAAGCCGGTGATGTATCTCGAAGAGTCGGTCGCGTATTGGGTGATGTCGCGCGACGTGATGGTCTTGATGGTGCCGGTGATCTCGCGCGATGCCTTGCTTTCCCGCAGCGACATCAAGCTCAGGGACTACGTCGATCATCTCGACGGGCTGGTGCTTCAGGGCGGCGCCGACCTGAGCCCCACCAGCTATGGCGAAGAGCCGCTACGGCCCGAGTGGTCGGGCGACAAGACCCGCGACGACTTCGAGCGCGAGCTGCTGCTCGAGTTCGTCGATGCGAGAAAGCCCGTGCTCGGCATCTGCCGCGGCGCGCAGTTGATCAACGTCGCATTCGGCGGCACGCTCTATCAGGACATTCCCACGCAACACGATGAAGCGATCGTGCACCGGCATGAAGAGCGATACGACGCCCATCGGCATGCGATCACGGTCGTTCCCGGCTCGGGTCTCGCGAAGCTCTATCCAGAGGGCGCGAGCGGCGATGTGATCTCGATTCATCATCAGGCCGCGAGGCAACTCGGCCGGCACATCGTGGTCGAGGCGCGATCCGAGCCTGACGGACTTGCCGAAGCGATTCGACTCGATGCCGACACCTATGTGTTCGGCGTTCAATGGCACCCCGAGTTTCATCGGCCCAACGACGCGACGATGATGGACTGCGCGCCGATCCTCGAGGAGTTTCTGACTGAAGCGAGGAAGCGCGCGTGAAGCGCAGCCTCAGCACAGGTTCAGTGCGCTCCTGCCGCCGCTTCGGCGCTGGCCGCACTCTTGACCGGGCGCGCGAGCCACACGACGCCGATCAGCGCGACGAACAGCAGCGCCGAGACATAGAAGACGTCGTTGGCCGACAGCATGTAGGCCTGCACATCGATGGTTCGATTGATCGCGGCCAACGCCTGGTCCATCGATAGTCCGTTGGCTTGCAGCCCTTCGATGTACTGCGTCGCGGCCGGGCTGCCGTTGTTGATCGCCTCGCTCAATCGCGCGTGATGCAAGACTGCCCGGTCCTCCCACAGCGTGGTCGCAATCGATGTGCCGAACGCTCCAGCCGTGATGCGCGCGAAGTTCGACAAGCCCGACGCCGCGGGAATGCGATCGGGCGTGAGGCCCGACAGCGTGAGCGTGACGAGCGGAATGAAGAAGAACGCGACGGCTGCACCCTGGACGATGATCGGCCTGACCAGATAGCCGAAGTCGGCCTGCGTGTTGTAGAAGGTCCGCAGGAACAGCGCCAGCCCGAAGATCAGGAACGCGGCCGTTGCGAAGATGCGCGGGTCGACCTTGCCGATGTATTTGCCGACCACCGGCGACAGCAGGATCGCGAACAGCCCTACCGGCGCGACCAGCAGGCCGGCCTCGGTCGCGGTATAGCCCATGTACTGCTGTAGCCACAGCGGCATCAACACCACGTTGCCGAAGAAGACGCCGTAGCCGAGTGCGAGTGTCAACGTGCCGGTCCAGAAGTTGCGCCGCTGGAACAGCCGCAGGTCCACCACCGGATGATCGTTGTCGACCAGTTCCCATACGAGAAAGCAAGCGAACGCGATCGCCGATGTCGCCGCAAGCCCGACGATGAATCCCGAGTGGAACCAGTCGAGCTCCTTGCCCTTGTCGAGCATGATCTGCAACGATCCGACCCAGATCACCAGGAGACCGAGCCCCACGCCATCGATCGGCAATTTCTTCGTCGGTGTATCGCGCTCCTTGAAGATGATCCACGTCACCCACGCCGTCAGCAGACCGACCGGTATGTTGATATAGAAGATCCACGGCCAGGAGATGTTGTCGGTGATCCAGCCGCCAAGCACCGGACCCAATACCGGGGCGACTAGGGTCGTGATCGACCAGATCGCGAGCGCCGTGCCGGCCTGCGCTTTCGGATAACTCGACAGCAGCAGCGCCTGCGACAACGGAATCATCGGACCGGCGACGAAGCCCTGGACGACTCGAAAGAAAATCAGCATCGGCAGCGACACCGCGAGCCCGCACATCCACGACGACACGACGAACAGCAACACCGACGCGATGAACAGGCGCACGGCGCCGAAGCGCTGCGAGAGCCAGCCCGTGAGGGGCAGCGCGATCGCGTTGGCGACCGCGAACGACGTGATGACCCAGGTCGCCTGCGTGCTCGACACGCCGAGGTCGCCCGCGATCGACGACAGCGACACATTGGCGATCGATGTGTCGAGCACGTTCATGAAGGTCGCGAGCGCGAGCGAGATGGTGCCGGCGATCTTCGCGGCGCCCGTGAGAGGCGGATAGTTGCCGGTCGGTTGCGGCCGCGATGGCTTTTGCGGAGTCGCAGACGTTGCGGTTGGGTTCGCGGTGCTCATCGTGTGATCTGCACAGTCGTCACGTTGATCATCAAGTCAGTTCGGCAGTGCACGACTTCCCACATCCACGCGGCGTCGTCACGGCGAAGGCCGGGATCCAAGTTCACCCTTGGGGCCCGGCCTTCGCCGGGGGAGACGCGACGTTCGGTGAAACTCACTGCCGCAGCGCCGCCTGTGCGACTGAGGACGTGCCGCGGTCCGCAGCCGTGACGTTGCCGCCGCTTGCATGCTGACCGCCGAGATTGGCCGCGATCACGCGCGCGATCAGATCGTCGGCCGCACGGGTGTCGGGCGCGAACGCCTGGGTCTGATAGGAAGGCGCAACGCGAGCCGCGATTGGAGTCCCATCGCGTCTCGCACTCGCGAGTTGCTCGCCGCTCTGGTCCGACGTGTCGACTTTCGCGACCACCGACAAGCCGACCCGCAACGGATGATCTGCGAGTTGCTTCGCGTCGAGCGCGATTCGAACCGGCACGCGCTGGACCACCTTGATCCAGTTGCCGGTTGCGTTCTGCGCGGGCAAGAGTGAGAACGCGCTGCCAGTTCCGGCGGAAAGGCCCACCACCTTGCCGCTGTACTCGACCTTGCCGCCGTAGAGGTCGGCTTCGAGCGCGACCGGCTGCCCGATGCGCATCTTGCGCAACTGCACCTCCTTGAAGTTCGCATCGACCCACAGTTGATCGAGCGCGACGATCGCCATCAAAGGCGTGCCGGGCGCGACGCGCTGTCCGAGTTGCACGGCGCGCTTCGCGACTTGTCCGGATATCGGCGACGGCAATGTGCCGCGTTGAAGCGCGAGGAAAGCCTCGCGAACTTTCGAAGCCGCGCGCATCACGTTGGGATGCCGGGCAACGCTGGTGCCATCGGTCAGCGTCTGGTTGGATAGGAGCTGTTCCTTCGCGGCGCGAACGCCCGCATCGGCTGCGGCGAGCGCGCTCTTCGCGCCGTCCAGTTCGGCTTCGACGTGTTGCAACTCTTCCTTCGATACGGCGCCCGATGCGACCAGCGCGGCACGTCGCCGGTAATCGTCCTTGGCGCGTTCGAGCGCCGAGCGCGCCTTGATGGTGTCGGCTTCGCGCGACGCGATGTTGGCCGACAGCGTGCCGTTGTTGGCGAACACGTTGCGCACTTCGCGGACGGTCTGCGCGAGTTGCGCTTCGGCTTGATCGAGCGCGACTCGCGCATCGCTGGCATCGAGGACGACCAGCTCCTGTCCTTGCTTGACGATGTCGGTGTCGTCGGCCTTGATGGCGACGACGGTTCCGGCGATCTGCGGCGTGATCTGCACGACATTGCCCGCAACGTACGCATCGTCGGTCGACTGATAGTGGCTGCCGACGAGGAACCACCACACGCCATAACCGAGACCGATGACGACGACGACCAGCGCGATCATCGACAGCAGGCGCTTGCGTTTGGCCGCGTTCTGCCGAGTCTGCTTTGCAGTGGGCGCAACTGCGGGCGTGTCGGACGGCGCGGCCGCTGCGGCAGGAGGTGCAGCACCCGGTTCGCTGGCATTCGATGGGTTATCGCTCATGGAATATTCCTTGATGAGATCCGCAACCCCCGAAGGAGCCGCGCGATTCAGCGCGCAGCGAGCGGAGCTTGCACCGCGTCCTCGCGGGTTGCGTCACGACCTGCGTCGCGACCTGCGTCACTTCGCCCGCTGCGATAGCCGCCGCCGAGAGCGCGTGTGAGTGCGACATCGAGGTCGAGCACGCGCGCGCGCAACTCGGCGTCGGCGCGCTGCTGCTGCAGCACCGAGGTCTGCGCAGTGAGCACGGTGAGATAAGTCGACAGGCCGGCCTTGTAGCGCACGACCGCGACGTCGTACGCCTGTTCGGTCTTGATGCGCGCGAGCCGCTGGTCGGCCAACTGCGCGCCGACCGACTGCAGCGACACGACCTGATCGGCCACGTCCTTCACCGCATCGATCAAGGTTGCGTTGTACTGCTCGACCGCCGCGTCGTACTCGGCGTTCCTGCCGGCGAGATTGGCGCGCAGCCGACCGCCCTCGAAGATCGGCAGGCTCACCGCCGGTCCGGCGGAAAAATTGCGGCTCGAGGGATCCAGAAAATGCGACGCCCCCAATGCGAGCAGCCCGGCCGACGCAACCAGATTGATGTTCGGATAGAACTGCGCCTTGGCCGCGTCGATCTGCCCGCGCGCGGCCTCGACCCGCCAGCGCGCGGCTGCGATATCGGGACGACGCCCGACCAATTCGGCGGGCAGCGAAGCCGGCAGCACGATCACGGTGCTGCCCTTGCCTTCCCGGGTGTCGATGTCGCGACCGATATCGCGTCCGCGATCGGGGCCCTTGCCGAGCAAAGCCGCGATCTGATTGCGTACCAGTGCGATCGATTCGTCGATCTGCGCAAGGTCGACGCGCGACGAAGGCAGTGCAGCCTCGGCCTGACGCAGTTCCGCGTTGGTATCGAGCCCCGCATCGAAGCGCTGCCTGGCGAGAGTCAGCACATTCTCGCGTTGACCGATTGCAGCCAGCGTCACGTCGCGCAAGCTCGCGGCGCGCTGCAATCGAAACCAGGCGCGTGCGATCGATGTGGTGAGCGCGAGGCGAGCGGCTTGGGCGTCGGCGCCGGCCGCAAGCACCTGCGAGCGTGCGGTGGCGATCGCGGCGCGATTGCGTCCCCAGAAGTCGATCTCGTAGCGCAGGTCGACGGTCGCCTGATTGAGCGTCCGGGTCGAGCCGCCCAGCGGCGGCGGATAGATGTAGTGCTCCGAGAAGCGCTCGCGCATCGAGCTCGCGTTCAGGTCGATGCTCGGCAGGTCGCGCGACTCGACGCCGCGCGCGGCGGCCTGCGCGGCGCGCAGGCGCGCGTCTGCGAGCCGAAGATCGATCGCGCCGCCATCGACAAGCGCTTCATCGATCAGCGCGTTCAGTTGCGGATCGTTGAACTGTTTCCACCAGGAGTCGGCGGGCCACACGTCGCCGGTCGCGTCTGGCGCATTCGCAGCGACTGAGCCCAGTGTCTTCGTGGTTTCGAGTTGCGCGGCGTCGAGTGTCTGGGCGCGCGTGCGCGATCCGTCGAAACTCGCGCAGCCGCCCAACAACATCGCGGTCACGACCGCCATCCAGACCACGACGCTTTGCAGCAGCGCCCAGATCGCGACCTCCGCACTCAACAGCGGCAATAGCGGACGCACGCCCGAACGAACGCCACGCGCACCGACGCGCAAGGCCTCTCGCGGATGAACATGAATCAGCGTATGCATCATGTGGGTGGTCCTCATTCCAAGAAGGTCGATCAACGCCATCAGCATGTCGGCCCCCGATTGGCGAGCATGCGTCGCAGGAAACTCTTGAACAGTTCGAGTTCGTCGACCGAAAAACCTTCGAGGTGTCGGTTGAGAACCTTGACGATCGCAGCGACCAGACGCTCGGCCATGCGCTTGCCGGCTGGTGTCAGCTCGAGCTCCACACGGCGGCGATCGTCAATGCTGCGGGTCCGCACGATCAATTCCTTCGCTTCGAGACGATCGAGCATCCGCGTCATCGATCCGCTGTCGCACTCAGTTCCGCGAGCGAGCATCGCAGCGGTATCGCCGCGATCCTTCAGAATCATCAACAGCACGCCCCACTGTTCGTACGTCACGTCGTGATCGGCGATCTCGCGCTCGACCGCGGCGCTCAACATAGAACGCACGCGCTTCAACAACCAGCCGATGCTCTCGTCGATAGCAAAGTTGGACGCGTGATACAGAGCGGCGGGTTTGACGGAGGATTCTCGGGGAGCCATGAAGGTTTCTTTATTGACGATGACTGCGAACCAGGACTGCGTAGTGACTGCTTAGGCAGCAATATACGCTGCCTAGGCAGTCATTGCCTATACAGAATATTTTTGGGTGCCATATCGGAAGGCGTATAACTTCGGCGCCAACCTCAAACCAAAAGGAAAATCATGACCACTTCGTATCGAATCGCCGTCGTCGTCGGCAGTCTCCGCAAGGGCTCGCACAATCGCAAAGCCGCGCTGGCGATGAAGGCGCTCGCGCCGCCCGAACTCGCGCTCGACATCGTCGAAATCGGCGACCTGCCGCTCTACAACGAGGACCTCGAAGGCGAAGGCAAGACCGCGCCTGAAGCGTGGACTCGGTTTCGCGAAGCGGTGCGCGGCTGCGATGGCGTGCTGTTCTTCACCCCCGAATACAATCGCAGCGTGCCGGGTTGTTTGAAGAACGCGATCGACGTAGGCTCGCGGCCCTATGGCAAGAGCGCCTGGTCCGGCAAGCCCGGCGCGGTCATCAGCGTGTCGCCCGGCGTGATCGGCGGCTTCGGCGCCAATCACGCGTTGCGCCAATCGATGGTGTTTCTCGACGTGCCGATGATGCAGCAGCCCGAGGCCTACATCGGCGGCGCCGCCAAGCTGTTCAATGACAAGGGCGAGCCGGCGAGCGAGGACACGAAGAAGTTTTTCACGGCCATCATCACGAGCTATGCGGCGTGGGTAGCGAGGTTCGCGAAGAAGTGAGACTGGTCGAGGAATCGCTCCCCGTCGCTGCGCCCCATGTCATACGTCACCTGCATCGCCGGCGCGTCGGTGTAGTCCCATGCGCTGATCGGAATTTTCTTGGACGGTTGCACGTAAACACGCCCCTGATGCGTGAACGTGTCGGCGCGCCCCGCGTAGCGTCGCGTCAGCAGCACCAGCGTCGACGGGCCGGCATCGACCGCATCGACCGGCACGTTGTCGACCATGCCGCCGTCGAGCGTGGGTCGACCCTCACGATGCTCGATCGGTGTGAACGGCGGCGTACACGACGACGCCGTGATCAGCGACACCAGATCGTCGATATCGCCGCAGTCCGAGAGCAGCGCGACCTCAGGCGCAAAGCCGATGCGTCGACCGAAGGTAGGATGCAGCGACTTCTTCCAATACTTCTCGACGTTGTACGCGACGAGGCCGACCGCGACTGCCGCGTACGGTCCGAGCCCACGCGGCAGGCGCGCGTACTGGATGCGGATCTCGGGCGCGTCGGCCTTGAGCTTCGCGAAGCGCTCGCCGCCGAGAATGTCGTGAAGCGCGCGACGATAGATGGCGGCGTGCGGAAACACGCGCGCCGCATGCGGTTGTTCGGGATCGCGCGCGCGTCGGAACAAGTTGGCCCAGTAGGCGTTGCGGCGGTTGTGCTTGAGCGCTTCGCGGTAGTAATTCATGGTCCAGCGCGAGTCGTTGGCGTACAGCATGCAGGCCGTCGCCGCGCCCGCGGAGACGCCGCCGATCACGCGCGGCTTCAACTCGATCGCGGGTGCGACCACGTCCCACCATCCGGCTTGCCACCAGCAGCGATTGCCGCCGCCTGCGAAGACCACTTGTTCGAACATCGTTGGCTGCCGAAGAGGAAGGGAAGGAGTTGCCGGCTCGCGAAGCGCGACTAGAATCGCAGCCGGGTGCGCGACGCGCGCCATTCTTGCAGACACCGCCTGACATGGACCTTCATCATCGCTTGCGCGTGCTTGCCTGCGGCGGCACGTTCGACAAACGCTACGACCCCATCAGCGGCGAACTCGCGTTCACGCAATCGCAACTGCCCGACATCATGGCGCGTGCGCGTGTCACGCTACCCCATGTCGTCGAGACGTTGATGCTGATCGACAGCCTCGATATGCAAGCCCCAGATCGCGAGCGCATCCTGGCCGCGTGTCGTGCCGCGCGAGAGACGTCGCTGGTGATCGTGCACGGCACCGACACGATGCCCGATACCGCACGCGTGCTTGGTCCGCATTTTGGTTCGCGCGGTACCAGCGAGTCGATGACCATCGACGCCGACGATGCGTCGAAGACCATCGTGCTGACCGGCGCGATGGTCCCGTATGCGATCTCGCATTCGGACGCGCTCTTCAACTTCGGCTTCGCGTGCGCTTCGGCGCAGACGCTCGCTCCCGGCGTATGGATCGCGATGAACGGCCGCGTGTTCGCGTGGGACGCGGTGAGAAAGAATCGCGAGGACGGGGTGTTCGAGGCGACGACCCAACGCTCCCCTTGAAGGGGAGGGGGGTCCTTACCAGATCGTCACGCGCTTTTCGGGCGGAAGGTACATGCGGTCGCCGGGTTTGACGCCGAAGGCATCGTAGAAGCCGTTCTGATTGGTCAGCGTTCCGTTTGCCCGAAACTCTCCGGGTGCATGCGGATCGCTCTTGACTTGCGCAATCACGGCCTCGTCGCGATTCTTTTCCTGCCAAGCGTGCACGAACCCCATGTACAGGCGCTGGTCGCCGGTGAGTCCGTCGATCACCGGTGCAGGCTGGCCGCGCAACGACAGGTGATACGCCTTGGCCGCGATCGCGAGGCCGGAGTTGTCGGCGATGTTCTCGCCCAGGGTCAGCGCACCGTTGACGTGGTAGCCCTTGACGGGTGCGTATGCGCCGTACTGCGCGATCAGCGCCTTGGTCTTCTCGCCGAAGCGCCGCCGGTCTTGGTCGGTCCACCAGTTGCGCAGGTTGCCCTTGCCGTCGTACTGGCTGCCCTCGTCGTCGAAGCCGTGGCTGATCTCGTGACCGATGATCGCGCCGATGGCGCCGTAGTTGGCCGCGTCTTCGGCCCTGGCATCGAAGAACGGAGGCTGCAGGATCGCGGCCGGAAAAACGATCTCGTTCAATTCCGGGTTGTAGTAGGCGTTGATGGTCTGCGGCGTGATGCCCCACTCGTCGCGGTCGATCGGCTTGCCCAGCTTGGCGATGTTGCGGCGGTATTCGAAGTTCTTCGCGCGCACCACGTTGCCCACCAGGTCGTCGCGCTGCAACTCGAGCGCCGAGTAGTCGCGCCACCTCACCGGATAACCAATCTTCGGCATGAAGGTCGCGAGCTTGGCTTGCGCTTCCAGTTTGGTTGCCTGGCTCATCCAATCGAGTCCGGCGATGCTCTCCTGGTAGGCGGCCAGCAGGCCGCGGACCAGCGAGTCCATGCGCGCCTTGCTCTCCGGCGGAAAATACTTCGCCACATAAAGCCTGCCGAGGCCTTCGCCGATCGATCCCTCGACCAGACGCACACCGCGCTTCCATCGCACCTGATTCTCGGGCGTGCCGTTCAACACCGTGCCGACGAACACGAAGCGCGTATCGACGAATTCACGGTTGAGGTAAGGCGCGTAGGCCGTCACAACGCGCGTTTTGAAGTAGGCCTTCCAGGTCGACAGCGGCGTGGTCGCAATCGCATGATCGAGGCCTTTGATGAAGCTCGGCTGACTGACGATTACCGAGCCGGTCTTGCCGGTGATCTCGGCCGCGTCGAGATAACGCGTCCAATCGATATGCGGCGCGAGCGTCTTCAAATCGTCGATCGCGACGACGTTGTAGGTCTTGAACGGATCGCGATTGGCGACGCGATCCCATTGCGCGCGGGCGATCGCGGTCTCAAGTGCGAACACGGCCTTCGCTTGGGCGGCCGCGCTCTTCTCGCCGGCGAGCGTCAACATCTTCGCAAGGAAGCTCTGGTACTTCACGCGGATCGCCGCGAAGCGCTGGTCCTTGGCCGCGAGGAAATAATCGCGATCGGGAAGGCCGATGCCGCCCTGCCCCAAATCGACCACGTAACGCGTCGAGTCCTTCGCGTCCTGATGCACGTTGGCCGAGAACGGCGTGTCGACGCCGATGCGGTCGAAGACGCCGATCAGCGCGCCGAGTTCGGCCTTGGTCTTGACGGCATCGATGCGCGCGAGCTGATCGGCGATCGGCCGGGCGCCCAGCGATTCGATCCGCGCCTCATCCATGAAGCTCGCGTAGAGATCGCCGATCTTCTTCGCCTCGGCCGCGTTCGCAGAATCGCTGCCGGGGGCATTCTTCGCCGCGCTTTCGATCAACGCGCGCAATTGCGGTTGGGTGTCGTCGTCGAGACGCTCGAAAGGGCCGGTCGACTTGCGGTCCGCAGGAATGACTGTGGTCGCGAGCCACTTGCCGTTGACGGCGCGAAACGCATCGTCCTGGATGCGGACCGCAGGATCGGCCGCGGCCGGGTCGATGCCCGACGTGAGCGGAGGGGGCTGCTGGGCGAACGCGATCTGCGCAAGCCCGAGCGTGAATGCGAAAGCGGAAGAAACGAGAGTGCGATTGAGGAATGGATTCACGAGGTCGGGTCCAGGAGTGAGGGAAGGCTTGCGTTCACGACGACGAGCGCGCCGCTGTCGATGATGCGGAGCTACCAGATCGTCACGCGCTTTTCCGGCGCGAGATACATGCCGTCGCCGGGCTGCACGTCGTAGGCCGAGTAGAACGGCGCCTGATTGCGCAAGGTTCCATTGGCGCGGAATTCACCGGGAGAATGCGGGTCGGTCTTCACCTGCACGATCTGCTGCGGCTCGCGCAACTTGATGCGCCATATCGTCGCAAAGCCGCGGTAGAAACGCGCGTCGCCCGATAGGCCGGCGATCACCGGCGCCGGCTTGCCTTGCAGCGACAGGTGATAGGCCTTGTAGGCGATCGCGACGCCCGAGTTGTCGGCGATGTTCTCGCCCAACGTCAGCGCGCCGTTGACGTGATATCCGGGCAACGGCTCGAACCCATCGTATTGCGCGATCAACGCCTTGGTCTTCGCGTTGAAGCGCTGACGGTCTTCGGCGGTCCACCAGTTGCGCAGGTTGCCGTCGCCATCGAACTGACTGCCGCGATCGTCGAACCCGTGGCTGATTTCGTGGCCGATCACCGCGCCGATCGCGCCGTAATTTGTCGCGTCGTCGGCCGCGTCCGAGGCGTTCGCATCGAAGAACGGCGGTTGAAGGATCGCAGCGGGGAACACGATCTCGTTCTTCAGTCCGTTGTAGTACGCGTTGACGGTCTGCGGCGTCATGCCCCACTCGGTGCGATCGATGGCCCGACCGAGCTTGGCGTTGTTGCGGTTGTATTCGAAGCGGCGCGCGCGCATCACGTTGCCGACCAGGTCATCGCGTTGAATGGCGAGCGCCGAGTAGTCGCGCCACTTGGTCGGATAAGCGATCTTCGGTTCGAACTTGGCGAGCTTGATCTGCGCTTGTTTCTTCGTGTCCGGGCCCATCCAGTCGAGGCCGGCGATGCTTTGTTTGTATGCCGCGAGGATGTTGACGACCATCGCGTCCATGCGCGTCTTGTACGCGGGCGGGAAATACTTCGCGACATAGAGCTTGCCCAGACCTTGACCGATCGCGCCCTCGACCACCCCGACCCCGCGCTTCCAGCGCGGCAGGTCGGAAGGCGTTCCGCTCAGCACGCCGCCGTTGAACGCAAAGTTCTCATCGACGAATGCCTTGGACAAATAAGGTGCATATGCACTGATCGCGTGGTATTTGAAGTAAGCCTTCCATGCGTCCAGCGGCGTGGTATCGACGGTCTTCGCAAAACCCGCGAGATAGCTCGGCTGCGCGACGATCACGGCACGCGTCTTGCCGCCAATGCGCGCCTCGGAAAGCCATGGCTTCCACGCATAGTGCGGCGTGAGCGCGTCGAGAGAAGCGATCGGAACCTTGTTGTAGGTCTTGACCGGATCGCGATTCTCGACGCGAGTCCACTGCGCTCGTGCGAGTTGAGTTTCGAGCTCGAGCACTTTCTGCGAAGCTGCATCGGCATCCGGCACGCCGGCCAACGCGAGCATCTTCGCGATGTGCGCGACGTACTTCACACGAGCGTCCTTCAGCTTCGCGTCGTCGTCACGCAGGTAATAGTCGCGGTCCGGCAGACCGAGGCCGCTTTGAAAAATCGTCGGGATGTAGTGCTTCGGATCGCGCGCGTCCTGATTGATGCTGACCACATACGGCGTGGTGACGCCGAGCTGATCGAAGAGCGCGATCACGAAAGCAATCGCGCTCTTCGATCTCATCGCATCGACCGCGATCAGCTGGGCTGCGATCGGTTTCGCGCCAAGCTTCTCGAGGCGTGGCTCGTTCATGAAACTCGCGTAGAGATCGGCGATTTTCTTCTGGTCGACCGTGAGGCGGGTCTTGGCTGGGGCGTTCGCTGCGGCGTTGCCGTCAGCACCTCGGCTCGCCTCTTCGATCACGCTCGCCAACCGCGTGATGGTGTCGTCGCGCAATTGATGGAACGCGCCCCACGCGGGCCTGTCGACCGGGATGTCGTTGTTCGCGAGCCAGTCGCCGTTGACTGCGCGATAGATGTCGTCTTGTGGCCGCGCGAACGCGGGCTTCACCGACAAGGCGTTCGCGGACGATGACGCGGCCGCGGTCGCAGGGTTTGCGCCGTTGTCCGCGCAGGCGGCGAGGCCGCATGCGATCGCGATCATCGCGACGCGACAGGTTGTTCGATTCATTGGTGGCTCCTGCTGCAAAGTTCTCGGACTGAAAAAACCGTCCGCAAGTTCAAATCGTCAACCCGAACAAACTTGCAACACCGAGCGCCGCAAACACCAGCGCGGCGGCGATGCGCACCCAGTGCATCGGCATGCGCGGGCCAAAACGATTTGCAACCAACACCGCGGGCACGTCGGCGATCAGCATGCCCAACGTCGTTCCCGCGACGACCGCGATCAGATCGGAAAATCGCGCAGCGAGCGCGACGGTGGCGATTTGCGTCTTGTCGCCCATCTCCGCGAGAAAGAACGTGGTCGCCGTCACGACGAACACGCCGGCGTGTCCACGCGGTTTCGGATCGTCGTCGAGCTTGTCCGGGAAAAGCGCCCACACCGCAATCGCGATGAACGACCCGCCCACGATCCAGCGCAGCGCCTGTGGCGCGACGACTGTGATCAGATAGGCCGCGATCCATGCGCCCAGACTGCCGGCAAGCGCGTGATTGAGGAGAGTCGCAACCAGAATGCCGGCGATGATCGCGGCTGGCTTCTTGAAGCGCGCCGCAAGCAACAGTGCGAGCAATTGAGTCTTGTCGCCGATTTCACCGAGTGCGACGACCGCGGCTGATATGAGGAAGGCTTCGATGCGAGGGCGGTCGAACCGGATAGGGGCGAGTCCCGAGGAAGGCACGCAGTATAGCAACGGGCATCAAGGCGCTTCATTCGGTTATGGTGCGGCGATGCTCAATCGCTGCCACCTCCACGCCATCGCGTCGCGCGTCTTCACGGTCCTCGCGTTCGGCGCTTTTGCGTTCACGATTTCGTTCGCGATTTCCCTTGCGAGCGCAGCCGCCGAACGCGACGCGACACGGCCGGTCAAGGTCGGCTCGAAGCGCTTCACCGAGTCTTACATCCTGGGCGAGATCGCACGTCAGACGCTGGCCGATCAACATATCGCAGCGAGCCACAAGGCCGGGCTCGGCAACACCGGCATCCTGGTCGCTGCGCTCGAAGCAGGCGAGATCGACGTCTATCCGGAATACACCGGCACGATCGTCCGTGAAATTTTGAAGCGCGACGGCAACGCATCCATCGATGAACTCAATCGTCTGCTCGAAGCGAAACACCTCAAGGTCGCGATCCCGCTGGGGTTCTCGAACAGCTACGCGCTCGCGATGCGCGAAGACGATGCCGCCGCGCGCGGCATTACGCGCATCACCGATCTCGTCGACACGAAACGCACGCGCGATCTGCACCTCGGCCTGTCGAACGAATTTCTCGCGCGCGCCGATGGTTGGCCCGCGTTGAAAGAGGCCTATTCGCTACCGCTCGCAACGCCGTCAGGACTCGATCACGGCCTCGCCTACGACGCGCTCGCGCAAAAACGCGTCGATGTGATCGACATCTATTCGACCGACGCACGCATCGCACGCGACCGCCTGCGCGTGCTGGTCGACGACCGGCATTTCTTTCCGAGCTACGAAGCCGTCCTGCTGATGCGGGGCGACCTCGATGCCGCGCCCTTCGAGCGCCTGCGCGGCGCCATCGACACCGCTCGCATGATCGCGTTGAACGGCCGCGCGGAACTCGATGGCGTTTCGTTCGCCGAGGTCGCGAAGGACTTCGTCGCGGCGCGCGATGCGCGCCCTGCAGCGGAGGATGGGTCAAGATCGATGGCAGCTCCTCGCGACAAGCCGGGCGTGCTCGCGGGGTTCTTCGCGAAACTCTTCGGACCCGATTTCTGGAGGCTGCTTTACGAGCACGTGGTCCTGGTCGCGGGCTCGGTCATCGCCGCCGCACTCGTCGGCATCCCGCTCGGCGTGTGGGCCGCGCGTCGCGTCGCGGCCGGCCGCGTGATCCTCAACATCGTCGGCGTACTGCAGACGGTGCCATCGCTCGCGTTGCTCGCGCTGTTGATCGCCATGCTCGGCACGATCGGTACGGTGCCCGCATTGATCGCACTGTTTCTTTACGCGCTGCTGCCGATCGTCGCCAACACCCACGCGGGTCTCGGCGGCGTCGCGCGCGGCGTGGTGCAGGCCGCCGCCGCACTCGGTCTCACCACGCGGCAGCGGCTCGCGCTGATCGAACTTCCGCTCGCCGCACCGACCATCGTCGCCGGCCTTCGCACCGCTGCCGTCATCAACGTCGGCACCGCGACCATGGCCGCGTTCGTCGGCGCGGGCGGCTTCGGCGAGCGCATCACTGCGGGCCTTGCGCTCAACGACGGCGCGACGATGTTGGCGGGGGCGGTGCCGGCTGCGGTGCTTGCGTTGCTCGTGCAGAGCGGGTTCGATGTCGTAGGCCGCGCGATCGATCCGGTGCGGCGCGCGCGAGTTTGAAGCGCGTTGCTATTTTTTTCGATGCCGGTCTTGCAGGTCCGCGCTTTCGGCTGAACGAAAGACTCAGCCGGTCACTTTGCCCACAATCGCCTGGAAGACCGGGCTCACCTTCGTCAGCGTGAGCGCCAGCAGGGCCAGCAACAGTCCACCGAAACCACGCAGTGCCAACAGGTAAGCGCGCATTCCCCCGGATACCGGTTCGGTAGGACGCAGGCGGAAACCCGGTGTGGCAAACATCAGGCCGAAGCTGTATCCGAGCTGCCGCAGACGGGCTGCCCACCAGCCTGCCGCCCCCGGAGTCAGCTCTTGCTGGGTGACGGGAAGATGCCGGGGCGGCGCCTTGTCGAGCGCGCCGCTCAACGAGCCGATGCGAAGCTTCGGCGACAACAGCAGCGGCAGCGACAGCAGCAGCCATGCCGCGAGCGACAAGGCCGCGATGCGGCCGAGCCGCGTGCCGTAGCCCGTGGGCCAACCCCATAGCACGCGCTCGATCCACAAACGCGCCTTTTCGGTCGGGTCGAGGTCGGTGCGAGCCAGACCTTCGCGCCGTTCTTGTTCGGACAGCGCCGCGAACGCCTCTCGCGCATCGTCATCCTGCTTCAGCGTTTCGAGCCTGACCTGCAACGGGCGCAGCACGTCGCTCGTCGGTGCGGCTCGCAGAAGCGGCGCCGCGAGCTCGGGCCATTGAAAGTGCAGCGCGGTGATGTGCGCGCCGGCCAAGTCGAGCCGACCGGCGACCTTGAGCCCGCTGAAGTCGGATCGGCCGCCGCGCAGCGCCGCTTCGCGAAAACTCAAGTCTCCCGACGTGACCTGCATGTTCACCAGCATCGCGTCGCCGCGCCAGTCGACGTAGTCGAAGCGTGCCGAGCGCATCGTGCAGCCACGAAAATCGCCCAGCGCGGCGAACACCGACATCTGCTCCGCATCACCGAAGTCGACATCACCCAGGCGGCAGAAACGAAACTCGGCATCGCGGGCGAACAGCACGTTTCGCAAACTGGCGCGGCCGCCCACCACCAAGCCGAGGAACGATGCGTCTCCCATGAAGCGGGCGCTGTCGAAGCGCACGTCGCTCGCGAACTGGCTGCGGTCGAAGCGCGCGGGCCCCGCGAACTGCGCGTCGGAAAAGCTGATGCCCCCGCGCAGGCCCGGCGGGTCGGCAAAGCGCGCGGCGACGATCTCGACCGGCCCCGCGAATCGTGCGCGCCTGAAGGTCGCCCGGCCCGACAGCGTGCTGCCATGAAGAGAGAACGGGCCGTCGAACTGCGCATCGTCGAACTGCGCGAAACCGACCACCTCGCTGTTCTCGAGCGCGAAGCCGGCGCGCAAGCGAGCCCCGCGCAGATCCAACGCCTGCAGGGTGGATGTCTCGATGACGATTTCCAGCGCCGGCCCTTCGCCCTGCAGCCGCAGCGCTCCTTCGAGAACGACACCGCGTAGTTCGACTCGCTTGCGGGCCGCAGGTGCGCGCAGTCGGGCGATGTCGAGGTCGCCTTCGATCGTCACGCGAGACAACGACCCGCTGCTCGCCAGTTCGCGATATGCGGCATCGGGCGTCAGGCGCATTGGTTCAGCGGCGCCCAGGTCGCCATCGGTCCATAGGAGCGCGAGGCACGGGAGCGCCGTGCGCCACAACGAATGCGATACGGCGCGCCATACTGAAAGCCATACGACGCGCCGTCGCTTCATCTCACCTCGTCCAGCGACGTCACGCTGCATAGACGCGCTGGTGCCTGCCCGTCGATCAAACGCTGCGCGATGGCGCTCAACTCCGCCACGTCGCCCCCTTCCGTACGCAAGCGCTGTCCCTTGGCCGCCTGCGTCACGCTGTCGAGCACCGCCAGCGAGGGACGGCTGCCCGCCGCGCTGCTCCCGTGACACAGCGCCGCTTGCAGGTTCTGCAACAGCAGTGTCTCGAAGCCGCGCAGGCGCTTGTCGTTCGACGCCGCGCCGATCTGGCTGCCGCGGCTGGCAACCAGTTCCACGCGCAAGCGCAACTCCTCCACCAGCATGTCGGGCTTCACACCTTTCAACTGATCGTATTGGCGGACGAAGACTTCGCGGAACTGTGCATCGCCCGCCTGCGCCGCGACCTGCCCGACCGGCAGCACGCAACACAGCGAAGCGACGACGCAGTGCGCACGGAGCATCATCGCGTTCCTTGTTGACTGGTCAGGCTGCGGCACATGCTGATGCGGTATTGCTCCAGCAGTTGCGCGCCGGACGTATCGAGCCCGTCCGCCCCGCACGGCGTGGCGGCAAGTGCGCTCGCGATGTTCTGCATGCGAATCGCATCCGGTGGGTGCGTCGAAGGGAACGCGGGGGCGACGGCGCCCTTTCTCGAAGATTCGGCGCGCGCTGCGACGACTTGCTCGTAAAGCGCGGGCCCGAGCAACTGGCGCAGGCCCTGCTCGATCAGCGGGCTGCTGCTGCTGCGTCCCATTTGCAGCAGCTTGTCGGCCATCGCGGCCAGGAAGTACCACTGCGTTCCCAGGAGGTAGATGCCATGACGTAGCTTGCTGTCGGCGCCGATGCGGCACTGCTGGCCGATCAGCTCCACCGCGGCCATATCAGCGGCGGCTTCGTCGCGCTGGCGCGCGCGAAATCGCGGGTCGAGCGTTTCGGGGCAGGCGCGGCGTTCGTCCTTCTGCCGCTCGGTCAGACCTTGCAGCATCACGGCGGCCTCGGCCTTGGTATCGGAGGCTCCCGCGTCGCCGTTGCGCAGGTGACCCATCTCGTGCGCCAGCACGAACGCGAATGCACCGCGCATCAACCAGCCCGTGCGCCGCGTCTCGGGCGTGTCGACGGACAGCACCGCGGGGTCCCACGCCGGCTTTGCGGCGGCAAGGCCGACCGCGTCGACCGCGGCCAGCGCGGCGGTGATGTTCGGTTGCGTCTTCGTGCGCACGAGATAGGTTGCCGCGGTCAAGCGCTTCCAGGTCGCCGTGTTGACGAACACGATGCCGGTCTTCTGGTGCGCCATCGCGCCGCCCTGCAAGGTCTCTGGTGTGAAGTTCACGCCTTCGGCTTCCAATAGCGCGTCGTCTCGCAATCGGCTCGCATCGACCATGTAGATGTTGACCCAGCCGGGACGGTAAGCGCCGTTGACTTGGACGCCGGCCCACTGGGCCGCCGCGGCTTGCCGCAGCGACTCGCCCACCTCCAGCGCCACCTCGGGGAAGTAGGGGTCGATCAATCGCGCCTGCACGAGCTTTTCACGAATGCGCTCGCCCGTTGGCGACGTTTGTGCCTGCCCGCTCGTGCCTGTCCCCAGACCGATCAATACCAGGGCCACGGTCCACCTGCGAACGACCAGCATTCGTTTCATGGCTATGCCTTTGGCAGTGAGCGCATGGACCTCGACCGCCGATGAGGGCTCGTTGGTCGGGACTCGATGCGCTTGACACTCACCCCGGCGCCGGACTGCCGTCCTGCATACGGACTCGACGCTCCCTTCCGCAAGATCGAATCACATCACATCGAAGCATATGGCACAACGGGATTGTTGAAGGCCGTTGGTCGAGCGCTCGCGGAGTTCGCGCTATTTTCCGATGCAGAACCGCCCGAAGATTTCGCCGAGCAAATCGTCGGCGGTGAACTCACCGGTGATGCGATCGAGTTCCCGTTGCGCAAGACGTAATTCTTCGGCGAAGAGCTCCAGCATGCGGTCGCCTTGATCGGCATGGGTCGATGCGTGGTGAAGATGCGATTGCGCCGCGCGCAGCGCCGCGAGATGGCGTTCGCGCGCGAGGAAGCCGGTCTCGGCGCTCGGCTGCCAACCGGCGATCGCCAGCAACTCGTGGCGAAGCAATTCGAGTCCGGCGCCGGTCTTGGCCGACAGGTAGATGCGCGCCTCGCGCGGCTGGCCCCCATTGGCGATTACGGTCTCGATGCGCGGCTCTTCGCCAACCAGATCGATCTTGTTGACGATGACGCGGCGGGTCGCGTGCGCGGGCAGGCGTGACGCGATCGCCAGGTCTTCGCTGTTCGCTTGCTGATCGATTGCCGCATGGAGTGACGCATCGAGTGACGCGGCGTCGACCAGATGCAACACCACATGCGCCTTCGCGATTGCATCCCAGGTGCGCGCGATGCCGATGCGCTCGACCGTGTCCGCATCCGACGAGTGGTCGAGCGCACCGAGTGTTCGTATCCCCGCGGTGTCGACGATATGCAGCGCGATGCCTTCGAGCCGGACGGTTTCTTCGACACGGTCGCGCGTGGTGCCTGCGATCGGCGTGACGATCGCGACCTCGGCTTCGGCGAGCGCGTTCAAGAGGCTCGACTTGCCGACGTTGGGACGGCCGATCAGGACCACCGTCAGCCCTTCGCGCAACAGCGCGCCCTGACGCGCGCGATCGAACAGCGACTGCAACGCATCGCGCGCCCGCGACAGTCGGCCGCGCGCATCGGACTCTTCGAGAAAATCGATTTCCTCCTCGGGAAAATCGAGCGTCGCTTCGACCAGCGCGCGCAGTCCGATCACCTGGGCGACGAGCGCGCGAACCGCGTCGGAGAACGCGCCCGACAACGACGCCTGCGCGCCGAGAACCGCGGCTTCGCTGCTCGCCTCGATCAGGTCGGCAACCGCTTCGGCTTGCGCGAGGTCGAGCTTGCCGTTGAGAAACGCGCGCTCGGTGAACTCGCCGGGTTGCGCCGCTCTCATCGTCGCGATTGGTATCGTCTCGAGCTGCCTCGTCGCGTTCACGCGGTCCTCGATTGCGACCAGCGAAGACGCGAGTGCGGACGCCAATTCAAGGCAGCGCGCAACGATCATCTGCAGCACCACCGGCCCGCCGTGCACTTGCAACTCCAGCACGTCTTCGCCGGTGTATGAATGGGGCGCCGCGAAAAACAAGGCGATGCCGCGATCGATCACCGCTCCGTCGGCCGCATGAATGGCCGCCATGGTTGCGTGACGCGGCACGAGGGCAAAGTCGCCGCTCTTCTCGAACAGCTTCACGACGAAGCGTTGTGCGATCTCTTGCTGCGACCAGTGGCCGAACGACAAGCGAACTACGCCGATGCCGCCGCGTCCGGCCGGCGTCGCAATCGCGACGATGGGATCGTCGCGATGAAGGTTCATGCCGCGCTCATGTCTCGATCACGTCTTGCTCATGAGCACCGGGTCAGGCGGGCTTCTTCTTGCGATCGCCCATCATCCGCGTGATCTGCCACTGCTGCGCGATCGACAACAAGTTGTTGACGACCCAGTACAGCACGAGGCCGGCGGGGAAGAAGAAGAACGTCACGCCGAACACCAGCGGCATGATCATCATGATCTTCGCCTGCGTCGGATCAGGCGGCGGCGGGTTGAGTTTGAACTGCACGAACATCGACGCCATCATGATGACCGGCAGGATGTAGAAAGGATCGGGCGCGGCGAGGTCGTGGATCCAACCGAGCCACGGCGCGCCGCGCACTTCGACGCTGGCCAACAGCACCGAATAGAGCGCGATGAAGAACGGAATCTGAACCACGATCGGCAAACAACCGCCGGCCGGGTTGACCTTCTCGACGCGATACAACTCCATCATCGCCTGATTGAGCTTGGCGCGATCGTCCTTGTGCCGCTCCTGCAACTCCTTCATACGCGGCGCCACGTTCTTCATACGCGCCATCGACTTGTAGCTTGCGGCCGAGAGCGGGAAGAAGACCGCCTTGATCAACACCGTCAAGCCGATGATCGCCCAACCCCAATTGCCGACCAGCGAATGAATTTTCTCCAGCACCCAGAACATCGGCTTGGCGAGGATCGTGGTCCAACCGTAGTCGCGCACCAGCTCGAGCCCCGGCGCGATGGTCTCGAGCCTGCGCTCGATGGCCGGACCGACGTAGAGCCGCGCGTCGTTGGTCGCCGTCGCACCCGGGGCGATCGAACCCAGGGTCTCGCGCAAGCCGACGCGAAACAGATCCGCATCGAGCTTGTCGGTGTAGTAGTCGCGCGGGCCGGCTGCGGGTATCCATGCGGATACGAAGTAGTGCTGCAGCATCGCGACCCAGCCGTCGTCGGCGTGCGCGATGTGCTTGTCGGGCGCCTTGCCCTTGGTGATGTCGTCGAAGCTGACTTTCTGAAAACGCTTCGTGTCGCTATATACGGCAGGGCCGTAGTAGGTGCTGTAGAAGCGCGATCCTCCGGCGGGAGTCTTGTCGTCGCGCACCAGTTGCAGATAGAGCTGCGGCGCGACCGGTTGCGCGCCGATGTTGGTCACCGCGTGACGCACGTCGATCTGATACGTGCCGCGATGAAAGGTGTAGGTCTTGGTCAACTTGACGCCGCCACCTTCGGCTTCGAAAGCGACCGACAGCTCGTCCTTGCCGGCCTCGAGCGCGCGCGGGCCGGCGACGACCGTGAACGCCGAACGGTGTGTTGGAAACGCGGGCGGCAGCGCGGCGTTGCCCGCGCTCGCTCCGACGAGGCCGGTCTGCGCGACGTAGATATAGCCCGGCGTCTGATCGAGCAATACGAAATTCTGCTTGGTATCGGCGCTGTCTCGATAGGCCGTGAGCTCGACCTTGTCGACTGCGGCGCCGAGCGTGTTCAACTCGACGGCGAGCAGATCGGTGTGGACCGCGACGCGCTCACCCTTGGCTGGCGTTGCTGGCGCAGCGGTCGATGGTCCCGCGCTGGCCGCAGTGCTCGCAGCGGCGCCGGTGGCGCCCGCAGTCGGAACCGAATTAAGCGTCGTGCTCGCGGACGGCACGTCGTCGGTCGGCCCATGCGGTGCACTACCCGACGCCGCGGGCTGAACCGCCACGGGCGGTCCGAACATCGAGGCGCGGCCATTGAAGCGTTGCCAGTTGTCCCAGATCATGAACAGCGAGACCGAGAAAACGATCCAGAGAACGGTGCGGCGGGTATCCATCATTGCGGCTCGATGTGGGGTGCGAAGTGAGGTAAGCGCGGGGTTATGCGCGAGGTATGCGCGAAGGGCTGCGCAGACGTTTTTGCTTCGACCTATGCGCGGCGCCTGCGGATTTCGTGCGGGTCGCCGCGCGCAATCGGAACCGGGTCGTGGCCGCCCGCATGCCACGGGTGGCAGCGCGCGATCCGCGCGATCGCCAGACGCGTGCCGACCCACGGCCCGTGAAGGGCGATCGCTTCGGCCGCATACGCCGAGCAACTCGGCGCGAAGCGGCAGCGCGCCGGCAACCAGGGACTGACGATCAAGCGATAGCCCGCGATCAACAGCAGTAGCGCGCGTGAAACAAGGGCTCGGATCGGATTCATCTCGACGCGCCTCGAAGAGGCGCTCGGCCGGGCGCGGCCCGCGAACGCAACCGCTCGACCAACATCGTCAGGATCGCGTGCGCATCGAACGCGGGTCGCGGCGCCAACGGCGCGTGCATGCGAATCACGAAATCGCCGCCGCCGAATTCAGCGGCCCATGCGTCGCGCTGACGGCGAAACGCCTCGCGCCAGCGGCGCTTGATGGTGTTGCGCGCAACCGCAGAGCGCACGAAACGTTTGGGGATCACGAGACCGAGCCGCCAGCCGGGAGCGTCGCCATACAGCACATGGAAAGCGAAGGCGCTGCTGCGAAAGACCGATGCTTGCCTGAGGCAACGATCGAAGCCTTCGGCGCCCGGTATGCGCGCAGAGCGTGGAAAGCCGGATGCGGGTCGCGCCGGGTCAGACCGCGAGGCGATGACGGCCCTTGGCGCGACGCGCGCGAATCACCGAGCGGCCACCGCGCGTTTTCATGCGAACGAGAAAGCCGTGCGTTCTCTTGCGGCGGACGACGGAAGGTTGATAGGTGCGCTTCATGATAGGGTGCTCGGTCGGCTAAAAACCTGAAATTAAACACAAAAACGACCCGTTCTGTCAAATCGCCGGGCGGCCGTCAGTGTCGCCGACGCGCCGCCCTCCTGGACTTCGAGACTGTGGATAACTTTGCGCTCGGACCCCGGTTCGCGGTAAAATTACGTTTGGCTTCTGGCGATCGGTTCGACTAACCCGCCACCCGCAAAACGCTCTTCGACCGGCCCGAAAGACGGCTCGGCGCATCCAACCGCGCATACAACCGCGCATACAACAATACGCATCGAATAGAACTCTGCAGCGTTTCGTATCGCATCGCCCAACTCATTCGGTCTTCGAGTCCATTCCGAGTTGTCGCACGCGCCGATTGCTGACCGGAACATCAATCACGATAGCGCCGCGTAAAGCCCTGGGTACGCGGCGTTTGGGGACCTTCTCGCGAAACCGTGGAAATCGACAAGAGCATGCCGGCCGAGCTTCTCGCATCGGTCCGCGCCCACCGACGACGTGAAGAGCGCAGCGACGAATTGAACGAACACACCGACGCAACCCTACCCGCGCGCATCTCCGCAAGACCCGATGCCGCGCCTGACCGAGATTCGATGAACGATTTTTGGCGCTCCTGTACGGAACAGCTTCGCGATGAATTGACGCCGCAGCAGTTCGCCGCGTGGATCAAACCTCTCACCGCCTGCGAGTTCGATGCCGATGAGCGTCGGTTGAAGATCGGCGCGCCCAATCGTTTCAAGCTCGATTGGGTCAGGAACCAGTTCAGCAATCGCATCGAGGTGATCGCGCAGCGATTCTTCGAAGGCCCGGTGCAGGTCGATTTCTTTCTCGATGCCAAACCCGCCGGCACGTATCCCGCGGCTCAGGAACGTGGCGATGCGTCCGCATCGAATGGCGCTGCCTCGAACAATGGCGCGTCCGCGGCTTCGTCTGCTTCAGACCCGTCGATATCCGCGGACCCGTCGACCAACGGCGCTGCGCGCGGCTCCGTGTCGGGCATAGATACCGGCCGACCGTCTTCGCCTCTTACCGAACGCTCGCGCCTCGACCCGGCATTGACGTTCGACAATTTCGTCACCGGCAAGGCGAACCAGTTGGCGCGCGCGGCCGCGACGCAGGTCGCCGACAACCCGGGCAAGTCGTACAACCCGCTCTTTCTTCACGGCGGCGTCGGTCTCGGCAAGACCCACCTGATCCAGGCCGTCGGCAACCAGATCGTCGCGCGTCATCCGAACGCGAAGATTCGCTACATCCACGCCGAGCAGTTCGTGGCCGACGTGGTGAAGGCCTATCAACGCAAGGCCTTCGACAACTTCAAGCAGACCTATCACTCGCTCGACCTCTTGCTGATCGACGACATCCAGTTCTTCTCGCGAAAAGAAGGCACGCAGGAACAATTCTTCTATACCTTCGAAGCGCTGGCCGCAGCCAAGAAGCAGATCATCATCACCAGCGATACCTATCCGGCCGAGATGGCGGGCATCGACGAACGCCTGGTGTCGCGCTTCGGCAGCGGCCTGACAGTCGCGGTCGAGCCGCCCGAGCTCGAGATGCGCGTCGCCATCCTGTTGAAGAAGGCCGAGCAGGAAGCGCGGCCTCTATCGGACGACGTGGCCTTCTTCGTCGCCAAGCATTCGCGCTCGAATGTGCGCGAGCTCGAAGGGGCGCTTCGCAAGTTGCTCGCCTTCGCCGATTTTCACGATCGAGAAATCACCATCGATCTCGCGCGCGAAGCGTTGAAGGACATGCTCTCGGTGCAACGCGCGCAGATTTCGGTCGAGAGCATTCAGAAGACGGTGGCCGACTTCTACAAGATCAAGGTCGCCGACATGTATTCGCAACGCCGTCCGTCCAACATCGCGAGGCCGCGGCAGATCGCGATGTATTTCGCGAAGGAACTCACGCAAAAGAGTCTGCCCGAGATCGGTGAACTCTTTGGCGGCCGCGATCACACCACCGTGCTGCACGCGGTGCGCAAGATCAACGAATTGCGCGGCAAGTTTCCCGAGTTGAACCACGAACTGCACGTGCTCTTGCAGACGCTCAAGGGATGAAGAAACTTCTCACGCCGTCATGCCCGACAGGCTCGGCTGTGGACAAGCTCTGTTTGCGATGGGTACCGAATGTGCACGACCGACGCGATCGTCTTGTCTCTCGAATCGCCCCACAAACCCGCGGACCCGAGTACAGAGTCCGCGCACAGCCTTATCTTTTTCGCAATCGCTTGATTCGTCTACTCCGTATGGCGTTGTCCACAGTGTTCGGGCCTCTCTATCAATTAACATCATTGAGGTTTAAAGCAAATGCAACTCATTAAAGCGCCACGCGACGCGCTGCTCAAACCGTTGGCCGTCGTCAGCGGAATCGTCGAACGACGTCACACCCTTCCGATTCTCGCCAACATTCTCATCAAGAAGGAAGGCCCCAAGGTCTCATTCGTCTCGACCGACATCGAGGTGCAGATCAAGACGCATGCGGACATTGGGGTCGGCGCCGAAAATTTTTCGATCACGGTCGCTGCCAGAAAACTGCTCGACATCCTGCGGGCTTTACCCGAGTCGGGCGAGGTTACGCTCTCGCACAGCACGAAGAAAATGACGGTGCAGTCGGGCAAGAGTCGCTTCAACTTGCAGACGCTCGCTGCCGAAGAATTTCCCACGGTCACGCAACCCGAGAGTTATCTCGCCAGCTTCTCGCTGCCGCAGAAGACCTTGAAGCACCTGATCGCGATGGTGCATTTCTCTATGGCGCAGCAGGACATCCGCTATTACCTGAACGGTCTCTTGCTGGTGGTCGATGGCAAGCAGGTGATCGCGGTCGCGACCGATGGCCATCGCCTCGCCTATTGCGCAGTCGAGACGGAAGAGGCCGCGAGCGAGCGGCAAGAAGTGATCGTCCCGAGGAAAAGCATTCTCGAATTGCAGCGCCTGCTCGACGACAGCGAAGAACCGGTCACGATCGACCTCGCGGCCAACCAGGTGCGCTTCACGTTCGACACGATCGAGCTCGTCTCGAAGCTGGTCGAAGGCAAGTTCCCCGATTACCAGCGCGTCATTCCGAGCGGCTACACCAAGAGCTTCTCGATCGGCCGCGACGACTGGCTGCGCTCATTGCAACGCGTGGCGATCCTGACGAGCGACAAGTTCAAAGGCGTGCGGTTCGTATTGAGCGAGGACGCGGTCAAGATCAGCTCGACCAACGCCGACCAGGAAGACGCGCAAGACGAAATCGAGATCGCCTATCCGCACGGCACGCTCGATATCGGCTTCAACGTTTCGTATCTGCTCGACGTGCTTAACAACCTGAAGACCGAGCAGGTTACGGTCTCGGTCGGCGATTCGAATTCGAGCGCGTTGATCACGCTGCCGGAGAACCAGGATTTCAAATACGTCGTGATGCCGATGCGGATCTAGAGAAACTCCTTTCCTCACTGGGGGGAGGGCAACAACGGAGTTCGAACGAAAGTTTTTTGATGAGTGATTTGCCTGTACCACTGAGCGACAAGAACGACCCCACACCGATCCGACCGGTCATCATCGAAGCCGAAGATCTCGAGGATCCAACGCGCACCGCAGCCGCCAACGCGATCGCCGATGCCGAATACGGCGCGGGTTCGATCCAGATCCTCGAAGGTCTCGAAGCGGTGAGGAAGCGCCCCGGCATGTACATCGGCGACACGTCCGATGGGTCGGGTCTGCATCACATGGTGTTCGAAGTCGTCGACAACGCGATCGACGAAGCGCTCGCCGGTTTCTGCGACGAGATCACGGTCACGATCCACACCGACAACTCGATCTCGGTGATCGACAACGGCCGCGGTATTCCGGTGGGCGTGAAGTACGACGACAAACACGAACCCAAACGCAGCGCGTCCGAGATCGCGCTGACCGAGTTGCACGCCGGCGGCAAGTTCAACCAAAACAGCTACAAGGTCTCGGGCGGTCTGCACGGCGTGGGTGTGTCGTGCGTCAACGCGCTATCGAAGTGGCTGCGCCTGACGGTGCGCCGCGAAGGCCACGCGCACTTCATCGAGTTCGCCAAGGGTGACGTGCAGAACCGCATCGTCGAAACCATCAAGGACGCAAGCGGCAACGCCATCGAGATCTCGCCGATGGCGATCACCGGCGACACCGAGAAGCGCGGCACCGAAGTCCACTTCCTGCCCGACGAAACGATCTTCTCGCACATCGATTTCCACTACGAAATTCTTTCGAAGCGGCTGCGCGAGCTGTCGTTCCTGAACAATGGCGTGAAGATCAAGCTGGTCGATCAGCGCGTCGGCAAGGAAGAAGACTTCGCGTTCGCAGGCGGCGTGAAGGGCTTCGTCGAATACATCAATCGCACCAAGACCGTTTTGCATCCGACCGCCTTCTACGCGATCGGTGAGAAGGACAGCGAGTTCAACGCCAACGGCTACGGCGGCGGCGTGAAGGTGATCGTCGAAGTCGCGATGCAGTGGAACGACAGCTATCAGGAACAGGTGCTCTGCTTCACCAACAACATTCCGCAGCGCGATGGTGGCACCCACCTGACGGGTCTGCGCGCGGCGATGACGAGAGTCATCAACAAGTACATCGACGAACACGAGTTCGCGAAGAAGGCCAAGGTCGAAACCACCGGCGACGACATGCGCGAAGGCCTCACCTGCGTGCTCTCCGTGAAGGTGCCCGAACCGAAGTTCTCAAGCCAGACCAAAGACAAGCTGGTCTCGTCCGAAGTGCGCCTGCCGGTCGAAGAGATCGTCGCCAAAGCGTTGAACGACTACCTGCTCGAGCGACCCAACGACGCCAAGATCATCTGCGGCAAGATCGTCGAAGCCGCGCGTGCGAGAGAGGCGGCCCGCAAGGCACGTGACCTCACGCGCCGCAAGGGAGTGATGGACAGCTTCGGCCTCTCGGCCAAGCTCGCCGATTGTCAGGAGAAGGATCCGGCGCTGTGCGAACTCTTCATCGTCGAGGGTGACTCGGCAGGCGGCTCGGCCAAGCAGGGACGCGATCGCAAGTTCCAGGCGATCCTGCCGCTGAAGGGAAAGATCCTCAACGTCGAACGCGCGCGCTTCGACCGCATGCTGTCCAGCCAGGAAGTGCTTGCGTTGATCAGCACGCTCGGCACCGGCATCGGCCCGGAAGAGTACGACGTGGCCAAGCTGCGCTATCACCGCATCATCATCATGACCGACGCGGACGTGGACGGCTCGCACATCCGCACGCTCTTGCTCACGTTCTTCTATCGCCAGATGCCCGAGCTGGTCGAACGCGGCTACATCTACATCGCGCAACCGCCGCTCTACAAGGTCAAGTACGGAAAGGACGAGCGCTACATCAAGGACGACGCCGAGCTCACCCAATACACGATGAAGCTGGCGCTGCAGAACGCGGAGTTGATCACGTCCGAAGATGTGAATGGTCCGTCTGCCGCGATCAACGGAGACGCGCTGGCTGAGTTGATGCGCAAGTATCTCGTCGCCGAAGGCGTCGTGAAGCGCTTGACACGCATGTTCGACGAAGCGGCGCTGAACGCGATCCTGAACGGCACGTCACTCGATCTGTCGGACACCGCGCATGCCGAAGAATCGGCGAAGGCATTGTCATTCGTACTCGGCAACGGGACCGTGCACGTGCACGCGGCGTTCGACGAAGCGACCGAGAAGCATCGCCTCGTGGTCGAGCGCGTAATCCACGGCAATACGCGCACGACGGTGATCGACGCCGACTTTGTCGCAGGCGCCGACTACGCGACCTTGCACGAAGCCGCCGAAACTTTCCGCGGCCTGATCAGCGCCGGCGGCAAGATCAAGCGCGGGGAAGGCGACAAGGCGAGAAGCCAGAGCGTCGGCGACTTCAAGGAAGCCGTGCGCTGGCTGATCGAAGACGCCGAGCGCAACCTCACCAAGCAGCGCTACAAGGGATTGGGCGAAATGAACCCCGACCAATTGTGGGAAACGACCATGGACATGAGTGCCCGACGGCTATTGCGGGTTCAGATCGAAGACGCGATTGCAGCCGATGGAATCTTTGCGACGTTGATGGGCGATGACGTGGAGCCGCGTCGGGCGTTTATCGAGGGGAATGCTTTGTATGCGGGGAATATTGACGTCTAAGCGGGCTCGCTAATGAGGGTTATTCGGTCCATAAATAGTGGTGGCTTTGGTGTTGTCGAACAAGTTGAGCTAAACGGAACTCACTACGCTCGAAAAACGTTTCGTCCAAGTGCTGTTGGTCTCTCTACAGCAGAGATCGAGAAGATGCGCTTGCGGTTTCTACGCGAAGTGCGCGTGCAGTCTTCGCTTGATATCGACGGCGTGGTCCCCGTCTTGCACGCGGACCTCAGTTCAGTCGAGCCATATTATTTGATGCCGCTTGCAGATCAAACCCTAGATGACGCTATTGTCACAGCTCGTGTACGGGCTCGTCGTTGGAAAAACCGCTTGCTGACATTCTGAATGCGCTAGATGAACTTCATGAGCTTGGCTATGTGCATAGAGATTTAAAGCCGGCGAATGTTCTTTTAGTTGGCGGGACTTGGATGCTTGCAGATTTTGGCCTTGTGTTGCCTCCTAGTGGCGAAACAACAAGGCTCACGTCCGTAGACTCGAACTGGGGAAGCATCAAGTATTGCGCGCCGGAACAGGCAATCGAATTTAGAAATGCAAGGCCAACTGTTGATATTTATTCCTTCGGTTGCATATTGCATGACATTTTCGGTACCGGCGCTCGATTGCCCTATGGCCGCTGTACAGCAGACGGCTCGATTGGAGACGTAGTAGAAAAGTGCACTGAGCCACGACCGGAGCGGCGCTTTCAAACGATCAGTTCAGTGAGAGGGGCGCTCCTTTCTTTGATTGGCGCGGGTCTGCCCACAGCCGCAAGCGCCGTAGCGTCAGATTGGAAAGAAAGACTGGGTTGCAATTCTTTCTGGCAGGTTGATGATTTTCGAAGCTTCGTCCGCTTTCTCGCGCGCGATCCAAGTGCGGGCGATCTCTATGTTGTCTTGCGGGATGTTGATGAAGAGTTATTCGAGGCTTTCGAAAGACTAGATTCTGATCTTTTCAAGAGCTTTTCCCTTATCTACGCTGAATGGATTGGTCGAACGGGATTCGACTTTGCTTACTGTGATGTTCTTGTTCATAGGTTGGAGACTTTATTTAGCAAGGGCGATGCTGAGACAAAGGCAGAATGCGCTATAGCCATGGCTGAATTGGGTGTTTCTCACAATCGCTGGTTCGTCATGGGACGTTTGTTGTATATCTGTGGTATTGCGTTGGAGGACGCGGTTGCGAGACGGATCGCAATTGAGATTGCTGTTCGGGAAGCGAAAGATAATTTTGTGGCCTGCGTTCAGGGCATAGATCGCTCTATCGATGATTATCATCCCCGCATTGCCGCTGCAGTGAGGTAGACGGCTTAACGTATGCGGAGGAAACCGCTCAGGCACGACGCGAGTGTGATGAATTAGAAATTCGTTGAATCAAGTGTGTCTCCCCGGCGAAGGCCGGGGCCCAAGTTCGTCAATGACGCCAATCGGCCAACTTGGGTCCCGGCCTACGCCGGGACGACGGTGACGAAGGTGGTCGCTCCCCGCGTTCCGTCATTTGATTACCCGGTGTGTGCGTCCTTCCGCGGCCGCTGCCTAAGCCGCGTCACGATTCCCCGCTCGCGCCTCACGTCCTCCGGGCTATGCTCTCCCTGCCAGCATAGGGCCGGCTTGCGAAACGAAGGATCGGAGGGATCATGAGGCCGACAAGTCTTCCGGATGGCGAGGCCGCTTCAGCGAACATCACCCAGCGGATTCAAGAGCTGGGCGATTGGAGAGGCGAGACCCTCGCGCAAGTCCGTCAGCTCATCCACGATGCCGACCCCGACATCCAGGAGGAGTGGAAATGGATGGGCACGCCCATCTGGTCGCATGACGGCATCGTCTGCACCGGTGAATCGTACAAACAGGTGGTGAAGCTTACCTTCGCTCGCGGTGCCTCCCTCGAAGACCCGAAGAAGCTTTTCAATGCCAGCCTGGAAGGGAACACGCGGCGTGCGATCGACCTGCGCGAAGGGGAGAAGATCAACGCAGCGGCCTTCAAGCAACTCATCCGCGCCGCAGTGGCAGCCAACGCCGCAGCGCTCGCAGCACGGGCAGCGCAGAAGAAGAAGTAAGCCCGGCTCTCGAGGGTGTGACGTACGAACCAGCGGTGATCCAGTTGCTCGATCGTGCCCGTGGCGGAGCGATCATCTATCTTTGCCGCTCTCCGAAATTTCGCTTCGCCGCAATCGATGCAAGCCTGGCCCGCAACGATATAAGGGCTTGGCCGACCCAGACCCGTCGCATCCGGTGCGATGGTCGAATGACCCGGACGTTTCCAGGACTTTCCCATGCCCATTCTGATCAACGGCGCGCCAACGCCGGTCCCCGACGACGCGCGCGTGTCGCTGCTGGACCTGCTGCGCGAACACCTTCATCTTGCCGGCGCCAAGAAAGGCTGCAACCAAGGTGCGTGCGGCGCGTGCACGGTGCTGGTCGACGGCAGTCAGCGCATCCTGTCCTGTCTCGCGCTCGCGGTGCAGTTCGAGGGACGATCGATCACGTCGATCGAGGGCCTTGCCACCGACGGCGCGCTGCATTCGCTGCAGCAGAAGTTCATCGACCACGATGGCTTTCAGTGCGGGTACTGCACGCCCGGGCAGATCTGTTCGGCCATCGGCATGGCCGCGGAACTCGAGCGCGGCGTGCCGAGCAACGTGACCGACGATTTCTCGGCCGAGTCCATCGCGCCCACCAACGACGAGCTGCGCGAGCGCATGAGCGGCAACCTCTGTCGCTGCGGAGCGTACAACGGCATCGTCGCGGCGATCACAGAGGAATACGCCGGGGGCGGTGCTGCGCAGACCGTGGCCGTACACATGGAGGCCACCCGATGACACCCTTCACCTTTGCCCGCGCGACCGACGCGGCCGATGCGATCCGCCTCATCGAGCGACCGCAATCGAAGTACCTCGGCGGCGGCACCAACCTCGTCGACCTGATGCGCGAGACGATCGAGCGGCCCGCCGCGCTGGTCGACGTCACCGGCTTGTCGAACGCGATCGACGAGCGCCCCGACGGCAGCATCCTCATCGGCGCTGCCACGCGCAACACGGCGGTCGCGGAGCATCGCGCGGTGCGCACGCGCTTTCCGATGCTGTCGCGCGCGATCGTCGCCGGCGCGTCGGCGCAGATCCGCAACATGGCGACGGTGGGCGGCAACCTCCTGCAGCGCACCCGCTGCACCTACTTCTACGACGACGACGGTTCCCGCTGCAACAAGCGCACGCCGGGACAAGGCTGCGATGCGATCGACGGATTCAACCGCATCCACGCGATTCTCGGCGCGTCGTCGGCTTGCGTCGCGACCCACCCGTCCGACATGTGCGTCGCGCTGGCCGCGCTAGGCGCGATCGTGCATGTGGAGGGCGCGAACGGCGCGCGCACGCTGCCGCTGATCGACCTGCATCGCCTGCCCTTCGACCATCCCGAGATGGAGACGAGCCTCGCGGCCGGCGAGTTGATCACCGCGGTCGAGCTGCCCGCGTTGGCGTTCGCCGCGCACTCCACGTACCGCAAGGTGCGTGACCGATCGAGCTATGCGTTCGCGCTGGTCTCGGTCGCCGCAGCGCTGGAGCTCGACGGCGACAGCGTGAAGGACGTGCGGCTCGCGCTGGGCGGTGTCGCGCACAAGCCGTGGCGCGCGTCGAAGGCGGAAGAACTCTTGAAGGGCAAGCCCGCGACCGCGGACAGCTTCCGCGCCGCAGCCGAAGCGGAGCTGGCCGATGCGAAGCCGCTCGCGCACAACGGTTTCAAGATCGAACTCGCGAAGCGGACCATCGTCGCCGTGCTCGGCGTGCTCGCAAGGCAATCCACGAATGGAGCAAGCACATGAGCAGCATCCTGCAAACCGTGATGAAGAAGGCAGTCGAGCTCGCGCCTGACGCATGGATGCCGGGCGGCAAGCCCGATCCGATGATCGACCGCAAGCATGGCCTGATCGGCGCGCCGGTGTCGCGTCTCGACGGGCCGTTGAAGGTGCAGGGCCAGGCGCGCTTCGCGGCCGAGTTTCCGATGGACGGCATGGTCTACGCCGCCTTGGTGTATTCGACCATCGCCAAGGGAGGCATCCTGACGATAGCCACGGCTGCGGCCGAGGCGGCGCCGGGCGTGGTGCTCGTGATGACGTACCGCAACGCGCCGAAGATGAAGCCGATGCCGGTCTTCATGTCGTCTGCGAAGGCGGCGGGCGGCCACGATCTGCCGATCATGCAGGATCGGCGCATTCATTGGAACGGCCAGCCGATCGCGCTCGTGCTCGCCGAGACGCAGGAACAGGCCGACCACGCGAAGTCGCTGATCACCGCGACCTATCACGAGGACCGGTCGATCACGTCGTTCGCTGCGGCGAAGGCCAAGGGCACGAAGCCCGGCAGCTTCGGGGGCGAGCCGCTGAAGCTAGAGATGGACGATGCCGAAGCCAAACTGGCCGCCGCGCCGCATCGCATCGACGTCACGTACACCACGCCGCGTCACAACCACAACCCGATCGAGCTGCACGCGGCGACCGTGGCGTGGAAGGGCGAAGGCGACAACACCGAGTTGACGATCCACGACGCGACGCAGGGCGTGGCGCACATGGCGTGGTCGATGGCGCACATCTTCGGCATGAAGGAAGAACTGGTGCACGTGACGTCGCCGTACGTCGGCGGCGGCTTCGGCAGCAAGACGCTGTGGCAGCACCAGGTGCTGGCAGCAGCGGCGTCGAAA
>JBBSEF010000019.1:0-43211 GCA_038240015.1 Burkholderiales bacterium
GAGCGCACGCCGACCTGGGAAGTGCTGCACAAGTACACGCCCGACACCAAGCTGATCTTCGTGGGCGACGCGACCATGAGCCCCTATGAAATTTTGCAACCGGGCGGCAGCGTCGAATACAACAACGACGAAGCCGGCGTGATGTGGTTGCAACGATTGACCGAAACGTTCTCGAAGTTCGTGTGGCTCAACCCCGAGCCCGAAGCGTTGTGGCAATACCGACAATCGATCTCGGTGATCAACCAGATCATGCGACATCGCATGGTGCCGATCACCATCGAAGGACTCGAGCGCGGGATGCGGCTGTTGTCGAAGTAGCGGAGCCGCCGCCCCCTCGAGCCATCGCTGTCCGCCCGGCGCAGCCCGGGGGCCAATTTGCGTTTCGCGCGACACACGTCGTTACATCTTCGGGGTGCACCTCGTCGGCACTTTGCGGCTTCGTGCGTTCTAACAAAGAGCACCCCGGTTTGCAATATTCAGGAGGAACAATGGAATCACCGAACAATTCAACTTCTCGGCCCCGCTTGCATCCGCTCGTAGCGACTGCCGCCGTGTCGGTCATCCTGCTGTCGGTCGTCGGCGTCGGCGCACTGGTGATGAATCATTCGAACGCCACGCCGTCACCATACGACGCGCCCGTCGCCGCGACTTCTCCAACGCCATTGCCGCAGACGCAAGCGATTCCGGAGCCGACGGTGCAGCGTGCGCCTGAGTCAGCCTCTCAGCCCACCGCGCCGAAGTTCGTTCAACATTCACCCACGCATGTCGCTTCTTCGACTCCGACTTACCGCGAGCCAACCGCACCGACTTATCGCGCACCGGCGTCCGGACCGAGCGCGCCGGTCTACGAACGCCCGCCCCTGACCGCGCAGGCGCCGGCTGTTTGCCACGACTGCGGCGTGGTCGATTCGATCCACGACATCAAGGTCAAGGGTCAGGGCACCGGAGTCGGCGGCGTAGGCGGCGCTGTTGTAGGCGGCCTGCTCGGCAATCAGGTTGGCGCCGGCCGCGGCAAAGCGCTCGCAACGATCGCGGGCGCGGTCGGTGGCGCATTCGCAGGCAATGCGATCGAGAAGAACGTCCGCGCCGACATCGAACACCAGATGGTGGTGCGACTCGAGGACGGATCGACGCGCACCTTCACGCAGGCAAGCCCGTTCGCGTTCGGCGTCGGCGAGCGCGTGCGCATCGTCAACGGTCACGTCGAACGTGGTTGAAAATCAGGAAAGACAATGAATTTACGCAGAATCGTTTTTCTGGCTGCACTGCTCTTGACGTCATTCGTGGCGTCGACGGCCATGGCCCAAGCCGAGGCGCCGGACATGCTGGTCAAACGCGTCTCGACCGACGTGCTCGATTCGGTCAAAGCCGACCCGTCGATTCAAGCCGGCGACGTCAACAAAATCGTCGCGCTGGTCAATGCAAAAATACTTCCGTTCTTCGACTTCGAACGCATGACCGCCTCGGCAGTGGGCTCCCATTGGCGCGAGGCAACTCCCGCGCAGCAGAAAAGCCTGCAGGACGAGTTCAAGATTCTGCTTGTTCGCGTCTACTCGGGCACCCTCGCAAAAGCGAGAGACCGGAGCGTCGAGCTCAAGCCCATGCGTGGCGCGCCGGCTGATGCTGAGGTTGTGGTGAGAACCGAAGTCCGCGGCCAAGGCGACGCCGTCCCGCTCGATTTTCGTCTCGAGAAGGCCGCGTCGAGCTGGAAAATCTACGACATGAACGTCGGGGGTGTGTGGCTTGTCGACACTTACCGCGGCAGCTTTGCCCATGAGATTGACGCGATCGGCATCGACGGGCTCGTTGCCAAGTTGAGCGAGAAGAACAAGGCCGCTGCACGCAACTGACGCGGTTTGTAGCGCACAAAGAAAATATGCCGCACAACAAAGCAACCTGAGCTTCGAGGCTCAGCTCTCGATCGTCGGCGTCGCCTTCAACACCTCTTCGACAGTCGTTGCACCTGCAACGACTTTCATCGCACCCGACACGCGCAACGGCCGCATGCCGTCGCGCAAGCCGCGTTGACGGATCGCATCGATGCTCGGCGTCGATGAGACCAGCGCCTTGATCTCGGTCGTGATCTCCAGGATTTCGTAGATGCCGGTGCGGCCGCGATAGCCGGTCATGCGGCATTCGATGCAGCCTACCGGCTTGTAGAGCTCGCGGGGTTGCTCCGTTCTGAACGGCGCGATCAGCGCCTTCCATGTTTCGGGCTCGACCACGCCCACCGTCTTGCAATGCGGACACAGCGTGCGCACCAGACGCTGCGCCATGATGCCGATTACGGTCGCGTTCAGCAGATAAGCCGGCACGCCGAGTTCGAGCAGACGCGTGATCGCCGACGGCGCGTCGTTGGTATGCACCGTGGAGAACACCAGGTGCCCGGTCAACGCGGCCTGCACCGCCATCTCGGCGGTCTCGAGATCGCGCACCTCCCCGATCATGATGATGTCTGGGTCCTGGCGCATCAGCGCGCGCACGCCGTCGGCGAAGCCGAGGTCGATGCCGTGCTGGACCTGCATCTGGTTGAACGCGCCCTCGACCATCTCGATCGGATCTTCGATCGTGCAGACGTTGACCTCTTCGGTCGCAAGCGTCTTCAACGTTGAATAGAGCGTGGTGGTCTTGCCCGAGCCAGTCGGACCGGTGACGAGAATGATCCCGTAGGGCTTCTCGGTCATGGTGTTCCAGCGGCGCGCATCGTCGTCGGTGAAACCGAGCTCGGCGAAGTCCTTGACGACGACGTCGGGATCGAAGATGCGCATCACGAGCTTCTCGCCGAAGGCTGTCGGCAGGGTCGACAGGCGCAATTCGACCTCGACGCCACGCGCGGTCAAGGTCTTGATGCGGCCGTCCTGCGGCCTGCGTTTCTCGATCACGTCCATGCGGCCGAGCAACTTGATGCGGCTCGTCATCGCCGACATCACCGCGGTCGGGACCTGATAGACCTGATGCAGCACGCCGTCGATGCGAAAGCGCACCACACCCTGGTCGCGTCGCGGCTCGAGATGAATGTCCGAGGCGCGCTGGTCGAACGCGTACTGCCACAGCCAGTCGACGATCTGCACGATGTGCGCATCGTTCGAATCGAACTGCCGTCCCGCCGCGGTCGCGCTGCCAAGTTCGACCAGCTGCTCGAAGCTGTTCTGCGCAGCCGCCCCGCCCTTGGCCGCCGCGCCCTTGACCGAACGCGCGAGCGTGAAGAACTCGGCGATGTAGCGCGTCACGTCGTTGGGGTTCGCGAACACGCGCCTGACGTCGCGCCTCCACATGCGCTGCATCTCGGGCAGCCACTCGACGAGGTAGGGTTCGGAGGTCGCGATCACGACTTCGTTGCTCTTGATCTCGATCGGCAGGATGCGAAAGCGCGTCGCATAGCTGACCGACATCAGGTCGGCGATGCGCGAGAAGTCGACCTTGAGCGGATCGATGCGCGCATACGGTAGCCCGACCTTGGTGGCCAGCCATTCCGAGAGCACATCGAGCGTCAGCAGGCGATGCGGCGCGATCGCGGATTTGAGTTTCGCATCGGCGACGACGACCAGCGGATGCGTGTCGGCGCGTGCGCGTGCGGCATCGGCATGAATCGCGTCGGCCTGCTCGGCCGCGATCAGCCCATCGGCGCGCATCCATTGCAGCACCTGCGCGAGCGACAGGCGCTGGTCTTTGGCGTTGGCGGTGGGGAGTGCGCTCATGCCGACATCGTAACCGGTCGTCGTCGCGGGCTCGCTCCTCTATGGGAAAGGAGCTAAATGCGAAACAACGTCCCGCCACCTTTCTTTCTCATGGATGCAACCGCGTGAAGGCCATCGACCCACGTGGACGCGGGCAACCGCAAGCGTCGCGCGACCACGGCCGCACGTTCTCGCAGCGCGGTCCACGCAACCGCGAGCGGAGGCCCGCTGAACGCGATCGCGACGCGGTTGCCTTCGTGCACTTCGGGCAACGCGATCACTCGTCCTTGGAATGCGACACCGAGACTGCGCATGTTGCGATCGAAGCTGGCGTGGTCGCCGAACAGGTTCACGGTCAGCACACCCGGCGAGCGAAGACAGGCGCGACAGTGCGCATAGAACGAAACCGATTCGAGTACCGGCCCGCGCGCGGTCGCGTCGTAGAGGTCCACCTGGAGCACGTCGAGCGAAGCGTATCGTGCCCTGTCGCTGATGTAAGCCTCCGCGTCACCGGCGACGACCGAGAGACGCTCGTCATCGGGCGGAAGCCGGAACATCACACGCGCGGCAAGCACCACGGCCTCGTTCAACTCGACGGCCGTCACCTGCGCACTGGGAAAGTTGCGGTGACAGAACTTGGTCACCGCTGCCGCACCGAGCCCGAGTTGCGCGATCGCTTTTGGCGCGTCGAGGAACAGGGTCCACGCCATCATCTGCTGCGCATATTCGAGCTCGATCGCATCGGGTTTTGCGAGTCGCATCGCCCCCTGGACCCACTCGGTCCCGAAGTGCAGAAAACGCACGCCGCCCTCTTCTGAAAAAGTCACTGGGGCATACACGATCTTGCGTCGCGGCTGGAGCGAAGCCCGTCGATCTGTGCGCGCGCTCTTCATCTGCGCAGTGCCGCGATCCATGCGGCCTGTTTCACAGCGAAGGTGTGCGTCGCATTGGCCGGGCTCGACGACGGCAATGCCACCAGCTCGCATCGAGCCGCTTCGGCAATCGCAGCAACGCGCTTCCCATACGACGCGGCCTTGCCGCCGTTGAACGCGATGCGCGTCACGTGCGGCCAGCGTCGCAACAGCCCCGCGAGATCGTTGGCGACTTCGGCGCGAATCGCGCTGTCGAGACTGCCTTTGCGTTCACAAACCGCGATGACATCCCATACCCCGATGCAATGAGCCCGCAGGCGTTCGACCCGGCGCGCGTACGGCAGCTCGAACAGGGGTTGATCGATCACGCCGCCGATCAGGCGCCAGAAATGATTGCGCGGATGGCCGTAGTACGCGGCCGCGGCGAGCGAGGCTTCGCTCGGGAAGCTGCCGAGGATGAGCGTTCGCGCGTGCTCGTCGCCGATCGGCGCGAGCCCCGTCATCGATCCCGCAAGCGTCTTGAGTTTTTCCATCGCGAAAGGCCGATACGATACCCTTCGTCGCGCGCATTGCTCTTCGCCACTTCGCCCGGCTCGATGACGACCCAACATTCCTCGCGCATGACCATCGCTTCGGACCGGGATCCCGCTGCATCGAGCTTCGCATTGCGCGGAGCCGCGCTGACGCTTTGCGACGATCCCTTCATCGTGGGCGACAGCGCGGCGATGCGCTACGAGTCGGATGCGCTGATCGTGATTCGCGACGGCCGCATCGCCGCCTTCGGTCCCTATCACGCATTGAGGGCGACGCTGCCTGCCGATGCGCCGATCACACATCATCGCGACTCGTTGATCGTTCCCGGCTTCATCGACACGCATGTTCATTACCCGCAATTGCAGATCATCGGAGCCGGTGGCAAGCGCCTGATCGACTGGCTGAACACGTGCACCTTTCCGGCCGAGATGCAGTTCACAGATCATCGGCATGCGAGCGAGATCGCCGACGTGTTTCTCGACACCTGCCTTTCGTATGGCACGACCAGCGCGGTCGTCTATTGCACCGTGCATCCGCAATCGGTCGATGCGTTCTTCACGGCCGCCGACGCGCGCGGACTGCGCATGATTGCCGGCAAGACCTTGATGGATCGCCATGCGCCCACCGCCCTGCTCGACACCGCGCAACGCGGCTACGACGAATCGCGCGCGCTGATCGAACGCTGGCGCGATCGCGGCCGGCTCGGCTACGCGGTCACGCCGCGCTTCGCCGCGTCCAGCACGCCCGAGCAGCTCGAGCTCGCGGGCGCGCTGCTCGCCGAGTTTCCACACACGTATTGCCAGACCCATATCGCGGAGCAGCGCGACGAGGTCGCATGGGTGGCTGCGCTCTACCCCGAGCGACGCGACTACCTCGATGTCTACGATCACTACGGCCTGATCGGGCCGCGCACGCTTCTCGGTCACGGCATCCATCTCGCCGAGCGCGAATGGCAGCGCTGCCGCGAGGCCGGCGCCACCATCGCGCATTGCCCGACCTCCAACGCGTTTCTGGGCAGCGGCCTGTTCGATTGGTCGCGCGCGAAGAAGAAGGGTCACGAGGTATCGGTCGCGCTCGCGACCGACGTCGGCGCGGGCACCACCTTGTCGATGCTCGCGACGATGGGCGCGGCCTATCAGATCGCGCAGCTCGGAGGTCATCGGCTCACGCCGGTGCAGGCGCTCTACCTGTCCACGCGCGGAGCGGCACGCGCATTGCAACTCGAAGACACGATCGGGTCGATCACGCCCGGCGCGGAAGCCGATCTCGTGGTCCTCGACCTCGCTCACTCGCCGCTCGCGCGCCTGCGCATGAAGTCGTGCGAGGTGATCGAAGACGCGCTCTTCGTGCTGATGACGCTTGCCGACGATCGCGCGATACGCGAGGTTTACATCATGGGCGACCCGGTCCCCCGTCGTCCCCGCGTACGCGGGGACCCAGCGGCGTGTGGCTGACGACACGGGATTCCCGCGTACGCGGGACGACGAGCCATCAATGTGCGCCGGTCCAGACCAGCGCACAACTCGCACCACCGGTCACGACCAGGCTCGCGGCCCAGACCGCATCGAGATTGAACCAAGCCTGTTTCAAAAAGCGCAGCCCGAGGTGGCGATAGACCAGCCAGGCCATCGTCACCCCCGAGACGACCATCGCCCCCGTGTGCAGCAGCGCCACCGTCAACGCGACGGCGAGGCTCGAAGTCAGCAGACCCATCAGCGGCCCCATCGCCGCCGCATGCGCGGGGTCGGCCGCCGCCGGCGCGCACAAGCTCAGTGTGATGGGCACCAGCATCAGTCCGGCGCCGTGCGCAGTCGCCGTCAAGAACGACCACCACGTCAGCCGCGATGGTCGGATGCGCGCCAAGAAACGCGGGTGGCGGCGCACGATCAACAGGTACAGGCCGAACAGCAGCACCAGCGCGCCGGCGCCGAAGCGGACCGCGCGGCTCCACTCCACGTACCAGCTGAGCAGTGCGAACGGAACCAGCACGACCGCCATCGCCACCAGGTGCCCGACGCCGAGCGGGACCACGGTCGCGAACACCGCGCCGCTGCGACGTTCGGTGAGGCCGTTGGCGACCGCGAGCGGCCAGCCCATCGCCGGGTTCAGCCCGTGATAGATACCGAAGCCGAGCACCGCGAGCCAGAGACCGAGCGGCGCTTGCATGTTCAGACCCGCGTTCAGTCCCGCGGCATCGATCCCCGCGCTCACGTCGCGCGGCTCGCCTTGGGACGATTCGGCCCTTTCACGCAGACGGATAGCAAAACGAGTCGGTCGAACAATCTCCGCCTTCGAGGCGGATCTGATGCGCGCCGTACCCCGCGCCGAAGTCGACGACGAAGTCGGGGTCGAGCGCAATGCCGCCGGCATCACCCACGTTGCACATTACCTGCATGCCCGGCACGCCTTCGGGATAGAACTGCTTGTCCCATGTGCTGTAGAGCGAATTGGTGAAGTACACGCGCTTGCCGTCGCGGCTGATCTCGGTCATCTGCGGGCCGCCTCCGAACGCCTTGCCGCTCGGATGCTTGCCTCGCTGCACGATGCCGCCGATGCGCACGCTGCCGGACAGTATCGGATGCATCGGGTCGGTGACGTCGTACTGCCGGAGCTCGCCGGTACCCCAGCACGCCACGTAGAGAAAGCGGTCGTCGAGCGAGAGGTCGATGTCGCTGATCAATGGCGGCACTGCGCCGAAGCCCTTGAGCAGCGGCGGCAGCAGCGACGCGTCGGCCGGCTCGGGAGGGATGATGGCGGTCTTCTTGATCTTGAACTGGCCTCCCTCGCGGTACCAGGTCCAAATCGAGCCCTCGAGATTGGTGGTGTCGACCACCACGCCGAGGAATCCGTATTCGCGCGTCGGATCGTGCGCCGGTCGCAGCTCGAGCGCCATCTGGTGGTTCGCGCCGAGGTCTAGCGTCTGCACATGCTTGCGCGCGCGCAAGTCCCAGAAGTGGATCGCGTGCCCGTATTTATTGGCGAGCAGGTCCTCGGCCACGATACCGTTCTCGAACTGCGGCGGCAAGCCCCACTCGCTAGACACCATGTAGTTGCGCGGCAGGTTCCACCAGAAATCGTAGTGCAGCTTCTGCGGGCCGCGATCGATCTCCCATCGGCCGAGGATGTCGAAGTTTTCGCAGTCCATGATGAACACGCCCGGCACACCGTCAGTGCCGTCGGCCCCTGCACCGCCGAGCGTGCTGATGTAGATGCCCTCAGGCCCGCAGTGCACGGTGTGCGGCCGCGAGTAGCCGGTCTTCTTCATCACCTCCTCGGGTTCGATGACCTTGACGATGGTCGGCTTGGCCGGGTCGGGCTCGGTGTCTACGACGTAGATACGCGACGAGCGTATGCCCGGAATGATCAGGTAGCGCCGCCGCAGGAAGGTATGGCCCGACATCGGCGACAGTGCCGAGCTGCACGCGTTCCAGCCGAAGTGATGGAACTCGTCGCCGCGGTTGGGCATGTCGAGCCGATACAGCATCGTGCCGAAGCTGGGCGAGCTCCGGTCAACGTCGACCACTGCCAGCGCATCGGGTCGCGAGCTGTCCGGCGACAGCAGCACGGTATAGGCCAGCTTCTCCGGCGGCGCCTCCATCGCCAAGCGTGCGGACGGATAAAAGGTCGGATCAGGACGCAGCGTCTCGAGCATGGTCGACTCCCGGTTCTGTGCGGTTCGCACGGCATGGAACCGCGCGACCGGCCGCGTTGTCAAGTCCGCCAGCGCCATCCGAGCGACTACGCGCCCTCGGTCAGCAGCGCATTGACGCGCTTTACGAAGTCCGCCGGATTGTCGAGCTGACCGCCTTCAGCAAGCGTCGCCTGATCGAACAGCACGTGGGTCCAGTCGTCGAAGCGCGAGCTGTCTGGTCCCTCTCGCTTCAATCGTTGCACCAGCTTGTGATGCGGATTGATCTCGAGGATCGGCTTGCTCTCCGGCGCCTTCTGGCCCGCGGACTTCAACAGCCGCGCGAGGTTGCCGCTGATCGCGCCATCGTCGGACACGAGGCACGACGGCGAATCGGTAAGCCGAAAGGTCACGCGCACGTCCTTCACCCCGTCGCCTAGCGCGGTCTTCATGCGCGCAACGACATCGGCGAATTCTCCCGACTCCTTTTCCTGCTCCAGCTTTTCTTCGTCAGCGAGCGCGCCCATATCGAGCCCGCCCTTCGCGACGCCGACCAGATCCTTGCCGTCGTATTGCGTGAGGAACGACAGCGCCCATTCATCGACGCGGTCCGACAGCAGCAAAACCTCGACGCCCTTCTTGCGAAAGATTTCCAGATGCGGACTGTTCTTCGCAGCCGCGAAGGTTTCGCCGGTCACGTAGTAGATCTTGTCCTGGCCTTCCTTCATGCGCGCCACGTAGTCGGCAAGCGAAACGGTCTGCTCCTCGCCGTCGGTCGCCGTGCTCGCGAATCGAACCAGCTTGGCGATGCGATCCCTGTTCGACTGGTCTTCGCCGAGACCTTCCTTCAACACTTGGCCGAACGACTTCCAGAACTGCTCGAAGTCTTCGGGCTTGTTGGCCGCGAGGTCTTCGATCATGCCGAGAACTTTCTTCGTGCCGCCTTCGCGGATTGCCTTGACGTCGCGGCTCTCCTGAAGAATTTCGCGCGAGACGTTGAGCGGCAGATCGTTCGAGTCGACCACGCCCTTCACGAAGCGCAGGTAGGTCGGCATCAATTGCTCGGCATCGTCCATGATGAAGACGCGCTTGACGTAAAGCTTGATGCCCGAGCGGCGCTCGCGGTCCCACAGATCGAACGGCGGCTCTTTCGGAATGTAGAGAAGCTGCGCGTATTCGCTGCGTCCTTCGACCTTGCTGTGCGTCCATGCGAGCGGGTCGCCGAAGTCGTGGCTGACGTGCTTGTAGAACTCCTTGTATTGCTCGTCTGTGATCTCGCTCTTGGGGCGCGTCCACAATGCGCTCGCCTGATTGATCGTTTCGACTTCGCCTTGCTTCGCGACCATGTCGCTGGTCTTCTCGTCCCACTCTTCTTTCTGCATGCGGATCGGCAGCGAGATGTGGTCCGAGTATTTCTTCAGCGTGCTTTTCAACTTCCAGCTCGAAAGAAAGTCATCCTCGCCTTCGCGCAGGTGCAGGGTGACCGAGGTTCCGCGTTGCGGCCTGTCGATCTGCTCGACGCTGAACTCGCCCGAGCCGTCGCTTTCCCACCGCACGGCTTCGGAAGCCGGCAGTCCCGCGCGGCGCGACTCGACCGTAACCTTGTCGGCCACGATGAAGGATGAATAGAAGCCGACGCCGAACTGTCCGATCAGTGCCGCGTCCTTCTGCTGGTCGCCGGACAGTCTGGAGAAGAATTCGCGCGTGCCCGACTTGGCGATCGTGCCCAGGTGTTCGATCGCCTCGTCGCGGCTCATGCCGATGCCGTTGTCGGCGATCGTGATGGTGCGTGCCGCCTTGTCGAACGACACGTCGATCGCGAGCCGGCCGCCGTCATCGCTGCTGTCATCGCCCCGGCCTTCGTACAGATCGGGCTGGTCGAGTGCCTCGAAGCGCAACTTGTCGGCCGCGTCGGACGCGTTTGAAATCAGCTCGCGCAAAAAGATTTCCTTGTTGCTGTACAGCGAGTGAATCATCAACTGAAGCAACTGCTTCACTTCGGCCTGAAAGGCGCGGGTTTCCTTGAGGGGCTCGGTGGTCGTGGTCATTGGGGTCTGGTGGTTTCAGTAATCGAATCGGTGAGTCAATTCAGTGAGCGCCGCATCGCAGCCGCACGGATCGAAGCCGAATCGGTGCGCGGCACTGCGTCGCGAGACCCGCGAAACATCGGGGCGAGACGTACGGATTCAAGGGGATTGCACTGCGTCGACCGCTTTGCCTTGCGACACGAGCCATCGCTCGGCTGCATTTCTTCCATGGTCCCGTAGCTCGCGGTGGAACGCGCCGTCGAGACTTCCCGCGCTCGCGATCCTGGCATCGGCGACTTCGTCGTGCAAGGCGATGCGATGCAGACGCAGCGGGCGTCGCGCTCCGCCGGCCGTTTCATTCGCAGCTTGCTTCTGCATGGCTTCGATCATGCGCAGTTCGGCCAGCAGGCTTGCGTTGAACGTGATCTCGTTGACCCGATGCATGATGTCGCTGGCGGTCGTTGGGGTCCCGGGGCGGCGCTCGGGATTGATCTGCACCAGCAGAATCTCGCGCGCAGCGGCGTAGTCGTCGGCGCCGTCGTCCGTGTTCTCGTCACTGATCAGCGGCGCGAGCGGTGGATTGGCCGAGTAGCCGCCGTCCCAGTACGCAACGCCAGCGATTGTCACCGCGTGATTGATGAAGGGCAGACAAGCCGAGGCCAACAAAGCATCGATCGACAGATTGTCGCCCGAGAAGATGCGCGGCTGACCTGTCTCGACATGGGTCGCCGCAACATGAAGACGCATCGCGCGGCTGTCGCGCAGTGCTTCGACATCGACCAGGCCTTCGAGCAACGTGCGCAACGGATTGAGGTTGAAAGGGTTGAGCTGCGCGGGAGACCACATGCGCATCATCGCCTGCATCATTTCCGCGTAAACCAGGCCGAAGTCGGCCACCAGCTTTTGTTGCGTCTGGATGGGGGCCAGCAGCGCGCCGATTCCGGCAACGCCATCCCACAACCGGGCCAGCGCTTTCTGCGCACCGGCACGTCCGCCATCAGCATAGCCGCAGACCAGCATCGCGCCGTTCAACGCGCCCGCGCTCGCCCCGCTGATCGCTGAAAACGCGAAATCGTCTTCTTCGAGCAAGCGATCGAGCACACCCCAGGTAAACGCGCCGTGCGCGCCGCCGCCTTGCAGGGCAAGCCGCAATGAACGCGACGGGGAGCGTTGCTGTGAGTGCCGCAGTGAGTCCCGTGGTGAGCCCCGCAGTGAACCCCCTCCGGGCTTGCCAAGCGCACGTCGTCGTGCGGTCGGAAGCTCGGAGAGTTCAGGCTCGCCGCCGCGCGGACTTCGGGACAGCCACCGATCAAGCCATTGTTTGAAGCGCGCGCGCCAATGCATCGAGCATTCCCGGGTTGGACGAGGTCGCGATATTGAATCGCAGGTGCGAACTCGGTCGTTGTGAGGGTGAGAACAGGCTGCCCGGTGCGAGCAGATAGCCTTCGTCGAAGAGCCGCGCCGCGAGCACGCTGGTGTCGATGCCGCGCGCATGCTTCGTGTCGCGGCCCGCGCGCGCCCACAGGAACATGCCAGCCGCGGGTTGATGATCGATCGTCAGGCCGACCCGTTCCAACCCGCGGATCGAGCGATCGCGCGCGGCGTCGAAGCGGCCGCGCAAGCGCTCGACGTGCTTGCGATAGTGTCCGTCAGACAGGATGCGCCACACCATGCGCTCACCGATTTCGGGTGTCGTCAGCGCGGCCAGCATCTTGTGATCGGCGAGCGCGAGCGCGAGGTCGGCGTCGCATGCGATGAACCCCACGCGAAGATTCGCCGCGAGCGTCTTCGAGAAGCTGCCGACATAGATCACGCGCTTCAATTGATCGAGGCTGGCGAGCCGGATCACCGCAGCGCCTCGACCGCCCGCTGAGCCGGGATGAAGGTCGCCATACACATCGTCTTCGATCACCGTGAAGTCGTACTGCTCGGCGAGCTTGAGTATCTGAAAGGCTTTGGCCGAAGACAACGACGTCGAGGTCGGATTGTGCAGCACCGGATCGACCACATAGAAGCGCGGCTTGTGCTCGACGACCAGTCGCTCGAACGTCGCGAGGTCGGGGCCGTCGGACAGCCGCGGGACGCCGACCACGCGTGCGCCATGCGCCGCGAACAGTCCGAACATCAGGAACCACGCGGGATCATCGACCAGCACCGTGTCGCCGGGCGAGACGAACTGACGCGCGATCAGGTCGAAGGCCTGCGTCGCGCCGGTCGTCATCACGATCTGCGACGGATCGGCGCCGATGTCGAGACCGGCGAGCTTGCGCTGCAATTGCTCGCGCAGCGGCAGAAATCCTTGCGGCGTCCCGTAGTTGAGCATGCCGCCGTATGACGAATGCGCGGCCGTTTGCGGGAACGCTTGCGCGGGTGGGTGCGCCATCGCGCGCCCGACCGCGCGCAGCGCGCCGGCCAGCATGTCGCCATCCATCCATCCGGGAGGCGGCAAGCCGGACCCGGGCATGTAGTGCGCTGGCAAGTCGCGAAACATGTTTCGCACCAGCCATTGCGCATCGAGACCGCTGGCGTCGGTCGGCGCGCCCGCCGTCGGCTGCGTCGCCTTCATCGACACCGCGCGGCGGCCACGCAAGGAGCCCGCCGAGACGCCCGCCCGTTCGCGCACGTAGAAGCCCGAGCCTCTGCGCGATTCAAGATAACCGTGGGCGACGAGGCGTTCATACGCTTCGACCACGGTGAAGCGGCTGATGCCGTGTTGGGATGCAAGCATGCGGATCGACGGCACGCGTGTCCCCGCGCGAAACAAGCGCTCGTCGACGCGTTGCTTCATCCAGGCGGCGGTCTGGTCGACCAATGTGCGATCGCTGCCCCTGAGCGGTCCGTCACGATCCGGACCGGTCGAGGCGACTTCGTCTCTCGGGCGTACGCTGCGGCGTGAATTGCTGAGCACGATCGGGCCTTTTACAAAGCATCGCCATGATCGACGATGCGGTCCGGATACCGCAACTGTGCCGCCATCCGGACCGGGCCAGTTGATCAATCCGTATGACAAAGTGTACCGGTTCTGTACTGGTTCAGGGGATAGACTTGCCCGGTGCGCCGTACGGTCGTGCGAAACAGCCATTTCAACCTGAATCCGGAACTCACGATGTCCATCGATCAGTGGATCGCCCTCGCCGTCTTCGCCTTCGTGTCGTCGATCACGCCGGGACCCAACAATATGATGGCGACCGCGTCCGGCGCGCGCTTCGGATTGCGCCGCACGATTCCACAGGTTGCCGGCGTGACCTTCGGATTCACGGTGCTGCTATGGCTTGCCGCATCGGGCGTCGCGATCATCGTGGTCGAGCACCCGATGATCGGCCAGACGCTGGCCGTGCTCGGATACGCGTATCTCACGTGGCTGTCATACAAGCTGGTCGCTTCGGCCGTCCGTTCTCCGGACCGCAGCAAGAACAAGGTGACCGCGCTGAGACCGCTCACCTTCTGGCAAGCGACTGCGTTTCAGTTCGCAAATCCCAAGGGCGTGATGATGGCCTTGTCGACCGCAACCACCTTTCTCGCGGGACCGCGGCAATCGATGTTCGCGATCATCGCCGTCGGTCTGCTGTTCGCGGCGATCAATTTTCCGTGCGTGGGCGCGTGGGCGCTGATGGGCGCGCGCCTGCGCGGATGGTTGGAAGACGCGTCGGCCACGTGGCGCTTGCGCGCGTTCAACGGCGTCATGGGCGGCCTCTTGATCGCAACCGTGATCTGGATGATCACGGCGCGATGATCAATCGAGGGCGATGCGGGTTACCCCTCCGGATCCGATCAGCCGCGTTCCCAATGCCCACGCCGAAAACCGTATCGATCGCCATCCCGGTCCCAGTGCGGTTCGACGAACCGGTAACCGCGACGCTCGCGTACATAAGTACCATCGACCCAGACATGACGTCTGCCGTTCCATCTCCAATATCCCGGCGCCCATACGTATCCGCGACGCGGACTTGGCTGCACGATCACGCGCGGCGGCGGTGGCGGCGTACCGATGCGCAAGTCGAACGACGCTTGCGCATGAGCAACCTGCGGTGGCAATGCGATCAACGGCGCCGATGCGATCAAAGCCGCGATCCAGATTTTTTTCAATGGCATTTGATGCCTCCTTCATTGACGAACCGGTCGGAATGTACGAGCGCACGATTAGTTCACCATCAGCCGATCACGGAAAGTCTAAGATGGTGATCGAATGTAACGAGCCAGCCGCTCGCGATCGAGTCCAGCACCCCTCACGCGTCCACTGGTGGGACGGCCTTGTCAATGGTCTTCTCGGCGTCGCGATCTTCAGCCTCACGCTTCCCGCCACGCGCATCGCGGTTGCAGACATCGATGCGATCGTCGTGGCGCTTGGTCGCGCCGTGGGCGCGGCCGCCTGTGCGGCGATCTTTCTGGCCGTCACGCGCGCGCGCTGGCCGCATCGCCAGGCCGGGCCTCTCGCGCTGGTATCGCTGTGCGTCGTCTTCGGCTTTCCACTGTTGACATCGATCGCGATGCAAGACCTGCCGGCCTCGCACGGCGCCATCGTGATCGGTCTGCTTCCGTTGTCGACTGCGGTGTTCGCGATGGTGTTCGCGCACGAACGGCCTTCCCCTGCGTTCTGGATTTGCGCCGCCGCGGGCAGCGCGACCGTCGTCGCCTATGCGTTGATCGAAGGCGGCGGTTCGCTGCATTTCGGCGACGTGCTTCTGCTGGGCGCCGTCATCTGCGCCGGGATGGGCTATGCGGAAGGCGGGAGGTTGTCGCGCAGCCTGGGGGGTCCGCAGGTGATCGCTTGGGCCTTGCTGCTTTCCTTGCCAGTGCTCGTCCCGATCACGGCATGGCGCGTGATGACGCATGCGACAGTGCACGGCGCGGTGTCCGTCCAGGCCTGGACGGGGCTGGCGTATCTGTCGCTGTTCTCGATGTTCTTCGGATTCTTCTTCTGGTATCGCGGTCTCGCGCAAGGCGGCGTCGCGCGCGTCGGGCAACTGCAACTGCTGCAACCGTTTCTGTCGGTGATCGCGGCGGCGGCGCTCCTCGCGGAAGCGCTTGCATGGCGCACCGTCGGCTTCGCGCTTGCGGTGGTCTTCATCGTTGCGACAGGACGTCGCTTCTCGGTCGCGGCTTGGCCCGCCCGTGAATAGAGAGGCGCTCATTCACCCTCGCAAGACGGCGCACTCAACCGGACTCGATGCGTGTATCTTCGCACTCGCCCAACGTCCGAGGAGTTCGTCCATGATCAAGAAGACCAGCCTCCGCGCCGCCGCGCTCGCCGTGGTCGGCCTCGCCATCCACGGTTCCGTCCATGCCGCCTCGATCAACATTGCGATGCAGGCGGTCACGGCGAATGGCGTCGAGAAATCGATCGGCGCCGTCACCGCCACGGAAGTTTCGGCCGGCGTGCAATTCACTCCGGCGCTCAAGGATCTGCCGCCCGGGCCACACGGCTTTCACGTGCACGAAAAACCGAGCTGCGATACCGCGCCAGATTCGGCCAAGGGCGGCGCGAGGGCCGCGGCCTTTGCAGCCGGCGGCCACTACGACCCGGATCGCACCACCAGGCACGAGGGTCCGCAAGGCGCCGGACACAAGGGCGACCTGCCCGCTTTGAACGTCGATGCAAAAGGCGTGGCCAGCGAGCCCGTGATCGCGCCGCATCTCAAGCTCGCGGACCTCGGCGGCCGCTCGCTGATGATCCATGCCGGCGGCGACAACTACGCCGATCAGCCGGAGAAGCTCGGAGGCGGCGGCGCGCGCATCGCGTGCGGCGTGATTCCGTAGGCTTCGATGAATCGCGGCGTGTCCATGTAGTGACTAGCCGCAAGATTTCGTCCCCTGCAACCGCTCGCGGCGCCTCTGCGGATAGAGTGTCATGGGTCGGCGAGCGCCGCGCGGCGCATCGTTCGTCTTCGTAATGGACAGGGAAAGATGATGCGATCGATACTTCATGCAATCCGGCGCAGCGCAGCGAAGGGCCTCGCGCTGGCGTTCATCTCTTGCGGCGCGCACGCGGCGCCGACGCCGCTCGATTCGTTCAATGTCGATCCCGACGGAATCTCGGTCTCCGGCATCTCGTCGGGCGGCTACATGGCGCAGCAATTCCTCGTGGCTTACTCCGCCAGCCTGCGCGGCGCCGGCATCGTCGCAGGCGGACCCTACTACTGCGCGAAGGGAAGCGTCGTCACCGCGCTTACCGATTGCACCACGCCGACCGTCTTGAATCCACCCGATCCAAATCAATCGATACAGGCCACCGAGACCTACGCGAGCAAAGGAGCGATCGACGCGCCCGCCCATCTCCGCAACGCGAAGGTCTGGCTGTTTTCGGGAAGCAAGGACGAGACGGTCTATCCGATCGTGATGGACAAGCTCGACGAGTACACGCGCCACTACGTGAACCCATCCAACATCTTCTACGAGAAGACCATTCCGGCCGCGCACTCGATGGTGACCGACGATTACGGCTTCGCATGCGATCACAAAGGCGACGCCAACAATCCGAACGACAACTTCATCAACAACTGCAATTACGATGCAGCCGGAAAGATCCTCGCTCACATCTACGGTCCGCTGAAGCCGGAAGCGACGCGGCTGCGCGGCACCATCGTCAATTTCGCGCAGAGCGAGTTCATCGCCGATCCGGTTGCGCACAGCATGAACGTGAACGGCTACGCCTATGTGCCAGTCGCATGCGACGAAGGCGCGAAGTGCCGCGTTCACGTCGCCTTGCACGGATGCCTGCAATACCCCGAACGCATCGGCGACGCGTATCGCGTCCACGCGGGCTACAACGAGCGGGCGGACGCCAACCGCATCATCGTGCTTTATCCGCAGACCACCGCGAGTTCGACCCTGAGCGCGTACAACCCCAAAGGCTGCTGGGACTGGTGGGGTTACGACGACCCTAACTACGCGACCCGCAGCGGTCGGCAGATGCGCGCGATCAAGGCGATGATCGATCGGCTCGCCGCCGGCTGGCGTGTCGGTCCGATCGGCGCGCCGACCCAGTTGCACACGACGGGTTCAACCACGCAAACGGTCGCGCTTGCATGGGCTGCAAGTGGGGGTCCTCGGCTCGCGGGCTATAACATCTATTACGCGCGTTCGGCGGCAGGGCCCTACGCATTGGCAGGCACGACCAGCGAGCTGAGTACGACGATCGACAAGCTCGCGGCCGGCACGACCTACTACTTTCTGGTGCGTGCCGTCGATCGGCGCCATGCGGAGAGCAGCGATTCGAATCGCAGTTCGGCGGCGACCCTCACATCGCTTTCGCCGCCGCCACCGATCATCGGGCTTGTCCCGTCATGATGCGTTGGCCTCGCTGGTAAGAGCCAAGGCGATATCGGGAATTCAGAACGAAGCTTTCGCTCTCGCGCACGGCAAGTCGACTCCGTGCGCTCAAGCCGCCATCTTCAATGCACGGGCCAGTTCGGCCGCGCACAGCGTCACCGCGGTGTTCGCTTCATCGAGAACTTTGCCCATCGTGATGAATCCGTGGATCTGGCGTTCGAAGCACACGTAGCTCACGCGATTGCCCGCGTCCGCAAGCACACGTGCGTAGTCGAGGCCTTCGTCGCGCAGCGGGTCGTAGCCGGCGGTGAGCACCAGCGCCGGAGGCAGACGCGAATGATCGGTGTGCAACAACGGCGACGCGCGCCAATCGAGATCGTGCTTCGCGTCGTCGATGTAGTGGTCGTGGAAATAGCCGATCGTGTCGCTCGTCAACAGATAGCCCTGACCGTTGGTGGTGTGCGAAGGATGCGCGCGCCGCATGTCGGTCGCCGGATAGATCAGCAGTTGAAACGCGATCGATGGTGGGTTGCCGGCGTCGCCGCCATTCAGCTCGTCGCGAGCCGCGAGCGCGACCGCCGCGGCGAGGTTGCCGCCCGCGCTGTCGCCGCCGACCGCGATCCGTTTCGGATCGAGACCCAGTTCATGCGCATGCGCGAATATCCAGCGCGTCGCCGCATACGCATCGTCGTACGCCGCGGGAAAACGATGCTCGGGACCAAGGCGATAGTCGATCGCGACGACTGCGACACCCGACGCGTTGGCGAGTTCGCGGCACAGCGTGTCGTGCGTATCGAGGTCGCCGATCACCCAACCGCCCCCGTGGTAATAGACCAGTACGGGTAACGCGCGTGCCGCTTCCTCGTCGAGTACGCGAGGCCGATAGAGGCGCATCGCGATAGGGCCATGCGGCCCCTCGGCTTGCAGCTCGCGAACCTCGGCTACGTCTTGGGGCATCGGTTGCAGCATGGCGCGGCGATCGCGATACGCGCTGCGCGCGTCGGCGGGGTTGAGCGTGTGGGTCGGCGGGATGCTCCGCGAGATCATCAGGTCGAGCAAGGCACGCGATTGGGGATGCAGCATGAAGGCTCCGAAGATGATGCCGATGTCCTTCAGGCCACCGGGCGCTTGCCGCTTGATGCCGAAGGTGGCCCGCGCTTGGTCGGCTTGGCCGCGACGACTGCGCCCACAGGTTTTTTTGACGCAACTTTCGGACGGCTCTTTGCGGGACGATCCACCTTGCCATTGGGTTCGAACGCAAGATGGAAGCCGAGGGCGCCCGCGACCTTGTTGATCGTCGCAAAAGAGGGATTGCCAGTCGGGGAGAGCGATTTATAAAGCCCTTCGCGGGTCATACCCGTGTCTCGCGCCAACGCACTCATGCTGCGCGCACGAGCGACGGTGCCCAGCGCAAGAACCATGACGGCAGTATCGTTCGACTCCGCACAGTCTCTGAGGTATTCGGCGATCGCTTCATCGCTGGTCAGATATTTCGCTGCATCGAAAGGGCTGAATGTTTCGGCCATTGCTCACTCCTTTAAATCCCCTGCTATCCGTTTGGCGGCCTGTCGGACTTGATGATCTGCGGCATTTGTAAATCATGGTTTACCGAGGATCACCCGTCAACCATGATTTACGGACGTTTGTTGGCTGCCGAATGCCCCGCCACTTCCAACACCCGCATCTCACCATGCCTGAACGTCACGAAGCGATCGGCCGGAAGGTGGGCGCGCGCCAGCGCGGCCGCGAGATCGCGCGGCGGCTGGTCGAAGGGTTCGGTGGTCAACACGAACGTGCCCCAATGAATGCCTACCGATTGCGCGACGTTGAGTTCGCGATGAATCCTCACGGCCTCTTCGGGATTGACGTGCTGCGCGCGCAGGTACTCGTTGGGTTCGTAAGCGCCGATCGGAATCGCCGCGAAATCGAAACGATCGAAGCGCGCATGGATCAAGTCGTGAAACAGCGGCGCGTAGCCGGTGTCGCCCGCGAAGTAGAAGCGCCACGCGACCTCGGCAGACGGCGCGGGTTTGATGCGTTCGACCACGTAACCGCCCCACAGCGTTTCGAAGCGGTCGCCCGGGCCGCGCGAACTCCAGTGCTGCGCGGGAACGAAGGTGATGCGCACGCGATCGGCCGATGCACCCTGCGGTGCGGCGATTTCGCGCACGTTCCACCAGTCGAGCGCAACCACGTTGACCACGCCGCGCGCGCGCATCCAGCGATCGAGCTCCAGCGGCACGATGAATAGCGGAGAACCTCCCGGCTGCTTCGCAAGCGCATCGACGCTTGCCGCATCGAGGTGGTCGTAGTGGTTATGCGAGATCAGCACGACGTCGAGGTGCGGCGCTTGGGCGATTGCGAACGGCACGCGCACCTTGCGCTCGGGCCCGAGAAAGCTGAACGGCGAAGCGCGCTCCGAGAACATCGGATCGGTGATGACGTTCAGCCCCGCGAGCTGCAAGAGCACGGTCGCATGACCGACCCAGGTGATGGTGGTGTCGCTCCGATTGGCACGCAGGTACGCAAGGTCGGGCGCAAGCACGGGGATCGCGTCGTATCCGCCAGCGGGTGGTCGGGTGCCGCCGGCTTTCGTCCAGTTCCAGTACCAGCGCGCGAGGTCGGCTGTCGTGGGAAGCTTGAACGGATAAAGGTTGCTGAAATGTTCGCCGTCGCGGGGCGCGCCTTCGAAGCGAACGGCTGCGGACTCGACGTTCGATGCGATGGGTGTAAGCGACGAAACCGTGGGCTCGCGGGACGAAGCGGATGCGGATGAACCCAAGCAGCCCGCGAAGAGAGCCGCAACGATCGAGGTGGCGACCGCGAACAAAACGCGGCGCGCACGATCGGTTTCGATCGACCGCGTGATCGTCATCGCGTTGACGATCACGCGTCGCTGTCGGGCTTGACGAGCATGGTCGACAGCGGGCTCTTCGCCACCTTCCTGCCTTTGCGCGCGCGCTTGCCTCTATGCGGATCGAGCATCGCGCCCGCGAGTCGCATGCGCAAATCCTTGCCGCGGCTTCCCTTTCCCGTGACCACGACACCCTCCGCGCCGATCGGCAGCGCCGCGACGAGTCGCGCATCCTTCGAGAGATCCTGCAGCATCACTCCGCGACCGCCGTCGGAGAGTTTCTTGATTTCAGCCGCGGGAAAGACGAGCAGATAGCCATCGCTGCTCAGGCATGCGATCTCGGTGTCGCTGGTCACGTCGATGGCGCAAAGCCGCAAGGGACGCGGCGCTTCGAGAGGCGATCGCGCGGGTGGGGGCGCGCCATCGTCCGCGCCATCGTCCGCGTCATCGTCCACCCCCAGCGTCACGAAGCCCTTGCCGCCGCGATTGCGACTGACCAGATCACCGAGCTTGCAGACGAACCCGTGTCCGGCGGAAGTCGCGACCAGGACAGGCAAGTCGATCGCGCCCGCGATCATGGCTTCCACTCGCGTGCCTTGCTCGACATCGACGAGTGAAGTTATCGGCACCGCCTCCGTCTTGTCGCTGCGCAGCGCGCGCACACGGGGCAGGCTGGCGACCGCGACCGAATACGCGCGCCCGTCGGTGCCGAGCGCGACCAACTGGTCGACGCTTCTGCATTCGTAGGCGGCGTACAGCGCATCGCCCGGCTTGAAAACGAACTGCGCCGCATCGGGTTGTGGTCCATTCGCATGGCCGGGCCGTGCACGCACCCACGCTTTCTCGGACACGATCACCGTCACCGCTTCATCGACGACCTTCACCTCGACCGCGGCGCGACGCTGCTCCTGAATCAAGGTGCGCCGCGGATCCCTGGCGCCGAAGGTCTTCGCATCGGCTTCGATCTCGCGAATCAATTGCCGCTTCAACGAGGCCGGATTGCCGAGCAGGTCTTCGAGCTTTTCCTTTTCGGCTCGACGCTCCTTCAATTCCTGTTCGATGCGAATCGCTTCGAGCCGCGCGAGTTGCCGCAGGCGGATGTCGAGGATGTCCTCGGCCTGTCGATCGGAGAGTTTGAACGCGTCGATCAACGCGGGCTTGGGCGCATCGGCTCCGCGGATGATGCGGATCACTTCGTCGATGTGGAACAGCACGAGGCTGCGGCCTTCGAGGATGTGGATGCGGTCGTCGATCCTGCCCAGGCGATGCCTCGTGCGACGCGTCACGCACTGGTGACGAAACGCCACCCACTCGGCGAGGATGTCGGCGAGCGGTTTCTGACGCGGCCTGCCGTCGATGCCGATCATCACGAAGTTGAGCGGCACGCTCGCTTCGAGACTGGTGTGAGACAGCAACAGATTGATGAAGGCTTGCTGTTCGACGTTGCGCGACTTGGGCTCGAACACGATGCGCACCGGTGCCTCGCGGCCCGATTCGTCGCGCACCGCGTCGAGCGCGGCGAGCACCATCTGCTTGTTGGCGAGTTGATCGGTGCTCAAGGATTTCTTGCCGAGGCGCAACTTGGGATTGGTGAGCTCCTCGATTTCTTCAAGGACTTTTTGAGCGGACGTGCTGGGCGACAATTCGGTGACGACCACTTGCCACTGCCCGCGTGCGAGATCCTCGACGATCCACTTCGCGCGCACCTTGACGCTGCCGCGTCCGCTCTCGTAGATCGCCGCGATCTCCTGCTGCGACGAGATGATCTGCCCGCCGCCGGGAAAGTCCGGGCCCTTGATGTGTTCGAGCAATTCTGCCGTCGTCGCGTTGCCGTTGGCGCGCACCATCGCGACCGCGGCCGCTGCGACTTCGGCCAGATGATGTGGCGGAATCTCGGTGGCCATCCCGACCGCGATGCCCGATGCGCCATTGAGCAACACGAATGGCAAGCGTGCGGGCAACAACTCGGGCTCTTCGGTCGAGCCATCGTAGTTGGGCTGGAAGTCGACCGTGCCCTCGTCGATCTCGTCGAGCAACACGCGCGCGATCGGCGTGAGACGCGCCTCGGTGTAGCGCATCGCCGCAGCGCCATCGCCATCGCGCGAACCGAAGTTGCCCTGCCCGTCGATCAACGGATAGCGCAGCGTGAAGTCCTGCGCCATGCGCACCAGCGCGTCGTACACCGACTGGTCGCCGTGTGGATGCAGCTTGCCGAGCACGTCGCCGACCACGGCCGCGCTCTTCCTCGGCTTGGCGTCGGCAGTCAGGCCGAGCTGATTCATCGCATGCAGGATGCGACGCTGCACCGGCTTCTGACCGTCGGCGACCTCGGGCAACGCACGCCCCTTGACGACCGAGATCGCGTAGTCGAGGTAAGCGCGCTCGGCGTAGTTGCCGAGCGTCAGCGCGTCATCGGATGCGTCATTGGGCGCCGCGGGCGTGTCGAAGAGACCGGCTTGTTTCATCCCTTCCTGCGCCTCATTCATTTCTCTCCCTCCCCTTCAAGGGGAGGGCTGGGGTGGGGATGGGTCCCGGCCGACCGCATCGACACCAACAACAGCCGGCACCGCAATCGACGCCGCAGGGGCAAGAAAGCGCAGCGGCATATCGGGATCGGGCAAGTTGCGCCGCGCCGCGATCGTCACGCGTATGCGCTGCTTGCCGCTCGCATCTCTCGTCTCGCGTCGCGGACTGTAGAACGCGTGAAATTGATCGACCAACTTCACATACGCCTGGGTCTCGGGAAACGGCGGAATCGCATTTCGAAATCGCACCACCGCGTTCTCGCCCGCGTTGTAGGCCGCGAGCGCAAGCTCGGGTCGCGACGCGAACATTTTTTTCAGGTCCGCGAGATAGCGCGTACCGATCTCGAGATTCAAGGTCGGATCGATGAGCTTCTGATCGACGCTCTTCTTCTTGTCCGCATGCACGCCATAGCGCTCACCGGTCGCAGGCAATACCTGCATCAGACCGACCGCGCCCTTGTCCGACACCGCGCGCGGCTCGAACCCCGACTCCACCGCGACAACCGCCTTGACGAGTTGCGGATCGAGCCCATGACGGCTCGCCGCCGCACGAATCATCGGTTCGTACTTCGCGACGTTGGGATGATCGACCAGCCGCTTGAAGAGCCGCGTCTTCATCAGCGCGTCGTTGGACGCGGCATCGGCTTGTGACGCGCGCGATGCATCGCCGGCATCGCCGGTCTTCAGGAACAAGGTGTACTGGTCGCCGAGCTTCTCGGTTGCGAGATGCGTCACGCCGGCCGCATCGATGTAGCCATAGATGTCGGCGCGCGCGGGCGATGCCACCAGGAGCGCAAGAGCGAGCTGAAGAAACGCCGCACGCTTCATCGCAATTTCTTTCTCATACGCGCACGGCGAAAGACCACGCCTCGGTGCGCGTACTCGTCCCACGCGACGACGGCGAAGCCGGCATTCAGAAAGACCGGATGCGCAATCAGGCTTGCATCGGTCGTCAATCCGTAGACGTTCGCTTGGCGCGCCTCGGCTTCGATTCGTGAGAGCAATGCGCGCGCGATGCCGCGCCGATGAAACGCCGGATCGATGTACAGCAGATGGACATGGTCTTGCGGCCACAGCGACGCGACGCCGATCGCGCGGGCCGGCTCGCACGGCTCGGCCGCGACCCAGGTCGATCCTTCGCGCATCCACGTGTCCCATCGATCGACCTCCTCCGAAGTCGCAGCCCATACGGCGACTTGATCGGCCGTGTATGCGCGCGGGCCGGCCGCGAGCACTGCGTCGCGAAAGATTTCGCGCAGACGATCGCGGTCCGCGACGGTCCCTTTGCGAATCGAGAAAGTTTGCGGATTCCTGTTCATCGCGGCGCGTATCGATGAATCAGGACGTTTCGCCATCGATGAAGCCACGCAGAACGGCGAGCGCGGCTTCTGGGTCGTCCCGCCAGACGCCGTGCCCGCACCCGTCCATGCAGACGAATTCGACCGGCGCGGGGTTGATGCCGGTCCCGAGCGACTCGGCGAGTTCTTCGGACAACTCCCACGGAATCACCGGGTCTTCGCGACCCGCGAGCACCAGCGTCGGACACGTGATCGCCGACAGCGATGCACGCAAGTCCATCCGCTGAAAGAAGCCGAAGGGCGAAAGAAAGTGCCGCATCACGTCTTCCTTGTTGAGCGCCATGGCTCGCACGTCGTCGCCACCGGGCCTGGCCGCATACAGCGGTATGCATACCGACCGGTATGCGGCGATGTCGTCGTGCTCCATGCGGCCCCAGAAGTTGCGCGCGGCGCGTTCGGCTTTCTCGCCGCCGCGCTCGGCGAAGCGCTTCATCGAGAGTTCGAAATCCCAGCGCGCGCAGATCGACGAGAAGATGAGCTTGCCCGCATGCCCCGAATGCCGCGCGCCATAGGCTTGTGCGACCACGCCGCCGAACGACTGGCCGAGCACGATCGGCCTGACGATGCCCAGCGCATCGCAGAATGCGCGCACGTCGTCGGCCCATTGCTCGAGCGTCCAATCAATCGGATCGCTTTGGGCCGAGCGGCCGTTGCCGCGATGGTCGATCCACACGAGTTGATAGTGCGCAGCGAGCGGCAACAGCGGGGCCTTGACCGCACTGTGATCGGAACCCGGCCCGCCGTGCAGGATCAACAGCGTCGGCACTTCGGCGAGCACGCCATCGCGCGGCCGCAGGCCAGGCCCCGCCACATCGAAGAAGAGTTGCGTGCCGTTGATTGTCAGGACCATGGCTTCACTTGCGGCGATATACGCTGCTTCGATGTGCGACCCGCACGACTGTCACAAGCACGCGATGATCCTCGATCGAACAGATCAGGCGATGGTCGCCGACCCGATATTTCCAGAACTGTCCGAACTCCTTGCCGACCAGGACCTCGCCGATCGCGCGCGGGTCGCGCGCAGTGCGAACCCTTTGATCGAGAAACGCGAGGATGCGTTGTGCGACCGCGCGGTCGAGCTTGGCGAGTTCTTTTTCGGCAACCGGCAGAAACTCAATCCGCCAAGCCATACTTCTTCATCAGATCGTCCAGAGGGATCGCGGGTCCATCGCCGAACTTCTTCATGCGCTGCTCGGCCAGATAGTGATCTTCGAGATCGGTCATGTATTCGGCCAGTGCCTCGCGTACGTAGTACGACTTGGGGCGCCCGGTTTTTTCGGCCAGGCTGTAGAGGCGATCTTCAAGGTCTTCGGGAAGGCGAACGGCAAGCATGAGAGTCCTTGGTCGATGTGTCATACAAGTATGACGTTGCGCTCATTTTACGTCAAGTTCACCGCGTCAAATGTCCGCTTCGACTTCGTTGCCGTGCTCTTCCAGCCACGACCGACGCGCTGCGGCCTCGCCCTTGCCCATCAGCATGTTCATGCGCGCAACCGTCGCGTTGAAGTCGAGCTCGCCCAACGATACTTGCGAAAGCCTGCGCGTGTCGGGATTCATAGTCGTCTCCCACAACTGTTCGGCGCTCATCTCTCCCAGGCCTTTGAAGCGGGAAATGCTCCACGCACTCTTGCTTGCTCCGTCCTTCGTCAACTTGTCTTCGATCGCTTCGAGCTCGCCGTCGTCGAGCGCATAGATTTTCTGCGCCGGCTTCTTGCCGCGCGCGGCAACGTCGATCCGATAGAGCGGCGGCCGCGCGACGTACAGATGTCCGTTGTCGACCAGCTTGGGGAAGTGCTTGAAGAAGAGGGTCAGCAACAACACCTGAATGTGCGAGCCATCGACGTCGGCATCCGACAGGATGCACACCTTGCCATAACGCAGGCTCGCGAAATCGACGGGGTCGTTCGGACCATGCGGGTCGATGCCGATCGCCACCGCGATGTCGTGGATCTCGTTGTTCGCGAACAGGCGGTCGCGTTCGGTCTCCCACGAGTTGAGGACCTTGCCGCGCAACGGCAGGATCGCCTGGAAGACCTTGTCGCGGCCCATCTTGGCCGACCCGCCCGCGGAGTCGCCTTCGACGAGAAAGACCTCGTTGCGCGCGATGTCCTCCGACTCGCAATCGGTCAGCTTGCCCGGCAACACCGCGACCCCCGAACCTTTCCTTTTCTCGACCTTCTGCGCCGAGCGCTGGCGCGTCTGCGCCTGACGGATCACGAGCTCGGCAAGCTTCCTGCCCTGATCGACGTGCTGATTGAGCCACAACTCCAGACCGGGCCGCGCGTAGTTCGAAACCAGTCGCACCGCGTCGCGACTGTTCAAGCGCTCCTTGATCTGCCCCTGAAATTGTGGATCCAGCACCTTGACCGACAGCACGAACGACACGCGAGCGAACACGTCCTCGGGCAGGAGACGCACGCCCTTGGGCAACAAGCCGTGCAGATCGATGAAGCTCTTAACCGCGTTGAAGAGACCCTCGCGCAAGCCCGCTTCGTGCGTGCCTCCCGCGGACGTGGGGATGAGGTTGACGTAAGACTCGCGCATCAACGGCCCGTCTTCGGTCCACGCGACGACCCACTCGGCGCCCTCGCCCTCGGCGAAGTTGTCGGCCCCGTTCGAATGCTGGCTGCCTTCGTATAGAGGGATCAAAGGATCGGCGCTCGAAGTGTTCGCGAGCGCCTCGACGAGATAGCCGCGCAGGCCCTGCTCGAAGCGCCAGGTCTCGACCGTGGATGGCTTCGACGACGATCGCGCATCGGTGAACGTGACGATGACGCCGGGCAACAGCACCGCCTTGCTGCGCAAGAGGCGCTGCAACTCCGCGAACGGGATCACGTCGCTATCGAAGTATTTCGACTCTGGCTTCAACACGATGCGCGTGCCGGTCTTGCGTACGCCGCGCTCGTCGCTGCGTTCCAACGGCCGCGAGACCAGCGGCGTGACGACGTCTCCGTGCGCAAACGAGATCGTGTGCACGCCGCCGTCGCGATAGACCGTAACCTCCAGGCTCTGCGACAACGCGTTGGTGACCGACACGCCGACCCCATGCAGCCCCCCCGAAAAGTTGTACGCGCCGCCCCTGCCCTTGTCGAACTTGCCGCCCGCATGAAGACGCGTGAACACGATCTCGACGACCGGCACGCCTTCTTCGGAATGCAGACCGACGGGGATGCCGCGGCCATCGTCCTCGACTGCGATGCGGCCGTCGGCAGCGAGCGTGACATCGATACGGGATGCGAAGCCACCGAGCGCCTCGTCGGCTGCGTTGTCGATCGCCTCCTGCACGATGTGCAAGGGACTCTCGGTGCGCGTGTACATGCCGGGCCGCTGCTTGACCGGCTCGAGACCTTTCAGGACGCGGATCGAACCCTCGGCATAACGTGACGAACCAGCCGGCGACGAAACCGGCCGCGACGCTCCCGAGCGAGCCGATCGCGATTTGGAAGTGCTCGGGTTATCACTGGTCTTGCCGGACATTTGTCAAGGTCATTCGGTTGCTATCGACTAGTCCGTTTGTAGGACTTATCCCCATTTTCTGTGGAAAAACCGGCGCAAAAGAGGGCCGGAACCGCACCGGTCGGGCCTCCGATGGGCGTGCTCAAAAAATAGGCACTCCACTTTTCGGCGTTCACTTCGCTCACATCCCGGATGAGTTTCAAGCGTGCGTTCAAGCCGGCGTCGCGCGCCGCTCGAGCGCATCCCATCGCTGCATCGCCTGATCGAGTTCGCGTTCGATCTGCGAGGCGCGCTCTCGCAGGCGCACCGCTTGACCGGGTCCCTCTCGGTACAGTCCCGGGTCGGCCAAGTGATGAGCGATCGTCGCCTGCTCGGCTTCGAGCGACGAAATGATCTCGGGCAAGCCGGCAAGCTCGCGTTGTTCCTTGAAGCCGAGGCGCGGTTTGGATGCGGCCGGGTCAGGCGCCGACGGCGTTTGCGTGCGCGCCTGGATCTGCTTTGGCGTCTGGTCTGTTGTTTGTTTCTGCACTGGCTTCGACCCGGACACGACCGCCGGTCTCGTCGTCGCTTCCCGAGCGCGCGCTCTTGCGGCTTCGGTGTCCGCGTAGCCGCCGACGTATTCGCGCCAGCGGCCATCGCCTTCGTAGGCAATGGTTTGCGTGACGACGTTGTCGAGAAACGCGCGGTCGTGGCTGACCAGAAAGATCGTGCCCGCGTAGTCGATCAGCAGGGCTTCGAGCAACTCGAGGGTGTCGACGTCGAGATCGTTGGTCGGCTCGTCGAGCACCAGCACGTTGGTGGGTCGCGCGAACAGGCGCGCGAGCAAGAGGCGGTTGCGCTCGCCGCCCGACAGGCTCTTGACCGGCGAGCGCGCACGCTCGGGCGCGAACAGGAAGTCGCCGAGATAACTCATCACGTGCTTGCGTTGCAGGGTCGAGCCCTCGCCGATCTCGATCCAGTCCGAGCCCGGACTGATGGTCTCGAGCAGCGTTTTCTCGGGGTCGAGCACGGCGCGCGTCTGATCGAAATACGCGACCGACAGATTGGTGCCGCGACGAATCTTTCCTCGATCGGGTTCGAGGTCGCCGAGAATGAGCTTGAGCAGCGTGGTCTTGCCCGCGCCGTTGCGGCCGATCAGGCCCACGCGATCGCCGCGCATGATGGTCGCGGAAAAATCGCGGACCACGGTGCGCGTGATGGTTTGATCCGCATCGTCCGTACCGAACGACTTCCAGACCTCGGTCAGCTCGGCTACGAGCTTGCCCGAACGGGCGCCCACGTCGACCGCGAGCTTGACGTCCTTCGAACGGTCGCGGCGCGCTGCGCGCTCGTCGCGCAGATGCTCGAGCCTTCGCACCCGGCCTTCATTGCGCGTGCGCCGCGCTTCGACGCCTTGGCGTATCCATGCTTCTTCCTGCGCGAGAACCTTGTCGAACTTCGCGTTCTCGACACGCTCGACCTCGAGCTCTTCGACCTTGCGATTGCGGTACGCGGCATAGCTGCCGGGATAACTCGCGAGCCGTCCGCGATCGAGTTCGACGATGCGCGTCGCAACCTGGTCGAGGAATGCGCGATCGTGCGTGATGAAGATGATGCTGCCCGCGAACTCGACGAGCAGCGATTCGAGCCACGCGATGGTTTCGATGTCGAGGTGGTTGGTGGGCTCGTCGAGCAGCAACAGGTCGGGCTCGATCACCATCGCGCGTGCCAGCGCGACTCTCTTGCTCTGCCCGCCCGACAGTTCGGCGATGCGCGCATCGGGGTCGAGTTCGAAGCGCGTCAATACGCGCTCGAGCCGATGCGCGACCGTCCAGCCATTGACGGCATCGAGCGCGGATTGCGCCGACGCGAGTTCGTGCATCGCCTCGTCGGAATGATCGGTCGCCACGCGATGTGCCGCGTGCTCGTACGCGACCACCAAAGCGGCCGCAGGTAACCCGCTGGTTACCGCGTCGAGCACGCTCACATCCGCGGGCAGCGAAGGCTCCTGCTCGACCAGTGCGACCGAAACACCCGACGCGCGCGTGATGTTGCCGTCGTCCGGATCGCGCAGCCCCGCGATCAGAGCCAGCAGCGACGACTTGCCCGTGCCGTTGCGTCCTATCAGGCCGACTCGTTCGCCGCGCTCGACGTGCAGCGACACATCGTCGAGCAAGGCGACGTGCCCGAACGCGAGTTCGATATTGGAAAGCGAAAGCAGGGACATGACCGAGGAGACGGCGAGAAGGGACGAAGCTACGCGCTCGCGACTTGCAGAATCAGCTTGCCGAAGTTCTCGCCCTTGAAGAGCTTGAGCAGCGTTTCCGGAAACGTGTCGAGCCCGACCACCACGTCCTCCCTGCTCTTGATGCGACCATCCTTCAGATAGCCCGACAACTCGGCCACTGCGAGATGAAAGCGCGGCGCGTAATCGAACACCACGATGCCTTCCATGCGCGCGCGATTGACCAGGAGCGACAGATAGTTCGCAGATCCCTTCACCGCTGTGGTGTTGTTGTACTGGCTGATCGCGCCGCAGATGACGATGCGCGCCTTGCGGTTGATGCGCGTGAGCACCGTGTCGAGGATCTCGCCGCCGACGTTGTCGAAATAGATGTCTACGCCCTGCGGACAATGCTGCTTCAAGCCGTCCTTCACATTGCCCGCCTTGTAGTCGATGCATGCATCGAAGCCGAGTTCTTCCACGACCCACGCACATTTCTCGGGGCCGCCCGCAATACCCACCGCACGACAGCCCTTGATCTTCGCGAGCTGCCCGACGGTCTGCCCCACCGCACCGGCCGCGCCCGACACGACCAGCGTCTCGCCCTCCTTCGGCTGGCCCACGTCCAGCAACCCGAAGTAGCCGGTCATGCCCGGCATGCCGAGCACGTTGAGCCACTGCTCGACCGTGCCGGCGCGCAGATCGATCTTCGCCACGTCGCCGCGCGCGACCTGCTTGTCGCTCGCGGCCCAATACTCTTGCACGCCCATCGAACCGGTCACGCGATCGCCGATTGCGAAGGACGAATTGCTGGATGCAATAACGACGCCGACTCCGCCGGCTCGCATCACCTCGCCGATCTCGACCGGCGCGATGTAGCTCTTGCCCTCGTTCATCCATCCGCGCATTGCAGGGTCGAGCGACAGCGATAGCGTCTTCACGAGCAAGCCGCCTTCGTCGGGTTCGACCACCGGCGCGGTCGTGAACGACCAGTCGTCGCGCGTGGGCATGCCGTTGGGACGAGCCGCAAGGCGAATTTGATGATTGACGAGGGTCGATAGGTCGGTCATGGGTCGGTTCCTGAAAACGGGTGATCGCGTCAACGACGGGGGCGCATGTTACGCCACGTATGCGCGCCGAAAAACTTTACACTTCTTGAGCCACGCGTCGGTCCGTGCGGCAGCCGCGGTTCCTAACGCATTCAATCCCGCGTTGGGAACGAACGTGACCGAGACCGGAAACATCAACCTCGTGGTGATGGACGACTTCCTCTACGGCGAGCCGAGACGCGCCGTTCCCGAACCGTCGGCTTTGTTGTTGCTGAGCGCCGGCATCACGGGATGGGTGGTGTTGCGGCGTCGGCGGTCGCGCTGAAAAAACTGGTCCCCCCGCCGGGAATCGAACCTGGATTTGCCGCTTAGGAGGCGGCCGTTCTATCCATTGAACTACAGGGAGAGCGCGCGATTATAGCGACGGCCTTGCTCGTGTTTCGGCGCAGGTCTGGTCAGCACGCGATCGATGAAAACGTGGGGCACCTATCGAACATCGTATGATCGAACCCACCGGACATTTCCGTGGGAGACATCATGAGCACCATCATCGCAGGACGTTTCGAGTCTTCCGAGCGGGCCGACGACGCGGTCGAGACGCTGGTATCGCAGTCGATCGCACGAGACGACATCAGCGTGTTCTACGTCACCCCGGCCGGGCAGCACGACGCGACGCCGATCGGCGGGGATGAAGACGAATCGCCGGGCACCGAGCATGCGCAGCACGGCGCAGGAACCGGGGCTCTGCTCGGCGCGGGCGTCGGGGTCGCGGGCGCCCTCATCGCCGCGACGGCAGGTCTCGCGGCGCCGATGATTGCAGTGGCGGGCCTGGGCGCCGCGGCTGCGGGCGCCTATAGCGGCTCGCTCGCGGGCGCGATGGGCGGAACGATGGACGCGGGTCATCATGCGATTCGCCACGCGGGCATGTTGGTTGCGGTCCATGTGGGCGAGGCGCGAGGCGAGAGCGATGTCATCGCCGCGTTGCGCGGAGCCGGGGCGGTCGATCTCGAGCGGTGCGAAGGGACGTGGTCGGACGGGGACTGGTCCGATTTCGATCCGACCAGGGCGCCGCATTTGATCGATGCGACATCGCCGGGGCGCGCTCCGAGTTGAGAGGCAGTCGCGCGAAAACCCATCCCCCTCCCGACCTCCCCCGGATCAAGTCCGGGGCAGGATCTTGAAAGAGGCGGAGAACTTCATCACACGACTTCGACGCGCAGAGTCCCCACTTTGGCGATGCGACCTTCCATCACATCGCCTCGCGCCACCTTCGCGACGCCTTCGGGCGTGCCGCTGAAGATCAGGTCGCCCGGTTGCAGTTCGAACAACGACGACAGATGTTCGATCGTCTCGGCGACGTTCCAGATCAGCTTGTCGATGTCGCTGACCTGACGCACCTTTCCATTGACGTTCAGATGAATCTCGCCTGATTCGATCGCTCCGGTTTCGGTGATCGGGTGCAGCGGCCCGATCGGCGCCGAATAGTCGAAGGCCTTGCCGACTTCCCACGGCCTGCCCTGCTTCTTGGCTTCGACCTGCAGGTCGCGGCGTGTCATGTCGAGCCCGACCGCATAGCCCCACACGTACTGCATGGCATCGGCTGCGGCGATGTCGGCGCCGCGCTTGCCGATCGCGACGACGAGTTCGATCTCGTGATGCAGGTCGCCGGTCTTCGACGGATAGGGCATGCGCCCGGTCGTTCCTTCCGGGACCGGCACGACCGCATCGGCGGGCTTCATGAAAAAGAACGGCGGCTCGCGGCCGGTGAAGCCCATCTCCTTCGCATGCTCGACGTAATTGCGGCCCACACAATAGATGCGACGAACCGCAAACAGAAGATCGGAATGGGCAACCGGGATCGTGACTTGGGGCTGAGGTTGGATGGCGTAGGTCATGTTCAGGTTTCAGGAAATTGAAATCGGTTCGCGCTTGCCGTTGCGGTATTGGTCGGCCATCGCACGATACGCCGCCTCGATGGCGCGCGCGGTCAGCGTTGTGTCGAACAGCGAGCTCGATCGGACGCTCGCCAGCAAGCGGTCGCGCAACGTACGCGCCTTGCTTCGATCCAACGCAATTTCGACGGCCATCGCGAGATAGCCTTCACGATCGCGCGCGATCAATTCGAGCATGCCGACCGCCGACAGCAAACTCGCGGCAACGCGCCCCGCGAAAGTGTCGCCGATCATCGTCAGTACCGGACAGCCGACCCACAACGCATCCGACGCAGTGGTGTGCGCGTTGTACGGCCAGGTGTCGAGAAACAGATCGGCGTGTCGGTAGAGCGCTAGATATTCGGCATGCGGTCGCGTGTCGGCGAACACGAGACGATCCGGGTCGATGCCGCGCGCCATCGCTTCGCGTCTCAGGTTGTTGCGCGTGAAGCTGTCGTCGGCTCGCGTGAGCAACCACAACACGCTGCGCGGCACATCGCGCAGAATCCGCATCCACGCATCGAAGACCGTAGCGCCGATCTTGTACACATTGTTGAAACAGCAATAGACGAAGGCCTCTTCGGCGAGGCCCAGCTCTTTGCGATCGGGCGTCTCACCGATGATGCGGCGATCGTCGTTGATCTGATAGCTGCCCGGCAACTGCACCAGCGTCTCGCTGTAATCGGCTCGATGCGCGAGCGGCGTCACGATCGCGTCGCCGATCAGATAGTCGATGAAGGGCGCGCCCATCGTCGCGGGATAGCCGAGATACGACACCTGTATCGGTGCGGGGCGCTGCGCCATCACCGCGGTCGGCGCTCGTTCGGTGTGACCCTTGAGATCGATCAGGATGTCGATGCCGTCGGCGCGGATCGCCTCTGCGAGACGATCGATCAGCCATGCCCGCGCGTCGACGAAGCGATCGAAGCTGGCGACGATGCGACTGCGCAAGGCGCTGCCATCGTCGGGACCGGTCGAGTACCCGAAGACTTCGAAGCCGTCGCGGTCATGCTGCTCGAACAGGCCGACGGTCAGCACGCCGGTCGCGTGCTCGTGCAAATCGGCCGAGAGATAGCCGATGCGCAAACGACCATCGGACAGCGGCTTGGTCGATGCTTCACGCATGAAGAATCGTCGCGACCACACTTCGCCCGCAATGCGCTGCTCCGCCCGAGTCGACGGATCGGAAAGAAAGGAGAACGGCGTGTACGCGCTCCCGCGGTCGCTCCGATCGGCATGAGAGAGGACGCCGTCGCGAAAGCGCATCTGCAATGCGCCCAGGCCATTCCAGTCGGCGACACGCTTCTTCAGGAACACGAGATCGGAGAGTACGGTTTCCTCGTTCGGCGCCGGGTCTCCGGGCGCTGCGAGAGCCGCGCGATAGTCGGCGAGGGCCGGCACGTAGTCGTTGCGCGTCTCCGCGAGCCGCGCGCGCTCGATGCGCAAGGCAGGATGATCAACGTGCGCGAGCGCGCGATCGAGCACGCCGCGCGCGTCGTCGCGTCGCCCTAGCGCGATCAGCAATTGCGCGCGCAGGCCCGGAACAGCCGCGTCGTCGGCCGCGACGGCATCGCCGGCGTCGGCGCGATCGAGCGCAGCCAAGGCCTCGGTCTCGCGAGCTTGTGCGGACAGACAGAGCGCCAGATTGAACCAGCCTTGCGGACTCTCGCCACAAGCCAGAGCACGACGCGCAGCGGCTTCGGCGCCGACCGCATCGTCATTCTCCAGCTTGAGCGATGCGAGGTTGAGCCAGGCCACACCCAACGTCGGTTCGCGCTTCAACGCCCTTTCCAGCGCACGCATCGCGTCGTTGCTGCGACCCGCATCCATGTAGATCAGCGCCGCGTTGCTCCACACGTCGGCGAGGCCGTCGTCGATCGCGAGCGAGCGTTCGATGCGGGCAATCGCATCGTCGTTCTTGCCCGCCGCATGCAGCAGCAAGCCGGATAGATGCAATGCCGGCGCATGACGCGGCTCGCTCGCCAGGACGGTTTCGTAAAGCGCGAGAGCTTCGGCGTGGCGGCCGTCTCGATGCAGCGCGAAGGCATGCTCGAAGCGTTGCTTGCCTTGAAGCAGGCGAGTGTCTTTCATCGGCGGCGGAGTCTAGCAGAGCAACCGAGCGCTTCGCACGGCCACTTCGCAGGCCCGGATTCGCACGAGCGGATTCGCGTGGCATCATCGTCCACGTCTACTGACCGTGGAGGCGACGATGAAGATAGCGATACGCGTGAAGGGTGCTCTCGTGGCGGCGTTTTTGTTCGGTCTGACCACGGGAATGTCCGCGGTCGAAGCCAAGACCTTGCGCTGGGCCTCGCGCGGCGATGTACAGACGATGGATCCGTACTCGCAGAACGAAGGACTGACGAACAATTTCGCGAATCTGATTCACGACCTGCTGGTCGAGCGCGATCGCAACATGCGGATCGGCCCGCGGCTCGCGACGTCGTGGACCGTCGTCAACGAGACGACTTGGCGCTTCAATCTTCGTCGTGGCGTGAAGTTCCACGACGGCTCGCCCTTCACCGCAGAAGACGCGGTCTATTCGATCGAGCGCGCGCAGCAGCCGACGTCGATGCTCGCGCAATACGCGCGCGCGCTCGGCAAGCCGACCAAGGTCGACGATTACACGATCGAGTTGAAGCAGGAGAAACCCAATCCCCTGCTGCTCGAACATCTGAACACGATCTACATCATGAGCAAGGCGTGGTGCATCGCGCATCGCGTCGAGAAGCCGCTCGACTTCAAGTCCAAGGAGGAAACCTTCGCTGCGCGCAACGCCAACGGCACCGGACCATACATGCTGAAGACCCGGGAGCCGGGCGTGAAGACGGTGCTCGTCAAGAACCCCAACTGGTGGGGACCGGACGAAGGCAACGTCACCGAACTCGTGTACACGCCGATCGCATCGGACGCGACGCGCAACGCGGCGCTGCTGTCGGGAGAGATCGACTTCGTGCACGATCCGGCACCGCAGGATATCGCCCGCATGCAGGAAAATCCGGCGCTCAAGGTCTACACCGGTCCCGAGAACCGCGTGGTGTTCTTCGGCTTCGATCAATATCGCGATGCGCTCGAAGGCAGCAACGTCACCGGCAAGAATCCCTTCAAGGACCGGCGCGTTCGCGAAGCCTTCTATCGCGCGATCGACGTCGACTTGCTGGAGTCAAAGATCATGCGCGGTCAGGCGGTGTCGACCGCGTGTATGACGACCGCGCCGGTCGGTTGTCTCGACCCGTCGCTGGAGAAGCATCCGCGGGCGGATGTCGATCGCGCGAAGAAGCTGATGGTCGAGGCCGGCTATCCGAACGGCTTCGAGGTCACTCTCGATTGTCCCAACGATCGCTACATCAACGACCGCGACATCTGCATCGCGACCGTCAGCATGCTCGCGAAGATCGGCGTGACGCTGAAGGTCAACGCGATGCCCAAGACCCTCTACTTTCCGAAGCTCGAGAAATACGAGACCAGCATGTACATGCTCGGCTGGGGCGGCAGCATCACCGATGCGCAGATCATCATGGACCCGATCCTGCACACCAGGGACGAGGCGACGCAGAAGGGCTTCTACAACTACGGGCGCTTCTCGGATCCCGAACTCGACAAGCTGATCGACGCGGCAAGCGTCGAGATGAATCCCGCCAAACGCAGGCAGATGCTGATCGATGCGATCGCACTCCAGACGCGCGAGTTCCGTCATATCGTTTTGCATCGACAGAAACTCAGTTGGGTCGCGAAGAAAAACGTGGTGCCGGTATTGACGGCGAACAATATCGTTCGGGTGGAGTGGATACGCGTCGAGTAACAAGAACCGTAGTGCGGGTCGAGTCAATACGGGACGGTAATTAGATTTTGGATGAGAAGATTTTGGTCAATACCTGCCCTATTTTGTCAATTCGAGCAAAAAAGAGAACCTCGATTGGACAGACTTGCGTTGTCGATCCTCAATACATTGATTACCGCGATCACCGGAGACGTAGAGAACAAGTCACTGAATTCATTCTATTCGTTGAATAGGCATCATTCCTGCATCAGTCTGATCGGGTCGATATCCAATCGAAAAACCATGCTCCGTCAGCTACGAATTTTACTTACAGGAATAGATCATGAATCGCCACGTTCTTTCATATGTTGCCGCGGCCGGCTTCGCATTGGCAGCCGCCCCCTGCGCCATGGCCAGCGGCGTCTCCGCCATTACCCATAGTGTTTATCTGAACGGATTTACCTATGGGCCCGCGACCGTGGCCACGATCCAAAGCGCCGCGCCGGGCCCAGTCATCGCGCCTTTCGCCGTGTACGCCGGACAATACTCCGGGACGCTCGACGGAGTTTCATTCTTGACGTATTGCGCCGAAATTACCCAGTACCTTTCTTTCGGCACTCTCTATACCGACTACTCGATCGTCAACGGTAATACCGCCTGGGGCGCGGCAAAATCCGCGATGTTCGACCATCTGATTTCGTCGATGCTTGGGGGGAATATCAACAGCAATCCCGATGGTTCGGGACTGGTGCAGGCGGCTGTTTGGGAAGTTCTATATGAAACTGCCCCGGCTTATGATTTTGCGAGCGGCAGTTTCAATATCACCAACTCGAATAATTCGAAAATTCAATCCAGTTCGATCGACTGGTCGCAGGTTGATGCATCGCCGATCCGTTATCACGTGGACCTTTTGCACAGTCCGAGCGCGCAGGACCTCTTGTTGATTACCCCGTTCGCCGCCACGGTGCCGGAACCCTCGAGCTACGCGCTGATGTTTGCCGGTCTGGCTGGCTTCGGATTCGTGGCGCGGCGCCGCTCGCTGCGACGTTCGCCGCAACGCTGACCGTACAGTTTCAGCGAGCCACGTGCTCGACGTACCATGACATCGCCGCGCGAAGACCGGCGTCGATGTCATGGGTAGGCGCGTAACCCAGCAGGCGTGACGCCTTGCCGATATCGGCTTGCGAATGGCGTACGTCGCCGACACGAAAATCGCAGTAGGTCGGTTTCTGCGATGCGGCGTCGGGAGCGTACGCGGCCAGTGCGGCCGTCAACATCTCGTACAACGCATTCAGCGAGGTACGACCGCTCACTGCGACGTTGTAGATCTGATTGAGGCTTTCGGGATCGGACGCCATCGCGGCCAGCAGATTGGCCTGCACCGCGTTGTCCACATAGCAGAAGTCGCGCGTCGTCTCGCCGTCGCCGTTGATCTCGACGGGTGTGCCCGACAACAAGGCCGCGATCCATTTGGGAATGACCGCTGCATATGCGCCTTGGGGATCCTGACGCGGGCCGAAGACGTTGAAGTAGCGCAGCCCGATCGTCGCGAGTCCGTAGCTGCGCGAGAACACATCGGCATAGAGTTCGTTGACGTACTTCGTGACCGCATAGGGCGACAGCGGTCTGCCGATCTGGTCTTCGACTTTGGGCAGCGCGGGATGATCGCCGTAAGTCGAGCTCGATGCGGCGTAGACGACGCGGCTCACGCGCGCATCGCGCGCGGCGACCAGCATGTTGAGGAAGCCGTCGACGTTGGCCGCGTTGGTCGCGATCGGATTTTCGATCGAGCGCGGCACCGAGCCCAGCGCGGCCTGATGCAGCACGAAGTCGATGCCGGCGCACGCGCGATGGCAATCGAGGAGTCGCGTGATGTCGCCTTCCATCAGGGCGAAACGCGCGGCGCGGTCGGCGCCGCGCGCTTTGCCGACTGCGGCGAGCACCTCGTCGAGATTCTTGCGATGGCCGGTCTCGAAGTTGTCGAGTCCCACGACGTGCTGATCAAGCATCAGCAAGGCCTCGACCAGATTCGAGCCGATGAAGCCTGCTGCCCCCGTGACCAGCCAGCGGCGCGGGGTGCGGACAAGCTCGTCGCGTACCTCGTCGTAGCGCGACATCGCGTTCATGACCACAGCAAGCGCCGCAGCGAACGTCTTGTCGACCGACGACCTATCACAGACGCCACACGGTCGCGCCGGCCGCACGCATCGCGTCGGCATCGAACGCGCTCTTCACGTCGATGAAGGTAGCCGAGCCGGTCAGCTTGGCGATGTATTCGGCCGTGCCGCGCTGCTTGAATTCGCGATGCGCGACCGCGGCGACCAGCGCGTGGCACTTCGGCAGTTCGTCCCACGACCTCAACGTCACGCCGTACTCGTGGACCGCCTCTTCGGCGTCGGCGATCGGATCGTGCACGTGGACATCGACACCGAAGGATTCGAGTTCGCGAATCACATCGATTACGCGCGAGTTGCGCAGGTCCGGACAGTCTTCCTTGAAGGTCAGCCCGAGCACCGTCACGGGCGCACCGCGCACCGGCGACCCGTTCCTGATCATCTGCTTGATGGTCTGCTCGGCGATGAACTTGCCCATGCCGTCGTTGATGCGCCGGCCAGCCAGGATCACCTGCGGCTGATAACCGACCATCTCGGCCTTGTGCGTGAGGTAGTAGGGATCGACGCCGATGCAGTGACCACCGACCAGACCGGGGCGAAACGGCAGGAAGTTCCACTTCGTTCCCGCCGCCTTCAAGACCTCGATCGTGTCGATGCCGATCTTGTCGAAGATGATCGCGAGCTCGTTCATCAATGCGATGTTCAGGTCGCGCTGCGTGTTCTCGATCACCTTCGCGGCCTCCGCGACCTTGATGCTCGATGCCGGATACACCCCCGCGGTGACGATGCTCGCGTAGAGGTCGCCGACTTTCTTCAAGGTCTCGGCGTCGTCGCCCGACACCACCTTGGTGATGCGCGTCAACGTGCGTTCCTTGTCGCCGGGATTGATGCGCTCGGGCGAATAGCCGACGTGAAAGTCCTGCATCCACTTCATTCCCGATTGCTTCTCGAGGATCGGAATGCAGACCTCTTCGGTCGCGCCCGGATAGACCGTCGACTCATAGACGACGATCGCGCCCTTCTTCATGTGCGCGCCGGCCGACTTGCTGGCGCCGATCAGCGGCGAGAAGTCGGGCTGATGCGCCTGATCGACCGGCGTGGGTACGGCGATGATGATGTAGTCGGCTTCTGAAATCATGGCCGCATCGGTCGTCACTTCGAGGTGCACGGCGGCCCGCAACTCTTCGATCGAGACCTCGCCCGTCGGGTCGACGAAGCGTCGATAGCTCTCGATTTTCTTGTCGGACAAGTCGAAGCCGATGGTCCGGAATTTCTTGCCGAACTCCACGGCCAACGGCAGGCCGACATAGCCCAGCCCGACCACTGCAACAACGCTCATCCTGCTCTCCGATATATTTCGCGGCCTCGTGCGGCGGCCTTTCGCGAGGCGCCGCATTCTAGCCGATCACTACGAAGGCTCGAATGCAGGAAGGATGCCACCTGTCGTTGCGGAGAGGACCGGCTCCGTTTGCCAAGAGGCCGACCGATTCGCGTCGAACTCTGACCAAAACTGTCGCTCGCGTTTACAAAGTGCGCACTTCGACCGGATCGGCTTCGACGAGATCAGCCGTCATCGTTGCGACGAGCCTCTTTGGATATGATGCTGCGCCCGAGTGCTTACTCTTTTGCCGCGCGAGGCATAGAATTTGCGTTCCTTCATTCCGACGTACCGCGCACATCGACCTCAACGTTGGCCTCGACAGCGGCCTCATACCCATCGCCTTCATGCATCGTATCGCCATGGACCGTTTGAAAGCACTCGTCGCGATCGTTCTCGCGGTGGGTCTCCAGGCGGCATTCGCGGACCCGACGCCGGTGCTGCCTGAAGACTCGCCTTCGGAGCAATCCGCGCACACGCCTGCAGCCGCCCCCCCGCGCGCGCGGCTGCCGAGCGGACTCACGGCCGAAGCCGTGCGCCTGGAGTTCGGCGAGGGCGTCGGTCGCGACTATGCGATGGCCGCCGACCTCTATTGTCGAAGCGCCATGTCGGGCGATGCCGATGCGGCGTATCGACTGGGCGTGATGTATGCGAACGGTCGCGGGCTGATACGCGACGATCGCATTGCGACCGGCCTGTTCCGCTACGCCGCCGATCGCTCGCACGAGTACGCCAAGCGCATGCTGGTCCACGTCAACACCGCCGAGGCGGTTCTGCCCGCATGCATGTTGCCACCCAGCCTGATTGCCGAAGAAAGCCATGCCCTGCCGATGGCCTGGACCGCAACGCCCGAGCGCCTGCGCATCGTCGAGATCGTCAAGGAGAATGCGCCCGCATACGGCATCGAGCCCAAGCTCGCGCTCGCGATCATTCAAGCCGAGTCGGGCTTTCAGGTCAGCGCGAAGTCGAACAAGAACGCGCAGGGTCTGATGCAATTGATCCCCGAGACCGCGGCCCGTTTTCAAGTCAAGAGAATCATGGACCCGCGCGACAACATTCGCGGCGGCCTGGCCTACCTGCGCTGGCTGCTGAGTTTCTTCGAGGGTGACGTGGTGCTCGTCACTGCGGCCTACAACGCCGGCGAGCACGCGGTCGAGCGCTACCGCGGCGTGCCGCCCTATCTCGAAACCAAGCAGTATGTCGCACGCGTGACCGGTCTCTATGGCAAGGTCACGCACCGCTACAACCCGGCCATTGTCGATCCATCGCCCATGGTCGTCACGAGGCGTCTGCAACACGTTTCGATCGCGGCAGCGCGGCGCTGATCCAACGAACTCGCGCTGCGTCCGACGCAGCATCGAGCCATACACGGCAATTTCACTGGCGACCTCATTGGCGACTTCACCGAGCGATTCTCCATGCATGCACGTGATCCGCTCGGCCCTGGCTTCGGTGCACCGATCGTGATGGCCGTCGTGGTGTCAACGAGGCTCACGATGGCGCTGTCGATGATGCTGTCGATGACGCAGGTCCAGTCGGCGAGCGCGAGCGATCTCGCTTCGCTTCCGACGGCGATCGACAGGATTCGTCCTGCGATCGTCGCGATCGGCACGGTGGAACCCACGCGCAATCCGCAGTTCCAGTTTCTGGGCACCGGCTTTGCGGTCGGCGACGGGTCGCTGATCGCGACCAACAGTCACGTCGTTCCGGTGGTCGTCGATCCGGCCAAACGCGAAGTGGTGAGCGTCGCGATTCCGCAGACCGGAGGCGACGCCATCGTTCGCGAAGCGACGGTGGTGGGGCGCGACCCCGAGCACGACCTGGCGGTGCTGCGTCTCTCGGGGCCGCCGCTCACCGCGGTGCGATTCGCCGACTCGAACGGCGTACGCGAAGGACAGAGCTTCGCATTCACCGGCTTTCCCCTGGGCAGCGTCATCGGCTTGTATCCGACCACGCATCACGCGCTGGTCTCCGCTGTGACGCCGGTCGCGCTGCCGCAAGCGAACTCGCGGTCGCTCGATGCGGCGCTGGTGCGGCGCTTGCGGACCGAACGCTTCGTGATCTTTCAGCTCGACGCGACCGCGTATCCGGGCAACAGCGGCAGCCCGATGTTCAACGTCGACACCGGCGAGGTGGTCGCCATCGTCAACATGGTGTTCGTCAAGGGCGGCAAGGAAACGGCGCTCACGCAACCGAGCGGCATCAGCTACGCGATTCCAGCCTCGCACCTGACGAGACTGATCAACTCGATAAAGGGAGAAGCGCGCTGACAGCGCTCCTGCAGCCTGCTGCGACGATTTACTCCCTCCCCTTCAATGGGAGGTTGGGGTGGGGATGTGTCGGAGCGACAACCGTTTCACTCCTGCCATTTTCCGGCGGCCTTGAGCTTTTTCATCAGCGCCGGGAACGGAGCCCCCAGCGCATAGGCGCGCCTCGCCGACGTGGCGGCCTTGTCGTAGTCGCCCACATCGAGATACAACAGACCGAGGTTGTAGTCGAAGTCGAAGCTCGAGGGATCGCCGCGCAACTGCTCGGCTTCCGCCAGTTGCTGTTTTACGTCGGCCATGCGCCGATGA
>JBBSEF010000020.1:0-42609 GCA_038240015.1 Burkholderiales bacterium
AACAGATCTGCACGGGCGTGACCAACATCGCCAACGCGGCCGCTGCGCTCGCGGCCATCGGCGCGCAGCACATCATCGTGCCGAACCTGCCCGACCTCGGCAAGACCGCACGCTCGATCGCCGCCGGTCCGGCGACGCAGGCGGCCGCACATGCGCTGAGCGTCGCTTTCAACAGCGCTCTCGTGTCGGCGCTGAACAACGTGGCGACGGTGTTTCCCGGCGACGTCATTCCGTTCGATCTCTTCTCGCTGTTCGACGAAATCCTCGCCAACGCGTCGGCCAACGGCTTCACCGATACGACCCACGCTTGCCTGACGGGGAGTTCCGCCGACCCGACGTCGGTGATCGGTCCTGCCTGCGCGGCTGTCGGACCGAACAGCTTCGTCTTCTGGGACGACATCCATCCGACCACGCACACGCAGGCGCTGTTGGGACAGCGCTTCGCCGCCGCGCTCGGCTTGCCCGAGCCGTCGGAGCTGGCGTTGCTGGGTCTTGGCCTGATCGCGCTGGTCGCTCTGCGCGGTCGCAGGCGCGCTCACTGAAGCAACGCGCGGTCTTCTTCAACGCCGAACGTCCCCGCCTTGCGCGGGGACGACCGCGCGAGATTTTATCTGCGCACGCAGTCCACGAAGAAACACGCCTTGCCATCGACGCGCTGTTCGACCAGTCCGTGGATGTCGGTCTCGAATCCCGGGAACGCGATGTTGAATCGTCGTGCGAATTGCAGATACTCGACGATGGTCTTGTTGAAACGCTCGCCCGGAATCAATAGCGGAATGCCGGGCGGGTAAGGCGTCAACAACACACTCGTGATGCGGCCCTCGAGATCTTCGATCGCGACGCGATCGATCTCGCGATGCGCCATGCACGCGTACGCCTCCGAAGGCTTCATCGCCGGCTGCATGTCCGAGTAATACATCTCGGTCGTCACGCGCGCCACGTCGTGCTGCTTGTACATGTCGTGGATCTGTCCGCAGAGATCGCGCAGGCCGATGCGCTCGTAAATCGGAAAGGCTTGTGCGAACTCGGGCAGGATGCGCCACAGCGGCTGGTTCTTGTCGTAGTCGTCCTTGAACTGCTGAAGCGCGGTGAGCAGCGTGTTCCAGCGGCCCTTGGTAATGCCGATCGTGAACATGATGAAGAACGAATAGAGCCCGGTCTTCTCGACGATCACGCCGTGCTCGGCGAGATAGCGCGTCACGATCGATGCCGGGATGCCGGTCTTTGCGAATTTGCCCGACACATCCAGACCCGGGGTGACCACGGTGGACTTGATCGGGTCGAGCATGTTGAAGCCACCCGCGAGATTGCCGAAGCCGTGCCACTTGTCGTTGGACTTCAACACCCAGTCGGCCTGCGCGCCGATGCCGTCCTCGACCAGCTTCTCGGGACCCCACACCTTGAACCACCAGTCGGCGCCGAACTCGGCGTCGATCTTCCTCATCGCGCGGCGGAAGTCGAGCGCTTCGAGGATGCTCTCTTCGACCAGCGCGGTGCCGCCCGGCGGCTCCATCATCGCAGCCGCGATGTCGCACGACGCGATGATCGCGTACTGCGGGCTGGTGGAGGTGTGCATCAGGAAGGCTTCGTTGAAGATGGTCGGGTCGAGCTTCACGCTCTCGGACTCCCGCACCAGAATCTGCGAAGCCTGCGAAAGGCCGGCCAGCATCTTGTGGGTGGACTGCGTCGCATAGATCATCGACGTCTTCGGCCGCGGTCGATCGTGGCCGATCGCGTGCATGTTGCGATAGAAATCGTGGAAGGTCGCATGCGGGCACCACGCTTCGTCGAAGTGCAGGTTGTCGATCTTGCCGTCGAGCATCTGCTTCAAGGTCTCGACGTTGTACATCACGCCGTCGTAGGTCGATTGCGTCAGCGTCAGGATGCGCGGCTTCTTGTTCTTCGCATTGCGCGCAAAGGGATTGGCTTCGATTTTTCGCGCGATGCTTTCGGGCGTGAACTCGTCCTTGGGAATCGGTCCGATGATGCCCAGGTGATTGCGCTTGGGAGTCAGGAATACCGGGATCGCGCCCGTCATCGTGATCGCATGCAGGATCGACTTGTGGCAGTTGCGATCGACCACGACGATGTCGTCGGGGGCGATGCTCGCGTGCCACACGATCTTGTTGGACGTCGACGTGCCGTTGGTGACGAAGTAGCAATGGTCCGCATGAAAAATACGCGCGGCATTGCGCTCCGACGCCGCGACCGGGCCGGTGTGATCGAGCAGTTGGCCCAACTCTTCGACCGCGTTGCACACGTCGGCGCGCAACATGTTCTCGCCGAAGAACTGATGAAACATCTGTCCGACCGGGCTCTTCAAAAAAGCCACGCCGCCCGAGTGGCCGGGGCAATGCCACGAGTACGAACCGTCCTGCGCGTAATGCACCAACGCGCGAAAGAACGGCGGCGCGAGTCCGTCGAGATAGGCCTTGGCTTCGCGGATGATGTGACGCGCCACGAACTCCGGCGTGTCCTCGAACATGTGAATGAAGCCGTGCAGCTCGCGCAGGATGTCGTTGGGAATGTGCCGCGAGGTGCGCGTCTCGCCGTAGATATAGATCGGTATATCGGCGTTCTTCTTCCTGATCTCTTCGATGAACGCGCGCAGATTGATGATCGCCGGATCGAGCTCGGGCCCCGGCGTGAACTCTTCGTCGTCGATCGACAGGATGAACGCCGATGCACGCGACTGCTGCTGCGCGAACTGCGAGAGATCGCCGTAACTGGTGGTGCCCAGCACCTCCATGCCTTCGGTCTCGATCGCGGCAGCGAGTGCGCGTATGCCCAGACCCGACGTGTTCTCGGAGCGGTAGTCCTCGTCGATGATGACGATCGGGAAACGAAATTTCATGGAACGCGTCCTCGTTCGCAGTGGGGTCGAGCGCGGGGTGGAGCGCTACGGCCGCTCGGTCGAGGCGCCGCGACGCGCGACGCACGCACCGGATGGCGCGCGGATTCTAACTGGTATCGTCGAGTCGCTACGCGATGCATCGCTCACTCGTCGGGACCAGTGATCGCGGTGACATTGGGGCAGCGTCGGCGCCTCGTTTGCACGGCGGCCGACTGCCCCATACCATCGCACCTTCCGATCGGCGCCAGCTTCGTCCGCATCGCAACCGGGAAGATCATGGATATCGTCCGCAACGCACAGGATCACGGCCAGTCGGCATCGCCGGACGCTTCGATCGAAGCGGCGCTCGCGTCGCTCGTGGATGTGTACGGGCTCGCGATTTTGCGGGTCCCCGATCAGATCAAGCTGCGGCTCGCGCAGGCCCAACCCGACGCGCAACGGCAGATCGACGCGGTGTTGAGCGCCCTCGCCGCCAACGTCCCGCAGATGCTGCGCAAGGCGCACGACGACGACAGGTTGAATGAACTGTTGCCGCAACTGGCGGAGCGCGTCGGGGCTCAAGGGTCGCTCGACGCGGCGACGGCATCGTGGGCCGTGCGCGCGTGGGCCCATGCGCTTGCGCTACCGACGACCAGTCTCGCGAAGGCGACCAGGCCACAGCAGCCGTCGGTGGCGCACGAATTCGCTGCCGTCGTCAAGCCGTTGTCCAGGGAGCCGACAGTCGCTGTCGGCAACCAGCTACACAACCACGATACGGAATCGCAAATCCGCAGCGCCGTTTCAGAGCAAGTCGCGAACGAAAACAGAGTGCGGCCGCCGAGCGTCCCGGAGCATCTGCCGACTCCACCGATCGATACGCCGTTCGAAGCCGATGAGCCTGCGCCGGTTGTCGCATCCGCTATCGTCGCGCCGGCCATCGCATCCGCTACCGTCGCGCCGGTCGCCGCACCCGCTACCGTCGCGCCGGCCGTCGCGCCCGGGGTGGCCGCCGCTGTAGTCGCCGCGCAGGACGTGCCCGCAACCGGTCCGGCCGCCGATGCGGTCGAACCGTACACCCCGCTGCCGCCGGAGCCGCCTCGCAGGTCTCGCGCGCCGACCGGCCGACGCACTCTCGTCATCGGCGCGGCATTGGTCGTGATCGTCCTGGCGATCTTCTTCGGCGTCGACGGGACGCGCTGGCTCGCGACTCGAACGACCGCGACGCAGTCGCCCACGCAAGCGCGCGTGCAGCCACCCGCACAACGCGATTCGTCGATTGCGGACGCGACCGCACGCGGGTCGCAACGCACGACGGCTAATCCAGCGCCCGAGACGTCGAGTTCGAGCGCGCCCACGACGAACGCACGTCAAGCGTCCGAGCCGGCTGCCGGTCCACCGAAACCCGACGCGCCTTCGACAGAACCGCGAGCGCCTGCGTCGGCTGCACCATTGGGAACGGCAGTGGGCACGCCAATAAGCGCGCCGACAAGCACGCCCACGAGCGTGCAGCGTCCGACGATCAAGCGAGTCGACGTGCCGCGTGCGGTCGTCGGAGCGCCATTCACCGTGGCGATTCGCGTCGACATCGGCGCGAACGCCGTCGCTGCGGTGGAGCGCAAGGTCGTCGACGGCAGCGCCGCGTTGCGCCGGACGAGCGCGGTGACGACCAGCACCGGATTGCGCCGATCGAAGAACGGCGCATTGCTGGTTCCGTTCAAGGCGATCGCCGAGCCCTCATACGCAACGATCGAATTCACGGTCGTCAACCGCGATGGATTGCGCAGCGAACCCCGGCGCGCGACGCTCACCGTCGCTGCGGCGCCCGCCGTTGCGGCGAGCTACTGCACTCGCACCACATGCGGCGCCGTGGTTGCGGTCCGCGAGCTCGATGCCGGACCCAACGCACGTGCCGCCGATCGCGGAGCAAAGATGTACGAAGTCATCATCCGCATGGACGATCGCACGATCCACAAGGCGACCGTGTCCGAGTACTGGTCGAAGGGGACGGGGGTACAGATGGTCGGCGGCCGCTTCGTGGCGATGAACCTGGGCCAGCGCTAGGCGCGAGGAGATCGTGCAGGATTCACGCAAGACCGGCCATCTGCGGCATGATCTTCCGATTCATCCGCGCCGTTGATCGCTTCGAGACCTCGAAGCGCACCAGTCCGCGCCTTACCATTGGTGATCGATGTCAGAGCCTGACAGCCCGCAGACACAAGCGCCGCGCGTGAGCGACAGCGCCATCGAAGCGGCTCTGCGCTCGGCCATCGAGTCGCGCGGACCGAGCGCTCTTTTCGAACCCGAGCGGCTGAGAAGCGATCTGGATGCCGCGTGTCCCGAGGCGAAGGTCGAGATCGCGCTGACGATGCTCGCTCTCGACGCGCAAGTGCCACAGGAACTGCTCGCCGTGCACACCGAAAACGATCGGTCGAGCACCTTGCCGCGCCTTGCGCAGCGACTCGTCGATCGGCATGCGATCGAACCGGACGCCGCGCGATGGGCGGTTTTCATCTGGGCGCGCGCACTCGGTCAGGTGATCCCCGCATCATTCGCTGCCCCGTCCGCGCAAGCATCGGTCGCAGCGAAAGCCGGGGGCGCTCGCCGGCGTTGGGGCGCCCTCGCGTTCGTCTGCGCGTTCGTCCTCGTGGCGATCTGGGTCGGCGTCCTCGCGCTCAGACCTAGAACGACGCCATCGGCCGCGCCTATCGCTCCGACGTCGGAAGCTCCCACGCGAGGGCCGGTCGTGCTCGCTCCCGAGATCACGGCGGTCGACAGCAGCGAACCGCTCGCGGGAGACGGCGAGAGTCGCGACGTGTTCGTGTTCTTCAAGCCGAACGGCGTTGCGCTGCGAGGCATCGAGCGGCGCTTCGTGGAGGGAGACATCGCGTGGGACCCGCGGCCCTCGATCATCGAACTGTCGCGCGAAGCCATCGAACGGCGGCGGGCACTCGTCGGAGCGATCGCGCTTCGAACGACGCGTCACGCGACCGCGACCTTCGAGTACGTGCTGGTTGCGGCCGACGGCACGCGTAGTGCGCCGTTCGAGAAGACGTTCACGATCGCGCCCGGACCTGAACAGACGCCGGCCATGACGGCGAGTCACTCGCCTGCCGTTCGCGGCGCCACGGGTACGCCCAAGTCCGAGCACATCGTACGAGCGCAATCGTCACGCGCGCGGGTTGCGCCCAAAGCCCCCGTAGCGCCCGCCGCGGCCTGCACGCGCACGACCTGCGGCAGCGTCGTCGCGGTGCGCGAACTCCCATCGACAGACGTTCCCAAGATCGAGGGGACCTCGGTTAAAGCGCGGGTACGGCTGCCGAATCGGAAAACGAAAAACTACGAGATCATCATTCGCATGGACGACCGATCGATTCGCACCATCATGCAGTCGACTCGATGGAGAGTCGGCGCGCACGTCCGCATGGTGGGCGGCAAGTTCGCCGCGATCTGATCCGGAAGACTTCGCGGCGTGATCGCGGTCCGATGATGTCGTCGTCACGAACGCGAACGACTCTGGGTTCCCGCGTTCGCCGGAACGACAGGCGTCAGGTCTTCGGCAACGTCACGCCCTGTTGTCCCTGATACTTGCCGCCTTTGTCCTTGTAACTCGTCTCGCATACCTCGTCGCTCTCGAAGAACACCACTTGCGCGACGCCTTCGTTCGCATAGATCTTCGCTGGCAACGGCGTGGTGTTCGAGAATTCGAGCGTCACGTAGCCTTCCCATTCGGGCTCGAGCGGCGTGACGTTGACGATGATGCCGCAGCGCGCGTAGGTGCTCTTGCCCAGACAGATGGTCAACACGTTGCGCGGAATGCGGAAGTACTCGACGGTGCGCGCGAGCGCGAACGAGTTGGGCGGGATGATGCACACGTCGCCCTTGAAATCGACGAAGCTCTTCTCGTCGAACGCCTTGGGATCGACGATGGTGCTGTTGATGTTCGTGAAGATCTTGAAGTCGTCGGCGCAGCGGATGTCGTAGCCGTAGCTCGATGTGCCGAAGCTGATGATCTTGTGCATCTGCCCCTTCGCATCGGCCGCGACCCGGACCTGCTGCGCCACGAACGGCTCGATCATGCCGGTCGCTTCGGCCATGCGGCGGATCCACTTGTCGGACTTGATGCTCATCTCGGACTCCACCCGCGTCGAAAGCGCGCGATTCTACGCGACCGAATGCGCGGTGATCGTCGGGCTTCCATCGACCGCGCGCACGATCGCGTCGGCGATGCGCTCGATTTCGTCGAGCCGATACTGCGGGAGCACGCTCGCCATCGGCACATCGCTTGCGATCGCAACGATGTGCGGATCGTCCGGCGACAAGAGCGACTTGCCGATCGCCGCGCGATGCACTTCGAGCTTGGCAATCGCTTCGCGCTTGAAACCTTCGACCAGCACCAGGTCGCAGTCGCCCAGCTGCGCGATCAGTTCGTGAAGGCCGGGCTCGGCCGTACCGCGATGCTCGCGCATCAATGCCCAGCGACTCGGTGAACTGATCAGCACTTCATGCGAGCCCGCCTCGCGAAAGCGAAAGCTGTCCTTGCCGGGCTTGTCGACATCGAAATGCACGTGCGCATGCTTGACGACCGAAACGCGCCATCCCCGCGCCGCGAAAACCGGCAGCAGTCTTTCGATCAGGGTCGTCTTGCCCGAGCCCGACCAGCCGGCGATGCCGAAGACCTTCATGGATGGAAATGCCTGGACGTGGACATCGAGGTCGAGGAGTCGGAGTGCGGCCGCCATGGTAGCCGCTCTCCGGCTCGCATCGCCGCGAACGTTGCAGCGGCGCCATGCAAAGCGAGGACGCGAACCCACTGTCGGAGAAACTTCGCGTTGCGCGGAATGTTTCCTGCTGTGCCACGGTAAACTCCGCGCGAACCCGAGACACATCGGGCGATGGACCCGCCCACCATGCCACGCAAGCTCTTCGTCACCACCGCCCTCCCCTACGCCAACGCGCCGTTTCACATCGGCCACATGATGGAGTACATCCAGAGCGACATCTGGGTGCGCTTCATGCGAATGCGCGGGCACCAGGTCGCCTTCGTCGGCGCCGACGATGCGCACGGCGCGCCGATCATGATCGCGGCCGAGAAGGCGGGCAAGACGCCTCGCGAATTCGTAGCCGAGATCGCGGCCGATCGTCAGCGCTACTTCGACGGCTACTACCTCGACTTCGATCACTGGCATACCACCGATTCGCAGGAGAACGTCGAGCTGTCGCAGTCCATCTATCTCGCGTTGAAGGCCAACGACCTGATCACGACGCGCGAGGTCGAGCAGTTCTTCGACCCGGTCAAGAACATGTTCCTGCCGGATCGCTACATCAAGGGCGAATGCCCGGTCTGTCATTCGAAGGACCAGTACGGCGACTCGTGCGAGGTGTGCAGTTCGGTCTATGCGCCGACCGACCTCATCAATCCCTATTCGGTGTTGACGGGCGCGGCGCCGCTGTTGAAATCGTCGGAGCATTTTTTCTTCCGGCTATCGGACGCGCGCTGCGTCGATTTCTTGAAAGCCTGGACCGCGAGTATTTCGACGACCAGCGGTGCGCCGCGCCTGCAAGCCGAAGTCAAGAACAAGGCGGTCGAGTGGTTGCGGGGCAAGAACGAAATCGCAGACGCGGACACGGGCAAAGCGCGCGAAAGCGGCCTTGCGGACTGGGATATCTCCCGCGACGAGCCCTACTTCGGCATCCCGATTCCGGACGCGCCCGGCAAATATTTTTACGTGTGGCTCGACGCGCCGGTCGGCTATCTCGCCGCGTTGAAAAGCTATTTCGATTCGGGCAAGGCCGCGTCCGACGGGCATACCCAAGGCTTCGACGACTTCATCGCGGACGAAGCCGTCGAGCAGGTGCACTTCATCGGCAAGGACATCATCTATTTCCACACGCTGTTCTGGCCGGCGATGCTGCGCTTCTCGGGCCGCAAGACGCCCGACGCGATCAACGTGCACGGCTTCATCACGGTGGCGGGCGACAAGATGTCGAAGAGCCGCGGCACCGGGTTGTCGCCGTTGCGTTATCTCGAACTCGGTATGAATCCCGAATGGCTGCGCTACTACATCGCGGCCAAGCTGAACGCGCGCATCGAAGACATCGACTTCAATCCTGATGACTTCGTCGCCAGAGTCAACAGCGACCTGATTGGCAAGTACGTCAACATCGCGAGCCGGGCGGCGGGCTTCATCGCGAAACATTTCGACGGGCGCCTGTACGAGGAAGCCGACGTCGCGCGCGACGGCTTCGCGAGCGAATTGCGCGACGAGTCGCGCGAGATCGCGCACGCGATCGAAGCGCGCGAATACGCCAAGGCGATCCGCCTGGTGATGGAACTGGCCGATGCGACCAACGGTTTCTTCGACATGGCCAAGCCGTGGATGCTTGCCAAGTCCACCGACCCAGCCGACCGGCCGCACCTGCATCGCGTGTGCACGCAGACGCTCGAATGTTTCCGCGTGCTGACGATTTACCTCAAGGCTTTCCTGCCGCAACTTGCGATCGAGGCGGAGGCTTTCCTCGGTCTCGGCCCGCAGCAATGGTCCGACATCGATACGCCGCTCGTGCCGGGTGCGCGCGTCAATTCGTACAGGCATCTGATGGCGCGCGTCGATCCCAAGCTGCTCGATGCGTTGTTCGAGCCCGTACAGACGGAAGCCGCTCAGCCTGTTCCCGCTTTTTTGAAGAACCCATCGATCGCGATGACAGAATCCACAAGTGGTACCGCTCCCGATGCTGCAGCCGCAACTGCAGCCGCCGAAACGATCGCCGACGCGATCGTGATCGACGATTTCGCGAAGGTCGATCTGCGAATTGCAAAGATCGTCGCAGCCGAAAGAGTCGACGGCTCGATCAAGCTGTTGCGCTTGACGTTGGACATCGGTGAACACGACGCGAACGGCGCGGCCGTGATGCGCAATGTGTTCGCAGGAATCCAAGGCGCATACAGCCCGGAACAATTGACCGGCAAGATGACCGTGATGGTCGCCAACCTCGCGCCGCGCAAAATGAAGTTCGGCGTATCCGAGGGCATGGTGCTCGCGGCCAGCTCCGCCGATGAAAACCAGGACGGTCTCTTCATCCTCGAGCCGCACGTCGGCGCGAAGCCCGGCATGCGCGTGCGTTGAACGTAAACTTGCGCACACACGCGCGCATACCCGGACACCTCAACATCAAAGGAGACGGTCGATGACTCGCCGTACGACACCATGAAGGCCGTGCTCTGCAGGCAGCACGGGTTGCCCGACTCGCTCGAGCTCGCCGACCTGCCATCGCCGCAGCCCGGTCCCGGCCAGGTATTGATCGCGGTCAAGGCCGCGGGCGTGAACTTCCCCGACACGCTGATCATCCAGAACAAGTATCAGTTCAAGCCGGCGCTGCCGTTCTCTCCGGGTGGTGAATTGGCGGGGACCATCACGGCGGTCGGGTCCGACGTGAAGGGATACGCGGTCGGACAGAACGTGATCGCCTTCACCGGCTGGGGCGCGTTCGCCGAGGAAGTCGTTGCAGATGCAATCAAATTGATTCCGATTCCGGCCGGCGTCCCGTTCGATATCGCGGCATCGTTCGTGATGACCTACGGCACGTCGTATCACGCGTTGAAGGACCGCGCGGCATTGAAGGCCGGCGAGACACTGCTCGTGCTCGGCGCCGCGGGCGGCGTCGGTCTCGCGGCCGTCGAGCTCGGCAAGGCGCTCGGCGCGCGCGTGATCGCAGCCGCGTCGAACGACGAGAAGCTTGCCGTGTGCAAGGAGCACGGCGCCGACGAGACGATCAACTACTCGACCGAAGACTTGCGCGAGCGCATCAAGGTATTGACCGAGAGCAAGGGCGTCGACGTGATCTACGATCCGGTCGGCGGCGGCTATTCCGAGCCGGCGTTGCGCAGCATGGCGTGGCGCGGACGCTTCCTCGTGGTCGGCTTTGCCAACGGCGAGATCCCGAGCATTGCGCTCAACCTCACGCTGCTCAAAGGGTGTTCGATCGTCGGGGTGTTCTGGGGCGACTATGTGCGTCGTGAACCGCAGTCGAACGCGAAAGACTTGATGGAGTTGGTCGGCATGATGCAAGCGGGCACGATCAAACCGCTGGTGTCGGCGCGTTATCCGTTGGCGAAGGCGGCCGATGCGTTGAATGCGTTGATGCAGAGGAAGGTCACGGGGAAGATCGTGCTGGTGCCTTCCGGCAGCTAGTCGTTCGCAATCGGGAAGCGTGCGCCGCGCTCGAATCATCGACATGACTTTTCTGATGTTCTTGCGACGCTATTGTGAAAAAGATACCTTTACACGGTCGAAACAGCTACGGTAGTTTGTGACGGTTTCAATCTCGATATCGGCATGGGTCGCTCATCACCCGGCTCAAGAATTCATGACGCGCGACACGCTTTGAAGAACGAGGGATTTCGCGTCTGAATTGCGATTCGCAACCTCTGGGCATCGATCTGATGGATACGCCATTCGACCCCAAAACGCTCATGAACACTTGGGTCCACTCGCACGAAGAGGACGGGGCCGGATTGCAAGTGTTCCGCCCTGCTCATTATCCTTTTCCGCCCGCGCGCGGTCGCGACGCCCTCACGCTGAACGCCGACGGCAGCCTTCTTCGGCAAATACCCGGCCCCGATGATCGCTCCGCCGCGCTGCCTGCCGGGTCTTGGCAGCTTCAAGGCAGGCGCCTCACCCTTCAACAACACAAGAACGAAAACAAGGAGTTTTCGATCGAGAGTCTCGATCCCGAGAAACTCCTCTTGCGCCCACTCGCTGTGTAGTTCAACCGTACGTTCATCGCTGAAGGGGACGACCATGGCAACGACGAAAACCACCCGCGCTCCGAGCAAACCATCGGGCCCGACGACCCCGAAGCCCCCACCGCCTGCGAGCGGCACGCCGCAGGTCCGTACCTGCGGCACGATGCCCGTGCACGAACGCCTTCTTCGCACCATCCCTCAATACATCAATGCCCGCATAGCGAGCGAGAATCACGCCTTCCAATTTGCCAACAATATGCTGTCCGGTGCGCGCACCGGCGTGACGGTCATCCCTGTCGTCATTCATGTCGTATTCAACAATGCAACTCAAAATATCTCCGACGCACAAATCAACAGTCAGATCACCATCCTCAACCAGGACTATCGAAAGACGAATGCGGATGTAAGCCACACGCCCGCTGTCTTTCTCCCGCTTTGCGGCGACGCGCGCATCGAGTTCCAACTGGCATCGACCGATCCGAGTGGCAAGCCCACTACCGGAATCATCCGCACGTCCACAACGTCCGCGTCTTTCAGTCAAGACGACAAAGTCAAATCGGCGGCTACCGGCGGCGCCAACGCATGGCCCGCAGCCAACTACCTCAACATCTGGGTCTGCCAGCTCGGCGGCGGTCTTCTCGGATACGCCCAGTTTCCCGGCGGCCCCGCGGCCACCGATGGCGTCGTCATTCTTCATAGCGCGTTCGGCAACACGGGCACGGCAGCAGCGCCTTTCAATCTCGGGCGCTCCGCAACGCACGAGATCGGTCATTGGCTCAACCTGCGCCATATCTGGGGAGATGATGGCGGCGGATGCAGTGGAGACGACTTCGTTGCCGATACGCCTAACTGTGCCGACCATAACTTCAACAAGCCTACTTTTCCTCACGTGACGTGCAACAACGGGCCGAACGGCGACCTCTTCATGAACTACATGGATTACACAGACGATGATTCCATGTTCATGTTCACCAACGGTCAGATCATCCGCATGCAAGCCTGTCTGGACGGCGATCGAAGCACGATCGGCCACACGAAGTCCGGACCGACCCTGGCTGTCGCGGACCACGCAACCTTTGCCACATCCGACTTCCCGACGCTCGCGCAGAACGATCAGCCGACCGTGGCGACTCGCGACATGGTCACCATCGCCACATCCGACTTCCCCACCCTTGCCTCATCGGATGTCGCCACTGTTGCGAGGCGCGATCAGGTGACGGTGGCGACCAGCGACTTCCCCACCGTTTCGACTCGCGATTTTCAACCGACCGTGGCCGTCAGGGACATTCTGCCAACCGGCTTCTCACGTGACGTTGCCGGACCGGGTAACCCCGGTCCCATCGGAGACCCTCCATTCGGGGGCGGATTTGGCGCCGCCGGGCCCGGTCGGCACATGCCCTTCGTTCTCTCGACACCACACCACTCCATGGCTTGGAGAAATTCCTTCCCCGACATCGCCGAACAGCAGGCGCAACAACTCGGCGCTCAAATTGCCCAATACGAACAATTGCTCAGCCAATACGCCCAAGCTGATGCTGCCGGAACGCTGAGCGCCGTGGACGCCACGCGAGCCGATCAGGTCGGCGCGGAATACATGGCGTTGATCGCGGAGTACCAGCAACTCACCGGAAGTTAGGCGGTGGCGGTCCTCATCATCGCGCAGCCACGGGATGAGCACGCCATAGCGGTCAAGAACCATCTGCAGTACATGGGAAGTGAGGTTGAGGTCCTCGACACCAGCCTCTTTCCCGAAGTCGCTCGCTTGTCCATGCGCTATAACTGCTGCAGCGATCGACGCACAACGCGACTCGAAGTGCAGGGCCGTTTGATCGAGCTCAAACGCTTCGGCAGCGTTTGGTGGCGCCGTCCTCAGCCTCCCAGATTGAGTGAACAGATGCTGCGTACCAGCCATCGGCAATTCGCGGCCAACGAGGCGCACGAGGCGCTGACGGGACTGTGGCAAACCATGGAAGCGCAGTGGATCAACGATCCGTCGCTGGATCTGATCTCCCAGCGCAAGGCCTATCAGCTCAAGGTCGCGCAGCAGGCGGGCCTTCGAATCCCGGCGACCCTGATCACCAACGACCCCCACGAAGCCCGCAAATTCGTCGACGCGCACGGCTATCGCGACATCGTCTACAAGTCCTTCTCCAGTACCGAAGAAGAGTGGCGCGAGACCCGCCTCTTGAAGGAGGACGAGCTCTTCCTGCTCGACCATGTGCAGCACGCTCCGGTCATCTTTCAGCACTACATCGAAGCGCGCTACGATCTGCGCATCACTGCGGTAGGAGACAGCCTCTTTCCGGCCGCCATTCACTCGCAGCAGACGGGCTACAAGATTGATTGCCGCATCGATATCGCCACCGCCAAGATAGAGCCGGTCGATATTCCCGACAAACTACGGGCAAAACTCCTGGTGCTCATGCATCGACTTGGTTTGACGTATGGCGCCATCGACATGCGCCTCACGCCCGAGGGCGAGTACATATTCCTCGAGGTCAATCCCGCAGGCCAGTTCATGTACATCGAAGCGGCCACGCACCTGCCGATCGCGGACGCCATGGCAGCCGCACTCCATGGGCGCGATTCAAAGACGTCTGCCGCCCACCCAAGAACGTGAGTCCTGCGGCAGTGCAAGCGCCTCGACCGTTGTTTGTTTGATCTGAGTACACTTGCGACCCATCGATATCCCGCAGCCGCACCGGCGAGCGGGGACCGCAATCCGAAAGCCAAACATGAACTTCGACTACAGCCCCAAGGTCCAGGAACTGCGCGCGCGTCTGCTCGCCTTCATGGACGAGCATGTCTATCCGAACGAGCATCGATTCCATGAAGAGATCGAGACCAACCGCGCGAATGGAAACGCGTGGATACCGACCAGGCTGATCGAAGAGTCGAAGCCCAAGGCGCGTGACGCGGGATTGTGGAATCTGTTTCTGCCGTTCTCCAAGCGCGTACCTGAGGGTCTCACCAATCTCGAATACGCACCGCTCTGCGAGATCATGGGCCGCGTCCACTTCGCGCCCGAGATCTTCAATTGCTCGGCGCCCGACACCGGCAACATGGAGACGCTCGAGCGCTATGCGTCCGAAGACGTCAAGCGCGAATGGCTGGACCCGCTGCTTCGCGGCGAAATCCGTTCGGCCTTCCTGATGACCGAGCCCGCGGTAGCGTCATCGGATGCGACCAACATTCAATGCGAGATCGCGCGCGACGGCGACGACTACGTCATCAACGGACGCAAGTGGTGGTCATCGGGCGCGGGCGATCCGCGCTGCGCGGTCTACATCGTGATGGGCAAGACCAACGCCGATGCAGGACGTCATGAACAGCAGTCGATGATCGTCGTGCCGTCGAACGCGCCGGGCATCGAGGTGCTGCGACCGCTGACGGTGTTCGGCTACGACGACGCGCCGCACGGACACATGGAAGTCGATCTCAAGAACGTGCGCGTGCCGGCGGGCAATATCCTGCTGGGCGAAGGGCGCGGCTTCGAGATCGCGCAGGGTCGCCTCGGTCCGGGCCGCATCCACCACTGCATGCGCCTGGTCGGCGTGGCCGAGCGCGCGCTCGAACTGATGTGCAAGCGATCGTTGGAACGCGTCGCGTTCGGCAAGAAGATCGCCGAGCAGGGCGTCACGTTGGAACGCATCGCCGACGCGCGCTGCATGATCGACCAGGCGCGTTTCCTCACGCTCAACGCGGCCTTCAAGATGGACACCGTGGGCAACAAGATCGCACGGGGAGAGATCGCGATGATCAAGGTCGTCGCACCGAACATGGCGTGTCAGGTGATCGACTGGGCCATCCAGATGCACGGCGGCGGCGGCGTGTCGGGCGACTTCCCGGTCGCGATGATGTATGCGCAGTCGCGCACGCTGCGATTGGCCGACGGGCCCGATGAAGTGCATCGCGTCGCCGTTGCAAAGTTCGAACTGTCGAAGCACATGACGATTCCGGTTTCCAAGGGGAAGCATGCGTCGCTCGAAGAGATGCCGGTCACGCGGGGGTGAATGCGGATGGCGTTCGAGAGACGACGAGATTGCAAGGGCTGGATCGGGTGGGCCTGTTTCCTTTTACCGAAAATTGGAGCACTGCAATGAATCCGAACAAAGCGCTCTGGGAAAAAGGCGACTTCACGCGCCTGGCGCAGACCATGAGAGAGAGCGGTGAAGCCTTGGTCAAGTCGATCGGCGTCACTAGGGGCCTCAAGGTTCTCGATCTGGGATGCGGCGATGGCACCACGGCGATACCCGCAGCGCAACTTGGAGCCGACGTGCTGGGTGTTGATATCGCCTCGAACCTGGTCGACGCGGGGAACAGGCGCGCCCGTGAATACGGTCTTGCGAACTGCCGGTTCGAAGAAGGCGATGCGTCCGATCTGCACCAACTCGATGACGATACTTTCGATCTCGTCGTCAGCATCTTCGGCGCCATGTTCGCGCCGAGGCCGACCGACGTGGCCAAGGAGATGGTCCGCGTGACGCGACCCGGAGGTCGGATCGTGATGGGCAACTGGATCCCGAATGATCCGACGCTGGTTGCACAAGTGCTGAAAGTCAGCTCGGCGTATTCGCCGCCGCCGCCCGAAGGCTTCATCAGCCCCATGACCTGGGGGATCGAGAGCAACGTGCTCGAGCGGTTCGCCGCCGCAGGCGTTTCACCAGAAGCCGTCTCCTTCACGAGGGACAGCTACGTCTTCAACTTTCGCGGCGGTCCCAAAGAATTCGTCGACGAGTTCAGAACCTACTATGGGCCGACGATGAACGCGTTCGAAGCCGCGGAACGGAGCGGCCGGGCCGACAACCTGCGGGCGGAATTGGAGACGCTGTTCGAAAGTCAGAACACAAGCGAAGGCGAGGATCTCACCCTGATCCCCGCGACCTTCCTGCGCGTCACGGTGTCGGTTGCCTAGCTCTACGGATTTCTGGCTTCACGGCATCCACAGCCAACCGCCCCTACTTCAACCACTTGTCCATCACCCCGTCATACTCGCCAGTGACCTTCGCCAGATGCAGCCACTGATCGACGAACGCCTTGAAGGCCACATCGTCGCGCGGTAGCAGGTAAGCCTTCTCGCTGTACTGCAAAGGCTGCGCCAGCGGCACCGGGCAGAGTGCCGGACGCAGCTTGTGCTGCATCTGGGTCTCCGACGCATCGGTGATCATCACATCGGCGCGACCCGCGACGATCTCGTCGAAGATCGTCACGTTGTCGGGATAGACGCGGATCTGCGCCTGCTTGAGATTGGCCTTCGCATAGCGTTCGTTGGTGCCGCCGGGATTGACGATCGCGCGCACGTCGGGGCGATCGATCTGCGCGAGCGAAGCGTACTTCCCCACATCGGCGCATCGCACGATCGGCGCCTTGCCGTCGACCATCGTCATCGTGCTGAACGCCGCGCGCATCTGACGGTCGAGCGTGACCGAGATGCCGCCCATTGCAACGTCGCATAGACCCGACGTGAAGTCGTTGATCAAGGTCGGCCACGAGGTCTTCACGAAACGCGGCTTGGCTTTCAGCGCGGTCGCAAGCGATTGCGCCAGATCGACATCGGTGCCTTCGAACTGACCATCCGCGCGCAGGAAGCTGAACGGCTTGTAGTCGCCGGTCAGGCACACGCGGAGCTCGCCGCTGTCGCGAATGCGATCGAGTGCCGAGGTTGCCGATGCCGCAGTCGACGCTGCCGGCGTCTGCGCGTGCGCGACCATCGCGATCGACAGGAGGCTTCCCGTCGCGAGTGAAATCAAGACATTCATCGTCGTCTCCCTCGTTTGATGCGTTGAAGCGCCCGATCATAAGCCGGGCTTGACATTGCGGCGATTGGGATTAAAGTGATATCATTTTGAAATCTCGTCGACGTGAATTCATTCAGAGGGCAAGAACATGAGTACGGATCTGTCGCAGGAAAAAATTAAAGGCACGGTGACCGGCTCTACGTCGGCACCGATCGACACAACGGCCTGCGCTGGGTCAATCCGTTTTTTCGCAAGACCAAGGTGAGCTTGCGTGCGCACAACTTCGTGTCCGATCGCGGCAATCCGATCGAGATCGCAGCCGCGATCGTGTGGCGCGTGCGCGATTCGGCGCAGGCGCTGTTCGACGTCGAGCACGCTCTACAACTGAACCCGTCCCGATGGCGAGTCCCGACAAGAAATCCTTCCTGCTTCGCGTTGATCCCTTGTTGTGGAGCGCGCTCGAGCGCCTCGCCGCGGGTGAATTGCGCAGCGTCAATGCACAGGTCGAGTACCTGCTGCGCGAAGCCTTGTCGGTCCGCGGCATTTCGCCGGATGCGAAGCATGCGGGCGCGAAGAAGAAGCCGACACGTTAGAATCGCGCTCGCCTCCATCACTCGCCTCGCGCCCTCACGACAAACCATGTACGTATCCGAGATCACCCGCTTCATCGAAGAACTGAAAGCGAACAATCCGCGCATCGCCGCCGATCAGGCGAAGGGCCGCGCGATCTGGTGGGACAAGAAGCCCCAGACTTCCGACGAGGTCGAGCGGGTCACCGAATCGAATGTGCCGCAGCCCGGCTACGTGTACCAGACCAAGTTCAAGTGATGGTGCTTCCGGGGCACGCGCCCCGCCCCTTTGACCGCTCGAGCAAATTGCCGCCGCCCGCGTCGGTCGACAGCACGCCCGACACCACCGACGGCCTCGCGTTCGCGCGGCTGTACGGCGAGCCGCTGTTCGCGATGCCGCAGGATCTGTACATCCCGCCCGACGCGCTCGAAGTCTTTCTCGAAGCCTTCGAAGGGCCGCTCGATCTGTTGCTGTACCTGATCAGGAAGCAGAACTTCAACGTCCTCGACATTCCGATGGCCGAGGTGACGCGCCAGTATCTCGGCTACATCGAGCAGATACGCAAGAGCAATCTGGAGCTCGCGGGCGAGTATCTGCTGATGGCCGCGATGTTGATCGAGATCAAGTCGCGCATGCTGTTGCCGGTGCGAAAGAGCGCCGGCAGCGGCGAAGCCGAAGACCCGCGCGCCGAACTTGTCAGACGGCTGGTCGAATACGAGCGCATGAAGCTCGCGGCACTCCAGGTCGATGCGCTGCCGACCATCGGACGCGACTTCATCACAGCTGCCGCGACCATAGACGAGACGATCGAGAAAGTCTGGCCCGCCGTGCATGTCGCCGACCTTCAGGACGCATGGGCCGACGTGCTGCGTCGCGCGCGCCTCGTCGCCCGTCATCACATCAGGCGCGAAGAGTTGTCGGTGCGCGAACACATGAGCCACATCCTGCGGCGCCTGAAAGACGCGCGCTTCGTCGAGTTCAGCGATCTCTTCGAAGCCGGTCGCGGCGTGCCGGTGGCGATTGTCACTTTCCTCGCATTGCTCGAACTCGCGCGCGAATTGCTCGTTGAAGTGACGCAGGGCGAAGCCTATGCGCCGATCTATGTGAAGCTGGCCTTCGCGCCGACTTGAGGGCGTTCCCGCGAACGCGGGGACCAAGCAACGGAAGCCCGTCGCCCCGGCGAAGGCCGGGGTCCATGTTCCTCTGGTCGCGCGTGGGCACGAGAAATTGGATCCCGGCCTTCGCCGGGACGACGACGAGCTATCGATCAGGCGACCTTCTTCACCTCGGCTTCGTGGCCATGGCTCCCGAAGAACTGCTCGTCTTCGGTCGAGCCCTTCAACGCAGTGGTCGACGAGTCGCGCTCGATGGTCTGCGTGACCGCATCGAAGTAGCCGGTGCCGACTTCGCGCTGATGCTTGACGGCGGTGAAGCCCTGCTCGGCCGCGGCGAACTCGGCTTCCTGCAACTCGACGAAAGCGCTCATCTGATTGCGCGCGTAGCCGTGCGCGAGATGGAACATCGAATAGTTGAGGCTGTGGAAACCGGCGAGCGTGATGAACTGGAACTTATAGCCCATCGCGCCGAGCTCCTTCTGGAATTTGGCGATGGTCGCGTCGTCGAGGTTCTTCTTCCAGTTGAACGAGGGCGAGCAGTTGTACGCGAGCAGCTTGCCTGGAAACTTCGCGTGGATCGCATCGGCGAACGCCTTTGCGTAAGCGAGGTCGGGCTTGCCCGTTTCGCACCACACCATGTCGGCGTATTCGGAATACGCGAGGCCGCGTGAGATCGCCTGGTCGAGCCCGGCCCGCGTGCGGTAGAAGCCTTCGACGGTGCGCTCGCCGGTGAGGAACTCCTTGTCGTTGTCGTCGACATCGCTGGTCACGAGATCGGCCGCTTCCGCGTCGGTGCGCGCGATCACCAGTGTCGGCGTGCCCATGACGTCGGCAGCGAGCCGGGCGGCGACCAGCTTCGCGACCGCTTCGCGCGTCGGCACGAGCACCTTGCCGCCCATGTGGCCGCACTTCTTGACCGACGCGAGCTGGTCCTCGAAGTGCACGCCGGCGGCGCCCGCTTCGATCATCGATTTCATCAACTCGAAGGCGTTGAGCACGCCGCCGAAGCCGGCTTCGGCATCGGCAACGATGGGCGCGAAATAGTCGATGTCGTTCTTGCCTTCGGACCATTGGATCTGGTCGGCGCGCATGAACGCATTGTTGATGCGCCGAACCACCACCGGTACCGAGTTGGCCGGATAGAGCGACTGATCGGGATACATCTCGCCGGCGAGGTTGGCGTCGCCCGCGACTTGCCAGCCCGACAGATAGATCGCCTTCAGTCCTGCCTTGACCTGCTGCATCGCCTGGTTGCCGGTCAGCGCGCCGAGCGTGTTGACGAACGGTTCGTTGTTGACGAGGTTCCAGAGTTTCTCCGCGCCGCGTCTGGCGAGCGTGTGCTCGATCGGCACCGAGCCGCGCAAGCGCACGACGTCGGCCGCGGTGTAGCCGCGCTTGATGTCGTTCCAACGTGGATTGGTGTCCCAATCCTTTTGAAGTTTCTGGGTTTCGAGTTCGCGTGCGCTCATGCTGGGCTCCATCGTTGACAAGGCAAAAGGTAAAAGCGATGCGAACGATGGTAAACAAATTGACGCTCGGCAACAAGTGTTATATCTTATATAAGACTAAAGACTTAAACTTTATTGCACAATGACTTCAAGATCTCGTTCTGCATTGTGGAGCTAGTTTTCCACGATACGGGATGATTTAGTGCTGCGCAGCACGCTCGGCTGTTCAGTCGGGATGCAACTCAAGCGCCTCACTCGACACCAGGACGCCGTCGGCGTCGGCGTAGATGTGCGCACCGGGGGCTATGGTGACGCCTGAAAACCGCACGTGCACGTCGACTTCGCCCAAGCCTTCCTTGCGCGCTCTGCGTGGCCGCAAGGCAAGAGCGCGAATCGCAATCTCGGCTTCATTCAATTCATCGACGTCGCGCACCGCGCCGTGAACGATCACGCCCGCCCAGCCATTCGCGGCCGCGAAGTTCGCCAGGTTGCCGCCGAGCAATGCGACCTCGAGGCTGCCTCTTCCGTCCACGACGAGAACCTTGCCATGACCGGACTGCTGCACGGCCGCGCGCACGAGCGCGTTGTCTTCGAAGACCGCGAGCGTGGCTGCGGATCCGTGAAAGCGCTTTCTGCGACCGAAAGAGAGATATCCGGGCTCGACCATCTGAATGCGTCCATCGAGCAATCGATCCTCATGCGCGTCGCACAGGTCGCAGGTCGAGAATGACGTCATCGCGATTCTCCAAAAAATGAAACGGCCGCGAAGCACGACCGTCCGCCGCAATCCTCGAGAACGCGATCAGGCCGCGCGGCGCCCGAGCGTCGCAGAATCGGGTTCCGATCGCACGGGCTCCGACTGCGCGAGTTTGGACTGCGTGTCGCGAAGGCCCGTGCGCAGGCCTTCTTCGACCACCGGATGATAGAACGGCATCTCGAGCATCTGCGCGATCGTGCAGTGCATCTGCAACGCCCACGCGAGCAGGTGCCCGATGTGCTCGGCTTCGGGTCCGAGCATTTCCGCGCCGAGGAAACGTCCGGTGCCGACCTCGGCGTAGAGATGCAGCAGCCCCTGATTGCGAAGCATCACTCGTGCGCGACCCTGCTCTTCGAAAGACACCGCGCCGACCACGTGCGGCAGGTGCTGTGCCGCGCGATATCCGCCGCCCACGATGGCGATCTGCGGATCGGTGAACACCACCGCGAGTCCTGCGCGACGCAGACCTTTTCGGACGTTCGGAAAGCGCGCCGCGTTGTCTCCCGCGATACGGCCTTCATCGGCCGCCTCGTGCAGAACCGGCACTTCGTTGTCGACATCGCCTGCGATGAAGATAGCCGACGCGCCGCATTGCAGGGTGTCGCGATCGAACAGCGGAACCGAGTGCGCATTCAGTTCCAGCGACGTGTGCTCGAGACCGAGACTGCGCAGGTTGGGCGTGCGGCCCGTCGCAGCGAGCAGATAGTCGAAGCGCTCGACCCGATCGCTGCCGTCCATGTCCTTGTACGCGACGACCACTTCGTCACCGTCGCGAGCAACCTCCGCATGCGCATTGGTGTCCAGATAGAGCTCGGCGCCGAACAGCTTGCGCGCCTCGGCAAGAAGGGTCGGATCGGCCAGCGGTCCGACGCCGCCGCCGCGACCGAAGATCTTGACGCGTACGCCGAGGCGATGGAGTGCCTGCCCGAGCTCGAGGCCGACGATGCCGGGGCCGAACACGGCGACGCTTTTCGGCAGATCGTCGAACTCGAAGATTTGATCGTTCGTGATCAGCCGATCGCCCAGTGCCTGCCAGGTCGGTGGATAGGCCGGGAACGATCCCGTCGCGATCACGATCGCGTTCGCGGTTACCATCGTGGCGCCGTCGTCGATGGCCAGCGTTCGGTCGTCGATGAACGCGCCTCGTCCGAAGAGCTTGTCGCCATCCGGCATCTTGGAGACGTCCTTCAACACAAAATCCACGAAGCGGTCGCGCTCGCGTTTGACTCGAGCCATCACGGCCTTGCCATCCACCGTGAGCTTCGCGTCGACAGCCAGTCCGAAGGCCGCGAAGCGATCCAGGCCGTGCGCGGCTTCGGCGGGCGCGATCAGCAGTTTGCTCGGCATGCAACCGACCCGCGCGCAGGTGGTGCCATAGACCGTGCTCTCGATCAGCAGCACCCGTTTGCCCGAAGTCTTCGCCGCGCGATAAGCGGCCAGTCCCGCGGTACCTGCACCGATGATGGCCACGTCGGTTTCGATGCGATTCATGGCTTGCCCTCGTTTGACGTCAGGAATCAATCGCTACTGCCTTGCATGCATCACGGCATCATGCGCTCGATTTCCGGCTCGCGATCGAGCCACTGGTGCTTCAACGCGCCACCCACATGCAGCACGAAGAGCGCATACAGCACATAGCCGAAGCGCTCGTGTATCGCGAAGAAAAGATCGTGCATCTGTTCCTTCGTCGCCGCATCGAGATTCATCATGAAGCCTATGCGCGGCCACGGCGCCAGACCGAAGAGCGTCATCGGATGCGTTGCCGCGTCCTTCCAGGCCGAGTCGTGCAGCCATCCCGACAGCGGCAGCGCAAAGATCAATACGTAGAGCATGGCGTGCGCCGCGCGCGCGGCCACGCGCTCCCATCGCGGATAGGTTGTGGGCAATGGCGGCGGGCGATGCGTGTAGCGCCACAACAGACGCATCACCGCGAGACCGAGCACCGTGATGCCGATCGACTTGTGGGTATCGATCACCGGTCGCTCCCATTCGTCGGGAAGCCAGTCGACGATCCAGATCAACACGACGTTGGCGATGATCAGAAGCGCGATCGCCCAATGCAAGGCCATCGCGGTGCGCGTGTATCTGTTCGATGCGACGATGCTCATGTTCACAAGGTGAGTTCAAATTCTGTTGTCATCACTAGCGTATCAATAGATCCGAACGGGTCGATCGCCGGAGCCAATCAGTTTCGTCGCAGCACCCGGAATGAAATGCCGATGGACGCCGTCTGCAATCGACCGGTCGCGACCATGCGATCATCGCTCCTATCGCATTTTGCATCTTCGTCTTGACCCATCGCCTCGAGCGCGCGCTCGCCCTCGCCTCTCCTCGGTTTCATCCACCCGTCACACCGCTTGCCAGCGCGCTGATTCACGCCGCCGTCGGCATCGTGTGGCTGCTTTTGTTCGCCGGCGCCTTCTTTCTCGGCGGCGTGTATGCGTGGGCTACGGGCATCGCCTACATCGCCTACGACACGGCGCTTCAGGCCTTCGTCGGGTGGAAGACCTTGCACCTCCTGAAACCTCGCGTGGAAAGAGCGACGAGCGCGAATCGCGCGAGCCTTGCGGTCGTGATCGCCGCGCACAACGAAGCATCGGTATTGCCCAGCACGCTGTCGTCGCTGCTCACGCAAGACGACAGCCCCGACACGATCGTGATCGCGGACGACGGCTCGAACGATGAGACGAGTGCGCTGCTGGTCGAGAGTTTCGGCTTTCAGGAACCCTCAATCGGGCATTGGGCAACCAGCGGCACGATGCCCTCATTGCATTGGCTGCGCCTACCGCACGGCGGCAAGGCGCGCGCGCTCAATGCCGCGCTCGCCGCCGCCGCAGTCGACGCGACCGGCGCAACCGATATGCGCTGCAAGACCGACATCGTGATGACGGTCGACGCCGACACGCACCTCGCATCGGGAGCTGTCGGCGCAATGCGTCGCGCATTTTCGAACGATGCGCGATTGGTCGCGGCAACGGGCGTGATCACGCCGGTTTGCGGCGCGTCGCTGACGGGCCGCCTGTTCGAGTGGTTCCAGACCTACGAATACATCCGCAATTTCCTGTCGCGCTACGCGTGGATGCGCATCGACAGTCTGCTGTTGATCTCGGGCGCGTTTGCGGGCTTCAGGCGCGACGCCCTGCTCATCGTCGGAGGTTTCGATCCGCACTGTCTGGTCGAAGACTACGAACTGATCCATCGACTCGCGCGTCACTCTTCACTGCACGGACTGCAATGGCGCTCGGCCGTGATCGGCGACGCTTGCGCGCAGACCGAAGCGCCAAGCACGATGCGTGCGTTTCTGCTTCAGCGGCGTCGCTGGTTCGGCGGCTTTCTGCAAACGCAGTACTGGTATCGCGCGATGGTCGGCGACGGCCGTTATGGAAACATCGGGCGGTGGATGATGCCGGTCAAGGCGATCGATACGATGCAGCCGATCTTCGGTCTGGTTGCGCTCGGCGTGCTGCTGGTCGCACTCGTGCAGGGATGTGCAAGCGTGTTCATTCCCGTGTCTGCATTGATCGTCGGAAAAATCATCATCGACCTCGGCTTTCATCTGTGGTCGGTGTATCTGTATCGTCGATGGGTCGGTGCGCATACCGAAGCGCGCTTCGGCCTCGCGTTGCTTGCGGCGCTGGTCGAGCCATTCAGCTTTCAGATCCTGCGACACCTCGGCGCGGCCCTCGGATGGGTGACGTTTCTCACGCGTCAACGGCATTGGGGGAAACAGGAACGGCTTGCGGCGATCGTTGCGGGCGAGACGCAAAAAGACGATCGCGCAGCCTAACCAGCTCAGGCGCCACGTCTTCGCGTTACGCCCTATGCCGCGAGTCGCTCGTCGGTGTCGAAGCTGAACCCCCGATCGCCAAAATCCACGCGCACAGTGTCCTTCGCGCCGAACTTGCCTTCGAGAATCATCTTCGACAACGGGTTCTCGAGCTGCTTCTGAATCGCGCGCTTCAAGGGCCGCGCGCCGAACAGAGGATCGAAGCCCGCGGTCGCAAGCTTGGTCAGCGCAGCCTCGGATACCACCAGCGCGATCTCCATCTTCGCGAGCCGTCGCTCAAGGATCGCGAGTTGAATCCGCGCGATCGCTGCGATGTTGGCCGCGTCGAGTCCATGGAACACCACGACCTCGTCGATGCGATTCAGGAACTCGGGTCTGAACTCCTGCTTGACCTCCTGCCACACCAGGCCCTTGATGCGCTCGTAGACCGCGTCGGCCGTCGCGGCATCGCCGGTGAGTGCAGCACTTTCCGCGAGGATCAACTGCGAGCCGATGTTGGACGTCATCACGATCACGGTGTTCTTGAAGTCGACCGTGCGTCCTTGCCCGTCGGTGAGACGGCCATCGTCCAACACTTGCAAGAGCACGTTGAACACATCGGGATGCGCCTTCTCGATTTCGTCGAACAGGATCACGCTGTACGGCTTGCGTCGCACGAGTTCGGTCAGGTAGCCGCCCTCTTCGTATCCCACGTATCCCGGCGGCGCGCCGATCAAGCGCGCGACGCTGTGCTTCTCCATGAACTCGCTCATGTCGATGCGGATCAGGTGATCGTCCGAGTCGAAGAGGAAGTTCGCAAGCGCCTTGCACAGTTCGGTCTTGCCCACCCCGGTCGGACCGAGGAAAAGGAAAGATCCGTACGGGCGGCCGGGGTCCGAGAGGCCGGCGCGGGAACGGCGGATCGCGTCCGACACGAGCCGCACGGCTTCGTCCTGTCCGACCACGCGCTTGTGCAAGGCGTCTTCCATGAAGAGCAGCTTGTCGCGTTCGCCCTGCATCATCTTGCTGACCGGAATGCCGGTCGCGCGCGAGACGACTTCCGCGATTTCTTCGGCGCCGACTTGCGTACGCAACAGTTGATTCGGCTTCTTGTCGGCGCCCGCAGCTTCGGCTGCCTTGGCTTGCGCTTCGAGTTGCGGCAGCTTCTCGTATTTCAGCTCGGCGACCTTGTCGAGTTTTCCTTCGCGTTCCAGCTTCGCCATCTCGACGCGAACGCGATCGATCTCTTCCTTGATGTGCGCGCTGCCCTGCACCGCAGCCTTCTCGGCCTTCCAGATTTCTTCGAGGTCCGAGTATTCCTTGCCCAGCCGCCAAATTTCCTGCTCGATCAGCTCGAGCCGTTTCTGCGAAGCCTCGTCCTTCTCTTTCTTCATCGCTTCGCGTTCGATCTTCAACTGGATCAGACGTCGGTCGAGACGGTCCATCACCTCGGGCTTCGAATCAATTTCCATCTTGACGCGCGCGGCTGCCTCATCGATCAGGTCGATCGCCTTGTCAGGAAGAAAGCGGTCGGTGATGTAGCGATGGCTCAACTCGGCGGCCGCGACGATTGCGGGGTCGGTGATGTCCACGCCGTGATGCAACTCATAGCGCTCCTGCAAGCCGCGCAGGATCGCGATCGTGCTTTCGACCGACGGCTCATCGATCAGCACCTTCTGGAAACGACGCTCGAGCGCCGCGTCCTTCTCGATGTACTTGCGATATTCGTCCAGCGTGGTCGCGCCGATGCAATGCAACTCACCCCGCGCGAGCGCGGGCTTCAACATGTTGCCCGCATCGATCGCGCCCTCGGCCTTGCCGGCGCCGACCATGGTGTGCAGCTCGTCGATGAAGATCAGGGTCTGGCCTTCATCCTTCGCGATATCGGACAGCACCGCCTTCAGTCGCTCTTCGAATTCGCCGCGATACTTCGCACCCGCGAGCAACAGCGCGATGTCGAGTACCAGCAGACGCTTGCCCTTGAGCGACTCGGGCACTTCTTCGTTGACGATGCGCTGCGCGAGTCCTTCGACGATCGCGGTCTTCCCGACGCCGGGTTCGCCGATCAGCACGGGATTGTTCTTGGTGCGGCGTTGAAGGATTTGTATCGCGCGGCGAATCTCGTCGTCGCGACCGATGACGGGATCGAGCTTGCCCTGACGCGCGCGCTCGGTCAGATCGATCGTGTATTTCTTCAGCGCTTCGCGCTGCGACTCGGCATCTGCGCTGTCGACGGACGCGCCGCCGCGCACCGCGTCGATCGCAGCCGTCGCCGCCTTTTTCGTGAGACCCGCTTCCTTCGCGGCTCGACCCGCTTCACCCTTGTCGTCGGCGACCGCGAGCAGGAACATTTCGCTCGCGATGTATTCGTCGCCGCGCTTTTGCGCTTCCTTGTCGGCGATGTTCAAGAGACCGGCGAGGTCTCGGCCGATCTGCACCTGTCCGCCCGTGCCCTGGACCTGCGGCAAGCGCGCGATCGCCTGGTCGAGCGAAGTCGCGAGCTTCTGCACGTTGACGCCAGCGTGTTGAAGCAGCGATCGCGCAGACCCGTCCTGCTGCGCGATCAATGCCTGCAGCACGTGAACCGGTTCGATGAATTGTTGGTCGCGTCCGACCGCAATGCTTTGCGCATCGGCCAGCGCTTCCTGAAACTTGGTGGTGAGTTTGTCGAGACGCATGGTGTGATCGATCGAAGGGACGCTCTGCAGATGAGGCGCAGTCGTCTCGTTTCAAGGCACGTTGGATTGGCCGCTTACGCGTGCCCAAAGACCGAGCTACTTTTTTGGGCCGCCTCACGTTTTCGCCAGTTCAACATATCGCGAGACGATTCGCCGTCGAAGAAAGCAACCTGCCAACCACCAACCCGTTGTCTTCGGTTGTGGCGACGGCGGCGAGTTCAATCGCGGGCGCTGACGCGCAGGCCTGTTTCGCCGGGAATCTTCGCGAGCTTGGCAGGTCGAATCGGCCGGCTTGGGATCGAACATCAGACGCCGTTCGGTTCAATTGAATGGCGTCGCGCGAACTTCATATCCCAGCATCGCCTGTAATGAATGGTCGTCGGACTCGACCAATCCCTGTGCGCGCATTCACGCCGGTGTTTCAGCATCACAAGGCGTCGAAACCGCCGACGTGCGCGAGACGTATTATCTGCACGATCAATCTCCCGGAGCAACAGCATGGCCAGTACGCAAGCAGCGACAAACCCTACTGCTCACATCGCGCGGCGACGGGCATTCCTCGTCGCGTCGGGCGCTGCAATTGGAGGTCTCATGTGGTGGAGTACGCGCAAGCCCGCCGCTGCGGCGCCAACGACTGCGGCGGGGGTGGTCACCATCATTCCCTTCACCAGCGCGGGCGTGAAGCAGCCCCCTGTCGCGGTCGCGAAGGTCGTCAAGACCGATGCCGAATGGAAAAAGCAGTTAACGCCGATCGAGTACACCGTCTCGCGTCACGACGGCACCGAGCGGCCCTATACGGGCAGTACATGGAACCTGCATGACAAGGGACTGTATCGCTGCGTGGCCTGCGACACCGCGCTCTACGATTCCGAAACCAAGTACGAATCGAACACGGGCTGGCCTAGCTTCTGGCAGCCGATCGCCGAAGAGAACATCGTGAAGACCACCGACCGCAGCTTTCTGATGGCGCGCACCGCCATCTCGTGCAAGCGTTGCGACGGGCACCTCGGCCACGTGTTCGACGACGGTCCCAAGCCCACCGGCTTGCGTTATTGCATGAACTCGGCCGCGATGAAGTTCGTCAAGCGCGCCTGATCCAGCTTCTAATCCCGCTTCTGATCCCCACCAACCACGAGACCCACCATGAAAACCAGTTCCTTGATGCAGCGAATTGCTCGAGTGACCGCAACCGGCGCGCTCGCCACCTTGGCTGCCTGCGGCCTCGCCGGCGCCGCCGATCGCACCTATGACCTGCCCAACCCGGCAGTCGATGCGCCGCTGTCGCAGGCGAAAGGTAATCAAACGCTGGTCGTCGCCGGCGGCTGCTTCTGGGGCGTCGAGGGAGTCTTCAAGCACGTCAAGGGCGTGATATCGGCCACTTCGGGTTACTCGGGCGGCGACGCGTCGACGGCCAATTACGAGACAACCAGTTCCGGCCGAACCGGCCATGCCGAGTCGGTCAGCATCGTCTACGACCCGTCGCAGATCACGGTCGGCCAGTTGCTCAAGGTCTTCTTCTCGGTGGCCCACAACCCGACGGAACTCAATCGGCAAGGGCCTGATCACGGTACGCAATATCGCTCGGCGATCTTCTACAAGGGCGATGAGCAGAAGCGCATCGTGCAGGCCTACATCGATCAACTGCAGCAGGCGAAGATCTACTCAGGTCCTATCGTCACGCAGGTCGCGCCGCTGGTGGCGTTCTATCCGGCTGAGACGTATCACCAGAACTATCTGGCGTTGCATCCCATGCAGCCTTACATCGTGATCAACGACATGCCGAAGATCGAAGCGTTGAAGGCGAAATTTCCTTCGATGTACCGCAACGGCTGACCGCTTCGCACTTGCAAACGCGCCGCCTCTGCGGCGCGTTTTCATTTCCGCCATCGCCTTGCGGTTATCCTTGCGATCGAAGCATTGCACGTGCACACCGCATGTGCGCTGATTGCAGCGATAGTAAGGAGAATCTCATGAACGTCGCGCACGCGGCCGTCAAGCTCATCGGTCATTTCATCGACGGTCGATTGGTCGAGCCTTCGTCGCAAGCTCGGCGCGCCCCGGTCTTCAATCCCGCGACCGGCGCGATCACGTCTGAAGTGTTGCTTGCCGATGCACGGGTGGTGGATTCGGCAGTCGCGGCGGCCCTGCGCGCATTTCCCCAGTGGAGCGAGACCTCGTCTCTGAATCGCGCGCGCGTGATGTTCCGCTTCAAGGAATTGCTGACGCGTCACCACGACGAGCTCGCGCGCCTGATCACGCGCGAGCACGGCAAGGTCTTTTCGGACGCCAGGGGCGAAGTGATGCGCGGCGTCGAAGTCGTCGAGTTCGCGTGCGGCGCTCCGCAATTGTTGAAGACCCAGTTCTCCGACAACATCGGCGGCGGCATCGACAACTTTTCTCTGCGCCAGCCGGTCGGCGTTTGCGCGGGCATCACGCCTTTCAACTTTCCGGCAATGGTTCCGATGTGGATGTTTCCGCTCGCGCTGGTGTGCGGCAATACCTTCGTGCTCAAGCCGTCCGAGCGCGATCCCTCGACCGCCCTGCTGCTCGCGGAACTGCTGAAGGAGGCGGGCCTGCCCGATGGCGCATTCAATGTCGTGAACGGCGACAAGGAAGCCGTCGATGCCTTGCTCGTGCATCCCGACGTCGCCGCGGTGAGCTTCGTCGGCTCGACGCCGATCGCCGAATATATTCATTGCGAAGCCGGCAAGCGCGGCAAACGCGTGCAGGCTCTCGGCGGCGCGAAGAATCATCTGGTGGTGATGCCCGATGCCGACCTCGATCATGCGGCCGATGCATTGATCGGCGCGGCCTACGGCTCTGCCGGAGAACGCTGCATGGCGATCTCGATCGGCGTCGCGGTCGGTCACATCGCCGACGATCTCGTCGCGAAGTTGAAGGACCGCATTCCCAGGCTCAAGATCAAGGACGGCATGGAGGACGATGCCGACATGGGGCCGGTCGTCACCGAAACCCATCGTCAAAAAATCCTCGACTACATCGAGCACGGCATCGCAAGCGGCGCGTCGCTCGAAGCCGACGGCCGCAGGCATCGGGTGGAAGGTCGCGAAGACGGCTTCTATTTGGGCGCAACGCTGTTCGATCACGTCACGCCCGAGATGAAGATCTACAAGGAAGAGATCTTCGGCCCGGTGCTCGGCATCGTTCGCGTCGACAACTTCGCCGCAGCGATCGATCTCATCAACGCGCACGAATTCGCCAACGGCGTCGCCTGCTACACCGCCGACGGCGCGACCGCGCGCGAGTTCGCGCGACGCATCCACGTCGGTATGGTCGGCATCAACGTGCCGATCCCGGTGCCGATGGCCTTTCATTCGTTCGGCGGATGGAAGCGTTCGATGTTCGGCGACCACCACGCCTACGGCGAGGAAGGCGTGCGCTTCTACACGCGCTACAAGAGCGTGATGCAGAGATGGCCGGATGCGGCCGCGAGCAAGGGGCCGGAGTTCATGATGCCGGTGAACAAGTAAGCGCAATCGAATTTCAGGCGCCGTGCTAGCATGATAGCATCACCGATCCGGATCAAGTGAGGCGCGACGTGAGCACGATCATTGTCCGTAATCTCGACGAACAGACCCACGAGCGTTTGAAGCGTGAAGCAAAGGCGCTGGGCTTGAGCGTCAACACGCTGATGCAGGAATTCATTCGCACCGGCTTGCGCTCCCGTCGAGCTCAAGGCGCCTCTGGCCGTTACCACGATCTCGATGCCCTTGCGGGTACGTGGTCGGTCAAGGAAGAGCGCGAATTTTTCAAGCATGTCCGGTCCCTTTCGGAAATCGACGAAGAACTCTGGCGATGACCGCCGTCGCGCTCGACACTAACGCGTACACGGCGTTTCGCACGGGCCTCCCTGACGCAGTTGAATTGTTGGCGATGGTCGACCACATCGTCGTGCCGACTGTCGTGCTCGGAGAACTTCGTGCGGGCTTCGCCATCGGTTCGCGCACGACGATCAATGAGCGCGACCTGACGCGCTTTCTCGCGTCTTCCCGCGTCGACGTGCGATCCATCGACGAGCGGACCAGCTTCGTGTACGGCAGCGTGTTCATGCAATTGCGAAAGCGAGGCACGCCGATACCGACCAACGACATCTGGATTGCCGCCTGCGCGCTCGTCGCGGGTACCGCGCTATTCACCTTCGACGCCCATTTCGCGCACGTGGATCAACTGATACCCGTCGCACGATGGGCTGACCTGGAACAATAAGAAACCTGTCGAGGAGTCCCGTGAAAACCAAAGCAGCCATCGCATGGAAATCCGGCGCCCCACTCACCATCGAAGAAGTCGAACTCGAAGGACCGAAGGCCGGCGAAGTGCTGGTCGAGGTCAGGGCCACCGGCATCTGTCACACCGACTGGTACACGCTGTCGGGCGCCGACCCCGAAGGCATCTTCCCCTCCATCCTCGGGCATGAAGGCGCAGGCGTCGTGCTCGATGCCGGGCCAGGCGTGACGTCGCTGAAAAATGGCGATCACGTCATTCCGCTCTACACGCCCGAATGCCGCCAATGCAAGTTCTGCCTGTCGAGGAAGACCAATCTTTGCCAGGCGATTCGCTCGACTCAGGGCATTGGACTGATGCCCGACGGCACCAGCCGCTTCTCGATAGCCGGCAAGCCGCTCTATCACTACATGGGTACATCGACGTTTGCGAATCACATCGTCGTGCCCGAGATCGCGCTCGCGAAAATTCGTCAGGACGCGCCGTTCGACAAGGTCTGCTATATCGGCTGCGGCGTGACGACCGGCGTCGGTGCGGTGCTGTTCACGGCCAAGGTCGAGGCGGGCGCGAATGTCGTCGTGTTCGGCCTGGGCGGTATCGGATTGAACGTAATCCAGGGCGCGAAGATGGTGGGCGCGGGCCGCATCATCGGCGTCGATCTGAATCCGACGCGCGAAGCCATGGCGCGCAAATTCGGCATGACCGACTTCATCGACCCTTCGAAGACAGAGAACGTCGTCGATGCGATCGTGCAGCTGACCGATGGCGGCGCCGACTACAGTTTCGAATGCATCGGAAACACCAAGGTGATGCGTCAGGCGCTGGAGTGCTGCCACAAGGGGTGGGGACGCAGCATCATCATCGGCGTGGCCGAGGGCGGCGCGGAGATCAGTACGCGGCCGTTCCAGCTCGTCACCGGTCGCAAGTGGGAAGGCTCGGCTTTCGGCGGCGCACGCGGCCGCACCGACGTGCCGAAGATTGTCGATTGGTACATGGAGGGACGGATCAATATCGACGACCTGATCACGCACACGCTCAAACTCGAGGACATCAACGTAGGGTTCGAGTTGATGAAGCGCGGCGAGTCGATCCGGTCGGTGGTGGTGTATTGACTGCGCGTGAATCGTAAGGACCTTCGAGCGCCTCGTGCAATCATGCCGACATCCCGCTGTTCGTACTGATCACAGGAGGATTTCATGCTCGCTCCATTTCATGCGCTGACGCTTCGTGTCGGCGGCGTTACCCTCGCGACTTCAATGCTCGCGTTCGCATGCTCATTCGCCTGGGCGCAACCGGCGCAACCGCCTGCCCCGGCTGCTGTGACCGCTCCAACAGCGCCGACCCCTCCGGCAATCCTTCCCTTCGCCCCTCCGCCGACTCCCGAGCAGGAAAAACTTCGGATCGTCCCCGCGAAGAAATATTCGGGCAAGGTCCATCTGCTTCCGGCGACGATGGAAACAACGCAGTGGGGATGGTTCAACAATGCGCAGCCGCCGGTATTGAATGTCAACTCGGGCGACACCGTCGTCTTCGAGACGATGATGCATTCACACAATCAGGTCGTTCCCGGCATGACCATCGAGCAGATCAAGAAACTGCGAACCGACCATCCGGGCCGCGGGCCGCACACGTTGACGGGGCCGGTGTACATCGAAGGCGCCGAGCCGGGTGACGTGCTCAGGGTACGAATCAACAAGATCGTGCCTCGCGCGTACGGAACCAACTTCAATGTCCCGGGCATGTTCGGCCAGTTCCCGAGCAAGTTTCCCGACGGACAGGTCAAGTACTTCTATCTCGATCTCGAGCGCAAGGTGGCCGAATTCGCTCCGGGGATCGAGATCCCGTTGGCCCCCTTCCCGGGTACGCTCGGTGTGGCTCGAGCCGAGCCCGGCCAATACAGTTCGGTGCCGCCGGGACGCTATGCCGGCAACATCGACGTTCGCGATCTCGTTGAGGGCACGGCGTTGTACGTCCCGGTTTTCGTCAAGGGTGCGTTGCTGTGGACCGGCGATTCGCATGCGGCGCAAGGCAATGGAGAGATCAACCTGACGGCGCTCGAGACCGCGTACAAGGAGATGAACGTCACCGTCGACGTCATCAAGAACATGAAGCTCGAGTGGCCGCGCATCGAGACGAAGGATGCATGGATCACGCTCGGCATCGATCGCGACCTCAACAAGGCGCTCGACATCCTCAAGGAAGAAACCATGACGCTGCTGATGGAGCAGCGAAAAGTCGACAAGGCCGAGGCTGAAAAAATGATGATGGGGTCGTGGGATTGCCGCGTGACGCAGGTCGTCGACGTCAACAAGGGACTTCATTGCCTGAGCGCGAAGAATTCAAAGGAGCGGCGCAAGATCGAGGCGTTGCCGGAACGGGAAGACAAGAGCTATCTCGTGACGGTCGGCAAGGACGCGGATCTGAACAAGGCGATGGACGATGCCTCCTGGGCCATGATCGGCGTGCTGGAAGAACAGAAAAAATTGAGCCGCCTCGATGCATACGGTCTCGCAAGCATGGTCATGGATTGCCGGGTTGCGGCGCCGACGGGATCACAGAAGGCCGTGCACTGCCTGGTACCCAAGAGCACCTGGGTCGCGCGCTGATCGATGGGGTTGCAGAGTCTGTTGATCGCGGCGGCGGTGTGGGGTGCGGTGGCTGTCGCCCCGGCGGCCGCGGCCGTGCGGGTGATCACCACCACCACGGACCTCGCTGCGCTGGTGAGCGCGGTCGGTCGCGACCTCGTGACGGTGGAAGCTATCGTGCAGCCCGGATCCGATCCGGAAGCGTTCGAACCGCGAGTCGGAGATATCGAAAGGATACGGCGCGCCGACGTGCTGGTGCGTGTCGGGCTGGGCTACGACTATTGGTTGGAGGCGATCATCAACCGCATCGGCGAGAAGCGCTTGATGCGCGCAGGCGATGGCTATCTGGATGCGTCGGCCGGCATTCCGCTTCTTGAAATACGCGGGCAAAACGTCGTTGCCGAAGGCGGCCATGCGCATGGCGTAGCCAATCCGCATTACTGGCTCGACCCCGACAACGCCGCGATCATGACCGCAGGCATCGCAGAAATTCTGATCCGCGCAGCACCTGGGGAACGCGATCGCGTCATCGCCAATCGCGCCCGCTTTCTCGCCGATCTCGAAGCGCGTCGTCAACGGTGGAGCGCGAGTCTGGCGCCCTATGCCGGCGTGAAGCTGATCGCCTATCACAATTCATGGCCGTACTTCGCTCGACGCTTTCGACTCGACGTGATCGATTTCATCGAGCCCAGACCCGGCGTCGCACCCAGCCCCGTGCATCTTGCGCATCTGGTTGCTGCAGGACGCAAAGCCGAGGTGCGCGCGATCGTGCACGAACTTCATGAGCCGCAGGATGCCTCTCTACTGGTCGCGCGCAAGCTCGATGTCCCGATGGTCTTGCTGGCCATCTCGGTCGGCAGCGTCCCCGGAACGAACGATTATTTTGCCTTGTTCGAACACGACGTCGCGGCGCTGACCAAAGCACTCGCCGCCTCGGCGCGGCAGGCCGGTGCGGACCCGCGCATGCATTCGACCGGTCACGACACGCAGCGCAACACCAGATGAGCGATGTGCTCGCCTTGCTCTGGCTTCCTTTCGCGGCGTCGGTGGCCTTCGTTCTGATTCATGCCTACCTCGGTGTCCACGTGCTGCGCCGGAACGTCGTCTTCGCCGACCTGGCGCTCGCACAGCTCTCGGCACTCGGCGCCACCGTCGCGTACGCGAATGGCCATGGGCCATCGAGTCCGGCGGGGTTTGCCTATGCGCTGCTGTTCACGACCCTCGGCGCGGTTCTGTTGACGATGACGCGCGGCGTCTCGCGCTTCGTCAGTCGAGAAGCGTTCGTCGGCATCCTCTATGTCGTCGCCACGGCTGCAACCATTCTGGTCGTCGACCGCGCACCGCAGGGCGCCGAGCACGTCAAGAGAATTCTGCTGGGCAGCATCCTGACGATATCGCCTGCTGAAGTGGCGAAGCTTTTCCTGCTGTACGCGGCGATCGGCATTTTTCATTGGTTCGCCCGCGGGCCGATGCTCGCGGTCTCGAACGCGGCGCAGCCCGCACGACACGGCGCACTGGCGGTGTCGCTCTGGGACTTCTTGTTTTTTCTTTCATTCGGCGTCGTGGTTGCGAGTTCGGTGACCACGGCGGGAGTGCTTCTGGTCTTCAGTTTCCTGATCGTGCCCGCCGTCGTGGGCTCGATCTTTTCGCAAAGGATGCCGGTAGTTCTGGTGCTGGCGTGGGCTGTCGGCATTGCGGCAAGCGCGGCGGGTCTCGCGGGTTCGTACCGACTCGATTTGCCGACCGGCGCAACGATGGTGGTCGCATTCGGAATCCTTCTCGTACTCGCCGCCCTTGCGAAGGCGCTGCTCCTGGTCGAACCGCCGCAGCGCCATTCGAATCTGGTTTTCGCCGCGCTCGCCGTCGTTTCGCTGGCGCTGGTTGCCGCTCTTGCATCCAGTGTGTGGCTGCTCGTCAATCCGACCGCCGATCAGCCGCTCGCTGCAAGCTTCGAAAGCGCGAGCGGACTGGGACCGGAAATTTTTCTCGGCCGCAACGATCGCGAGACTTTCGATGGCGCCGCGCGCGATGCGTTACGCTTTCAAGGCGAAGTCGATCGGCTCAACGCCAAAGAGAAAGCCGCGCGTTTCGAAGGCGCGCCATGGCCCGATGAGGAAATCAGGCGCATCGCGTCGTATCAACAGAGTTTCAACGAGATGGTGCGCGGCGAGCGATTCGTGCAGGACCGCTTGCGTGGAAAGGCGCGATCTCGGGAAGCGTGGGTCGTCGGCCTGCCTGTCGCTACCCTCTCGCTTCTCGGGCTCGCACTGATTGCCTGGCGAGTGAAGCGTCAGCGCGATACAGCGGCGAAGGGTTCCGCTCATGCCTTGACCGAGTCCATTGCGGCTTCATAGTTCTCCGGTATTCATCAGGCTCATTTCGATGATCGAATCTCTCAGCAGCCACGCAGCGTTCGGCGGCACGCAAAGTTTTCATCGCCATCCATCGAGCACGATCGCCGCGCCGATGAAGTTCGGCGTCTTCCGCCCTGTCGGCTGCGATGATCGTGCGCCCGCGCTGATCTATCTCGCCGGCCTGACCTGCAATGAAGAAACCTTCGCGATCAAAGCCGGCGCGCAACGCTTCGCCGCCGAGCATCGCGTGATGCTGATCACGCCCGACACCAGTCCGCGCGACACCGGCATTGCCGGTGCGACAGACGATTGGGACTTCGGCGAAGGCGCGGGCTTCTATCTGGATGCGACGCGTGAGCCGTGGTCGCAACGTTTTCGCATGGAGAGCTACGTCACCGGCGAGTTGATCGACACGCTGGTCGATGCATTCGCAGTCGATCGCAAGCGCATCTCGATCTTCGGACATTCGATGGGCGGGCACGGCGCATTGACGCTCGCGCTTCGACATCCGGGAATGTTTCGTTCGGTTTCCGCCTTCGCACCGATCGCATCGCCTACGCAATGTCCGTGGGGCCGCAAGGCATTCACGGGCTACCTCGGCCCGAATGATGGCGACGATGATGCCGACGTCGCATGGAACGATCACGACGCAAGTGCGCTGATGCGTCGCGCGCATCGTCCCTTTCCGCAAGGCATCCTGATCGATCAAGGTCTCGCCGATCAATTTCTCGAAGAGCAATTGCATCCCGAAATGTTCGAAGCCGCGTGCCGCGAAGCCGATCAACCGCTGACCTTGCGCAGGCACGCCGGCTACGACCACGGCTACTACTTCATCGCGAGTTTCGTTGCCGATCACATCGCGTTTCATGCGGCGGTGCTGACTGCGACCGCAGACTCGACCATCACCTCATGAGCGCCGAGTTCGACTACATCATCGTCGGCGCGGGCACCGCTGGTTGCGTGCTCGCAAAACGTTTGTCGGCCGATCCGAAAGTGTCGGTACTGCTGGTCGAAGCCGGCGGCATGGACGACTACGGTTGGATTCATATCCCCGTCGGCTATTTGTATTGCATCGACAATCCGCGCACCGACTGGCGCTATCGCACCGAGGCAGAAGCGGGCCTGAACGGACGCAGCCTGATCTATCCGCGCGGCAAGGTGCTTGGTGGATCGTCGTCGATCAACGGCATGATCTACATGCGCGGACAAGAGCGCGACTACGATGGTTGGGCCGCGGCTGGCAATGTTGGATGGAGTTGGAACGACGTACTACCGCTGTTCATCAAGAGCGAAAGCCATTGGTCCCTCGACAAGAAAGCCTCGCGACTCGCCGATGAGAACGATGCATCACGCGAAGAGCGCGCACGCTTTCACGGCCACACGGGCGAATGGCGCGTCGAGAAGCAGCGCCTGCATTGGGACATCCTCGATGCATTTCGCGACGCCGCCGAACAGGCCGGCATTCCGCGCACCGACGATTTCAATCGCGGCGACAACTTCGGCTGCGGCTACTTCGAAGTCAATCAGAAGCGCGGCATACGGTGGAATACATCGAAGGCGTTCCTGCATCCCATCATCAACGGCAAGAAAGAACGCGACAACCTGGAGCTCGTCACCGAAGCCGATCGCGTGCAGCTTCATTTCGAGGGACGAACCTGCGTCGGTCTGGGCTTCACCCAGCGCGGCGTCGGGCATCGCGTCGTCGCGCGCGCGGAGACGATCCTGTGCGCGGGATCGATCGGCTCACCGGCCATCCTGCAGCGCGCGGGCATCGGCGCGCCCGAGGTCGTGCGCAGTGCGGGCATCGAAGTGCGTCATGCGCTTGCGGGCGTCGGCGAAAATCTGCAAGACCATCTCCAATTGCGCATGGCCTACAAACTCACGCGCGCGCGCACGCTCAACACCATCGCCAACGCGTGGCATGGCAAGGCTTGGATGGCGATGCAATATCTGCTGACGCAAAGCGGACCGATGGCGATGGCGCCGAGCCAGCTCGGCGCATTCGCGAAAAGCCGCGAGAACGAGGCCACGCCCAACTTGCAGTACCACGTGCAGCCGCTGTCGCTCGACAAGTTCGGCTCGCCGCTGCATCGCTTCCCGGCGTTCACCGCATCGGTGTGCAATCTGCGGCCGACGTCGCGCGGCAGCGTGCGCGTGGTCTCGTCCGATCCGTCGGCCGCGCCGAAGATCGCGCCTAACTATCTGACCACCGATCAAGATCGCAAGGTCGCGGCCGAGTCGATCCGCGTCACGCGACGCATCGTGTCGCAAGCCGCGATGAGCCGCTATGCGCCGGAAGAGTTTCTGCCTGGCGTCGAGTTCGAAAGCGATGACGAGCTCGCCGCCGCCGCAGGCAACATCGGCACGACCATCTTTCATCCGGTAGGCACGTGCAAGATGGGGCCGGCGAGCGATACGAATGCGGTGGTCGATGCGGAGCTGCGCGTGCACGGCATCGATCGACTGCGCGTGGTGGACTCGGCGATCATGCCGACGATCACTTCGGGCAATACCTGTTCTCCGACGATCATGATCGCGGAGAAGGCGGCAGCGATGATTCGCGTAGCGCAACAGAGCGAGTAGAGGTGCTGTCGTCATTCCCGCGAACGCGGGAACCCAGCGTCTTGCGGTTAACGCCACTGGGTCCCTGCTTGCGCAGGGACGACAGCCTTCAATGCGCGACGTGCCTGCGCGCTCTGCGGCGCACGAACAACAGCGGCACGCCCAGGCCGAGCAGCAGCAGCGAGTCGGGCTCGGGAACATTGCTGCTGGCCTGCTGAACCACGCCGCGGATGTTCAACTGGATATCGCCGATCGCCGCCGAGAAGCCGCTGGCGTTGTGGCCCACGCCATGCAGGATGATGGTGTCCATGAAGCTGCCCACGGTCATCGAGCTGAACGAGAGCATCAGCGGCCCGGTGTTCTGGCCGGCAGCGAAGTTCAGGAAATTGCTGAAGCCGCTTTCGTTGAAGTCGTTGACATCGACCAACTGGAAGGTCCCGTCGAGCAGGTCGGCCGGCCCGACCGCGTTGTTGCCGGCCAGTAGCGTGGTGGTGCGCGTACCCGAGTTCTGCGTGACGGTGCCGTAGTCCAGTGTGAAGATCGAGCCAGATTGTGTGAAGTTGCCTGCGCCGCCGTTGAAGAAGAACGCGTCGCTTGCAAAGTTGTTGACCTGACCGGAAAGACTGACCACCAGGTTGGCCAATGCCGCGTCCGACAGATCGGCGTCGTGACTGGCCGCGCTGAAGCTCGCCGTGCCGCTATACACGCCGGCCGTGCCGGTGTTGATGCCGACCTTCAATGCATTCGCGCTGGTCTGTTGCGCGGCCAGTCCGGCGCCCAGATTGCCGCTGCCGGTGAATGGCGACGATGCGCTGTTGAACTGCGCAAGCAGCACATCGTTCAAGGCCGTGACCGGCGCCGAGTTGGTGACCGAGACGTTCTGCTGCGCGACGGCGTCGCCCACGTGCACGATGCCGAAGTTGACCGACGGCGTGTTGAGCTGTGCGGTTGCGGGCGCATAGACCTTGCCGTTGAGCGTCACGCTGCCATTGCCCACCGAAACATCGGGCGCGTTGGTGGTGCCCGCGCCGGTCGAGACGAAGTTGAGCGCTTGCGAACCCGCGAACGTCCCCGCGGTGGCAGTGCTCAACGACACCGTGATCGCGTTCGACGCGCCTTGCGCGACGAGGTTGGTGATGCTGCCGGCCGACGTGAAGCCTGCCGAGGTGGCGCCGCGCGTTACGTTCAGACCTTCGGTGAAGAGGTCGGGCGAACTGTTGGTGATGCCGATCGCGGTGTTCGGTGAGGCTCCGCCCACGCGCGCGGCCACCGTGACCGTCGGCGTGTTGACGACCGGGTTGGCGAGCCGATAGACATCCCCTTGTACATTGACCGTCTGCGTCGGCAGATTGGTCGGGGTGTTGTTGTTGAACGAGCCATCCGACTGCAACGTGATGGCTGCGGTGCCGGCGCGATGCCCGGCCGTGCCGGTGTTGAGCCCCACCACCAGGCTCGAGTTGTTGGTCGCTTGCGGTGCAAGGCTGGGGAAGGAGCCGCTCGCGGTCACCACGCCGGGGCTATTGGTGGCAATCGAAGCGTTCAGACCTTCGGCCGGCGCTTGCGCGGTGTTGGTGATCGACAGCGTCTGGTTCTGCGCCGAGCCGAGGCGCACATTGCCGAAGTTGACCGGGTTGGGCGTCGCCGGTCCGGCTTGCGCGAGGTTGCCGACGTTGCCGGTGACGATGCCGTCCAGGTTGATCACCTGCGTGGGCAGCGCGGTAATGCCCAGGTTGCTGGTGCCTGCGCCGTTGGAGTCGAGCAGAATCTGCACGTTGGCAGAGAACGTGCCGGCCGCGCTAGTGTTGAACGTCACCATCAAGTTCGTGTTGTTATTCATTCCGGCGGCAAGCCCGGTCAGGGTGCCGGCAGTTGAGAACTTACCCGGATCGGTTCCACCCTTCGTGCCGAAGGCCGCATTGAGCGATTCGGAGAAACCATCGACGGCCGCGAGGTTGCTGATCGACACGGTGCGGGTCTGGCTCGAGCCGACCAGCACGTTGCCGAAGTTCAGCCCAGCGATCGCATTGGCCAACGCGAGTCGATAGACGTTGCCGCCGACGTTGATGGTCTGCGAGCCGGCACTGGTCTGACCCAAGCCACTGGTGCCCGCGCCATCGGACACATAGTTCAACGTCACCGTGCCACTGCGTGCACCGGCCGCACTCGTATCGAGCGATGCCGACAGGGCGCTGTTGTCGGACGTCTGAGCGGCGAGGAGATTGATGGTGCCGCCGTTGTTGGTGACGTTGCCGGTGTTTGCGCCGAAGCTCACGTTGAGCTTCTCGCTGAAGGCTGACGGCGCGGTGTTGGTGACCGTGAGGAACTGCGTGCGCGTGTCGCCCACGTGCGCGTTGCCAAACGCGATCGGGCTCGGCGTGGCACTGCCGGCCGCGAGGTTGTACGCGGCTGCGCCGCTGCCCAACACGATGCCGAGTGTCTGCTGCGCAACGTTGTCGAAGTTGTTGGCGATGTGGACGGCTTGACCCGATAGCGGCGCGAGCAGGCCGGCACTGGACGCCGTGAAGGTTACGGCGAGATTGCCGCTGTTTGCGCCCGTCGCGACCGGACCATAGTTGCTCGCCGTCACGCCGCTGCCCGACAGACGCGCATCGGTGATGTTGCCGCCGTTGACGTTGGTCTGAAGCGCGCCGCGCAGCGACGGACCGGTCGTGCCGGTGTTGGCGACCTGGTAGTTGACGGTCGTCGCGCCCACATGCACATTGCCGATCGTCAAGGTCGGCGTGGCGCTCGCGCCGTTGGTGACGCCCGTGCCGGTGACTGCTTGAGCCACGTTGCCCGAGGCTTGGATCAAGCCCGCACCCGTCACGTTGGCGCGACGGTTGAATGCATTGCCTACACCGAAGTTGGCGTTGTTGTAGTCCGACGAAACCGTGATGTTGCTGCTGTTCAACTGCAGGCTGGACGCGCCGCTGCCGTTGTGAATCAAGTTACCCACGGTGCTTGCAGCGAGTTGAGAGAACGCGCCGTTGGTATCGATCTGAATCGTACCGGTAACGCCCTGCACACCATTGTTGGTCTGCAGTGTACCCACCTGCACCTGTACCAATCCGCTGTTGTTGAACGTGACGTTCTCCGTGCCGATGCCCGCACCGGCCGACTTCACGAACGTACCGCTATTGTTGAAGATCGGTGTGCCGCCGTTGGCACTGATGAAGAAGTTGCCCTGCATGTCGAACGTCGAGCCGGCCTGATTGTTG
>JBBSEF010000021.1:0-42231 GCA_038240015.1 Burkholderiales bacterium
GCCGTCTCGAGAAGGCAATCGGTTAATATAACCGAGCCCGATTGGTCTCTTGAAGTTTCGATATGGGGACGCAATGATGATCGGCAAGAAGCTGGTTCGCTTGGCCCGCGCTTCGTCCACGCTTCGTCCACGCTTCGCCCCCGCGCTTTCACACTTCGCCACTCGTTCGCAAGGAGACCACCATGTCATCGGTCAACAAGGTCATTCTGATCGGCAACCTCGGCAAGGATCCCGAGATTCGCTACATGCCAAGCGGTGATGCGATCGCCAATCTGACCTTGGCAACCAGCGAGAACTGGACCGACAAGGCCAGTGGCGACAAGAAAGAGCAGACCGAATGGCACCGCGTCGTCTTCTTCGGGCGCACCGCCGAAGTGACGGGCCAGTACTTGAAGAAGGGCGCCAAGATTTACGTCGAAGGGCGCCTGCAGACCCGTAAATGGCAAGACAAGGACGGGCACGACCGCTACACCACCGAAGTGCGCGGCGACGTGATGCGCATGCTCGATCGCCGCGGCGATTCGTCCGCACCGATGGACACCGAAGCTCCCGCCCCGGACGCGCGCCGCAGCGCGCCTTCCGGCGCGTCTTCCAAGTCCGCGCCCGCTCGCGCGACATCGGGCTTCGACGATATGGACGACGACATCCCGTTCTAGCAATGGGTGCATCGACCGCTCTTTCGCTCGCGCGAGACGCAACGCGTTGACGACACTCGCGCCAGCAATGGAATCCAGCGATGGGGTTCAACCCCGCGCGCCGAGGACTCGGGCAGCGCCTGCGGCCCTGATGATTGCGTATGTTGTCGCTCTCGCGCTGCTGCTGGTCAGCGCGGTCGTCGACTTCCGCATCACGCACGAACTCGAGGACAGCGGCAGGGCCGTGGCCCGCACCATCGAGGCCATGGAAAAAATTCGCCAGACCGGCAACGTATTTTATATCGCCGAGTCCTCGCAGCGCGGCTACGTGATCACGGGCAAGGACGGCTATCTCGGACCTTATCAAGAGATGCGCCAACTGATCGGCCCGCGCCTGGGCGAGGTGGGCGGGTTGGTGTCGGATACGGCCCCACAACGCGACGCGCTGGCCACGTTGCGATCCCTGGTCGCGCAGAGGTTCCTGCAGATGGATCGAACGCTTGCAGCCTATCGCTCGGACGGCCAGGCGAGCGCCATCAACGTCATCAGCACCGACGAGGGCTTGGAGACGATGGAACGCGCGCGCGCCGTGATCCGGTCCATGCTCGCGGAAGAATCGAGACTGCTCGACGGGCGACGGGCGACGGAGGCCAGGGTTGCCTTGCGCGTGCGCACCGAAACGCTGATCGCGAGCGCTCTTGTCGCCCTGGCGTTGACGGCGTTCTTTCTTTTCACGCGGCGATACTTGCGCGAGCGCGACATCGCGCTGGCGGACGTCCAGTCGAGCAACGTCGACCTCGAACAGCGCGTTGCCAGGCGCACGGCCGAGCTATCCGATCTTTCGCGCCATCTGCTCAATCTACGCGAGGACGAGAAGAAAAGGATCGCGCGAGACTTGCATGACGAATTGGGCAGCTACCTGACGGCCATCAACATGGACGTCTCGCGCATGCGCGACAAGATTTCGGTGACCAACCCGGAGCTGGCTGAAAAGCTCGATCGCACCCTCGGCCTGCTCAATCAGGCGATCAACATGAAGCGGCGCCTGATCAGCGAACTGCGTCCCAGCATTCTCGACAACCTCGGCCTAGGCGCGGCGCTCGAGCAATACATCGACGAGTGGTCGGGCCGCACCGGAATCGCAGCAACGTTCGATTACAGCGGCGACTTGGAAGTCGAGGAAGACGGTTGTCCGATTTCGATCTTTCGGGTCTTTCAGGAAGCGCTCGACAATGTCGCCGGACATTCCGGCGCCACCGCGGTCTACGCCCATGCGAGGCGCGTCGACGACTTGATCGATCTGGAAATTTCGGACAACGGTATCGGGCTTTCCGACGAGGCGCGGAGCAAGCCGGGCACTCACGGCCTTCTGGGTATCCGAGAGCGCGTGCTCGCGTATCGCGGACGACTTGAAATCTCGCGCGGCCCCGTAGGGGGAGCCGTGATCCGCGCGTCGTTTCCCTGCAAGACGCCGCGCTCGAGCGAGGCAAGCGCGGCGAGTTCGACCGTGTGATCGGCTCGCTTTCCCGAGACGGATTCCAAACCGATTCCGATTCCGAGACTCGTTGAAGTCCCACTCACTTTCGTTTCAGGCGCCGAGGACTTTGTACGATTTGGTGTTGCCGGTCGGAAGGCCTTCGAGCAAGTCATTCAACTCATCGGCGTGCTCCTCCTCCTTCGCGAGTATCCACTCCATCATTCTCTTAGTTGTCGGATCCTTGTCGCTGAGGTATTGAACGATCTCGGTATAGCTCTCGATCGCAATGCGCTCGGCAATGAGGTCTTCCTTGATCATGTCGATCAGCGTCTCGCCTTCGACATATTCGGCGTGGCTGCGCATGGCCAGGCCTTCGGGTGAAAAATTCGGCTCGCCACCGAGCTGCACGATCCGCTCGGCAATCGCATCGGCGTGTTCCTGTTCTTCATTCGCATGTTCCAGAAACTCGGCCTTGATCGGCTGCGCAAGCACACCCTTGGCCATGAAGTGGTGCCGGCGATAACGAAGCACGCAAACGATTTCGGTCGCGAGCGCTTCGTTGAGAATCTTGCAGACCGTGTTCCGATCGGCCTTGTAGTCGGCGGTCACGGCGCCTTTCTCGATGTGTTGACGCGCCCGCGCGCGCAGCGTCTTGATATCCGACAAAAAGGGATGCCGTGATTCGGATTGTTTCGACTGGGCGGCAGCCGTACTGCCTGCGGGTTTGCCGGTTGCTTTCTTCGATGTCTGCTTGGCCATGCGGTTGCCTCTCTGAGTTTGTTGGACGTCAAATGGAATGCGGATGAATGCAACCGCCGGAGAACGTGTTGCGCAGTAAATGACGCAATCATATGTCTCCCCACGGCCCCGAAAGTAGGACGAATGCGGACAATCGAACCGGCTCATGGCCGAGCGTCATGTCGCTCGCCACTATTCATCATGCATGGGTGGATCGAAGTCGATCCAATCGATGGTCTCAAATTCCCCAGCGAGCGCAAAGCTCGCCTTCAAGCCGGCATGTTGCCGGCTTTTTTCTGGGCCGTTACAATGAAGCGCATGCCTAATCCGAAAACAATAGTCGGGAGACGCGCACTTGATTAAGAGAATCATGCTCGTCGACGATCATCAAATCGTACGCGCCGGGCTCAAGCAGATATTCGCCGAATGCACCGATGTCGTTGTCGATTGTGAAGCGGCGAGCGGGACGGAGGCGCTTGAGTTGCTGAGGGCGCGCCCGGTCGATGGCGTGCTGCTGGACCTGTCGATGCCCGATCGCAGCGGCATCGATGTGCTGCGCAGGATGCGTGGAGAGCGTCCCGATCTGCCGATACTGATTCTTTCGATGCACGCCGAAGAACAATACGCGATGAACGTGCTCAAGGCGGGGGCCAACGGCTATATCGCAAAGAGCAGCCCGCCGTCCGAGATTCTCAAAGCGGTTCGCATGGTTCTCACGGGGAAAAAATACGTCAGTCCGGCGTTGGCGCAGCAACTCGCCACCGCGTTTACCAGCGACGTCCACGGCGCTCCGCATGAAAAGCTTTCGACACGCGAATTCGAGGTCTTCTGCAAACTGGCTGCGGGCCATAGCGTTTCGGATATTGCCGACGAGCTGTTCCTGTCGGTAAAGACCGTCAGCACGCATCGTGCGCGCATCCTCGAAAAAATGAATCTGCGAACCAACGCGGACCTCACGTACTACGCCATCAAGAACGAGCTCATTCAGTAGCTCCGGCCGCGCGCGCTGCGAACATCGCCCGGACGCCGGCTACGCGATCCATCCTGCCGACGCAACGGCGCGCACCTAAGACAAACGCGGACACCCCAAAGAGCGGTGTGCCGATGTTTGCGAAGCGGCGGTTTCCCTAACCTTCGCTTCGGGCTGCTTGATCCGCACGTCGCAGCAAACAAACACCATGAAGGCGCTGCTGGTGAGGTCCGCCGGGGGTCGTCGAATCCATGCTCGTTTTCCCCATGAAGTCGCCGTTTCGAGTGTTCGTGATTGAGGACTCTCCCATCCTGCTCGAAAGAATCGCCGAAGCGATCGCGGATCAACCGTCGCTGGTTCTGGTCGGTACTGCGGATACCGAGAAAGATGCGCTGATCAAGATCAAGGCATTGAAACCGGAAGCGCTGGTGGTCGATATCAAGTTGCGCGAGGGCAATGGATTGAATGTGCTGGCCCAATTGAAATTCGCTTTCAGCGATGAAGAGCGGCCCAAAATCGTTGTATTCACAAATTATCCGAGACAAGAATATTTACGCAATTCAAAGCAGCTTGGTGCGGATTATTTTCTGGATAAATCAACGCAGTTTTCCGATCTTCCCAGGATATTGATCGGATTAAGCGAGGCGGTTCCCGCCTTTCGTACTCTGCAAAATTGATTAACCGCTGAGGAGGAGTCGTCATGTTGCACTACGCCGTTGTATTTTTCGTTATTGCGATCATCGCCGCCATTTTCGGCTTCGGCGGTATCGCGGCGGGCGCCGCTGAAATTGCGAAGATTCTCTTTTTCATCTTTGTGGTGTTGTTCGTTATTTCCTTGATTGTGGGTTTGGTCAAACGTTGAACGGCTCGTACGCGGGTCGGCTGCTTCGGTATTTCTTCGCTTAACCAATATTGGGAGTCGAAAATGAAGACATTGGTCGGTATCGCGCTTCTCGTTTCTTTCAGTTTCGGCCTGGTCGGCTGTAATACGGTTCAAGGCGCCGGCAAGGATGTTGAACGCACAGGCGAGAAGATTCAGGACGCTTCCAAGAAGTGATGTCGGAAAATGTCGTGAATCAATCTATATCGGTTCCGAGGAGCAAGGCCATGCTATCCGGCGGATCGTCGCTCTGGACCCGGACAGTGGCCGTCGGCATCGTGGTGCTGGCCTCCGTGATTGGAAATGCTTCCCTGTCGGCGTCGGAGCCGGTTGCCCCGCTGCCAATTTCCGTTCCTGCTTCCCGCGTTTCATCGCCCCGTTCCGACCTGCTCGTGAGCGAGTCTGTCGCTCGTTCAGACGATAGCGATTCGCAAACCGGTTATTCGAATTCAAGTCCGCGCTCTTCTCGGCTCGACGCGGCAGACTTGATGAACGCGCCTTTCGATACGGCTGCCGAGTCTGCGCCGGCCGAGGGGGGTCAGGTGGTTCCCGCAATTTACGCCTGGGATCCCGACGTGCGTTTCGTTTTTTACCGCCACGTCAGTAAATGGATGTGAGCCGGGATGCAAAAGAACGGGTGGATTTATACGAAGGACATATCATGAATTGGGACATTACCATCGGCCAGGTCAAACAGACCTTTGGCCGCTCCCTGCAACGGGTAGGAAGCCGGTTCGCAAAGAGAAGGCTGGTTATGCAAGGCGAACGCGCTGAATATGCGGGACGACTGCAGATGCACTATGGAATGTTGAAACATCAAGCGCTTTGGAATGTAGCGCCCGCTCGCATTCGAAATGCGAATTCAAATCAGCAAACGCCTGTTGCTTCGAAGAAGTCGATTTCGGTGTGATATCAGGGCAATTCTTTTCAATCACTTTAGAGTAAAAAATTATGCAAAATATGAAGATGCTAGTAAGCGCGGTGACCGCCTCGATTTGCCTCATCGCTTCGGGAAGTGTATCTGCCATGACCACCAAGGCCGAATATACCGCGGCGAAAGACAAGGCCAAGGCCGACTACAAAGTGGCTGATGACCGATGCGGCAGCCTTTCGGGAAATGCCAAGGACGTTTGCAAGGCCGAAGCAAAGGGCGCCCGCAAAAAAGCGGATGCCGCGGCCGAGGCCGACTACAAGCACACTCCCAAAGCGCGCCGCGACGCGGCGATGGCGGCGGCCGATGCAGACTACGACGTGGCCAAGCAAAAATGCGATGCCAAGACCGGAAACGACAAGGACGTGTGCGTGAAGGAAGCCAAGGTCGTGCAGACCAAGGCCATGGGCGACGCGAAGGCGATGGAAAAGTCCACTACCGCACGCAATGACGCGGCCGAAGACACGCGTGACGCCAAGTACAAGGTGGCCATCGAGAAGTGCGACGGCATGTCGGGCGATGCAAAGACCGCTTGCAAGAACGATGCAAAATCCACGTACGGCAAGTAAGCCTTTCTTTCTTCAAAAAAAAGCTCCGGCCTCCGGAGCTTTTTTTTTGCTGGTCGACTCCCCTATAATCCACGCCTTTGCGCGTACCGTCCGGTGTTTGTTTCCGATGGACGCCGCGCGAATGTTTCCCCCGCCATGCCTATTTATTCCTATCGTTGCGACAGTTGCGGGCATACGCTCGACGTGCTCCGGAAGATTTCAGATCCGCCTTTGGTCGTGTGTCCGTCCTGCGGGGCATCCGCAATTCGTAAACAGGTCACGGCCGCGGGCTTCCAGCTCAAAGGCTCGGGGTGGTACGCAACCGATTTCCGCAATCCGCCGGCAGCCAACGCGGATGCCAACGAGAAGTCCGAAAAGGAACCAGGCGCCAAAGAGACTGCCGCGAGCGATGACAAGCCTGCGGTAAGCGCCGATTCCAGTGACACGGGGAAGGCCCCCACGACGCAGGGCAAAGCGTCTCCTGCTGCCGGAGAACAGAGTGGGGCGCAGCCTAAGGGTGGGGCGCAGCGAAAAAATGTGGCGCAGTCAACGAATGTGACACAGCCAACGAATGCGGGGCAGCCAAACGGTGCGGCGAAGCCTGGCTCGAGCAACACACCCGGCTCGTCTTCCTCACCCGAATCGACCTGAACGGAGCCATGCTCAAGAAGTATTTTTTCACGGGACTGCTGATCCTCGTCCCGCTCGCCATCACGCTTTGGGTGTTGAACCTGATCGTGACGACGATGGATCGAACGCTGCTCCTGTTGCCGGCCTCGATCCGCAACGAAGCGCCGTTCAACATTCCCGGAATGGGCGTGATCCTCACGCTCGCGATCGTCCTCGGCGTCGGCATTCTCGGGCGCAATTTCATCGGGCGGCGTCTGCTCGTCTGGTGGGAAATCGTGCTCGCTCGCATTCCTATCGTCTCGGCGATTTATTCGAGCGTCAAGCAGGTATCCGACACCTTGTTCTCGCCGTCGGGCCAGGCCTTCCGCAAAGCCGTGCTGGTCGAATTCCCGCGGAAAGGCGCATGGGCCGTCGGCTTCGTCGTCGGCAGTCCGGGGGCGTCGCTTCAACAACCCTTGGAGGGCGAACACGCGACCGTTTACGTACCGACCGCACCGAACCCGACGTCTGGATACATCCTCATCCTTCCCGTCGAGCAGATCGTCGACCTGGACATCAGTGTCGATGAGGCGCTCAAGTTCGTCGTCTCGATGGGCGTGGTCGCGCCGGGTCCGCGCGTAGCGTCGCCCACGGTCGCAGCGCCCACGCCCGTCGCGAGTGTGCGTTGATCGACCAGGCGCCTCCGCTCGGCGTCGCGCGATTGCCGCGCCGCCTCTCGCATGATAAGTTTCGCGCATGTTTTCATCTCAGACACTTCCATTGATCGTCGCGCCTGCAGTGGCGCGCGCTGTCCTGCGCGTAACCGCTGTGCGCGCACATCTCGCGAGCGCGTTCGGTACAGAACGAAATCGCTAGGGTTGGCCCGGGCCGGCCAACCCGCAACGTATCGCTCGCGCCCTCTCTCACACGTTTCTTCTTCGCCGCTTCTTCGTCACGGTCGACGGCGACTCGCTCACACCGCGATGCGACGCCGCTCGCCTGCCGCGCGCTCGCGATGCAAGCCCTCTGATTCGGAGTTCTCATGCGTACCCACTACTGCGGTCTGGTCACCGCCGAAGAGTTGGCAAAACCCGTCGTTCTGTATGGATGGGTCCATCGCCGGCGCGATCACGGCGGCGTCATCTTCATCGATCTGCGCGATCGCGAAGGCATCGCGCAGATCGTTTGCGATCCCGACCGAGCTGAAACTTTCGCAATCGCCGAATCGTTGCGCAATGAATTTTGCGTGGCGATCAAAGGCCTGGTGCGCGCGCGGCCCCAGGGAACCGCCAACTCTTCGATGAAGTCCGGGGAAGTCGAAGTGCTGGCCCACGAGATCGAAGTGCTCAACGCGTCGGTCACCCCTCCCTTTCAACTCGACGACGACAACCTCTCCGAGACCACGCGGCTCACGCATCGCGTGCTCGATCTGCGACGTCCGGCGATGCAGAAGAACCTGATGCTGCGCTATCGCGTCGCGATGGAGGTGCGCAAGTATCTCGACGCAGAAGGCTTCATCGATATCGAAACGCCGATGCTGACCAAGAGCACCCCCGAAGGTGCGCGCGACTATCTGGTGCCCAGCCGCGTGAACCCCGGCATGTTCTTCGCGCTTCCGCAATCGCCGCAGCTCTTCAAGCAGTTGTTGATGGTGGCCGGCTTCGACCGCTACTACCAGATCGTCAAGTGCTTTCGCGACGAGGACCTGCGCGCCGACCGTCAACCCGAGTTCACTCAAATCGACTGCGAGACTTCCTTCCTCGACGAGACCGAGATCCGAGCGATCTTCGAGACCATGACGCGGCACGTGTTCAAGACCGTGATCGATGTGGATCTGCCGGCCTTTCCCGTGATGCCCCATGCCGAAGCGATGGCGCGCTTCGGTTCGGACAAGCCCGACCTGCGCGTGCAGCTCGAGCTCACCGAACTCACCGACGCGATGCGCGACGTCGACTTCAAGGTCTTCGCCGCGGCGGCCAACAGCGACGACGGTCGGGTCGTCGGCTTGCGCATTCCGGGCGGTGGCGCCACCACCGGCGGCTTCGCGCGATCGGAGATCGATGCGTACACCCAGTTCGTTGCAATATATGGCGCCAAGGGACTGGCGTACATCAAGGTCAACGACTTGTCGCAGAGCGACTTGCGTGCGGGCCTGCAATCGCCGATCGTCAAGAACATTCACGACGCCGCATTGAAGACGATCGTCGAGCGCACCGGAGCAAAAAACGGCGATCTGATTTTCTTCGGCGCCGATCGTGCGAAGATCGTCAACGATGCGATCGGCGCCTTGCGCGTGAAGATCGGTCATTCCGATTTCGGCAAGCGGACCGGCCTCTTCGAAGCGGGCTGGCGTCCACTGTGGGTCGTCGACTTTCCCATGTTCGAATACGACGAGGCCGAGGCACGCTTCACCGCCGCGCACCACCCTTTCACCGCACCCAAGGACGGCGACGAGAATTTTCTCGCGACCGACCCGGCGCGCTGCATGGCCAAGGCCTACGACCTGGTCCTCAACGGTTGGGAGATCGGCGGCGGCTCGGTGCGTATTCATCGCGAAGAAGTGCAGAGCAAGGTGTTTCGCGCACTCAAGATCGATGCCCAGGAAGCGCAAGCCAAGTTCGGCTTCCTGCTCGATGCGCTGCGTTACGGCGCGCCTCCTCATGGCGGTATCGCGTTCGGCCTCGATCGGCTGGTGACGATGATGGCCGGTGCGGAATCGATACGCGACGTGATCGCGTTCCCGAAGACGCAGCGCGCGCAGGACCTTCTGACCGAAGCGCCGAGCGCGGTCGATGAACGTCAGTTGCGCGAGCTGCACATTCGTCTGCGATCCAGTGAGCGCGCTCCGGCATTGGCGACCGGCGCAAACCATGCAGAGCCGCGCGCGGCCTGAGATGACGCGCGGTTGGACCCGCGCGCGGACCGATGCACGGACCGATCCGCGCCGCCACGACGCATGAGACGGACCACGTCCAGCGCGGGGATTGCGATCGCGCTAGTCATCGGGTTCGCAGCCGCTGTTGGCGGCGCTGCATGGTGGTGGATCGCGCGGGCCAGACCCGATGCCGTCGAGAAACGCATTTCCGCGCAAATCGTCGAACGACACGCGGGTGCAAGCGTCGCCTCCCTGGACTCTGGTCTGCTGCGGGTCACGCTGCCTTCGGGCCTCTACATCGATGTGCGCCCGGTGATCGCGATTGAGCGGTGTCGCTCCGACCGATTCGATTGCTCGAACGCCGTCGATCGCGTGGTCGGCGACGTCGCGCATATCGAGGAAATGCTCGCCAAGCCGCATCTGGCGGATCTCCGCGCGATGATCATCGGCGAAGCGTCGCCCGGCTTTCGCTTCGGCTTCCTGACCGAGCCGTTGATCGGGCCGCTCGAACTTCGCTACGCGCTGGTCTCGGGCGCCGCCTCCACCTTCGTCACATCGACCGTCGCCGATAGTCTGGGCGTCGATCGCGCGCAGTTGAAGCAGGCCGCAATCGCCAACCTCGCGGCCGATGGCGAACCACGCGCGGAACTGCTTGCCGATAGCCCCGGGGTCTATCGCGTTGTATCGAAAGACGATGCGGTCGCCGAACTGATCAGCCCGCTTCGCATGCGAAGACTCGCCGCAATCGTCGGAGCGGCGCGCATCTATTGCGCGGTTCCCGAACGCGGCGCGCTCTTTCTCGCACGCAAGGACGCGACCACCGATCTGGCCGCCAGACGCGCGCTATCGACTTTGCTCGCGCGGGCGCGCGCCGGCGAGTTGCTGGTCTATGACACGCAGGCCCCCGAAGGACGGACTCTGTCGATCGCCGAAGCGGGTCCGTGACGAAGCCCTGGAAACTCCCGCGCTCGGTCCTCGTCGTGATCTACACACGCGACCTTCGCGTGCTGCTGCTCGAACGCACCGACCCCGCGGACCATTGGCAATCGGTCACCGGCAGCATCGATGCGATCGACGAGCCGCTCGCCACGACCGCGATTCGCGAAGTCGCCGAGGAGACCGGCATCGCGGCCGATCGCGATGGCGTGCTGGTCGACTGGAACCATGCGATCGAATACAGCATCTATCCGCATTGGCGGTATCGCTATGCGCCCGGCGTGGTGCGGAACACCGAGCATTGGTTCGGGCTCGCATTGCCTGACGATTTTCCTTCTCGCGACAGGGTGCGCATTGCCCCTCGCGAGCATTTGCAATACGCTTGGCTCCCCTTTCGAGAGGCAGCCGCGCGTTGCTTCTCACCAAGCAACGCGGAAGCGATTCTCCAGTTGCCTGAACGATGCACGAAGACGACCGCAAAACACCCGTAAGGAACGATTCCGCGAAGGATGCCGCGAGCGATGCGGCGGACACGATCGCGGAACTTGCGCTCGCCGATGCCGCGGCGGCGACGCTGGTACTCGAGCGCGACGCGGCGCTGGCGGTCTCCGACGAAGCGGTTCCTGCGTCGGCTACGCGACTGCGCGTGGCGACCTACAACATCCACAAGGGCGTCTCCGCGATGTCTCGGAAGAATCGCATCCACGATCTGCGCGCGGGACTGCATGCGCTTGAGGCGGACCTGGTGTTTCTGCAGGAGGTGCAGGGCCGCAACGACCTGCACGCCGAACGGTTCGACAACTGGCCCGAAGTCGCGCAACACACCTTCCTCGCGGGCGATCGCTGGGCCGAGGCGGCCTATGGACGCAACTCCGTGCGCAGCGAGGGAGATCACGGCAACGCGGTGCTGTCGCGCTTCCCCATGGTCGCGCACGAAAACATCGACATCTCGGATCACCGCTTCGAGTCGCGCGGACTTTTGCATTGCGAGTTCGAAGTCGATGGCGTGAGCGTGCATTGCATCTGCGCGCACCTCGGCCTGTTCGAAGAAAGCCGGGTGCGACAGGCCGATGCGATGATCGCGCGCATCCGTTCGCATGTACCGGGCGATGCGCCGCTGGTGATCGCCGGGGACTTCAACGATTGGCGCCATCGCCTGGGCAAGCGGCTGGTCGAAAGCCTGGGCGTGCGCGAAGTGTTCTCGTCAGAGGACACACGCGGCGAGACCCGCCGCGCAGCGCTCGCGCGACGTGCGAGCGGCTATGTGCAAAAGCAAAGCGCCCGCATTGGCAACACCATCGGCGACACGATCGGCGCGCCGTTCGCGACGACTGCGAAGTCGGCGGCGAATTCTGCTGCGAGGGCTTCCACGAGGGCTTCCGCGAAAGCCGCATCGGCCGCTGCGATCGCCGCATCCGCCTCGATGAAAACCGGAACGCGCGCCTCGCGTATCGCCAACCCCGCACGTACCTACCCCGCCGGCTTCCCGTTGCTGCGACTCGATCGCGTCTATGTCCGCGGCTTCAAGATCGCGTCGGCCCAGGTGCTCTCCGGCCCGGCATGGCGCAAGCTCTCGGACCATGCGCCCATCCTGGCGGAGCTCGTCTTCGATCCACAGTGAATTTCGAAGACGGCAATCGCGTCGACCTGCTGTACGGAGGCGCCGAGTTTTTTCCGGCGCTGATCGCCGCGATCGAGCACGCAGAAAAAGAGGTCTATCTCGAGACCTACATCTACAACGACGACGACACCGGCCAGCGCGTGGCCATGGCGCTTGCCGCCGCAGCCAAGCGCCGTGTCACGGTGCGCGTTTCGGTCGATGGCTTCGGCTCGGCGAATCTCGCGCAGCCAATTCGCGACACGCTCGAGAAAGCGGGGGTCGAAGTCGTGGTGTTTCGTCCCGAGCATGGGTGGCGGAAGAGCGGCCTCAAATATTTTTCGCGCGAACGCTTGCGACGCCTGCATCGCAAGCTGGCGATGATCGATCGCAAGATCGCATTCTGCGGCGGCATCAACATCGTCGACGATCTGATCGATCCCAATCGCGGTCCGCTCGACGCGCCGCGCTTCGATTTCGCGGCGCGCGTGGAAGGTCCTGTCGTCGGCCCGATCGCGGCGTACATGCTCAATCAATGGCTGCGTCTCGACTGGAAGCGCATCGCGAGCAAGCAGGGCGAACTGCAACGCGCGATCGACACCTGGGTGTCGCGGCGCGACTGGGCCACGCCACATCCGGACGGCGCCAACGTGCGCGTGGCTTTCATCACGCGCGACAACGTAGGCAATCGGCGAACCATCGAGCGCGCCTATCTGGCCGCGATCAAACTCGCGAAGAAGGAAATCATTCTTTGCAACGCCTACTACTTCCCGGGCCGCCGCTTTCGCAAGACGCTGATCGCCGCGGCCAGACGTGGCGTGCGGGTGCGCCTGCTATTGCAAGGACGGCCCGAGTATCCGGTGCAGCACTACGCGAGCCAGGTTCTCTATGCCGAATTGCTCGCGGCGGGAATCGAGATTCACGAATACACCCTGGGCTTTCTCCACGCGAAGGTCGGCGTCGTGGACGGCGGCTGGGCAACGGTCGGCTCCTCGAACATCGATCCATTCAGCCTCTTTCTCGCGCGCGAAGCGAACCTGGTCGTGCTCAACGAGGAGTTCGCCGGCCTGTTGCTCGCCAGGCTCGAACACGCCATCGCGCACGACGCCGCGCCGGTCCACGCAGAGCGGCTGGTCAAGACGGGCTGGTTGGCTCGAGCGATCAACACGATGTCGTATGAGGCCTTGCGACTGGGCGTCTATCTCAGCGGCCATGCCAACCAATATTGACGAGCCTTCGCGTGATGCGGATCACGCGGAGGTTCAGGTCGAGGACGGTGTCCCGACGCGCCGCAGCCCCAACGACGATCTCGTCGTGCTCCGACCTCAAGGCCTCTATTGTCCGGCCGGAGATTTTTATATCGACCCGTGGCGTCCGGTCGATCGCGCGGTGATCACGCATGCGCATGCCGACCACGCGCGCATCGGCCACGGCCACTATCTTGCGGCCGCGCCGGGCGAAGGCGTGCTGCGTACGCGTCTCGGGACGATCGATCTGCAGACTCTGGCGTATGGTGAAGCCATCGCCCACAACGGCGTGCGCGTCTCGCTGCATCCGGCGGGACACGTGCTCGGATCGGCGCAGATCCGCATCGAGCATCGAGGCCGCGTGTGGGTTGCGTCGGGCGACTACAAGTTCATGCAAGGCATCGACGTCGATCCGACCTGTGCGGCATTCGAGCCGGTGCGTTGCGATGTGTTCATCACCGAATCGACCTTCGGCTTGCCGATCTATCGATGGCAGGCGCAGCGGGAGATTTTCGCGGACATCGATGCGTGGTGGCGAGGCAATGCCGACATCGATCGCGCGTCGGTACTGTTCTGCTATGCGTTCGGCAAAGCGCAGCGCGTGCTCGCGGGAGTCGACGCAACGATCGGCCCGATCTACTGCCACGGCGCCGTCGAGCCGCTCAATCGCGCCTATCGCGACGCGGGCGTGCCGTTGCCGTCCACGACCCTCGTATCGGAAGTCGAAGACAAGACGCTCTTCAAGAAAGGCCTGGTGCTTGCGCCGCCGTCAGCCGCGGGCTCGACGTGGATGCGGCGCTTCGGCGAATACAGCGATGCGTTCGCGTCGGGGTGGATGCTGTTGCGCGGCGCGCGCAAGAGGCGCGGCGTGGATCGAGGCTTCGTGCTCTCGGATCACGCTGATTGGCCCGGCCTTCACGCTGCGATTGACGCGAGCCGTGCCGAGCGCGTCATCGTCACGCATGGCGACGTGGCGGTGATGGTGCGATGGTTGAACGAGAAGGGTCTCGACGCCGAAGCCTTCGAGACCGAATACGGCGATGAAGCGGAGACCGCGTCGTAGCACTGCAGCCTTCAGGCCTGCGGCAGAGTCAAACCAAGCATCACGCCCCAGACCATATGCGAAAGCATGATCGAAGCCGGCGTGCGCGGGCCGTAGTTGAGACCCAGGAAGCCCGGCGGTTCGAGCTGGCGCACGACCGTCGGCCCTTCATGCTCACTGGCCATGCGCGGATGCAGGCTCGGCAGCAAGGTGACGCCGAACGTCAGAAAGAACGCACCTTGCGCGGTGCCGAATATCAGCCCTTTCCACCAGGTCGCGCCATCCCACGCTCGAAACGCACAGAGATAAAGTAAAGAGAACACCACGCCGATCACGAGGTGCAGCAGCACGCCGTAAATCTTTGCGCGATCGCGGTCGGGCGTGAACATCGTGCCGAGCAGATAGGGAATGTTCATGCGCGTGAAGCCGAATCCTTGACTCGCGGCGAGCAAGGTCGTGAACACGATCGAGCTGAACACGCCCCAGAACACGGTCCCGGCCAGCATCATCATCATGGCGATACTCCTTCCTTGGTTGCGCGCTCGGCGATCGAGAGCGCGGCATTGATCAGCCCGACATGCGTGAAGTTCTGCGGCATGTTGCCCAGCGCATGGCCGGTGCCCGGCTCGATCTCTTCGGACAAAAGACCCACGTCGTTGGCGTAGGCCGCAGTCGCCTCGAACGCGGCGCGCGCTTCGGCCAGCGTGCCGCCGCCGCGCGCCAGGTGTTCGGCGAGCCAGAAGCAGCAGATACCGAAGGCGCCGTCGTCGCCGGCCTCCTTGTTTCTGAACAGCAGACCGGGCGCCGGCGAAAGTTCGGACATCAGTAGTACAAAGGTGCTACGCATGCGCGCGGAATCCGGCGCATCGAAGCCATACCATCCGAGCAGCAGCGCGGTGGCATCGAGCCGGTCGCCGTCCAGCTCCGACACATAGCTGCCCAGCGCCTCGTTGTAGCCGCGCGAGTAGACCTCACGATGAATCTCATCGCGCGCACGCTCGAACAGCGCGCGGCGCCGCTTGCGCATCAAGCCGCGGTCCTGCAGATCGATCAGGCGGTCGAGCGCGGTCCAGCACAAAGCCATCGAATGCGTGTGTTGTTTGGATCCGCCTCGAGGCTCCCAGATGCCTGCGTCGGGCGTGCGCCAATGCTTGCAGACGTAAAGACCGAAGCTTTCCATGACGCCGCAAGCCGCGCGCGTCAACTTGTCGCCGGCGAGCGTGATGCGCCACACCGCGTCGATGACTTCGCCGTAGCAATCGAGCTGTATCTGGTCGTCGGCGCCATTGCCGGTCTGCACTGGGCTCGCCCCCTGATAGCCGGACAGGCCCGGCACGGTCATCTCGCGCGGCGGCTCGCGGCCATAGACGTCGTAGAGCACCTTCAGCTTGGGCTGCGTCAGTTGGGTGGCGTGCAGCAACCAGTGCCCGAAGCCCTGCGCCTCTTCAGGGTGGCCCAGTTCGAGCATGCCGCGCACCGTGAAGGCCGCATCGCGCAACCAGCAGTAGCGATAGTCCCAGTTGTTCTTGCCGCCGCGCACTTCGGGCAACGAGCTGGTCGCGGCGGCGACGATCGCGCCGCTCGGCGCGAACGACAGCAGGCGCACGGTGATCGCACTGCGCCTGACCAGCATCTCGTAAGGTCCGGCGTAGGTCGTGCGCGCAGACCAGATCCTCCACGCGTCGAGCGTGCGAGCAAGCTTCTCGTGTGTCATTGCGCCGAGAGGCGCGAGCACGGCAGGCGCATCGGCAGTCCACGTCAGCGAGCAGTGCAGGCTCTCGCCTCGATGCAGCGTCTTCGCGCCAGTCGCACTGCGGCCATCCGCATCGAGCGCGAGATCTAGGTCGCAGCGCAGCGTCAGCAGACCCTGACGCGTCTCGACGCGCAGGCCGAGCTTGCCGCGGTCGCGCAGCTTGTCGTTCCACTGACCAAAGCCGGTGCGCGGCTCGAAGCGGACTTCGATGCTGCCTTCGCCTTTCGTGCAGGTGAGCACCCGAACGATCTCGTGCTCGGGCATCAGCATCCGCCGCTGCTCTTCGGGAGTCGCGATCGGCATGGCGTCGGTCAGCGTGAATTCCCCATCGTCGGTCGTGAACGTGGTCTGCAGTACCGCGGTTTCGCCGACGTACTCGCGCTTCGCGTGGAACGCCGCCTGCGGCCGCACGCCGAACATGCCGCCGCGTTGACTGTCGAGCAGCGCGCAAAAGATCGCCGGGCTGTCGAAGCGCGGCCAGCAGAGCCAGTCGATAGAGCCGGCGCGCGAAACCAGCGCGGCCGAGCGGCAGTCGCCGATCATTGCGTAATCCTCGATCGGCAGGTTGCCAACTGCGGAGGCGAAAGTCATCGGCGTTCCGGTGAAAGTGCGTGAGCATAAGACTCACTGATCGCGGTTTTGATTCCGCATAGTCGCGACAGCGCATCCCTATTTACAAAGCACCATCGATGACACGCACGCATCGGAACCTCGCCGCTGCCGTTCGGTCGTAATGCGCGAAGCGCGTTGAACCTGCTCCGGAGGAATAGCCATGCGTGAATGCTTTGCAGAAATCCCGGCGCTTCACGCGAGACGGCGCGAGTGAATGCTGATTCGCATTACGACGTCATCATCATCGGCAGCGGCGCCGGCGGCGCAACGCTCGCGCATCGTCTGGCAGACAGCGGCAAGCGCATTCTGATAGTCGAACGCGGCGACTGGTTGCCGCGTGAAGTCGCCCGAGCGCCCCGACAATCTGTTCGAGCCCGCGATCGGCGACTTCGGCGTGCATGGACCATTCGATGCCCAGGCGACCGACGGCAGCGTGCAGCTCTGGTTGACGACGCATCGCGCGCTCGTGGCGGGCGCCGCTTTGCTCTTGCTCGCCTCGGGTGCGGTGCTTGCGGCCATGCTCTGACAGGACGCGCCCACCGGGATTCGGTCACCGCCGCAATCAAAGATCGTGATGAGCGCGGCGCATCCAGACGATGGTTCACTGCTTCGTATCGACGCGATCCAGAGTCTTCGGATTGAAGAACGCTTCGGCACGCGCACCGTTCGCATCGAAACCGTAGACCTCGTAGCAACCGTTGTAGGTCTTGATCTGACGCACCTGCCAACCTTGCTTCGCGAGCCTCTGCTGCAATTGCGCCTGCGGCTTCCAGTCCTTTGGTGGAATCTCTTCGCACTTGACGTCGCCGTGCGCGGACGCGATCGATGCGAATGTCAGAGCCAGCAAGCCGGCGGTCCATGGCGTAAAGCATTTTTTCATCGAGTCCTCCGTCGCACAACAAGATGGGTGCGGGACAAGGCAACGCGCTTGCTTCGCGCGCTTGCTTCGGGAAACGCGCCTACTTCGCCGCCGTGGTCCGCGATGCCGTCGACTGCCGATTCAGCGACACGGTGGGCGCGCGCAGTCCGTAGGTATTGGGATTGGGCCGAAACGACTCGACGCCGTTGCGCCCTTTCTCTTTTGCGGCGTACATCGCTTCTTCGGCAGCGGCCAACAGCTCGCGCGGCGAAGCCACGTCGCTCGCTTCGGCCACGCCGATGCTGATGGTCACGGGAACGTGAACCGGCTTGTCGGGGCCCTGCACATAGAACGGCGCCTCGGCCACGCGCGTGCGCAATTGCTCCGCGAGATCCGCCGCCTCCTTGCGGTAGTTGGGCACGATCACCGCGAACTGGTCGCCGCCCGAACGCGCTACCACTTCGGTTCGCCGCACGCGCGATGCAATGCGACGCGACACTTCGCGAAGAATCGCATCGCCGGCCACGTGGCCCCATTGTTCGTTGAGCGACTTGAAGTGATCGACATCGACGATCAGAAGCGAAAGCGCGGTCGCATAGCGCGTGCGAAACGTCCACTCCTGAACCAGCTTGCGATCGAACTCGCTGCGATTCGCGGCGCCCGTCAGTTCGTCGATCGTGGCCGACTCGATCAGCCGCCGCTCGAGCGCGCGCCGCGCTTTGAATTCGATCTTCAGAAGAAGCCAGAACGCGATCGACAACAAGGTCACGAGCGTCAATGCGCCGACCATGATCCATGTCGACTTTTCGCTCGCTTCGCGTTGCAGGTTGCGATAGCGTTCGAGGCGCTTGCTTTCATCGTCGCGCAGCGCGGCGATGAGATTGTCGATCTCGTCGCGCGAGCCCGCGCCCTGCGACTCGTAGCCGCGCAGACCGAGTGCGAACTTCTTGTTGATCAGCGGTCCGAGCCGCGACAGCCGCTCCAATTGAGTGGGCTCATCACCCGCCAGCGGTCCGAGTGCGGTGAGGTTCAGGCGCGACTGAAAGCGCGCGGCCTCGTATCGGTCCGCATCGGTACGGTCGCGGCTGCGGCCGCCGGCCAGGTCGCGACCCGCCATGTCGACATCGCGCAGCGCGAGCTGGAGCTTGTCGAGCGTGGCCGCGACTTCGATCGATCGGATCGAGCGTGTGGCCGCCTCGGCCGCATCGCTGTTGACCCGGTGAACCACCAGCGCCATCACCGCAAGCACCACGGCCGCGAGGATGCTGGTCAGCATCAGCCCGCGCTCGATCACGCTCGACCGCGGAGTCATCGGACGAAAGATGTGTCGCAGGGGTCGAGGAAATTTGGCCATCGTGGAAAGCTATCATGTCCGAGGGGCGCAGACCCTTGCCGTCCGGCCTGCGAACCTCCGCCGCTCGTCGCCGTCAACATCGCACGGCAGCCCGATCTCCGCAATCGCCCGATTGCAGCGGATCGATTGCAGCGGATTGAGTGAAGCCGCCCGAATGAGACCGGAATGAAAAATTTCTCGCGCCTGTTCGCAGAGCTGGACGCATCGACCGCGACGCGCGACAAGCAGGCTGCGCTGGTCCGTTATTTCGCCGAGATCGCCGAACGCAGCGCCCGATGGGATCCGCTCGCGGCCCCACTCGCGGACCCCTGCGCTGATCGCGCCGCCGCCGAACTCGCAGGCAACGCAGGCTCCGATCCCGAGCGTGACGCGGCATGGGCCGTCTATTTCCTCGCTGGAGGCAAGCCGCGGCAGACGGTTCCGACGCGCGTTCTTCGCGAAACCGCGCGCACGATCGCGGCGCTGCCCGAATGGTTGTTCGAAGAGAGCTATCAGGCGGTGGGCGACCTTGCCGAAACGATCGCGCACATCCTGCCCGCGCCTTCGCGCCATTCCGAGCTCGGCCTTGCCGTGTGGATCGAACAACGGCTGCTCGCATTGAAAGGCGAGGCGCCCGAAACCATCGCGGCCCGTCTCGCCGACTGGTGGGACGAACTCGATACGGCCGAGCGCTTCCTGTTGACCAAGCTGATCGGCGGCGGCTTTCGCGTGGGCGTGTCGAAGCTCTCGGTCACGCGCGCGCTCGCGACCCTGGCGGGGCTCGATGCGAAGATCGTCGCGCATCGGCTGATGGGCTACACCGACGGCCGCGCGCGACCGAGCGCCGCGGCCTATCGCGCGCTGATCGCGCCCTCCCGCTTGTACGACTCGGACGAAGGCGACCCATCGACCTCGCACGGGTCGCACGAGCTGCGCGGCCAACCCTATCCCTTCTTTCTCGCGCATGCGTTGAACGAGCCGGTCGAACGCTTCGATGCGCTGCTCGGCTCGCCCGACGACTGGCTGGTCGAATGGAAGTACGACGGCATTCGCGGCCAACTGGTAGTCCGCGGTGGCGAAGCCTTTCTCTGGTCGCGCGGTGAAGACCTCGTGACCGATCGCTTCCCCGAGCTCGCCGCGCTGGCTGCGCGCATTCCCGATGGCACGGTGATCGACGGCGAGATCCTGGTGTGGCATAGAAGCCAGGCGAAGGCGCACGACGCGCCCGCGCCCTTCGCCGACTTGCAGACACGTATCGGACGCAAGACGCTGTCGAAAAAAATCCTCGCGGAGAAACCGGTGGTGCTGGTCGCCTACGACTTGCTCGAACAAGACGGCATCGATCTGCGCCGCGAATCGCAATCGACGCGACGCACGCGACTGGAAGCGTTGGTCGCGTCGGTCAACCAGGCGGTCGACGAGCCTGCACTGCGTATCTCGCCCGTGCTGCACGCGGACTCGTGGTCTTCGTTCGCGACCCTGCGCGGCGAAGCACGCGCACGCGGCGTCGAAGGCTTCATGTTGAAACATCGCGACGCGCGCTATGGCGTGGGCCGCACGAAGGACGTGGGCACGTGGTGGAAGTGGAAGATCGATCCGCTTTCGGTCGATGCGGTGTTGATTTACGCGCAGCGCGGACACGGTCGCCGCGCATCGCTCTACACGGACTTCACGTTCGCGGTGTGGGATCGCGAGCCAGATGGTGATGCCCATCGTCCTCGCACGCTGGTCCCTTTTGCGAAGGCCTATTCGGGACTCACCGATGAAGAGATGACCAAGGTCGATGCGATCGTGAAGAAGACCACGATCGAGAAGTTCGGCCCGGTGCGCAGCGTGGCGCCTACGCAGGTGTTCGAGCTCGGCTTCGAAGGCATACAGCGCTCGACGCGCCACAAGTCGGGTATCGCGGTGCGCTTTCCACGCATGCTGCGCTGGCGCATCGACAAGCCGGTCGAAGAGGCCGACACGATCGCAAGCTTGCAGACCTTGCTCGACGCGCGATGAAGTGCCTGGGTCGAATCATGCAAGCTCGCGTGCAGGCATGCGGCGCGACAGCTCGCTGTTTCGCTCTAGAAGAAAGCGCTCGAGACGCAGCCGATAGTCGGGTGGCGCAGCCGCGCGGACCGACGCCCGTCCGGCCAGTGCGGAACGCCACGCGCTCACTTTCGGCGTATCGGTGAAGACTACGAAGTCGTCGATGGCGTCGAAGACGTCGAAGTAGCGAAACACCGGCGCGAAGGCGGCATCGACAAGAGAAAAATGCACGCCGTCGAAAAACGGCGCCGCGTCCGGCGCGCGTTTTTCTCTCGTCAGCGCCGCTTCGAGTTGACCGAACTTCACGTGCAGTTCTCGCAGCAGGCTCGTAGAGGCAGGTCTTCCTGCGACCAATACGACGCGCTCTGGGCGCTGGAACGCGCGCCCGGGCAGCGCTTGCGCATGCACGAGTTCGAGCAATCGATGGCGATCAGCCGCAGCAACATCACGCGGCTGGTCGATCGGCTCGAAGCCGCGGGACTCGCGCGCAGAGAGCGTTCCGACGAGGACCGCCGCGGCGCTTTTGCTCTGCTCACCCGCGAAGGCGCCGCGACGCGCAAGCGCATGTGGAAGATCTACGAACGCGCGATCGAGGACGTCTTCGAGACGCATCTGTCGGCGGCCGAGCTGCGAGACGCCGAAATGATTTTCCGCAAGCTGCTCGAGCGGCATCGCGCCGCGGCCGCTCGCTAGAGCCGTCGGCACGAGTCACGTACTGATATCGACTCGGCGGCGAGAGATAATCGCGCTCCTTCCTCGCGCCTTCGATGGCGAGCTCCGCATGATTCACGGCATCGATTTCACGAGCGCGCCGTCAGGCAAGAAGCCGATCACCGTCGCCACGTGCGAACCCGTCTCGCACGATCGCTTTGCGCTCATCGCATGCGAGTCGTTCGCCGAGTGGTCGGCCTTCGACTCCTTTCTCGCGCGCCACGGCCCCTGGATCGCGGCTTTCGATTTTCCGTTCGGGTTGCCGCGCGCGCTCGTCGAGACGCTGGGCTGGCCGCGCGACTGGCGCACCCTGATACGGCACTACGCGTCGCTGGATCGACCTGCAATCCGCACGCTGTTCAAGGCCTGGTGCGATGCGCGCCCGGCCGGCTCGAAATTCGCGCATCGAGCGACCGATGGTCCCGCGGGTTCGAGCCCTTCGATGAAATGGGTCAACCCGCCGGTCGCGTGGATGATGCATGCGGGCGTACCGCGCCTGATTGCGGCGGGCGTTTGCATCCCGGGCCTCGATGACGATCCGCGTCGTGTCGATGGCACGCGCGTCGCGCTCGAAGGCTATCCTGGTTTCATCGCGCGATCGATCACGCGTGCGTCGTACAAATCGGATACGCGTTCGCAGCAGACTGGCGCGCGTCGCGACGAGCGAGCCCGTCTCGTCGCGGCGCTCGAACAAGGCGCGCACCGCTTGTCGCTACGCATCGCATTCGCTGACGAGCAACGCGCGAGCCTGGTCGACGAAGGCAGCGCCGATCGCCTCGATGCGGTGCTGTGCGCTGTTCAGGCTGCGTGGGCCTGGCAGAAGAAAGAGGCAGGCGATGCTCGTTATGGCCTGCCTGCCGACATCGATGCGATCGAGGGATGGATCGTCGGCGTGCCGCAAATCGAGAAGGTCATGAGCGCGATCGCATGAGTCGGCGTCGCAAATCGAAACCTAGCGATGCCGGTGGCCGCACCAGTTGGGGCTTGCCGTCGACGCTCGCAGGCAGCAACCATCTGGGCAAGCAACTCGATCGCAAGCGCCGTGAAGCGGCTGGCGCGAAACGCAAGACAGCGCTCGCGGAATCGATCGCGGCATCGACCGCCGCAGCGATCTCGGGCGACGACGAGCAATCCGCTCTTGCCTCGCCGGCGCCGCGCGAGCGGCGCACGCCGCCCGGTCCCTTGCCGCCGCCCGAAGCGATCGATGCGTGGCTTGCGTCGCGCGGTATCGCGCCCTTCGCGTTTCAGCGCGAGACCTGGGAACACATCGTCGCGGGTCGCTCTGGACTTCTGCATGCGACCACCGGCGCAGGCAAGACCTATGCGGCGTGGCTCGGCGCATTGCGTCTCGAACTCACGCGTGCTCGAGCCACGCACGAGCGGCCCGCAACGCGCAAGCTGCGCGTCTTGTGGATCACGCCGATGCGCGCGCTCGCGGCCGACACCACACGCGCACTCGCCGATGCGGCCTCGGGCATCGGCCTCGATTGGCAAGTCGCGATGCGCACCGGCGACAGCGACGCGGCCACGCGCGCGCGCCAGGCGAAGCATTTGCCCGAAGCGCTGGTCACGACACCGGAGTCGTTGACGCTTTTCCTCGCGCGCGCCGATGCGAATCACCTGCTCGATGAAATCTCGGTGGTCGTCGTCGATGAATGGCACGAACTGATGGGCAGCAAGCGCGGCGTACAGACGCAACTCGCGCTGGCGCGTTTGCGGCAATGGAATCAAAAGCTGATCGTGTGGGGGCTGTCGGCCACACTTGGCAATCTCGACGTCGCGCGGCACGCGCTGCTCGGACTCGACGCGCGCGGCAAGCCGCGGCGAGGCACGATGGTGAAAGGAGACACGCCCAAAGAAATCGTGATCGACACGCTGATCCCCGATTCGATCGAACGCTTTCCGTGGGGCGGGCATCTGGGCATCAGGCTCGTCGATGCGGTCGTCGCCGAAATCGAGAAATCGTCGACGACGCTGGTCTTCACCAACGTGCGCAGTCAGGCCGAGATCTGGTACCAGACCCTGCTCGCCGCGAAGCCCGAGTGGGCCGGCGTGATCGCGATTCATCACGGCTCGCTCGATCGCGAGGTGCGCGACTGGGTCGAGGCGGGATTGAAGGCCGGGACCTTGAAGGCCGTGGTGTGTACGGCCTCGCTCGACCTCGGCGTCGACTTCCTCCCGGTCGAGCGCGTGCTGCAGATCGGCTCGGCAAAAGGCGTCGCGCGTCTTCTGCAACGCGCGGGCCGATCGGGCCATGCACCGGGTCGCGCGTCGCGCGCCACTCTGGTTCCGACCAACGCGCTCGAACTCGTGGAAGCCGCGGCTGCGCGACGAGCCGTCGCCGCGCGCCGCATCGAACCGCGCACGGCGCCGAACAAGCCGCTCGATTGCCTGGTACAGCATCTGGTCACGCTCGCGGCCGGCACCGGCTTCGTCGCCGACGACCTGTTCAATGAAGTCCGCACCGCGTGGTCGTATCGCGAACTGACGCGCGACGAGTTCGATTGGGCGATCGCGTTCGATGAAGGCGGAGGCTCCTCGCTCTCGGCTTATCCCGACTATCACCGCATCGCTCGCGATCTCGATGGCAATGAACCCGACGTCTATCGCGTACCGCGCCCCGACCTCGCACGCCGCCATCGCATGAGCATCGGCACGATCGTCGCTGACGCCGCGATGTTCGTCGCGTGGCTTGCGACCGGCGCGAAGCTCGGGCAGATCGAAGAAGGCTTCATCGCGCGACTCAAGGTCGGCGACGTGTTCGTGTTCGCAGGCCGCGTACTCGAACTGATCCGCGTGCGCGACATGACCGCGTATGTAAAGAAGGCGACGAGAAAGCACGGCCGCGTACCGGCGTGGTCCGGCAGTCGCATGCCGCTGACGAGCGAGCTGGCCGATGCGTCGCTGGCGATGCTCCATCGTGCCGCGCATGCGAGCGACGCCTGGTTTCGCAACGAGCCCGAGATGCGCGCAGTGAGACCGCTCCTCGAACTTCAGCAGCGCTGGTCGGCATTGCCCGAGACCGGGCGGCTCGTGTGCGAGCTGATCGCGTCGCGCGAAGGCCATCACTTTCTCTGCTACCCGTTCGGCGGTCGCATCGTGCACATCGGCCTGGGTTCGCTCATCGCGTGGCGCGCCGCGCGCAATCAACCCGGCACGTTCTCGATCTCGATGAACGACTACGGCTTCGAGCTGCTGTCGGCCGAGGCCTTCAATTGGGAACGATTGATCGCCGAAGGCTTGTTCTCGACCGAGCATCTGCTCGAAGACATCCTTGCGTCGCTCAACGCCAGCGAACTCGCGCAGCGCCGCTTTCGCGAAATCGCGCGCGTCTCGGGTCTGGTGTTCTCCGGCTATCCGGGCGAGCGCAAGTCGGCCCGGCATGTGCAGGCGAGTTCGAGCTTGTTCTATGAGGTGTTTCGCAAGCACGACGCGGGCAACTTGTTGCTCACACAAGCCGAAACCGAAGCGCTGGAGCAGGAACTCGACATCGGACGTCTGCGCGCGACTCTCGAACGCATGACGCAATGGGAACTCGTGATCACGCGACCCGCGCATGCGACACCGTTCTCGTTCCCGCTGATGGTCGAGCGCTTTCGCGACGAGGTCACGACCGAGAAGCTAGGCGAGCGGATTGCGCGGCTGCTTGGTGAGTTGGAGGCAGCCGCGGACGGCGATGCGGCGGACGGTCGGCCCAGTGCGAGCGCCGCGCTTGGAGGGGGCAAGCTCGACATCGTGCCCACTTCCATGCAATTGAAAAAGCGGGGGAAGGGACCGGTCGCCGTGCCGACAGTCGATCTGCCTGTCCTCACCGCGGAACAGGTGCGCGAAGCGCTCGAGCGCAACCGGCGCTGACCGGCATGCGCCCGTCTGCGCAAGCCGCGATGGACACCAGTGTCGTCGTCGCGGCCTTCGCCTGCTGGCATGAACATCGCGACGCGGCGCGCGCCGCGATCGCGGCCCGCCTCTGATTTGCCGGAGTTTGAAGAGAAGGCAGAATTGGATGTGCAGCCCGAGCGATGCACATCGCGACGAGACATCGAAGCCAACCACAGGAGGAAGAGTCAATCATGAGCACCAGCTTGAACGGCGGTTGTCTATGCGGCGCGGTGCGCTATCGAGCGACGGTCGACAATCTCGAAGCCTATTACTGCCATTGCCGCATGTGCCAGCTCGCCTTCGGCAACACGCGCGCGACTTTTTTCAATCTGCCGAAAGAGGATGTGGCCTGGCTCGCCGAAGCGCCGAGCTATTTTCATTCGAGCAAGTTCGCCAAGCGCGGCTTTTGCGGCCATTGCGGCACGCCGCTGTCGTTCGAATATCTCGATTCGAAACGCATGGACCTCTCGGTCGGCAGCCTCGACGATCCCGGCGCGATGAAACCCACCAGCCATTTCGCAAGCGAGTCGCGCATCCCGTCGTTTCACGCGCCCGACGGTCTGCCTGAACAGCGGCTCGACGAATACGAGTCCCTCACGAAGCGCTGGAAGGAGCACTACGGGGACACGGTTCAACCCGGCCCACGACCCGACGCTGCGAGCGGGCGATGAGGAAGCGATCGGGCGATCTGCAATAAGATGACCGCATGCATCACACCGTCGTCATCGCCGACCAAGTCCTGAACCTGCTGGCCGAACGCGCCGTCTATTGGGCCGAGCGGCGCATGCTGCTGGTCGCCGACGCCCACTTCGGCAAAGCCGCGACCTTTCGCGCGCGCGGCGTGCCCGTGCCGCATGGGACGACTGCGGACAATCTCGCGCGCCTCGACGCGGTGATCGCCCGCTGGCAGGTCGAGCACATCGTCTTTCTCGGCGACTTCCTGCATGCGCGCGAAGCGCAGGCGCGGCCCACCATCGAAGCGCTCGCGCAATGGCGCATCGGGCATGCGCATGTCGCGATGACGCTGGTGCGCGGCAATCACGATGCGCACGCGGGCGATCCGCCTTCGCATCTCGCGATCGATGTCGTCGACGAGTCGTGGACCATCGGGCCGTTCTCGATGCGCCATCACCCCGAGCCTTGCGAGCGCGGCTATGTGCTCGCGGGTCATCTGCATCCCGGCTATCACCTCTACGGTCGCGCCAACGACGGCATGCGTCTGCCGTGCTTCTGGTTCGGCTGCGAAGCAGGGTCACGCGTCGGCGTGCTGCCGGCCTTCGGCGCATTCACCGGCACCTGGATCGTCGATGCGTTGCCGAACGATCGCGTGTTCGTCGTCGCCCCCGACGCGGTGCATGCGATCGATCGTCGCCGCAGCGTCTCCAACTCTTGAACACTTGAGCACACGCAAGCCGGCCGCGGTATCGGGCGCCGAGCACGACCCCGGCACGATCCGGCTCGACAAGTGGTTATGGGCGGCGCGCTTCTATCGCACGCGCAGCGCCGCAGCGGCCGCGATAGATGCGGGTCAGGTGAGGGTCAACCAACAGCGCGTCAAGCCAGCCAAGGCGATGCATGTCGATGACCTCGTGACGATGCGGATCGGCGGTCTCGATCGCGAAGTGCGCGTGCGCGTTCTTGCCGATGTTCGCGTCGCCGCGCCGCTCGCGCAGGCGCGCTATGCCGAGACCGAGATCAGCCTCACGACGCGCGAGGCTGCAGAAGCAAGGCGACGCCTGGAACGCGAGCCCGCACATGCGCGCAAGGGCAGGCCCACCAAGCGCGACCGACGCGAGCTTGCGACCTTCGTCGAACGCAATCACGACGACGATCGGTTCTGATCGCGACGCGATTCGCCGCTCGCAATTGCGGATTGATTCTTTGCTCGACGATCAAAATAGGAAGAGCGACGCCGCGACTGCACTTCGTGACGAGAGGGAGGAGATCGAGTGGAAACGCCATCGCAATGACAGCCCCTACGCAAGCAAACGGCACGCGCTCGTTGGATTCGCTGCCCGGCCCGCGCCCGTGGCCGCTGTTGGGCAACCTCCCGCAGATCGACCCTCTGCGCATGCACGCGAAGCTGGAGGCCTGGGCCCACGAGTACGGACCGCTGTATCGAGTCCGTATGGGGCTGCGCGAGATACTGGTGGTCGCACGCACCGACCTGATCGCTCAGATGCTGCGCGACCGCCCGGATGCCTGGCGACGTCCTCGCCCGATGCAGAACATCATCCGCGAGATGGGCGGTCACGGCGTGTTCTCGGCCGAAGGTGACGACTGGCGACGCCAGCGCAAGCTCGTCATGGGCGCTTTCGATCCCGGCCATCTCAAGCGTTTCTTTCCCTCGCTGGTACGCGTCACCGAGCGGCTGCGCCGGCGCCTCGACGACGCCGCGCGTCGCGGTGAAGTGATGGACCTGCAGACCCTGCTGATGCGCTATACCGTCGACGTGACCGCCGGCCTCGCCTTCGGTATCGACATGAACACGCAGGAGCAGCCGGGCGACGCTCTGCAGGCGCACCTCGACAAAGTGTTCCCGATGCTGATGCGGCGCATCTTCGCGCCCTTCCCGTGGTGGCGTTATGTTCGTCTGCCTGCGGACCGTGCCTTCGAGCGGCATCTGAGCAAGGTGCACGAAGCGATCGGTGGCTTCGTCGGATCCGCGCGCGAAAGGATGGCGCTCGATCCACAACTCGACGACAAGCCCACCAACTTGCTGGAGGCCATGATCGCCGCACGCGACGACCAGGGCGTGGGGCTTTCGGAGCAAGAGGTGGTCGGCAATGTCATGACGGTGCTCCTGGCCGGCGAGGACACGACGGCCAATACGCTCTGCTGGGCGCTGCACTTGCTTCATGGCCATCGCGGCGTGTGGGACGAGTTGGTGAGCCATATCGACGCGGCGCTAGCAGAAGACGACATGCCTCGCGAGTTCGAAGTCGCGCGCGGCCTCGGCCCGATCGAGCATTGCGTACAAGAGGCGATGCGACTTCATCCGGTGGCGCCGTTCTTGATGCTCGAAAGCAACGCGCCGATCACGCTCGACGGCATTGCATTGCACCGCGGCTCGACCGTGATCTGCCTGATGCGCGATGGCGCGGTCGACACTCGCCTCGGCGCAGACGCGGCGGAATTCCGGCCGCAGCGTTGGCGCGAGGGATCGAGTTCGACGCCGAGCGGTGCGTCGGACCCATCGTCGAACGGGCGGGCCTCTGTCGAAGCAGGGTCGCGCAACTTGCTTAAGGCCTCGATGCCGTTCGGCGCGGGACCTCGTCTATGCCCGGGTCGTTACCTGGCGATGCTCGAGATGAAGATGGTGCTGGCAACCCTGGCACGCAACTTCGAGTTGATCGAAGTGAAGACCGAGGATGGTTCGCCGCCGCTGGAGAGGTTCGCCTTCGCGATGTCCCCGATGGGGCTGAAGATGCGGGTGGCTGTGCGCATACGTCGTTGATAGAACGACCGTGCTAAATCGCGCCTGACCTTGCGCACCGCGGGTAGCCCACGACCGGATAGGCCGTTCGCTATCGTGCTGCCGGCGTCGACTGCAACAACTCCGCCAGTTCCTTCTTCCAGAACCTGGCCTGGAAGGTAGTGCCATGGCCTGCCGTCTGGTCGCTCGCCGGAATCAGAAGGACGCGACCGTTCTTGACGCGCTTGATCTCGCGATCGAGGACGCCGATTTCGGGTGGATTGCGTTCGTCGTCCGCCGAGTTGATGGCCAGCACCACGGCTCGGATGCGCTCGAGTCCCGCCGATGGATCGTAGTCGCGAGACGAGTCCCATTGGTACAGCACGTCGTTGGCGTCCGCCGGAAACGGCGCCGCGAGCCGCTGGTCCACCAGCGCATCGGCCTTCTCGCGCGTCGGCGCCGCCTTGAAGAGCGCCTGATTGCCCCCGCTGGTCGCGAGCCCGAAAAACACGGAGGCGAACTGCGCGCTGCGCAGCGGCTTGGTGTAGTTGCCGTTGTTCCACTCGGGATCGTTGCGGATCGAGTCGGTGATGAGGCGGCGAAGCATCCAGTTGCGCCCGGACATCTCGGTGGGCAGCGACGCCATCGGCACGGCGATGTCCATGAAGCCGGGATACTTCTGCGCCAGGATCCAGGTCTCCATCCCGCCCATCGAATTGCCGAGCACGAGTCGCAGATGGCGGATGCCGAGGTGTTCGGTCAGTAGCCGGTACTGTCCCTCGACCAGGTCGTCGTAGTTGTATTTCGGAAAGGCCGTGCGCATGCCGTCGGATGGCTTGCTCGATTTGCCGTGACCGATGGCGTCGGGCATCACGATGAAATAGCGGCTGGCATCCAGTGCTTGGCCGGGACCGAAGAGCTCGCCCGCGAAGACTGGCGCGCGCATGATCGAGCCGGATTGCGCCGTGCCGTGGAGGATCAGCACCGGCTCGCCAGTGGGCGCGCCGATGGTCGTGTAGTGAATGCGGAGCTCGGGCAAGACTTCGCCGGTGTGAAAGCGGAAGTCGCGAACGGTCCAGTCGGATTCTCGCGGCGTGGGAAGGTCGGCCGCCAAAAGGGGAAGAGCGACCAGCGCCAAGAACCCGCTCAGCGCGGTCGTGGCGGCGGCCGCGCTTACGCGCATTCTCAGCGCGAGCACAGCCGCGAATTTTTTTTCCGAGGTCGTCAGGATGGCCGAGCGGTTCATGGGTTAGTCCAATGGTTGGCATGCCAGTGTTAGAAGACTCCGAACGACGCCCGACCGATGCGGGGCTTCACGCAATCTAAAAGGCGCGAGAGCCCACGTCAACGCGAACGCGTTCAGGCCCACTCGCTCAAAATGCGTGACAGAAAAGCACGACCGTGCTAATTTGCGTCCGGACCGTCCGGCGCATCCGCGCCGAGTCCCACCCCGGCTCACCATGCGTAAAGGCGAACAAACCCGCGCCGCCATCCTCGACGCCGCCCTCGATCTCGCCAGCCGCGACGGACTCGAGGGTCTGACCATCGGCCTGCTCGCGGACCGCATGCAGATGTCGAAAAGCGGCGTGTTCGCGCACTTCGGTTCGCGCGAAGACCTGCAGATCGCGGTCATCCAGGAATATCACCGGCGCTTCGAGGAAGAGGTTTTTTTTCCGAGCCTGAAAGAAACGCGGGGGCTGCCGCGACTATCGGCCATGTTCTCGCGCTGGGTCACGCGTCACACGCGCGAGATCGACAGCGGCTGCATGTACATCAGCGGCGCGGTCGAGTACGACGATCGGCCCGGGCCGATTCGCGATGAGTTGCTTTCGATGGTGATGGCCTGGCAGAAAGCCTTGATGCGCGCGGCCAGGCAAGCGGTCAAGGAAGGCCATCTGGTGCCCGACACCGACTGCGAACAACTGATCTTCGAGATGCGCGCGATGGTACTCGCGCTTCATCACGACGCGCGCTTTCTCGGCGACACGCGCGCGGTGGAGCGTATCCAGCGCGGCTATGCACGCTTGATCGACAGCTATCGCGACAAGCCGTCGAAGTCATCGAAATCGTCGAAGTCGTCGGCTGCGCGCTTGCGGCTCGTCGCAGCGCGAAGTGCGTCGCGCTGAGTGTCCCGCCTTCATCCCGAAATTTTCGCGCGTCATGCTCGCGCTCACTGAACCTCAGGAACTTCCATGACCGCTATCTACAACCCGCCGCTGCGCGACATGCGCTTCGTGATGCACGAGCTGCTGGACGTCACGTCGAGCCTGAAGGAAATCCCGGCGCATGCCGATATCGGTGCTGACACCATCGATCAAGTGCTGGAGCAAGCCGGCAAGTTCTGCGCCGAAGTATTGCTGCCCCTCAATCTCTCGGGCGATCACGAAGGCTGTCATTTCGACGCAAGCAACAACAGCGTGACGGTGCCCAAGGGTTTCAAGGAAGCCTATCGTCAGTATTGCGAAGGCGGATGGCCGTCGTTGTCGCACGATCCCGCGTTCGGCGGTCAGGGCTTGCCCCACCTGATCGAAATCGCGTTTTCGGAAATGAAGTACGCGACCAATCAGGCGTGGACCATGTACCCGTCGCTGGCGCACGGCGTTTACAACTGTCTGCTCGCACACGGCACCGATGAACAGAAGCAGCTCTATCTGCCGAAGATCGCATCGGGCGAATGGCTGGGCACGATGTGCCTGACCGAATCGCATTGCGGTACCGACCTCGGCATGCTGCGCACGAAAGCCACTCCGAACTTTGACAGCGGTCAGGCCGACGGCAGCTACAAGCTCACGGGCAACAAGATCTTCATCTCGGCCGGCGAACACGACATGGCCGACAACATCGTGCATATGGTGCTCGCGCGCCTGCCCGATGCGCCGCCGGGATCGAAAGGCATCTCGCTATTCGTCGTGCCGAAATTCCTGCCCGAAGGACAAGGTGACCAGGCGACGGTCGGGGCGCGCAATCCGATCTTCTGCGGCGCGATCGAACACAAAATGGGCATACACGGCAACGCGACCGCCCAGCTCAATCTCGACGGCGCGATCGGCTGGTTGGTGGGCGCCCCCAACAAGGGGTTGGCCGCGATGTTCGTGATGATGAACGGCGCGCGGTTGGGCGTCGGCGTGCAAGGCCTGGGTCTCACCGAGATTGCGTATCAGAACGCGGCCGCCTATGCGAAGGATCGCATCCAGGGCCGTGCGCTATCGGGGCCGAAGCAACCGGACCAGCCGGCCGATCCGATCATCGTGCATCCCGACGTGCGCAAGATGCTCCTGACCGCGCGCGCCTATGCCGAGGGCGGCCGTGCCTTCGCAACCTGGGTCGCGCTGCAGAGCGATCTGCTGTCGCATCCCGATGAAGCGGTGAGGAAGGACGCCGACGACATGATGGCGTTGATGACGCCGATCGTGAAAGCCTTCATGACCGACAACGGTTTCTTCGCCGCGTCGGGCTGCCTGCAGGTGTTCGGCGGCCACGGCTATATCGCCGAATGGGGCGTCGAGCAGATGGTGCGCGACGCGCGCATCAACATGATCTACGAAGGCACCAACACCATCCAGGCACTCGATCTGCTCGGCCGCAAGATCCTGATGGACAACGGCGCGAAGATGAAGAAGTTCGGCAAGATGGTGCAGGACTTCGTCGAGGCCGAAGGCACGAATGAAGCGATGGCCGAGTTCGTCAACCCGCTCGCGGACATCGGCGACAAGGTCACGAAGCTGACGATGGAAGTCGGCATGAAGGCTTTTCAGAATCGCGAAGAGGTCGGCGCGGCTGCGGTCGACTATCTGCGCGTCGCGGGTCATCTGATCTACGCGTACTTCTGGGCGCGCATGGCCAAGGTGGCGTTGGGAAAAGAGAGCGGCGGCGATCCGTTCTACAAGGCCAAGCTGGCGACGGCACGGTTCTACTTCGCGAAGCTGTTGCCCGAAACCGCGAGTGCGATTCGCAGCGCCCGTGCCGGGTCGAAGTCGTTGATGGAGATGGATGCCGAATTGTTCTGAACGCAAAACCACATGTCCAACTCAATTGTCAGAAAAGTCGCAGTCCTCGGCGCCGGCGTGATGGGTGCGCAGATCGCGGCGCATTGCGTGAACGCGCGCGTGCCGGTGGTGTTGTTCGATCTGCCCTCGACAGGTGGGAAAAATTCGGGCGACAAGAACGCCATCGCGAAGAAGGCCGTCGAGCAACTCAAGAAGCAAAGCCCCGCGCCGCTCGGCCGGGCGTCCGACGTGTCGCTGATCGCGGTCGCGAATTACGACGACGATCTCGAGACGCTGCGTTCGTGCGACCTCGTGATCGAGGCCATCGCCGAGCGCCTCGACTGGAAGCACGACCTCTACGCGAAGGTCGCGCCGTTGATTGCATCGCATGCGATCTTCGCGTCGAACACATCCGGCCTGTCGATCACGTCGCTCGCCGACGGGTTACCTGCCGAATTGAAAGCCCGCTTTTGCGGCGTGCATTTCTTCAATCCGCCGCGCTACATGCATCTGGTGGAATTGATCGCGACGGCGGACACGGAGCCCGCGATCCTCGATCGGCTCGAGACCTTCCTCACGACCACGCTCGGCAAGGGCGTGGTGCGCGCGAAGGACACGCCCAACTTCATCGCGAATCGCGTGGGCATCTTCTCGATCCTCGCGACCATGGTTGAGGCCGACAAGGTCGGGCTCTCGTTCGATGTCGTCGATGACCTCACCGGCGCGAAGATGGGCCGCGCGAAGTCGGGCACGTTTCGCACCGCCGATGTGGTGGGTCTCGACACGATGGGACACGTGATCAGGACCATGCAGGATCATCTGAAGGACGATCCCTTCGCGGCCGTCTATGCGACCCCGCCCGCGCTGGCGGGGTTGATCGAGAAGGGCGCGCTCGGACAAAAGACGGGTGCAGGCTTCTACAGGAAAGTCGGTCGCGACATTTTGCGGCTCGACGCGAACAGCGGCGACTACGTCGCTGCCGGCGCCAAGGCCGACGAAACGGTCGCACGCATTCTCAAGAAGCCGCCGCCCGAACGACTCAAACTTCTACGCGAGACGAGATCGCCGCAAGCGCAATTCCTGTGGGCGATCCTGCGCGACAGCTTTCACTACATCGCCGTGCATCTCGCGGACATCGCCGACAGCGCGCGCGAGATCGACTTCGCGATGCGCTGGGGCTTCGGCCAGAAGCAGGGGCCGTTCGAACTCTGGCAGTCGGCCGGATGGAAGGACGTGGCCGCATGGGTCAAGGACGACATCGACAACGGTCGTGCGCTGTCGACCGCGTCGCTGCCAGCGTGGGTCTTCGAAGGACCGGTGGCCGAGCGCGGCGGCGTCCATCAGGCCGAAGGCTCGTATTCACCAAAGGCCGCCGCGTTTGTCGCACGGTCGACCTTGCCGGTTTACGAGCGGCAGATCTATCGCGCGGCGTTGATCGGCGACGCGCCGTCGACTCTCGGCAAGACCATCGATGAAGACGAGTCGGCGCGTATCTGGACGCTCGATCGCGCGGGCCTCGACGACGTCGTAATCCTCTCGTTCAAGACCAAGGGCGGCGTGATCGGGCCGGGCGTGATTGCGGCTCTTGGCAAGGCGATTGCGCTGGCCGAATCCGCGTACAAAGGTCTCGTCTTGTGGAGCCCCGGCCAACTGCGCGACGAGCCGTTCTCGTATGGCGCCGACCTGCAGGCGATGCTGCCGGTGTTCATGGCTGGCGGCGTCGCCGCGATCGGTCCCGAACAAAAGAAACTGCAGGAAGCGATGCTCGCGATCCGTTATGCGCAGGTGCCGACGGTGGCCGCGGTGGCCGGCATGGCGCTCGGCGGCGGTTGTGAAGTCGCGATGCATTGTGCGAAACGGGTCGCGACTCTCGAGAGCTACATGGGTCTGGTCGAAGTGGGCGTGGGTCTCGTGCCCGGCGGCGGCGGACTCGCATACGGCGCGCGGCGCGCCGCCGAAGAACATGCGGCCGCACCGGACAGTTATCTGCTCGACTACGTGAAGAAATATTTCACCCATGCGGCGACCGCGGCGGTCTCGAAGTCGGCCATCGAAGCCAGGCAGATGGGCTATCTGCAGGAGGCGGATCCGATCGTCTTCAACCCGCACGAGTTGCTCGCGTCCGCGATTCACGAAGCGCAAGCGATGCATGCGGCCAACTATCGGCCGCCGATGAAGAGCCTTTTTGCTGTCGTGGGTCGCAGCGGCATCGCCACCATCACCGGGCAGTTGATCAACCTGCGCGACGGCGGCTTCATCTCCGCACACGACTTCCACATCGGCAAGACCATCGCCGAGATTATGTGTGGCGGTGACGTCGATGCGGGTTCGCTGGTCGATGAAGAATGGGTTCTCGCGATGGAACGCGAAGGCTTCATGCGCCTGCTCGCGCATCCGAAATCGCAGGAACGCATCATGGGCATGATGCAGACCGGCAAGCCGGTGCGCAACTGAAGCCCCCTTGAAGGGGAGGGAGTGAAACCATGACCAAGCAACTCCAGGACGCCTACATCGTCGCCGCAACCCGCACACCGATCGGCAAGGCGCCGCGCGGCATGTTTCGCAACGTGCGGCCCGACGACCTCCTGATTCGCGCAATGCAATCGGCGCTGGCGCAAATTCCCTCGCTCGATCCGCACGCGATCGAAGACGCGATCGTCGGCTGCTCGTTTCCCGAGGCCGAACAGGGATTGAACATGGCGCGCATGGCGGTGCTGATGGCGGGCCTGCCGAAAAGCGTCGGCGGCGCGACCGTCAATCGTTATTGCGCGTCGGGTCTCACCGCGCTCGCGATCGCGGCCGATCGCATTCGCGTGGGCGAGGCCGACGCGATGATCGCGGCCGGCGCCGAGTCGATGAGCCTGATCCCGATGATGGGCCACTGGCCATCGATCAACGCGATCGCGGTGAAGGACGAGAACATCGGCATGGCCTACGGGATGGGCCTCACCGCCGAGAAGGTCGCTACGCAATGGAAGATCTCTCGCGAAGACCAGGACGCGTTCGCATTGACGTCGCATCAGAAGGCGATCGCGGGCCAGGCCGCAGGCGAGTTCAAGGACGAGACCACGACGGTCGACGTGATCGAGCGCGTGCCCGACCTCGCATCGCGGTGCATCGACGTGAAGACCCGCACCGTCGACACCGACGAAGGCGCGCGGGCCGACACCAGCCTTGAAGTCCTCGCGAAATTGCGGCCGGTTTTCGCCGCCAAAGGCAGCGTGACAGCGGGCAACAGCTCGCAGACGTCCGACGGTGCGGGCGCGCTCATCGTTGTCTCCGAAAAAATCTTGAAGCAGTTCGACCTGCAGCCGCTCGCACGCTTCGTGTCGTTCGCAATTCGCGGCGTGCCGCCCGAAATCATGGGCATCGGGCCGAAGGAAGCGATTCCCGCCGCGTTGAAGAACGCCGGCCTCTCTCAGCACGACATCGATTGGATCGAGTTGAACGAAGCGTTCGCCGCGCAAGCGCTCGCGGTGATGCGCGATCTCGAGCTCGACCCCGCGAAGGTCAATCCGATCGGCGGCGCGATCGCGCTCGGCCATCCGCTCGGTGCGACCGGCGCGATCCGCTCGGCGACCGTCGTACATGCGCTGCGTCGACGGCAGTTGAAGTACGGCATGGTCACGATGTGTGTGGGGACGGGCATGGGCGCTGCGGGGATATTCGAGCGGATGTGAAGCAGCCAGGAGAAGCACATGACCACCGATGTCCCGCATGCAAGCCACGAGCCGCGCATCGCTCCACTCGAACCACCGTTCGAAGGCGAACTCGGGACGCTGCTTGCGAAGATGACCCCACCCGGGGCGCCCGATGTGCTCGCGCTGTTTCGCACGCTCGCGAAAAATCCGAAGCTCGCCGAACGCATGATGGCGACCGGCGGCCACTTCCTCGGCAAGGGTTCGTCGTTGCCGGTGCGCGATCGCGAGATCGTGATCCATCGCACCTGCGCGCGTTGCGGCGCCGAATACGAATGGGGCGTTCATGTCGCGGGCTTCGCGAAAGCCGCGAAGCTGACCGATGCCGAGGTGCGCGCCACCGTGCACTGGCCACCCGACCCCGACGCATGGGCGCCCAACGAAGCCGCGTTGATCGCGATGGTCGATGCCTTGCACGAGACTTCGAACATCGACGACGCAATCTGGGCCGAGCTCTCGCTTCACTACGATGAAGCGCAATTGGTCGAGCTCGTGATGCTGACCGGCTGGTATCACGCGATCTCGTTCGTCTGCAATGCGCTGCGCGTGCCGCTCGAAAGTTGGCAGGCACGCTTGCCGAAGGCGCTGTGAGCGATTGTAAGGAGATGACGATGGAAGCCGTTGCCTCGTGGGACTCTTCGCTTTCACCGGCGCCCGAAACCGCGCCGACCTTCACGACCGAGCGCGTGATCATCCACGCGGCCGATGGCTACGCGCTCAAGGGCCATCGCTTCGCGCCGCGGTGTCGAGCGCGCGCGGCGGTGGTGCTGCCGGCCGCGATGGGCGCGCGCCAGGCCTATTACCGTCCGTTCGCCGAGCATCTCGCGGCGCAGGGCTTCGCGGTACTGACCTTCGACTATCGCGGCATAGGCGAGTCGGCCCCGCGAAGCTTGCGCGGCTTCGCGGCGACGCTCGACGATTGGGCGCGGCTCGACTACGACGCCGCGTTGCGCGATGCGCGTACGTTCGTCAATGCCGGGCGTGATGGCAACGACGCGGCGCCGGCGAAGCTGTTCGTCGTCGGCCACAGTCTGGGCGGTCAACTGATCGGCATGGTGCCGTCGCGACACCTGATCGACGGCGTCGTCACGATCGCCTGCGGCAGCGGCTATTGGCGTGAGAACACGCCGCAATTGATGCGTCGTGTCTGGCTGATGTGGTACTTCGCGGTGCCGGTATATACCGCGCTTGCGGGTTACTTCCCGGGACGGCGCGTGCGCAAGGTCGGCGACCTGCCCCGTGGCGTGATCCTGCAATGGTCGCGCTGGTGTCGCGACCGCGACTATCTCGTCGGCGCCGAAGGACCCGGGACACGCGCCGCTTTCGCGGACATGCGTTGTCCCATGCTTTCGCTGTCGTTCACCGACGACGAGATGATGTCGGCGCGCAATACCGAATCGCTGCACGGCTTCTACGTCAACGCGCAGAAGACTCTGCGTCGCATCGCGCCTGCCGACATCGGCGTGTCGCATATCGGCCACTTCGGTTTCTTTCGCGCGAGTTTTCGGGACAGCCTCTGGTTCGAAGCGACTCAATGGCTGCGTCGTCAAAGCGCGGTCTGATCGGCGCGTTCGGGGACGAGAACAACGACGACCGCATGTACATTCCGCGCGAGTCCTCAACGGAGATTCACCATGAAGCTCAACGACGTTCCCGAGTACGGGGCTCAAGCGGCCGGATACGCCACGCACGAGGTCTTGAATCAAGCCGGCTCCCTGATCGACTACAACGCTTACCGAGATGACAAAGCGCTCGTCGCAGCTGTCGGTGTCTATGGCGCGGCGTGGGCGGAGGACAAGCTCGATCGCGCGGGCGCGACCGTCGGATCGGAAAAGGTCCAGATCCTCGCGCGACAGGCCAACCGCAACCTTCCCGAACTGAAGACCCACGATCGCTTCGGCAATCGCATCGATGTCGTCGAGTTCCATCCCGCTTATCACGAGCTGATGGGCCTGATCTATGCGAACGAGACCCACTCGCTTGCGTGGACGCATCGTGGACAAAGCGGCGCGCAGGTCGCGCGCGGTGCGCTCTCTTATCTCTGGAACCAGGGCGAGAACGGCGTGTGCTGCCCGATGGGGATGACCTTCGCATCGATCGCGGCGCTGCGTCACGATCAGGCTCTTCACGACGAGTGGGCGCCGCACATTCTCTCGAACACTTACGATCCGCAGCCCATCTACGCGAAACAAAAGGCCGGCATCACGGTCGGCATGGCGATGACCGAGAAGCAAGGCGGCTCGGATCTGCGCGCCACGATCACGACTGCGCGTCCCGCCACGTCGCGCACCGGCTCGGGCGCGCCTTATCTCATCACCGGCCACAAGTGGTTCTTCTCGGTGCCGATGAGCGATGTCTTTCTGACGCTCGCTCGCACCGAAGGCGGCGTGTCGTGTTTCATCGCGAGCGGATGGTTGCCCGATGGTTCGCGCAATCGCCTGAAGATCCAGCGCCTGAAAGACAAGTGCGGCAACAAGTCCAACGCGTCATCGGAGGTGGAGTTCCACGACCTCTACGCGAACATGCTCGGCGACGAAGGCCGCGGAATACGCACCATCATCGAGATGGCGCACGTCACGCGTCTGGACTTCGCGATCGGCTCGTCGGGCCTGATGCGTCAGGCGCTGTCGCAGGCGATTCATCACACCAGCAATCGCAGCGCGTTCAAGTCTTCGCTGGACGATTTGCCGATCATGCGCAACGTGGTTGCCGACCTCTCGGTCGAGTCCGAAGCATTGACGTGGATGGCGATGCGCCTCGCGTCCGCGCTCGATCGCTCGGACACCGATCGTTCTGAACAATTGCTGTCGCGCATCGCAACGCCGGTAGCGAAATACTGGGCGTGCAAACGCGCGCCGCAATTCGTCGTCGAAGCGCTGGAATGCCACGGCGGCAACGGCTTTATCGCCGAGCATCTGATGGAGCGTCTCTACCGCGAAGCGCCGTTGAACGGCATCTGGGAGGGCACCGGCAACGTGATCTGCCTCGACGTGCTGCGCGCGATACAACGCGAACCCGAGACCATCGACGTATTTCTCGATGAAGTGCGGCAAGCGCGCGGCGCCGATCGGAGGCTCGATGCGTTCACCGACGAGGTGGAACGACGCATGCGAAACGTCGAGGACTTCGAAGGCTCTGCACGAAGAGTGATCGAGATGATGGCGTTCGCGCTGCAGGCGTCTCTGCTGGTTCGTCACTCCACACCCGCGATGGCCGACGCGTTCTGTGCCACGCGGCTGGGCGGCGACTGGGGGCAGTCGTTCGGCACGCTACCCAAGGGCATCGACACTCGAGCGATCATCGATCGCGCTCGCATCGGAAAGTAGAACGAAAGCCATGGACATCCTCAGCACCGTCGAAGACGGTATTCAAACGATCACCTTCAATCGACCCGCGAAGAAGAACGCGATCACGGCCGCGATGTATCAAGGGCTCGCCGATGCCTTGCGCGCCGGTGAGGCCGATGCATCGGTGCGCGCGATCCTGATCTGCGGGCAGCCCGAAATCTTCACGGCAGGCAACGACCTCGAAGACTTCATGAAGTCTCCGCCGCATGGCGACGACAGCCCCGTGTTCCAGTTCCTGACGGCGATCAGTACGGCACCCAAGCCGCTGGTGGCTGCGGTACGCGGCGCGGCGGTTGGCGTCGGGACGACGCTGCTGCTTCATTGCGATTTGGTCTATGCCGGCAAGAGCGCGCGCTTCTCGCTGCCGTTCGTGCAACTCGGTATCTGTCCCGAAGCCGCATCGAGCCTGCTGCTGCCGCAGATGGTGGGCTATCACCACGCGGCCGCAAAGCTGTTGCTCGGCGAGCCCTTTGGCGCTGACGAAGCGTTGGCAATGGGCTTCGTCAATCAGGTGCTGGACGACGACGCGGTGCTCGATCACGCGCGCGCACAAGCTGCGAAGCTTGCGGCATTGCCGGCTTCGTCGGTACGCACGACCAAGCGATTGATGAAAGGCGATGCGGCCGACGATGTTGCCGCGCGTATGCAAAAGGAAGGCCTCGCGTTTCGCGCGATGCTGTCGTCGCCCGAAGCGCGCGAGGCCTTCACCGCGTTCTTCGAGAAGCGCAAGCCCGACTTCAAACAATTTGCATAAATTACGGACATCACCATGACACTCAAGAACAAAACCCTCTTCATCTCCGGCGGCTCGCGCGGCATCGGTCTCGCGATCGCGAAACGCGCGGCGGCCGACGGCGCGAACATCGTGATCGCGGCCAAGACCACCGAGCCCAATCCCAAGTTGCCCGGCACGATCTACAGCGCGGCAGAAGAGATCGAAGCCGCGGGCGGCAAGGCCTTGCCATTGCAGGTAGACATTCGCGACGAGGCATCGGTGGTCGATGCGATGAAGACAGCCTGCGAAAAATTCGGCGGCATCGACATCCTGATCAACAACGCGAGTGCGATCAGCCTCACGCCAACCGATGCCACGCCGATGAAGCGCTTCGACCTGATGTTCGGCGTCAACGTGCGGGGCACCTTCCTTTGCACGCAGGCCGCGTTGCCGTATCTCAAGCGCTCGGCACAGGCGGGTCGCGATCCGCATGTGCTCACGCTGTCGTCGCCGCTCAACATGGACCCGCGCTGGTTCGCGCCGCACGTCGCGTACACGATGGCGAAGTACGGCATGTCGATGTGCGTGCTCGGCCATGCCGAAGAGTTCAAGCCCTTCGGCATCGCGGTCAACGCATTGTGGCCACGCACCGTGATCGCAACCGCGGCTCTGCAGATTATTCCCGGCGTGAAGCCCGAACATTGCCGCACAACAGACATCCTCGCGGATGCGGCGGCGTTGGTACTGCAATCACCGGTGACGAGGACCGGCAATTTCTATATCGATGACGAGGTGTTGGCGGCGCATGGCGTAACCGATCTCGAAAAGTATTCGCTGGTGCCGGGGAGTACGCAGTTGATGCCGGATTTGTTTTTGTAGGTGTTGATGTATCACCGAACATTCGATCAAGTAGTTCGAATCGGATTCGTTTGAACACATAGATCAGCAGCGCGACGACGAGCAGACCGAGCACGATCAAACCGCTGCGGATCAACTTCATCTCGCGTCCTCTTGCGCCTCTAGCTACCCAACATCCTTGAGGATCTTCTCGATGGACGTCATGCGCGTTGCGACATCCGAGAGTGTCGCTTGGATCGAAGACAACGCGGTCGCAGTCTCGGACTGGGCAGCCACCACTTTTTCCGTCATCTCGCGGTAGGCCTCGTCATTGGCGGCGCGCGCCTGAGCCTGCTTGGCGGCGGAGTCGTACCTCATGCTGAAGATGGCCACGATGGCGGCGAGCGGAATACAGATGGACAGAAGATCGGAATTGTACGCTTTTGGACTAAAGAGGAAGTAAGGCTTGGCCGGAGTTGATCCTGCTTCTCACAATCGAAGGCGCTTCTACGTCCTTCTTATCTTCAAGAACTTCTTTCACCGTCAACATTTGAATGCGTGGATAGA
>JBBSEF010000022.1:0-41274 GCA_038240015.1 Burkholderiales bacterium
ATCGGTCCGGCCGACCAACTCCGTTCTCATGGCATCGACGTCAAGGTCGACTTGCCCGGAGTCGGGCGCAATCTTCAAGACCGCTACGAGGTCGCGATCACGCATCGCATGCGCCGGTCGTGGCCCGTGCTCGAGGGCGCGCGCTTCGAGCGCGGCGATCCGCTGTGGCAACGCTGGAGCGCGTCACGCGCGGGTATGTACGCGTCCAGCGGCGCGGCGATCGCGATGGTTCATCGATCGGACCCGGCGCTACCCGAGCCCGACATCTTCTGCATGGCGTTGCCGTCTCGCTTCGAGGGTTACTCGAGCGGTTTCTCGAAGCTGATCCGCGAGCACCGCGACTGCCTCACGTGGGCGGTGTTGAAAGCGCACACGCGCAATCGCGCCGGCTCGATCAAATTGCGAAGCGCCGATCCGCGCGACACCCCGCTCGTGAACTTCCACTATTTCGAAGAGGGCGACGACGCCGCCGGAAACGATCTTCAAAGCGTCGTGGAGGCGATCCGGTTCGTGCGCCGCATGACCGCTCCACTGATCGCAAACGGATTGATCGCGGAAGAAATCGCACCGGGACCCGACGTGAATACTACGGAAGCTTTGACCGACTACGTACGCAACACAGCGTGGGGACACCACGCCTCGTGTTCGTGTGCGATCGGTGCGGCCGATGACGGCGGCGTGCTCGACAGCGCATTCAAGGTTCACGACACGCGCCGCTTGCGCGTGGTCGATGCTTCGGTGTTTCCGCTCATCCCGGGGTTCTTCGTCGCGAGTGCGGTCTACATGATCGCCGAGAAGGCGGCCGACGCGATCCTGCATGAGGCGCGCAAGAGTTCGATGACTTGATGGATCGATGATCCGCTCACGGCGGGACACCGCCAAAAGGAGATGACGATGGCATACGACGTACCGCAACTGCTGGCGATGTCGCAGACGCAACTGGACGATCTATTTCGCGCGAGTTCGGCAGGCGACATCCCCAATGGCCCCGCCAAGGGCACGGCGATCATTTCGCCGGGAACCAAGTACACCGAGAGCATCGCGGAGATCATCAATCACTTCGGATGGCAGGGAAAAGTATTCGACGCGCAGAAAGGCGTGCTGAAAAATCGCATCCTCGCATTCGGTTTCGAGGCGATCGTCGCCAAGGTCTACAAGGGCCCGAGTTGGCTGGACGACAAGGAATGCATCGTGCTGGATTACTCCGAGACCTCGATGCTGGCGCACTGGATACGCGACGAGATCCGATTGATCGGTCCCGGCTTCTATCTGGGCAAGGTGTACTGGAGCAAGAAGCGCTTGATCGACTTCTGCCTGCAGTTCTGATGCCGTGACGCCGCAGTCGCAATTCACCGTGGTGGCGCCGCTTGCGGCCGGCCGTGAGGCCGACCTGCGGGCCTTGCTGGACACGATGAACTCCATGCCCGGCGTGGCGGACCCGCGCAATGGCCTGCTGCCGTTCGGCGAGTTCGATGGCCTGCACTTCGCGCGTCTCGCGGTACTCACCGATGCGACCATGCGCGACCTCGAAGCCCGCGGTCTGCCGCGGACCAACGTTCCCACCTACCTCGCGTTGATGGGCGATTGCGACGGGCCGTCGCGCGAGTTTCTGGTCGAGCTGTCGCGGCGCGCGGACGCGGGCCTGCGACGGCTGTTTTCGCACTGTGAAGGCTTCGATCCCTCGGGTGATCTGTTGGCCTGGATGCTGGCGCACGATCAACCGGTGGCCGCGAACTATGTGAATTGGGTCGGCCGCACCGTGCGACACGCGAAGGAAGAGCGTGCATTGATGCGTGCGCTGACGGCGAAGGTCTCGCGCGAACCGCTCGCCGGTATCGATGCCGGCCAACGACGACGCGAGTTGATTGCGTTTGTCGAAGAGGAGAAACGCACGGGCCGCTTGACGTTGACGCCGCCCGAGCCCACGCCCTTGGGCTGGCGACTCGCGAACATCGGGCATGCCATCGCGGTGCCGTTGCTCGGGGTGATCGCACTGCCCTTCGTGTTGGTGTTGCTGCCGCTCCTGATCGTCATGCTGCGCACGCGCGAGACCAGCGACCCCGAGGTCTGTCCGCGTCCGGCGGCCGAAGCGGTCCGAGCGATGCAGCGGCTCGAAGACCACGAGCTGACGAACCAGTTCACCGCGCTCGGCCCGCTCAAGCCGGGGCTGTTTCGTCGTTGGCTATTGAGCGTGCTGCTGTTTCTGCTGGATTACGCCTGCCGGCACATCGTCACCCGCGGCCATCTGGGGCGGGTGCAAACCATCCACTTCGCGCGCTGGGTCTTTCTCGACGGCAAGCAGCGCGTGCTGTTCGCGAGCAACTACGACGGCGGCCACGAAGCCTACATGGACGACTTCATCAACAAGGTCGGATGGGGCCTGAACCTGTTGTTCAGCAACGGCTTCGGCTGGCCTCGCACCGACTGGCTGGTCATCGGCGGCGCGCGCTGCGAGCTGGACTTCAAGCACTATCAGCGCGGCCACCAGTTGCCGAGCCAGGTCTGGTACAACGCGCACCCCGGCCTCACGGTCGCCGATCTCAAGCGCAATCTGCGCATACGCGAAGGTCTCGAGCGCGGCGATATCAGCGATGCAGAAGCGCTCGCATGGCTGAGACTGTTATGACTGCGCCGCAAACTCAGGTCGCAGCATCGGTCGAACTCGGCGACGTGCAGGGCCTGGTGCGTTTCGGATACAAGCATCAGACGCAAGCTTCGTTTCTTCTGATGCGCATCAGGGATCGCGAGGCCGCGCGCGCGTGGTTGGGCGCAGCGCCGGTGACGAGCGCGATGGCGATCGCTCCACCTCCTGAGACGGTGCTGCAGATCGCATTCAGCGTGAGCGGGTTGCGCGCTCTGGGCATCGCTGCCGACATCGTCGACAGTTTCTCGCCCGAGTTCATCGCCGGCATGAACAGCGATGCGAGCCGCGCGCGGAGATTGGGCGATGTGGGGGCCAACGATTCGAGCCGTTGGCAATGGGGCGCGGCCGACGATGTGCCGCATGTGCTGCTGATGCTCTATGCGGCGCCCGGCCGTCTCGAAGACTGGCAACGCGCGATCGAGTCGCAGTGCAATGCGGGCTTCGAGCGGATCGCCTGCCTGACGACGTCCGACATGGACGGCGTCGAGCCCTTCGGCTTCGTCGACGGCATCTCGCAGCCAGAGCTCGACTGGCCACGTCATCGACCGGTACGCGATCAGGACATGCTCGCGTACACGAACATCGCGTGCCTCGGCGAGTTCCTGCTCGGCTATCCCAACGAGTACGGGCTCTACACGGAGCGACCGCTGCTCGATCCAGAGCGCGATGGCGCCGCGATGCTCCCGCGCGCCGAGGACGCGCCGCAGAAAGCGGACCTGGGTCGCAATGGCAGCTACCTCGTCATGCGTCAGTTGCGCCAGGACATCGCGGGCTTCTGGCAATTTCTCGACGGTCAGGCGAAAGGCGACGATGGCTTGCGCGAACGGCTTGCCGAGGCCATGGTCGGCAGAACGCTGCGCGGTACACCCCTCGTCGGTCAAGCCGATGAAGCGATCGCCGTAGCGGACACGGCATCACCGCAGCCCGATTTGAATGCATTCACCTTTCGTTCGGACCCGCAGGGGGTGCGCTGTCCGCTCGGCGCCCATGTGCGGCGGACCAATCCACGAAATGCCGACCTTCCGCCCGGCGTGACCGGCATCGTCACGCGACTCGTCCGCATGCTGGGCTTCGACGCCGAAGCGCTAGCCCAGGATCGGGTCGCCTCGACGCGCTTTCATCGTCTGTTGCGACGAGGCCGCGAGTACGGCGTGCAAGTGAGCTTGCCGCAAGCATTGGCCGGAACATCGGTCGATGCCGACTCGGGACTGCACTTCATCTGCCTGTGCGCCAACATCGCGCGTCAGTTCGAGTTCGTGCAAAGCGCCTGGATCGCGGGCACGCGCTTCGATGGACTGACCGACGAGAGCGATCCGCTGCTCGGTCATCGGCTGCCGGGTCCGGACGGCACGCGCAGCGACGGCTTCTCGATGCCCCAGCCCGACGGACCGGCCAGGCGCATCGAGGGCCTGCCGCAGTTCGTCACGACGTTGGGCGGGGCCTACTTCTTTCTGCCCGGCATCCGTGCCTTGCGCTATCTGGCCACGGTGCGTTCTGAGGAATCGACATGAACTCGAATACCAGTCGTCCCGTGCCGGCCGCCAACACGGGCTCGACGCTGTTGAATTGGTTGAGCGATACATCGACGGCGCTAATCCATCTCGAGCGTCGCATCGATCCCTTCGTACGCCCTGCCTTTGACGCCATACTCCGCGATCCGATTGCGCGATTGACCACGGCGTTGATCAATGCGCAGCGTCCCAACGAAGGCTTGAAGATCGCCGAAGAAAAACCGCTTCCCGATGAAGAGGCGCTCGTCGATTCGATCATCACGAGCTTCACGGCGCAGATGCGCGGGCTGTGGAAGCCCGGCGGTTTCGAGCGCGGCGGCAACACCAAGACGCACGGCATCGTGCGCGCCGAGTTCATCGTTCACGAGGGACTGCCAGCGGAGTTTCGGCATGGCATCTACACTGAGCCGCGGACGTATCGCGCATGGGTTCGCTTTTCCGGACCCGGCCCATACGTCACGCCCGACATCGACGACGTGGGCTTCATGAGCATCAGCATCAAGCTGATGGGCGTGCCCGGCCCGAAGCTGTTCGACGAAGAGCAATTCACGCAGGACATGTTCGGCGTGTCACCGCCCACCTTCGTCACGCCCGACGTCAAGGCGAATGCCCAGTTGCAAGTCGAGAGCCTGAAGAACGCACAGATCTTCTACTTCATCAATCGCCATCGTCCCCACCTGCTCGACATGATCATGCAGGGGCTGTGGATCAAGACGCAAAGCAGCCCGTTCGAAGCGCCCTATTTCAGTTGCGTTCCCTATCTGCTCGGAGAGGGCCAGGCCATGCAGTATTCGGTGTGGCCGAAATCGAACCAGCGCACGCCGATACCGCGGCTACCCTTTCGTCCACCCGACGACTACCTGCGCGATGCGATGGTCGCCGCGCTAGCAGCGGGCGATGTGGAGCTCGACGTTCGCGTACAGCGTCAGACCGATGCGCATCTGATGCCGATCGAGAATGCCGGCGTGCTGTGGCCCGAGAAGCTTTCGCCGCGCGTGTCGGTGGCGACGCTGCGCATTCCCCGGCAGAAGTTCGACTCGCCCGCGCAGATGGATTTTGCCAGGCGGCTCTCGTACAACCCGTGGCATTGCATCGCCGAGCATCGACCGCTGGGCAATCAAAGCCGCGCGCGGCGGCGGATGTACTTCGAGCTATCGAAACTGCGGCACGAGATGAATGCAGTGCCGCACTACGAACCGAACGGCGACGAAACGTTTGAATAGCGGGTCGACGACCAAGGCCCTTCTGCGCCCTTCTCCGCTGCGCGTGCGATGAATTCGACGGTTCGTTTGATTCTCTGCCCTGTCAGCAACTCGCCAGATTCTCGACGAACGTCTGCGTGGTCGCAAGCGGCTCGGGGATCAGCTCCGCTTCATCGCGGTACCGTGCGGCGATCTCCTTGATGGTGTCTTCGATGCCGAAAAACGCGTCGAGAACCGCGGGATCGAAGGTCTTGCCGCTGGCCTCTCGCATGAACGTGGCCGCCCATTCATGCGTAAACGGATCCTTGTAACAGCGGCGACTGATCAGCGCATCGTAGATATCCGCTGCAGCCATGATCCGTCCGGACAGGGGAATGTCTTGCCCGGCCAACCCGCGCGGGTACCCGGTACCGTCCCATTTCTCATGATGGGTCGCAGCGATTTCTCCAGCAATGATCAGAAAGTTGTCGCCTTCGATTCGCTGCGCGGTGCTGAAGATGATCTTTCGGCCGAATTCCGCGTGCTGCTTCATCACCACGAGTTCCTCGGGGGTCAGCTTGCCCGGCTTGAGCAGGATATGGTCGGGAACGCCGACCTTTCCAATGTCGTGCAAGGGCGCGGAAATGAACAGCAGATGAATATATTCCTTCGTCAATAGGTTCGAGTATTGGCCGGTGCGCTTTAATTGTTCCGCAATCGCCTTGACATAATGCTGCGTTCGTTTGATATGGGCCCCCGTCTCGGGGTCTCGGGTCTCGGCAACCGAAGCCATCGATTCAATCGTGACCTGCCGGGCATTTTCGAGTTGCTTGAGCCAAACATGGGCACGTCTCTTTTCAATGGCAAAGCGCGTCACGAAAAACAGGACGAACAGCGTCATGGCCACGGCGATGGGGGCGCCCGGCGACACGAACAGCCCGGCGCGGGCGTAAGGCAATACGCCCAGCAGGAACAGGGTGACGATGACCAGCAGGGTTCCGATCGCCGCGAGGTAAATCCCGCTTGCGGCAACGAACATGGCCGACATGAGAGCACCGACCAGAACGCACACGACGAAAATTGCACCGGCTGCCCACGACGGCGTCCGGACAAAATCGTCGCTGACGATATTTTCCGCCACGGCGGCCTGGATCTTCAATCCGGGAAAAAGAAGGTCCAAAGCGGTATTGTGAAAATCGTTGAGCCCTGCCGCCGACGACCCGATGAACACGATCTTCCCTTTGAGATCGGCTTCGCGAAATTTCCCGTTCAATAGATCGACGGCGGATATGGAACGATAAAGCTGAGGCTTTCCGTTGAATCGTAATGTTGCAAATCCGGTTTCATCGATCGGAATATCGTGGTTTCCAATTCGAATGAATAAACCGCTCTGATTCGATTCGATCGAGCCGGAAACGATTCCCAGGGATCGCATCACGGTGGCGAGCGCAAGATTAGCGTGAATGACTCCGTCGTGTTTGATCAGCAGCGGAACCCTGCGAAGCACACCGTCGTCGTCCGGTTGATTGTTGACGAAGCCACTGCTCCTGGTTTGAGAGGCAATTTCCCTCGTGTTCAACAGCACGCCTGAAGCGACGTTCAACGAGAGCAAGTCGGTGCGTCCACTGAACGACAGGCCCGGCTTGCTCAAACCATCCGATTGGCTGACGTGATCGAAGTAGAGATAATTGGACGCGACGACCCCGGCTTGCGCAATGGCATGTCCAAGATAACCGTCGTTATCCAACAGGCCGCCAGGAACGTCGCTGAAAGCGATGTCGACCCCGAAATCGCGCTTGAACGTCCGCTGGATATTGACCAGAGAGGATCGGTCGGGCTCGGAAAAAAGGACGTCGAGACCGATCGCCGCAGGCTTTTGATTCGCGATCCGTTGAATCAATGCAGCCACTCGATAGCGAGGCCAGGGCCATTGTCCGACCGCGGAGAGACTGACTTCATCGATGTCGATGACGACGGTGCTCTGTGCAGGCTTTTCCGATGCGTAGTGCTTGACAAAGACATCGAGAAACGCATGATCGACCCGGGCAAGCGGACCAAATCGCTGATAGCCAAGCAGCCCGATGAGAAACGAAACCGACAGGCCGATGAGAAATATCGAGAGTGCGTGCTTGCGCGATAGCTTGTTTGAATCTCCGACGTCGGGCATGGTTGATTCTGCCGCTACAAGATCATGATTTCGGCTCGTCTGTTTCTCGGTTCCGGAACACGCGAGTCAGATGGTATGAGAGGCGCCTTGTCTCCAAAGAACTGAACGTCGATATGGTCGAGACTGGGGTCATGTTTTCGAAGCAGGTCGGCGATGATCTTTGCGCGATTGGCGGAGAGTGCGAAATTGCGCTTTTCCGTACCCGTGGCGTCCGCGTGTCCGAAGATGGTTATTTCGGTGGGCTTACGCGCGCGTACGGCTTCGAATACTTCCGGAAGTTGCGCTTTGGATTCTTCGGTAAGAACGGTCTTGTCCAACAAGAAATGCAGGATAAAACTCTTTGGTTTGGGCGGTTGGGCGCTGAGTATCCCGCCGTAGGCTTTGGCTACGACTTCACGGCCCATCAGCTTCACTTCCGAGGGGCGGGAATGTTCCCCTTCCACAATGGCAAAACCATATGCCTTGTCGATTTTCTGCGACCCCGCTTCGGTCGTCACCGATACGGTTCCGACGTTGCCTTCTTCGTCCGGCATCAAAACGACGGTCGTTCTTGGTATATGGACCGGTGGCGCCACCGCGCATCCACCCATGCATAATGCCGCGACAAATGCCAGACTGACGGTCGGCTTTACCCGTTTCATTAGCCTCGACTTTGCCATTCCTATTCCGCATTGATGATGAAGCGTGTGCCTCGAACGCCGACCGTGGCCGTGGGGGTGTTCACCTTGACCGACTCCGGAGACAGCTTGCCGATCTTTCCGGAGGAATAAATGGCTGTGCCCTTTGCCAGATAAAGAGCAAATGAATATCTGGAATCTTTCGGCTCAAAGACATAATCACTGATCTGAATCTCTGTCGAAGGCCCGACCGTGAGCAATGTGCCGTCCTTGAAGACGATGCCGGCTGTGGCCCCTGAACTCGAGATCACCTTGTCGGCAACGAGAAGGGTCATCCCAGTTGCCGCGTCCAAGGTCGCCTCCTGTCGCACGATCTTCATGGCGCCCGATACGTTCTTGAAGATGGCCACGTGATCTTCCTTGCCGATGGCTGGATTGGCAAAGCCGCACATGACCATGAGCCAGGCACATAAGGTACGTTTCATCGAGTTCGCTCTTTGTGGATTGACGCAGCCACGGTCGGCTGATGACTTCACGCGCGCCTGCCCGCGATGGGACCCATCGAAGGGAGTGCGACTGCTCGGGTATGAATAGCTGTCTATCGGCAGGCGCCGATGAGACTTGAGGTAGGCGGGCCGACTTCTTTCCGTCACCCACGCACGACGATGCGGCCGTTCATCTCCTCATGTCCGTCGCCGCAGAAGTTGTCGCAAAGAAACGGCAGCACGCCAGGCTTCTCCGGCGTGAAGCGCACGCGCGTGACCTGACCGGGAGGCAGGTCGAAGCGCAGCTTGAGATCGGGAATGTGAAAGCCGTGAAAGAAGTCGATCGACATGATCTCGAGCACGACCGGTATTCCCGCTTTGACTTCGATGTCGTTGGGCGTGTACATGAAACGTCGCGCGGTCATTTTGATGACTTGCGATTTTTCTTCTTCTCCCGATAGTGCCGCGATCGCTCGCGGCCCGAGAGCTGCGCCGGCGATCAATGCAGCAAGCAGATGCAGCCGTTGCCGTTGCGCTCGCATGCTCAGCCTTTCGTGACGGGGAGCTCGGTGAGTGCGTAACGAATCGGCGCCGACTGCGCGGTGATCTCGCGAAAACCCAAGCCGCGATTGGGCTGGGCCGCATCCCACGGCAACGGCGTGCGCTTCTCCTGCGAGCCGGGCGCGGGCAGCGGAAAGATCAGAGACTTGGCGGAGTGATGCGAGATGTGTCCGGTCTCATGGTGGTTCTCCTGGTGAATGTGTCCGTAGAACACCGTCACGTTCTTATGCGGGTCGAGCAGCGCCATCACCTTGTCGCCATCGCGTGTCGCCCAATCCCACGCGGGCATCAGGTCGAACAGCGGACGATGCGTGAGCACGACAATGTTCGCGTCGGGCTTCTGTTTTGCCAGATCCGCGGAAAGCCACGCCAACTGGGCGTCTCCGACGCGCGCACCGGGGTCGGAGACGTTGTCGAGCGCGATGAAGTGGATGCCCTTGTGCTCGAACGTGTAGTGCGTCTCGCCGAAGATTTCCTGATAGGCTGCGCCGTTGTCCAGCGACGCGTCGTGCTCGCCGGGCATGAAGCGCACCGTCTTCACGTTCAAGGCGGACACGATCTCCTTGAACTCTTTCATGCGCCGGCGTCGCTCGACCGGGTCGTCGGTGGTGTGGGTGAGGTCTCCTGTGAAGACGATGAAGTCCGGCGCCATCGGCAGGGCATTGACCGAGGCGACGGCTTTCTTCAGGGTATTCGCCGCATCGGGGTTGGCCGGTCCCTGGTAACCCCAATGCGCATCGGACAATTGCACGAAGAAGAAGTCCGCGTCGGGCGCGGCGAAGGACATGCCCGGAAGTCCGGACGCGAAAACGGCACCGCCTCCGACCGCGGCGAGTTGTAGAAAGTGGCGACGATCGAGCATGGAGAACCCTCTCAGGTGAATGGATCAGCGCGGTCCGCGTTTTTGATTTTGCGAGACCACCCTGCATGACTGTTCGCGGGCCTTATACATTCCCCTGCGCAAAGCAAGGGAATAAAACGCCGCGCTTTTGCGTCGATGCTTATCGTGCGGACAAGGGCTTGACCGATAACGATTTCAAATATGCGATCACGTCCGCGCGATCTTTCGCGCTCGCGACCGCGATCCCCATCTTCTGGCCAGGCACCATCGCTTCGGGTTGCGTCAGCCAGCGATCCAGGTTCTTCTCGTTCCAGGTCACGCCGGACGCCGCGAGCGCCGGGGAGTACGCGTAGTTGGTTTGCGTGCCGGCTCGCGCTCCGAACACATTCTTGTGCGCTGGCCCGACGCCGTTGTAATCGATCGAGTGACATACGGCGCACACTTGTTGGTACACCGTCTTGCCGCGGGTCACATCGCCGGCGTCGTCAGTCGGCGCCGCCTGCGCGGTTGTTGCAAATAGAATCATGCAGGTGACGGCGAGAATTTTTTTCACGGATGATTTCGGATGGGATGACCAGTGGACGTGCCGCTGTCAAGTTGGCGAGAGCGGAGTAAAGAACGACCGAACAATTCGCTGCGCGATATGCACGATCGATCGGCGCATCGAAATATTCCCGCGCATGCCGTGAAGGAAGAGTCTGTTGACTGATCGAAGGTCTGAATTCGAAGCAGCCGCGTTGCCGCACTTGCCCGCGGCATACAACCTGGCCCGATGGATGCTGCGCGACGACGCGAGCGCCGAAGACGTTGTGCAGGAGGCCTATCTGCGTGCGTTCCGGTTCTTCAACGACCTGCGCGGAACCAGCGCGCGGCCGTGGCTGCTCGGGATCGTGCGCAACGCCTGCTACGACTGGATGCGTCAGCATCGGCATGTCGACGATCAATTCGAATTCGACGAGATGCGCGACAGCGAAGAGATCGCGGCCCCGCAGTTGTCGACCCACGCCGATCCGGCGTCGATCTTCGAGCGACGCGCGCAGGGTGCGCGAGTCAACGCGGCCATCGACGCGCTCGCTCCCGTGTTTCGGGAAGTGATCGTGCTGCGTGAAATCGAAGAGATGACTTACGAAGACATTGCACGCGTTGCGGGAATACCGGTCGGCACGGTGATGTCTCGCCTGTCACGCGCACGCGCATCGCTGCGCCAGATGCTGGCCGACGAAGTCGTGCCCGCAAACGATTCAAGGAGACGTGATGCGAACGGTTGAAGATCCGCATGAAGACCCGGCGCTCGCTGCGCTCATCAAAAGCCATGCGACTCGCCATGCAGTTCCGCCCGATCTAATCGATCGCGTGAGACGCGGTATCGCCACGGCGTCGACGACTTCGTCGTCGCTTCGAGATGCCGCCGCGCCGGCGTCTCGCTTGCGCCGATGGATGCAGGCGGTGGCGCTGTTCGGCGCCGGCGCCGCGACCGCCGCGATCGTTTCGATCGGCGTGTTGGTCGGTCCCGGGCACGACACGATCGTGGACGAACTGACCGCGAGTCATGTGCGCTCGTTGATGGCGTCGCACCTCGATGACGTGGCTTCGAGCGATCATCACACGGTCAAACCCTGGTTCGCAGGCAAGCTCGATTTCTCTCCGCCGGTTCCCGATCTCTCCGCCGAGGGCTTTCCCCTGTCGGGCGGCCGACTCGACTACGTGGACGGCCGTCGCGTCGCAGCGCTGGTGTACAAGTCGGGAGCGCACGTGATCAACCTGTTCGTCTGCCCCTCTCGCGACGGCAAGTCGGTCGACAACCCTGCGGTGTTCGAGCGGCAGGGCTATAGCTTGGTGCACTGGACCCAAGCCGGAATGCAGGCATGGGCCGTGTCGGACATGAATCCGACCGAATTGAAAGGCTTCGCCAATCTCGCCCGTGAACGCATGGACGCGCCGTCGTGATGAGACCCGTCGTTGCCCGGTCTTGAACGAGCCCTTCAATAACGCACGTTGAACTGCATGCGAAACGGGACGGCTATCTTGCAAGGCTGTCCCGAACATGCGGCTGGCTTGTATTATTCCAGCATGAGGACTGCTGTATCGGCGTCAGCTCGCGATGCGCCTTGTCCGATGGCGGCTTGAGATCAGATTCGTTCGACAGCCGACCAGAGGCGCGGCGTCAACGCGGCCTCGATCAACGCGCCTCGTTCGATGCTTCCGCAACAACCCATCGGCGTTCACATCTCGTTCAGGGGTATTGTGGACGGTGCCTGCGGCCGCGACCGACACTTGCTCCTGGTCGCGCGCGAAATCGGAGACACAGAAATGGCCAACATCTACGACACGCAACTCGACAAGAACCCCGCCAACTTCGTGGCGCTTTCACCGGTCAGCTTCGTCGAGCGCAGCGCCGAAGTGTTCGGCGATCTCGCGGCGGTGATCCACGGGCAGCGTCGCTATACGTGGGCCGAGACGCGTGAACGCGCTGCGCGTCTGGCTGCCGCTCTGCGCGCGTTCGGGGTCGTGCGCGGCAGCACCGTCAGCGTGATGCTGCCCAACACGCCCGAGATGGTCGAGGCGCACTACGCGGTGCCTGCCTTGAACGCGGTGCTCAATACGCTCAACACGCGGCTCGATGCGCCGCTGCTGGCGTGGCAGATGAAGCATTGCGAGAGCGCCGTGGTCATCACCGATCGCGAGTACGCACCGATCATGGAGCCCGCGCTGCGCATGCTGCGCGAAGAACATGGCCGCGAACCTGTCGTCATCGACGTCTGCGACAGCGAATACACGGGTCCCGGCGATGGTTGCGGCGAGTACGAATACGAAGCCCTGCTCGCTGCCCATCAACCGTTGGCACGCCTCGACGGGCCAGAAGACGAATGGGATGCCATCGCGGTCTCGTACACCTCGGGCACCACCGGCGATCCCAAGGGCGTCGTGACCCATCATCGAGGCGCGTATCTGAATGCCGTATGCAATGCCGCCACGTGGACCATGCCGCACTTCCCGATCTATTTGTGGACGCTGCCGATGTTCCATTGCAACGGCTGGTGCTTCCCATGGACCGTGGCGATGCTGGGCGGCACGCACGTCTGCCTGCGGCGCGTCGAGCCCAAGGCGATCTTCGACGCGATGCGTGAACACAAGGCGGATCACTACAGCGCGGCGCCGATCGTGCACAACCTGCTGATCGCAGCGCCCGTGGAATGGCGCGCGGGCATCGATCATCCGGTGCGCGGCATGGTGGCCGGGGCCGCGCCTCCGGCTTCGATGATCGAAGGCATGGCGAAGCTGGGCTTCGACATCACGCATGTGTACGGTCTCACCGAGGTTTACGGACCGGCTTCGGTTGCGGTCAAACGCGCGAGCTGGACCACCCAGCCGCTGTCCGAGCAGGCGCGCCTGAACGGGCGTCAGGGCGTGCGTTATGTATTGCAGGAAGGCATGACGGTGATGGATCCGCTCACCATGTCCGAGGTCCCGGCCGATGGACAGACCATGGGCGAGATCATGTTTCGCGGCAACATCGCGATGAAGGGCTATCTGAAGAATCCCGACGCCAGCAGCGCGGCGTTCGCGGGCGGCTGGTTCCACACCGGCGACCTCGCGGTGATGGAGAGCGATCGCTACGTGAAGATCAAGGACCGCAGCAAGGACATCATCATCTCCGGCGGCGAGAACATCAGCTCGCTCGAAGTCGAAGACGCGTTGTATCGCCATGCCGCGGTGGTGGCCTGCGCAGTGGTCGCCAAGGCCGATCCGAAGTGGGGCGAGACGCCGGTTGCATTCGTCGAGTTGAAGCCGGACTCGAACACCACGGCCGAAGAATTGATCGCGCATTGCCGCGGCCTCCTGGCCGGCTACAAGGTTCCGCGCGAGATACGCTTCGACGCCATTCCCAAGACCTCGACCGGCAAGATTCAGAAGTTCATGCTGCGCGAGCAGGCCAAGGCCGCAGCCGCTATCGAATGAGAGGAAGCGCCATGCCAAAAGATTCGCCGAATGATTCCGCAGCGTTGGTGGTGAGTACGCGCGACGCGCGCGGCGTTCACACGCTCACGCTCAATCGGCCGCTCGCATTCAACGCGTTGTCCGAAGCGATGCTCGAAGCGCTACAGGCCGCGCTCGATGCGGTCGAACTCGATGACGATGCGCGCGCCGTCGTGCTCGCAGCGGCCGGCAAAGCCTTTTGCGCCGGACACGATTTGAAGGAGATGCGCAGCGATCCGTCGCTCGATTACTACCAAACCTTGTTCGCGCAATGCACGCGCATGATGCTCAGCGTGCAACGCGTGCCGGTACCGGTGATCGCGCGCGTGCAAGGCATTGCGACCGCAGCCGGATGTCAGCTCGTCGCGATGTGCGACCTCGCGGTCGCATCGACCGACGCGCGCTTCGCGGTCAGCGGGGTGAACCTCGGTTTGTTCTGTTCAACACCCAGCGTTGCGCTGTCACGCAACGTGCCGCGCAAGGCTGCCTTCGAAATGCTCATGACGGGTGACTTCATCAGTGCCGAAGAAGCGCTGGACAAAGGCCTCGTCAATCGCGTTGCCGCGCCCGATCGACTCGATGCCGAAGTCGAGCGCCTCATCGCCAGCATCGTCACCAAGCCACGCGTCGCAGTCGCGATGGGCAAGCAATTGTTCTATCGCCAACTCGAGAAAGGCATCGCGGCTTCGTACGAAGACGCGGGAACGACGATGGCGTGCAACATGATGGACGATGCTGCGCTCGAAGGCGTGCAGGCATTCATCGAGAAGCGGCCTGCACGTTGGACTGCGAGTTGAGCTCGTTGCGCCACTGGCTTCGTTGAGCTCCGCCCTACTGCCCCCGATTTGCGGGGCTCACGCCTGCGAACGAGAGAAAGTCCACCATCTTGAATTGCGCCACACCGGGCGCCAGCGTCGGCACCCAATTCGGCGACTGCGCAAGATACGAGTCGCGATCGGCTTGCAGCAAACCGATGATGACTTCGCCAACGATGCGACCGCCCACCGGCCCGAGCGTCTGCCCTCCGCCCAACAGCAACGCTTCTCGCAGCACGTAGTACCAGAGCGGTGTGTTGCGGTCGAGACCGAGGCCGTAGCGCGACAACTCGCTGAAATCTCCCGGCGATAGAACCGGTACGCGCATGAAGTCGGCCACGCGTTGACCCGAAGGCAACGACCAGGTGATGTGCCGCAGCAGATTGCGCTGCGGCAGTGCCGTCGGCCGTGTGCCGTCCGCGATTGCTCCGAGCGGAAGATTGAAGAGCGGCGTCGAGATGGTCGTGTCGATACGCTTTCTCGGTTTGACCTCGCCATCGCGAAAATCGAAGAAGGTCTGCCAGCCGATGAAGCGTCGCGGCGCGCGCGCACCGCCGCGCAGATCGATCGGGTCGGGCTGCCCTTCACCGGCCGGATCGAACACCAATCCGAAGAACGGTGCGCCGCGATCGCCATGCAGATTGGCGCGATACGAAGGCCGCACCATCGAATGACCGAATCGATACGCCGCGCCCTGGAACTCTACCGGAATCGCCACGTCATCTTCATCGCGCCGGAAGATGCGTCCGCGTCTCAAGATGTCATCGACCATCGCTTGCCCGATGAACGAAGGCAGCACTTCGTGAAGCACGATCCACTGGTAGTGCCAGGTCGTGAGCTTGCGCGCCTCGGCGAAGACGCGATCGGGAGCAGTGCCGTTCGCGCGCATGCGATCGACTGCGCGATTGTGAAACAGCATGAACGCCGCGTGCAGCCCGGCGATGATCATGTTCTCGTCGTTGCGTGGGTCGGCGATGATCGCCTTGCCGGTCACGGTGCGCGGCAGATCCTCGAACTGACCGCCGCTTTCGAGGCGGAATTTCGCTCGATCGCGCGGGTCGTAGAAAAGTTGATCGGCGACCGGGCCGTCCCCATAGACAGAGTCGAGATCGAGCGCAGGCGCGCGGCCGTTGGGCGCCTCGCGCGGTTGCGTCGCCACACCCAGAGGCGACGTGAAATCGAACGTCATGTCGTGGTCGATGAATTGCCCCAGGAAGGTCGTGCCGGCCGTGCCATTGGGCAGCAAGGCGTTGGGTTGTTGAGGCTCAATGACGGATCGGTAATCAACGCGATCGGTCCGGCCGCGAGATTGTCGTTCGCATCCATGATGCCGCCCGGCTTGCCGATGTCGAGGAGCGCTGCGATCAGCGCGGGACTCGATTCGGCGAACGGCGGCAGATGCGGGAAGAGCCTCGTGAAGTGAGACGATGACGCTGCGCGCGCGAGCCGCGGAGCCAGTCCGCTGGCGCCCGCGACCACTGCGCCCGCGCCGAGACCACATAGAAAATCGCGTCGCGTCGGACGATAAGCCTTGAGCGCATTGCAATTCGCATTCATGTTTTCTCCCTGTTGATATCGACCGGTGCACGGCGCACTCGTCAACACGACGGGACGGGACTCGATCGGGTGGCGGGCTTTCGCCAACTAGCCACCTGTCCAGCGTAGGCTGACCTGCCCCACCGATCACCCACGGATGGTGGTGTAAAGCACGCTTGACAACTGATATCGGCCCGATTACGATGTCAAGCATGCTTTACACATTCAGGAGATCACGATGACCCAGAGAATCAACACGCATCCGTACTTCAAGGAATTGTTCGGCGCATTGCTGCTGTACGCCGTAATCCTGATCGCGGCGTTGACCTACGGGCAACGCCTCCCCCAAGGCACACTGCAGACTGCCATCTATGTCAGTCCGATGCTGCCTTTCCTCTTGGCGGTGTGGGCCATCGTCAGACAGATTCGGCGTTCTGACGAGTTCATCCGCAAGGTCACGCTTGAACACGTGGCGATTGCGGCGGCGGTCACGGCCGGCTGGACGTTCACTTACGGTTTTCTCGAGAATGCCGGCTATCCCAAGCTGAGCCTGTTCACGGTATGGCCGGTGATGGGTGCGGTGTGGGGCGTGCTGGCGATCGTCGAAAACTGGCGCAATCGATGAAGAACATCGTTCGCGAACTGCGCACTGAGAACGGCTGGAGTCAGGCGGTGCTAGCGGACCGTTTGCACGTTTCGCGACAGACGATCAACGCGATCGAGACAGGACGCTACGACCCCAGCCTGCCGTTGGCATTCGCCATTGCGAAGGTCTTCAAAACCCACATCGAGGCGATCTTCTCGGCCGGCAAGTAGCCTTGCATCGGAACGTCAGGAGGCCGATGCGGCCTGCGGGCGAGGTGGTTCGTCGCTGACTACGTTTCTCAGCGAATCAACTGATTCATGTCGATGATCGGCATCAGGATAGCGAGCACGATCAACAAGACCATCGCGCCCATTGCGAGCACCAGCAGCGGTTCGAGCAAGCTCGTCAACCATAGCGTGCGGCGCTCGAGTTCGTCGGACTGACTGGTGGCCGCGCGCTCGAGCATCTCGGGCAGCTTGCCGGTCGCCTCGCCGCTTGCGATCAGGTTCAACAACACCGGCGGAAACTCACCGCGCTCGCCGCGCGGAGGTCGCAGCGCGCGCGACAGCGATGCGCCTTCGCGCACGCGCACGATCGCATCGTCGACCGTGTCGCGCAACACCACATTGCTCATCGTGTCGCGAGCAGCCACCAACGCGCGAAGGATCGGCACGCCCGCGCCCACCAGAATCGCCAGCGTGTCGGAGAAGCGCGCAAGGTCGGCGCGCTTCACCAGTGGTCCCGCGAGCGGCAGCGTCAACAAGCGCGCGTGCCACGCGCGCTTCGGGCCGGGACGCTTCAACAACGTGCGCGTGAGCCATGCGATGAACGCCAGCGCAATCGCGACCATCCATCCATAAGTGCGAATGAAATTCGACAGGCCGATCAGTGCAAGCGTAAGGAACGGCAGCTTCTGCTTGGTCTGCGCGAACACGCCGATGATCTGCGGGACCACGTACACCAACAGCGCCGTGACGACCAGGATCGCAACGCCCGTCACGATCGCCGGATAGATGAAAGCCGCGGTGACCTTGGCCTTCAACGCGTTGCGCCTTTCTATGTGATCGGCGAGGCGCATCAGTACCGTACCCAGGTCGCCCGACTGCTCGCCTGCCGCGATCAATGCGCGATCGAGTTCGGGGATGTCGCGAGGATGGCGCGCGAAGGCGGATGCGAGCGTCATGCCCGACACCACGTCGCCGCGAATCGCGGCGAGGAGGTCGCGCACGCGTGGCTTCTCGGCCTGGTCCTGCACGACCGCCAACGCCTGCGCGAGCGGCAGGCCCGCGGTGACGAGGCTGGCGAGTTGTCTCACCATCAACGCGCGCTCGTTGCCGGGCAGCCGGCGCCGCAATCCGCGGCGCGTTCCGGGATCCGCATTCGTCGCCCGGGACTGCGCGTCGCTGCCGTTGATGCGCGCATCGTTCGACGCGCTGAGCGCCTCGACCGTCAACGGCGTCAAGCCCTGTTGCCGCAGACCGGCGCGCGCGAGCCGCGGACTGTCGGCATCGAGCACGCCGGTGCGAATGCGGCCCGAGTTCTCCGCCGCCTCGTAGCGAAACGCGGTCATCGCTTCACGACGCAGCCATCCAGAACACGTTGAGCTTGTTGCCGTCGAGGTCGCGAAAATAGCCGGCATAGAAACTGTCGCCGCGCGGGCCGGCCGGGCCTTCGTCCTTCGCGCCGAGTTCGCCGAGCAAGGTGTCGTAGAAGGCGGCGGCGCGCGTCATGTCGGCGGTACCGAGCGTGGCATATCCGATCATGGCTGGGTCTCCTCAGTGAACATTTCGGGATCGTTGATTGCATCGATGCGCGTGATGTGCAGGCTCGGCTCCACGCGTCTGGGCAATGATTTCACGTCGGGAAGCGAACCATCGCCAACGACCCCATCGATCGCTCTGCGAATTTCTTCCTCGTCGGGCAGCGCCGAAGCGCGCCAGCGAATCAACGCGACATCGGCTGCGGCCAAGGCGCGGTTCTTCACATCGTCGCGTTTGATGCTTCGCGCACGCGCATGCGTCGAGTCGTCGAGTTCGATCGCAGCGACGATCGAGAAGTCACGATTGCAAATCAGGAAGTCGATGCTTTTCTTGTCGATGCGATTGTTCCATCCGGTGTCGGTCGTCCCTTTGCGAACGGTCAGAAAACGCGAGATCTGAACTTGTGCAAGCACGATGTGCTCCGGTAGAGCCTGCACAAGTCGGTAATAGAGAACTTGCTCGATATGCGACAGCGGGAATTTCGATACGAAGGGCCAGCTCTCTTCACCGCCTTGCTTGCGTAGCAGAGCGCGCAGGACGAGTGTCGCGATGAGCACGCATAGCAATACAACCAACACCGGGAGCAAAGATTTCACGATTGAAACAGTCATCGGTGTTGGCGATCACGCCTCACCATTTCAGCCCTTGCTTCGGCACGATTGGCGATGGGTGTCGCGCGCGCGGCGGCCTTGAACTTCGCAAGCTCGCCTTCTGTCGCGGGCGTGAATCGAAGCTGCCCACTCTCATAAACGGCCAGCAATTCTTCAAAGGCATCGAGTCCCGTCATGTTGGTCTCATTCGCAATTCAATCCCGCGTCACACGATAGACTTCTTCCCTCGACGTCACGCCGCTCCTGATCCAACGTTCGCCGTCTTCGCGCAAGTTGGTCATGCCGGCCGCGCGTGCGGCTTCGCGCAGCGTAGGTTCGCCCGATTCGTCGTGGATCATGCCGCGCAAGCGGTCGTCGACGCGCATCAACTCGTAGATGCCGGTGCGGCCCTGGTAGCCGGTCAGTCCGCAGGTCGCGCAACCGACCGGATGCCAGTCCCGCATCACTCGTTCATCCGTGCGCTCGATCTTGCAGACCTCGCAGAGCTTGCGCACGAGCCGTTGCGCGACCACGCCGAGCAGGCTCGACGACAGGAGAAAAGGCTCGACGCCCATGTCCGCGAGACGCGTGGCTGCCGACACGGCATCGTTGGTGTGCAAGGTCGCGAGCACGAGGTGGCCGGTCAGAGACGCCTGCACCGCGATCTGCGCGGTCTCGAGGTCGCGGATCTCGCCGATCATGATCACGTCGGGGTCCTGGCGCAGAATCGCGCGCAGCGCGGCCGCGAAGCTCATGCCGATCTTCGCGTTGACCTGCGTCTGACCGATCGCGGGCAATTCGTATTCGATCGGGTCCTCGACCGTGAGGATGTTGGTGGTGCTCGCATCGAGTCGCGCGAGCGCGGCGTAGAGCGTGGTGGTCTTGCCCGAACCGGTCGGGCCGGTGACGAGCACGATGCCGTGCGGCTGCTTGATCAACTGGTCGAAGGTCGCGAGCGTCTCGCGTCCCATGCCCAGGCCGGTGAGGTCGAGCCGTCCGGCTTCCTTGTCGAGCAGGCGCAGCACCGCGCGCTCGGGTTGGGACGGACTGTTACCGACCGGTAATGTCGAGACCCGCACGTCGAGTGGACGGCCCGCGACCCGGAGCGCGATGCGACCGTCCTGCGGCAGGCGCTTCTCGGCGATGTCGAGGTTGGCCATGATCTTGATGCGCGAGATCAGCGCCGAATGCAATTGACGTCGCGGCCGCACGATGTCGCGCAACGTGCCGTCGACGCGAAAGCGCACCACCGAATGCGTCTCGAAGGGCTCGAGGTGAATGTCGGACGCGCCTTCGCGCGCGGCTTCGGTGAAGAGCGCATTGATCAGGCGGATCACCGGCGCGTTGTCTTCGGCTTCGAGCAGATCCTCGATCTCGGGCACGTCCTGCATCAGACGCGACAGGTCGAGCGACGCATCGACCTCGTCGACTACGCGCGCCGATGCGCCGTCGTCGGTCGCATAGGCTTTGGCGATCGCCTTGTCGAGCATGGCGCGCGGCACTTCGATCACACGCACCAGGCCGAGCGCGCGCTGCACTTCGGCGATCGCCACCGGCGACGTGGCCTCGCTGATCCACACCGAACGCGGGCCGACCGCATCGCCCTCGTCGTGCCGCGTGACCAGCACCTGATGGTCGCGCGCGAACGCATAAGGCACTTCGCGCGCGACGCGAAGGTCGCGCGGAATGATCGCTGCGGATGGTCGATCCGCGGTCGACAGGTCGGCGACTTGTGCGGCGCCAAAGCGCTCAGCGCTCATCGCGCGATACCCGAGGGCGGCGTAGTCGACGACTTCGCGGGATCGACGGGCGCGTTGTTCGGCACTGCGGGCTTGCTCATCGGCGACTTGAACGGTTCGAGCGGTCCGATCCGCGACGCGTCGTCGCGCGGCGGGATCACCGTGCCCGGATTGTCCGGAAGTACCACCGAAGGCGGAGGCTGCGCCTCGATCTGCACCTTGCGCATCAAGTCGTACTTGTCCGCGAAGATGCCGCTGGCGGTGGGCTCGCGCACGATGTAGGGCCGCAGGATCACGAGCAGGTTGGTCTTCGAGCGCGAGCGGGTCTGATAGCGAAACAGTCCGCCGATATAGGGAATGCTGCCTAGCACCGGCACCTGGCTCACCCCGTTTTGCGCGTTGTCCTGGATCAGTCCGCCCAGGACGACGAACTGGCCGTCCTCGGGTTGCACGACCGTCGAGATCGAGCGCTTGTTGGTGGTCGGACCGGCAGGCGAGGCGAGGGTCGCGTTCACGATGCTCGACACTTCCTGATAGATCAAAAGTTTCACGGTGCCGTTGTCGGCGATAGTCGGCTTGATTTTCAACGTCAGGCCCACATCGCGCCGCTCGATGGTCTGAAACGGTGTGACCGTGGTTGCCGTGCCGGTCTGGGCATACTGGCCGGTCACGAACGGCACCTGCTGGCCGACAACGATCTGCGCTTCTTCGTTGTCGAGCGTGAGCAGGTTCGGCGTGGAGAGGATGTTGGCGTTGTTGTCGGTCTCAAGCGCGCGCGCAAGCAGCGCCAGATTGGTGATCGTGCCGATGCCCGGAATATTGATCGTGCCCTTCACGATGCCGACGTTCAATCCCTGCCCGACCGAGCCGGGAGAGATCGAGCTCGCGATGATGTTGGTTCCCACGCCGCCGAAGTTGGTTCCGCCAATGACGTTGGTGCCGCGATTGTTGATGCCGCTGAAGTCCTGCCACTGGATGCCGAACTCGGACGCAAGATCGGACGTGACTTCGACGATCAGCGCTTCAATGAAGACCTGCGGGCGGCGCACGTCGAGGGTGTCGATGATCGCGCGCAGGTTGCGATAGATCGGATCGGGCGCGGTGATGATCAGCGAGTTGGTCGCGGCATCGGCCTGGATGAAACCGCCGCCCCCTCCCCCGCCGCCGCCGGACGACGTCGAGCTGAAGGGATTCGAAAGCGTCGAAGCGGTCGAGCCGAACGAAGACTGATTGTTGTAGCTGCTCGGCGCAGCACCCGGCGGCACGCCCGGAGGCGGCGCGCTCAACTGGTTCTGCTGCGCACCGATGGGCGTGGCCGTACCGGCGGCCGAGGCCGCGAACGAACTCGACGTCGACGTGGGCGACAACGCGGAGCTGTCGCCCGAAATCACCGAACGCAAGATTCCCGCGAGCTTCGCGGCTTCGGCGTTCTTCAGGTTCACGATGTGGATGTTGCCCGCGGTCGCGGTCGGCACATCGAGCCGCGCGATCAAACCTTTTGCCGAAGCGATGCGCGCCGGACTGGTCGCGCGCAGCACGATGGTGTTGGTGCGCGGATCGGCCAGCACCGTGACGCGCTGTCCGGGATCGGTTGCGCCGCCCTGCGCGGGCTCCACCAGCCGCTGCACCAGCGGTGCAACGTCGACCGCTAGTGCGTATTGCAAAGGCACCACGTCGCCATCGGCCGAAGGCGGCGTATCGACGCCCGCGATGATGCGGCCGATGCGCTGCAGGTTGTCGGCGTAATCGGTGATGACGATCGAGTTGTTGCCGGGGTTGACCGTGATCGGATTGTTGGCGGTCACCAGGGGCCGCAGCATGTTGACCATGTTCGACGCCGACTCGTAGTTCAGCCGGAAGATCTGCGTGACGATCTGGTCGCCGCGGATGCCGTCGCCGCGCGGCGTGCCGCGGCCGATCTGCGTCGGGCCGCCGGCGAACTTGGCATCGGCTTCGGGCAGCACTTTGTATACACCGTTCGATTCGACGATCGTGAAGCCCTGAAAGCGCAGCGCCGTGAGCAGCAGGCGATAGGCTTCGGCGCGCGTCACCGGTTGCTCGGTCGTCAGGCTGATCGTTCCTTTCACGCGCGGATCGACGATGAAGTCGCGCTTGAGATACTGACCCATCGCGCGGATCACCGACTCGATGTCGGCGCCGACGAAGTTGAGCGAGACGCGATCTTCGGGGGCGGTCGCGGTGGTTCGCGATGCGGTGCGCGTGGTCTTCCTGACGCTCTGCGCGAACGCGTCATCGACTGGCGCGAGGTTCGCAAAAAGCAACGAGCCGGTGGCCGCGGCGATCAACGCGGCGCGCCCCGCGATCGCGCTTCGACGCGAAATTCGATGCGAGTTTGAATGATTCAACATGTTCTGCCTTTTCCTCTGCGGTGCCTGATCGGCATCGTGTTGCTCAAGTCTTGTTGCCGGTTTCGATGACCGCTTCGTTGCCGCCACGTGTTCCTATCGTATCGAGCAGCGTCTTCAGTTGCGCGGCAACCGCCGACGAAGCGTCTGCCGCGGCGCGCGCGGTCACGCGCATCTGCGCGCGCGGTCCGCGAGGTGAATCGACTCTACTGCCGCTGCCTTGCAATTCGAGCGGTCCGTGCTCGGTCGCGATCGTCCATATCAGGCCGCTCGCGTTGTTCGACCACGTCACCCGATAGTCGCCCAAAGGCTTTACGGGGCTGACCGCGAGCGACAGGTCGACGATGCGCACCGTTCCTTCGCCCACAAGCGCGCCGCCCGCATCGATGCGCATCGCCTTCCACCGCAATTCGGATCGGCCTTCGGGCCGGAGGGTATTCAACGGCGGGCCGGCCAATTGAAGCATCGACGTGGGAAGCACCGCGGCGCCCGCGCCGATATCGAGATCGCCGTTCGCGTAGCGGACATCGACCGGCTGCAGCAGCACGCCATCGTGCGTCAGATGCAGCACAGGCGCCAGTGTGCGCACGATTTCCAGCGTCCAGATGACGCGCCCCGGCAACGCGAGGCGATCGCTCTGAGCGACCGCGGCATCGGCGGCATCGCGACCTCGATCGGGAGTTGCCTCGCGAGTTGACTCACGAGTTGACTCACCATCCGCATCCGCTGCGTCGGAACCACGCGAGCCGATCGCGAGCACCGCGTTGCCCGACCAGATCGTGCCGCGCGCATCGGCAAGCAGCACGCGGCCTTGCGTGCGCGCGGCGAGAAAGCGTGCGAGCCAGTTGGCAGGCGCGTTTACAAGCATCACCGCGCCGACGACGAGAATAACCACGACCGCGCCGACGACGACGACAACGGGGCGCGCAACACCCGAACTGCGCGCCTGCGTGTGCGACAGGTCGTCCGACATCACGGCCGCTGAGGAAGCGAGGCTGCAGGCGCCGCCACTGCAGCGCCCGGCACGGCGGCCGGCCCGGGTGCGGTCCAGTCGAGCACAGCCTCGGCACGCACATGTCCGACCGGGCCATTGGGCGCAAGCGCGGCGACCGACACGCGCACCGCGCGGGCCGCGAGCTCGCCCTCGGTCGCTGCCAGCCATGCGACCCAGACGCCGTAATCGATGTTGGCGAAACGCACACGCACACGACCGTTGGCCTCTGCCGCAACTTCGGGAGGATCGACGCGCGCACTCGGTGCGACGCTGACGCTCGCGATGGCGCCACTGACGGTCAGAGTCGGCGCGAGTCCGTTTGCCGATGCGCTCGACGCGGCGCTCGCCGCTTTTGCGCTTGCCGCTGATGCACTCGCGCCGGCGCTCGAGAGGCCGGCCCGCTCGAGCGATCGCTTGACCGCAGCCACGCGATCGTCAGGCGCGATCGGCGTGGTGTTGCCGCCCGCCGCGCGCAATCGCAGCGCCTCGTCGGCCATCGCGCGCAACGAGCCGGCGTCCGCGCGCAACTGCGGCAGATCGCCTTCGAGCTTGCGGATGCCGATTGCCGCGGGCTCCCAGAGCAGCAGGTAGCCGGCGACGAGCACGAGTACGGCAATGCCCAGCAGTACGAGACCGCGTTCGCGCATTTCGAGCGCCCGCCACCACGCGACGAGCGCGTTGCCGCCTCGCGGGTTCATCACGCACCTCCTTTGGTCTTCAGGCTCGCGATCGATTCGCCCGCGGCATTCGAGCCCTGCGCCGGCCCTCCCTGTCCACCCTCGAAGCGCAACACATAGCCCTCCTGCAAGGCCTGCGCGGTTAGGCGCTCGCGCTCATCCGTCGTGGCCGCCATGCCGGCCGCCAAGCGCAACCGCAGCGCGCGCGCCTCGTAGTCGGCGCTGCGCAACGCGTTCGACGGCAAGCCGGCAAAGATGCGCGCCGACGCGGCCATCATCATGCTGAAATCGGCGGGATCGCTGCGACCCGTCGATGCGCGCAGGGCCGCGAGACTGCGCGACATCTGCAGGGGCGCGTCGAGCACCACGCGCGTTTCGGGGAATGCGCCCGTCAAGCTGCTGGTCTGTTGGTTGCGCAACGCGCTCGCCTCGCGCTTCAATCCGCCCCATTGCCATTGCATGCCGATGATCTGTACGGCGAGGATCGCGAACACCAGTGCGGCTGCGATGCGCCAGCGCGTCCACGCTGCGCCGCCTTGCGAACGATCGAACGCGAGCAGCGACATCGGCGCGCCATAGGCGCCCTCGTGTCCGCCTCGCGCGAGCCATTCGACGAACGGGTCGCCGCCGGCCTCGTTGAGCCGCACGGCGAGCGACGCGGCGAGTGCTTCGCCGATCGCGCGCGCATCGATCGCTCCGCCGCTCTCCACGCCAGCCTTCGCTGCCGAAGTCGCGTACAGATCGAGTTGTCGCGGACGCGCGCTTCCGGTCGCCTGCCGGGCGAGCGCGGAGACGGTCGCAACCGCGCTCGGCAAATCGTCGGGAAGCGGAATCGCCTGCTGCGCGTCGCTGCGCAACCAATAGTGCGGCGCCGCTGCACCCGCCGCGCCCGCGCCCGCGAGCGACCACGCCCCGTCGGCGAGAGGAACGGCAAGCGATTCGGGAACGATCGCTGCGACCCGATGACCGGCGCGCACGACATCGACCTGCATCGCCGCGAGCCAATGACGATCGATCACGGCAAGCATGCGATTGCGGCCATCGGCCTGCCCATCGTCCTGACCGAGAGCGACATGCAATCCGCCGACGTCGCCGACGGTCTTCTCTTCGACCAGATTGGGCAGCGCCTCGCGCAAGCGCATGCCCGACAGCGGCGGCACCGCGGCCGTGGTGAACGACACGTCTTCTGCTGCGACCAGCAGCACGACCCGCGTGCCGCGCGGCAACGCGGAGGCGAGCGCGTCCCACGCGATGACGCGCGGTGGTTCGGCATGCGTTCCCGAAAAGGCGATCACTTCGCACATCGCAGACGGGCGGGTCGCATCGCTTGCGACGCTGCCGGCCGCGTGCATCCCCAGACGCCGCGGCGGCACACGGATCGCCGCGCCGTCGCGCGGCCAGTGCAATCGTCCGGCCGGCTCGCTTCGCTTCACGTCCCCTCCTTCATGTCGCGGCCCTCTGCGTGTTGATCGTGTTGATCGTGTTCATCGCGGTCATGCGTCATCGCCATCGTCATCGTCATGCATCCGCGTCACGCGTCGTCACGCGCCATCGTCATCGCTCGACGTAGGAGCGTACACGGGTCACGCCGTTCGGCTCGCGCTCGAGCAGCGCGACGATCTCGAGCTCGGCGCGCCCGACGCGGACTCGTCCGGCGACTTCGAAGAAATTCGAGCTGACCGACACATGGCTGACCGAAACCTGTCCGCTGGTACCCGACAAGCGCGCGGCCGCATCGCCGACCTGATTGAACCAGGCCTGGTCGCGGCTTCGCGCGAGCGCGCGCGCCGCGTCGAGCGGAAGGTCCGGTATGCATGCGGCCAGCACTTCAGCAGGCGCGGTGTTGATGTTCACGGGCGTCGGCGACGGCAGGATGTCGATGAAGGGCCGCACGCGTGCCGCGGTCGCGGCATCGAACGTCCCCGCGGCGATGAGTTCTTTCGCGAGGCCGTCGAAGCTGTCCGGCGGGTTCGCACCCATGCGCTCGGCGATGGACTTGGCGAGTTCGGGTTTGATGCCGAGGACCTTGAACAGACGCTCGAGCGTCGCGAGCCGCTGCTCGTCGATCTGTTCGCCATTCGAAAGCCCCGTCAGATTGACGCGCGACTGCGCGTCGCGCATGCGGCCCGACACGAACGCCGCGTCGTTGTCGGCGAACGCCGAAGGCGCCGCCTCGCGACTCGACGACGAAGCCTGCGACGTCGCGAGGTCGTCGGTGACGCGCGTCTCGGCCAGAGGCACGGCCCAGATCTCTCCCAGGTGATCGACCGCCGACGTGCGCGCGTCCTGCAGCAGGATGAGGCGCGCCCATTCGAGCGACGAGCGCGCGAGCCAGCGCGCCTCGCCGAGCGCGTCCTGATTCTCGACCTTGCGAACCGCGATCGATTGACGCCACATCATCGCGGACACGGCGACGGTCGCGGCCGCAACCACCACCAGCGCGGTGATGATCGCAACGCCGCGCTGGGAACGAGGGCGCGGACGATCCGACGAACGATGCCGCGGTCGCGGCCCCAGTGGACGCGCCATTCGACTCGCGGACCGGCTCATCCGCCGCTCCCGATCAGGAACACGCGCACGATTTCGGTTCCATCGTTGCGCGTGATCGACAAGCGAATGCCGGTAGCCGCCGCGACCAGAGGTTGCCCGAGTGCGGTCAACGGCCCTGCGGGCGCGGCGGCATTCGGATTGGCGCTGCCGCCCGCCGCGAGGTTCGTGCCGCTGTTCCCCGCGAATGCGGGCGACGCCTGGTTGGGGTTCGGCGACGCCGCTGTGGCGCCCGCCGCGCGCGCTTGTTGGGCCAGCAGTTCCGACGACGGTTGCGGGAATGACGATTGCGACGGTTGCGACGGTTGCGACGCCTGCGGCAGCGTGGGGAGCGCCTCGGTCGCGAGTCCCTTGACGCGCACCCAGCCGCCCTTCGCGCCCGCCGTCCACGCTTCGATCACGAGCTTTGCGATGCCGCTCTGCACAGTCATGGCCCGCGAGCCGTCGGCGCCATCGATCGCGCGTGTGAGCGTGCCGTTTACGAATCGATAGTCCACGGAGGCGCTGCCCGAAACCAGACGCAGCGCGCCGCTCTCGTCGAGCTGTGCATCGCGCGCCAGAAGCGCATCGCGCTCGATGCGTGCGAACGCGCGCTGCATACCATCGAGAGTCTCCTGCGACGACGCGATCGCCTCGCGTTCGCGCAGCAGTTGATCGAGACCGCGCCACGAGAAGACCGCGATCAGCGCGAGGATCGCCGCGGCCACGATCAACTCGAGCAGCGTGAAGCCGCTGTGATCTCCAGGCAGGCGCGACGGCAGGCACCGCGGCATCGTCGCCATCACGGCAGGCTCGACTGAAACGACAGCCGATGCGCGAGCTGTCGATTGCGATCGACGGCCTCGTACACGCGCACGTCGATGCGGCGCATGGCGGGGTTGGGCGTGGCGCGGACCTCGACTACGCACACCATCGCGACTTCGATCTGCGGACAAGGCGATTCGGCGACGCCTATCCCGGGAAAAACGCGCGCGAGGCGGATATCGGCAAGCCGGTTTTCCGCGCTCCATCCGGCCAGCGTCGCCCGCCGCAACGCATCCTGCGTGACGATCATCGTGCCGCCCGCACGCATCGAAGCGGCCAGCACCAGCGATACGATGACGAGAGCGATCAGCACCTCGATCAGCGTGAAGCCAAGTGGCCTCGGGCAACCGCGCCGGCTGCTGTTGGTCATGCGCCCGACTCGACCCAGTAGCGGCCCACGCCATCGCTCTTCAACACCACGGTCTTGCCGTCGGCTTCGAGCGTGAGCGTGAACGCGGGTTGCAGGCCATCGCGAGGGAATGCAAGCGAGGTGCTGCCGTCGTCGTAATCGTTCGGTGAAGACGCGCGCGAACGCACGTCCCAGCGCGTCACATCGCTGGCATCGAGAGTCAGGCGCATCGGCGCCAAGTCCCAGGTGCGTGCGCGAAATTGCGCGTCGCCGTCCATGGCCCGCCAGCCATCGCGCTCGCGACGAAAGAACGCATAGCCCTTGTCGTCGCCGCGCCACGCGATCGGGTGCGACGAAAGCTGCGCCTCTTCGGCGGCGAGCGCGAACAGCGTCTCGAGACGTTCGGCATCGCGCTTCAATTTCGCCTGCCGGTCAGGAGCGATCGACAGCGACACCAGGCCGAGCATGATGCCGATGACGACCAGCACGACCAGCAGTTCGACCAGCGTATAGCCACGCTGCACGCAACGCGCGCGCCGCACATGCTTCGCGACGCTCACAGATCCCACGAACCGATGTCGGCGTCGTTGCCGGTACCGCCCGGCTGTCCATCGGCGCCGAACGAATAGATGTCGATCTCGCCGTGCACGCCCGGTTGCAGGTATTGATAGACGTTGCCCCACGGATCCTTGGGCAACTTGTCGAGGTAGCCGCCCGCCTTCCAGTTGTTGGGGACCGGATCGGCCGTCGGCTTTTCAGCGAGCGCCTTCAGCCCCTGGTCGGTGGTCGGGTAGCGCTGATTGTCGAGGCGATAGAGCTTGAGCGCGGCGACCAGCGTGGCCACGTCCTGCCGGGCCGCGACGATGCGCGCGTCGTCGGAACGTCCGATGATCTTCGGCACGATCAAGGCGGCGAGGATGCCGAGGATGGCGACGACCACCATGATCTCGACCAGGGTGAAGCCACCATGACGCGCACGATGGCGCGCGTGATGATGCGCACGATGATTCGCACGACGACGCGCGTGATGATGAGGCGAACGCACGTTCGCACGAAAGGCCAGGTTCAAAATGTCTCCATCGACAGGGATTGCACACGACTTCGCGGTGGCTTGCGCAGTGGCTTATATTATGCAGCGTTCGGTCATGACGCCTCCGCGTCGAGACCGCAAGATTGACCGCACGATAACGCTGCCCGACTGCCTGTTTACGTGATCGCCCTTCCCCTGGATTCGATGCAACGACTTCCCCGCCTCGTCGAACTGATCCTCGCCTTGATTCTCTGCGCAGTGATCGCGTTGTGGGCGGTGCGCATGACGCGTGGCGACGCCATCGCCGTGCCGCCCGCGGCGACCGCGGCGGCGACCTCGGGCAGCGGCCGGGTCGATGAAGTAATTGCCAGCGCCCGGCTGTTCGGCTCGCGTCGGCCGGGCGTGCTCTCCGACAACGTGCGCGCGCTCGGCATCGTCGCCGACGCCAGTGGACAGGGCAGCGTGATCGTCAGCGTCGATGGCCAAGCGCCGCGCGTCTATCGCGTCGGCGACACGCTCGACGGCCGGCGCGTGACCGCGATTCACGCCGGCGAAATCGAACTCGAAGCCAACGGTGCGCGGCAGGTGTTTCGATTGCCGCCATCGCGTCCCGCGGCGCAAGGATTGACGATCATCGGATCGGGTCCGGCGACATCGTCGATGCCGGTCGTGTCGCAGCCGGTGTCGCCCTATGCCGCTCCGCCTTCGCCTCCGCCCGCGATGCAGGCGCAGCCGCGCTTGGGCTACCCACCGCCGATGCCGACGCAATCGGCCACACCTTCGCCGGGACCTGCGCTGAACAAGTGAGCGCGTCGTTCCCGCAAAAGCGCGGACCCCCGCTGGTGGTTTCGCTCGGTCATTGACCGACCGATCGGTCGGGAATACAATGCGCCAGATCCGATTTCATCCATCAACCCGTTCCATGACCGAACGATCCCCGCAGCAAGTCGCCGCGCAGTCCGTAGCCGATCACGTCCGCAACGGCATGCTCGTCAACGACCGTGCGACACGAGCCCTCGGCATGCAGGTGGTCGATGTGACGCCGGGCGGCGCGACGCTGACGATGACGGTGCGCGAAGACATGCTCAACGGTCACGATATCTGTCACGGCGGCCTGATCGCGACGCTGGCCGATTCAGCGTTTGCATTTGCTTGCAACTCTTACAACGAGCTTTCGGTCGCGTCGGGTTTTTCTGCCGATTTTCTCGCGCCCGGCCGGCTCGGCGATGTGCTCACGGCGCATTGCGACGAAATCTCGAAGACCGGACGCACCGGCCTCTATGACGCCACCGTCGTCAATCAGCGCGGCGAACGCGTCGCGATTTTTCGCGGACGTTCGTACACGATCAAAGGCAAGCCCGCAGTGCGCGATGGATCGGGAACATGAGCGCCCGAGCGCCCCTCGAACCGATCGAGCGCGCCAGTCGCGACGAGATCGTCGCGTTGCAGTTGTCGCGCTTGCGAGCGACGCTCGCACACGCCTACGCAAACGTCCCTCACTATCGCAAGACCTGGGATGCCGCGGGCGTCCACCCCGGCGACCTGAAGCAGCTTGCCGACCTCGCGAAGTTTCCGTTCACCACCAAGAAGGATCTGCGAGACAACTATCCGTTCGGCATGTTCGCCGTGCCGCGCGAACAGATCGTGCGCATTCACGCGTCGTCGGGCACGACCGGCAAGCCGACCGTGGTCGGCTATACGCAAGACGACATCGACACCTGGGCCGATCTGGTTGCGCGTTCGATCCGCGCGGCGGGCGGATGTCGCGGCGACATGGTCCACGTCGCTTACGGCTACGGCCTCTTCACCGGCGGCCTCGGCGCGCACTACGGCGCGGAACGCCTGGGCTGCACGGTGATTCCGATGTCGGGCGGGCAGACCGAGAAGCAGGTGCAACTGATCGTCGACTTCAAGCCCGACATCATCATGGTCACGCCGAGCTACATGCAGGTGATCGTCGAGGAGTTCGAACGCCAGGGACTGAATGCCGCAGCGAGTTCGTTGAGGATCGGGATATTCGGCGCAGAGCCGTGGACCGAAGCGATGCGGCGCGACATCGAGACGCGCGCGGGACTCGATGCCGTGGACATCTACGGCCTGTCCGAAGTGATGGGACCCGGAGTCGCTTCCGAATGCATCGAGACCAAGGACGGCCCGGTGATCTGGGAGGACCACTTCTATCCCGAGATCGTCGATCCCGAGAGCGGCGCACTGGTGCCCGACGGTGAAGAGGGCGAACTGGTCTTCACGTCGCTGACCAAGCAAGCGCTGCCGATCATCCGCTATCGCACCCGCGACCTCACGCGTCTGTTGCCGCCGACCTCGCGCGCGTTTCGCCGCATGGGCAAGATCGTCGGGCGCAGCGATGACATGCTGATCATTCGCGGGGTCAACGTGTTTCCCACGCAGTTGGAAGAGATCGTGCTTCAGCATGCGAAGCTGTCGGGGCAGTATCAGATCCTCGTGAGTCGCAACGGTCATCTCGACGAAGTGGAGCTGCGTTGCGAATTTCAGCCGAATGTTGCGGACGGCGACGCGAATGAAATCTCGAAGTGGCTGCAACACCGCATCAAGACGCTGGTCGGCATCTCGACTCGCGTCACCGTCTTGCCCACCCATTCGATCGAACGAACGCTGGTCGGCAAGGCCAGACGCGTGATCGATACGCGACCGCGCTAGAAAGGACACACCATGTACACGCAAGCGATGGACACCGTGACCAAAGAGGACGGCGACGCCGACAAGGCCGTGCGCTCGACCGACGAGATGCGTCTGGTGGAGCGCTTCGACGCGCGCATCGACGCGGGCGATTTCATCGAGGCCAAGGACTGGATGCCCGACCACTATCGCAAGACGCTGGTGCGGCAGATCAGCCAGCACGCGCATTCGGAAATCGTCGGTATGCTGCCCGAGGGCAACTGGATCACGCGCGCACCGAGCCTGAAGCGCAAAGCGATCCTGCTCGCGAAGGTGCAGGACGAAGGCGGTCACGGCCTCTATCTGTATGCCGCGGCCGAAACGCTCGGCACGTCGCGCGACCAGATGTTCGATGCGCTGCATTCGGGCAAGGCGAAGTACAGCTCGATCTTCAACTATCCGACGCTGACGTGGGCCGACATGGGCACGGTCGGCTGGCTGGTCGATGGCGCGGCGATCATGAACCAGGTGCCGATCTGCCGCTGCTCGTATGCGCCCTATGCGCGCGCGATGATCCGCATCTGTCGCGAAGAGAGCTTTCATCAACGCCAGGGCTTCGAAGCGCTCTTGACGATGATGCAGCAGGGCACAGCCGCGCAGAAGGCGATGGTGCAGGACGCGGTGAACCGCTGGTGGTGGCCATCGGTGATGATGTTCGGGCCGCCCGACGATCAGTCGCCCAACTCGGCGCAATCGATGCGCTGGGGCATCAAGCGTTTCTCCAACGACGATCTGCGCCAGAAGTTTGTTGATGCGGCGGTCGATCAGGCGAAGGTGCTCGGAGTCAGGCTGCCCGACCCCGATCTGAAATGGAACGAAGAGCGCGAGCACTACGACTTCGGCGCGATCGACTGGGAAGAATTCAAGGTCGTAATCGCGGGCGACGGTCCGTGCAATCGCGAGCGCTTGCAGGCGCGCGTGTCGGCTTGGGAAGACGGCGCCTGGGTGCGCGAGGCGGCGTTGGCGCATGCGGCCAAGTCATCCTTCGCCGGGGCGACGAATACCGGGGACGTTACATGAGTACGACGACAGTCATTGAACCACCCGAGACCGAATGGCCGCTCTGGGAAGTCTTCGTGCGCAGCAAGGCCGGCCTCGATCACAAACATTGCGGCAGCCTGCATGCGGCCGATTCGAAGATGGCGATCCAGCACGCGCGCGATGTCTACACGCGTCGGCAGGAAGGGGTGAGCCTGTGGGTGGTGCGCTCGGATCACATCGTCGCCAGCGACCCCGGCGACAAGGCGATGTACTTCGACCCGATGGAAGACAAGGTCTATCGGCATCCGACCTTCTATCAGTTGCCGGCTTCGGTCGACCACATGTAAGTGAGTGAGTGGAGTTCAGCGCGTGCAAGATTCGATTGCCATCAAGCCCGATCCGTCCGTTCAGTACCTGCTGCGCATCGCGGACACCTGTCTGATCCTCGCGCAGCGGTTGTGCGAGTGGTGCGGCCACGCGCCCGTCCTTGAAGAAGACATCGCGATGGCCAACATCGCGCTCGACCTGCTCGGCCAGGCGCGCGCGTTGCTGGCGCATGTGGGCAAGCTCGAAGGCGCAGGCCACGACGAAGACCAACTCGCGTTTTTGCGCAGCGAGGGCGACTACCTTAACGTCACCTTGGTCGAGTTGCCGAACGGGGCCGATGGCGCGTCAAGCGGCAAGCGCGACTTCGCATTCACGGTGTTGCGCAATGTCGTGATGGCGACGTTTCTTCAACTCTTGTGGGAGCGCCTGGCCGGCTCGTCGGACGTCGAAGTCGCGGCGATCGCGGGCAAGGCCGTCAAGGAAGCGCGCTATCACCAACAGCACGCGGGCGAGTGGGTCGTGCGTCTGGCCGATGGCACCGACGAATCGCGTCGTCGCATCGAGGCCGCGCGCGATCGCCTGTGGATCTACACCGCCGAACTGTTCGAGGCCGATGCGATCGACGAACGCGCCGAAGCGAGCGGCGTCGGCCCGCGCTGGTCATCGTTGCGCGAAGCCTGGGTCGCCGAGATGACCGCGCTGTTCGACGAAGCGCATCTCGAGATGCCGAAGCAAAGCGCCGAGGTGAGCAAATTCCGCAGCACCGGCAAGATCGGCAAGCACAGCGAGCACATGGGATTCATCCTCGCCGAGATGCAGTACCTGCAACGCGCGTATCCGGGCGGGGTGTGGTGAAGATGATGTTACCGATCGGTCATTCCAGGACCAGCGCAAATGTCGAGCACGACGTGCATGGCGGGTCACGCTGCGAGCGCGCCTGGGCGGTGCTCGAGACCGTGCTCGATCCCGAAGTGCCGGCGTTGTCGATCGTCGATCTGGGCATCGTGCGCGAGGTGATCGAGAACGACGACGGCGTGCTCGAGCTGGTGCTCACGCCTACCTATTCGGGTTGTCCCGCCACCGAAGTGATCGAGGCCGATGCACTCGCGGCGATCGATGCCGCCGATCTCGGCCCGGCGCGCATTGTGCTGCGTCGCGCGCCCGCATGGACCACCGAGTGGATCAGCGACGAAGGCAAACTCAAGCTGCGTGAATACGGCATCGCCCCGCCTGCGCATCTCACTGCCGGCGATGCGCGGCCGATGCGTTTTGTACCCAGGCATGCGATGACGTCGCCGGCATGCCCGCATTGCGGCAGTGCGCGCACCGAGCGGCTGTCGGCCTTTGGCTCGACCGCTTGCAAATCGCTGCATCGCTGCCTGGATTGTCGCGAACCGTTCGAATATTTCAAGCCGATTTGATCGGGCGTCATCGATCGATCGATTCGCAATCGCCATGACGCCCCTCTTCCATCCGCTGCGCGTTCGCGCGATCGAGCCCGATACGCTCGAAGCGGTAATCGTGTCGTTCGATGTTCCCGCTGATCTTCGCGAAGTGTTCGGCTTCACGCAAGGCCAATACCTCACGTTGCGCACCGAGATCGACGGGCAGGATCTGCGGCGCTCGTATTCGATCTGCGCGGGCGTCGACGACGGCGAGTTGCGTGTCGGCGTGCGCAAGGTCCATGCGGGCGTGTTCTCGAACTGGATCAACGCGCATCTGAAACCGGGCGACACGATCCAGGTGATGGCGCCGCAAGGCCGTTTCTTCGTACCGCTCGAGGCCGATGCGAAGAAGCATCACGTCGGCATCGCGGGCGGCAGCGGCATCACGCCGATTCTCTCGATCATGAAGACCGTGCTCGCGCGCGAACCGAAAAGCCGCTTCACGCTGATCTACGGCAACCGCCTTCTCAAGTCGACGATGTTCAAGGAGGAGATCGAAGACCTGAAGAACCGCTACATGACGCGGCTCTCCTTGCAGCACGTCTTCTCCGACGAATTCACCGACGTGCCGCTGAATCACGGCGTGATGAATCGCGACAAGATCGCCGAATTTCTCCACGTCATCGTACCGGCCGTCGAGATCGATCACGCCTACATCTGCGGCCCGTTCCAGATGAACGACGAGGCCGAGGCCGCGCTGCTTGCGGCGGGCGTTCCCGAGGAGCGCATCCACATCGAACGCTTCGGCGTCGCGCAGCCCGCAGGCGCAGCGATCGAGGCGAACGCGCCGCAGGTCGGCGCGATCATCCACGAAGCCAGCCCTGGCGATGCCGAGCAGGCGCGCGTCGTCATCATTCGCGACGGGCTGCGACGCGAGATCGAATTTCGGCGCGACCAGCCCAGCATCCTCGACGCCGCATCGGCCGCCGGACTCGAAGTGCCGTTCTCGTGCACCTCGGGCGTGTGCGGCACCTGCCGCGCGAAGCTGATCGAAGGCGAAGTGCGCATGGAGCGCAACTTCGCGCTCGACAAGAACGAAGTCGCGGCCGGCTTCATTCTCACCTGTCAGGCGCACCCGCTGACCGAGCGCGTCGTGCTGTCGTTCGACGAGCGCTGATCGACTGCCGATGCCGCGCGGACGCGCAAGCAACTACGACGACCAGCGCGAGATGATTCTCGCGAAAGCCGCTCACCTCTTTGCGCACGGCGGCTATCCCGGCACGTCGATGAATCAGGTGGCGATTGCGACGGGTCTTTCGAAGGCGACGCTGTATCACTACTTCCGCGACAAATACAGCCTCTTGCTCGACATCACCGAAGGCCACGTGTCGCGGCTCGAAGCCTTGGTGGTCGACGTGAATGCGCACCAGCTCGCGCCCGAGGAGCGCATGCGCGCGCTGATCGCACGCATCATGGCCGAGTACGCGGGCGCGCAGGACGCGCATCGGGTGTTGACCAGCGACGTGCGCTTTCTCGAACCCGCCGATCGCAAGCGCGTGCTCGACAAGGAACGCCGAGTGGTCCAGGGCTTCGCCGACGCGATCGGCGCGTGGCGGCCCGGACATCGCAAGGCACCATTCAACGCCACACTGAGCAAGCCGCTGGCGATGCTGCTGTTCGGCATGATCAACTGGATGTTCACGTGGATGCGGCCCGAGGGTGCGCTATCGCACGAGGCGATGGCGCCGATCGTGGCCGATCTTTTTTTTGGCGGCGTGCCCGCGGTGCGCGCGACTGCATCGGTCGTTCCCGGCGCGCGTCCCCGCACGAAAGCCCGCGAGCCGTGAGCATCGCACCTCCGGACCGCACACTCGCGGAGCGCTTCGACATCGAACATCTAGCCGCGGCATTCTACGAGAATCCATTCCCCACCTACCGCGCGCTGCGCGAATACCAACCCGTGAAGCGCTTGCCCAACGGCTCGGTCTTCATCACGCGCTATGCCGATCTGGTCGCGGTCTACAAGGACACGCAGCGATTCAGTTCCGACAAGCACGAAGAGTTCGGGCCGAAGTACGGCGGCGACACACCGCTGTTTGCGCATCACACGACCAGTCTCGTCTTCAACGATCCGCCGCTGCATACGCGCGTGCGGCGATTGATCGCGGGTGCGTTGACGCCGAAGCACATCGCCGCGATGGAGCCCGCATTGATTGCGCGTGTAGATCATCTTCTCGATGCGATGGCCGAGCGATCGGCGCGCGGGGAGAGCGTCGATCTCATCGAGCACTTCGCTTCCGCAATTCCGATCGAGATCATCGGCAACCTGCTCGCGATCCCGCACGAGCAACGCACACCATTGCGAGAATGGTCGCTCGCCATTCTCGGCGCGCTCGAGCCCGTGCTCACGTCCGATCAGCAGGGGCGCGGCAACCGTGCGGTCGAACAATTCCTCGTTTATCTCGAAGCGCTGATCGCCGATCGCGAGCAGAACATGGGCGACCCCGAAGTCGATGTGCTGTCGCGCCTGATCGCTGGCGTTGGCGACGAGCGCCTCACCGCCGACGAGCTGATGCACAACTGCATCTTCCTGCTCAACGCCGGACACGAGACCACCACCAACCTGATCGGCAATGGCCTCGTCGCGCTATGCGAGTGGCCTGATGAGAAAGCGCGTTTGCTGGCCGATGCTTCGCTGGTGAAGACCGCGGTCGAAGAGTTCCTGCGCATCGAGAGCTCGAACCAGTTGGGAAACCGCATCACGGCCGAGGCCGTCGAGATTGGCGGCGTCGCGCTGGCGCCCCGCACGCCGGTGCATCTGTGCATCGGCGCAGCCAATCGCGACCCGGCGCAGTTCCCCGATCCCGATCGCCTCGACGTGGGGCGGGCGCCCAATCGTCATCTCGCATTCGGATCGGGGCCGCATCAATGCGTGGGCCTCGCGCTCGCGCGTCTCGAAGGCCGCGTCGCGATCGCGCGATTTCTCGAGCGCTTTCCGCGCTATCGGCTCGATGGAAAACCGACGCGCGGAGGGCGTGCGCGCTTTCGCGGGTTTCTGCACATTCCCGCGCGAGTCGATTGAGCGCGATGCCTTCGCGGCTCAGGGCGCCCCGTAGTCGACGACGCGCAGTCCCTGCACGCGTGCGAATTCCTTCACGTTGCGAGTCAGGAGCGGCAAATCGCCCCGGACCGCCGCAGCCGCGATCCACAGGTCATTAGGGCCAATCAGCTTTCGCTGCGCGTGCAAGCGCGCATACAGGGTCGCGTATTGCAGCAGAGTCTGTTCGTCAGGCCAGAGCACAGGGAATCTCTCGAGAAAGCCCGTTACTTTCTCGAGGTCATGTTCTGCGATGACCGCGCCGCAAAGAAACTCTCCGCTGGCAATCCACGGCAAACCGAGCACGGAATCCGCATGCGCGGCAAGGAAAGACGCTTCGGGTCCCTTGCCGCGCCCGCGCCACAAGCCGATCAGGAAATTCGTGTCTAAGAGGTAGTCCAAGGATCGCGCCACTTCTTCCAGTCGTTGTGCTCGGCCGCAACCTTTTCCATCAATTTGGCCTGCTTGTCAGTCAGCGGCGGAAGTTCGGCGATGGCCTTGAGCATCTCTCCTGCAGTGCCGCGTTTGGGCACGGAACGCAGGATCACCTTGGAGAATGAATCACGCGGCGACGTCTTGAGTACCGCGATGCGTTCGTAAGCTTCTTCGGTCAGGGTAATCGTTTTCATGTGTGCATGATAACACGAGCGCATGACTCGTGTGCCTATTGAAATGCAGCCCACATGCGCGTGTCAAAGCTGGGCGGCAAGCGCGCCTTCCAGCGATCGTGTAAGGCGGGACGCCGTCACGTTGGTCATGGTGAACACGACGCCAACCGGAAGGCTACTCGACGCGTCTTCCTCGTTGTCCTGATCGTCTTTTTGCGAGTCTCTTTGCGTTGCCGCGACCCCTTGCGCGAACGCCGCGGTCAAGGTGGCAGGCGCCATTCCAAGTAATGCCCAGAGAACGGCGAATACAGCACTCAGGTGAGTAACTTTCTTCATTTCAATCTCCTTTGATTATTCAACCAATCAATATCTGCTCTGTCGCGCATTCGACTTATGTTCAAACCACCGTCCCATGCATTCACGTTAATCCTGTAATCGATTCAACAGGCGATTAAGTAAGCGAATAACATTGCATTTGCTGACGTGTCATGGGACTCGCGTGGCTCGGATACGCATGGAGCCCCATTACACGACTCGCGATCCGTTAGCCAGCGTTTGTCGATATTCGCAATCGGGCGTCTTTCTTATGCGTCGAATTCGCGTTCGGAAAATCGCCGAGCAGCAAAGGAGGCATTTACTGACAGCCATAAGGCCATTCCCATGTTTATTTGCTGCGATGACCATTCCAACAATGTCTGCGCAACCGATGCCGCCGCAAACGATGTCGCCGCTCGCATGGGGACGGTCGCTGTCCGCGCCGCCGGAAGTGTCCAGCGAGTCCACGGGATGGGGAGGTGCGCTATTGCGGCGCTGGCGGGGAACGTCGCCCGTCATGGAGCAGCCGCCGCTCGATAGTCACTATGTCGTGATGCATCTGGGCGGATCCAAGCAGGTCAAGCGCTGGCGCGATGGCCCTTCGCTCGACACGGTCGCCGAGATGGGCTCGCTGACCTTCGTCCCCGCGGGGACGGCGTTCAGTTGGCGAACCAGCGGCCCGATCGCATTCGCCCACCTCTATGTGAGACAGCGCCAGTTGGAAGATACGATCAGCAATCAGTTCGAGCAGCAGGCGGACGGCGTTTCGCTGATCGATCGAGTGGGTTGCAGCGACGCGTTGCTGCAGCAACTGTTTCGCGCGATGCTCGGCGAAATCGAGTCCACCGGATCACCGTCGGGGTTGCTGCTCGATTCTCTGCTCGAAAGCTTCTTGATCAAACTGGCGCGCACTCATGGGTCGCGCGCCATTGCAACTCGTTTCCGGCCGGTGGCGCTGGCGCCTCACCGCTTGAATCGCGTGCTGGATTTCATCGAAGCGAAGCTTGGCGAAAACATTCGGCTCGACGATCTTGCGCGCGCAGCCGGCAGTAGCCAGTTTCACTTCAGTCACGGCTTTCGTGAAGCGATCGGATGCTCGCCCTATCGTTATCTGATTCAGCGACGGATTGAAAATGCGAAGGTCATGTTGATTACGGGAACCGAGCCCTTGGCAACAGTCGCGTCACGGTGTGGCTTCAACAGCCAGCGTCAGTTCTCCGTAATGTTCAACGATAGGACCGGTGTCGGTCCCAAGCGATTTCGCATCATGCGTCGATCGCGTGGTCCGCTTCACATCGCTTAGCTCGCGCGTCGACTTCTACTCAAGGCCGGGCGCGCGCGAAAAAATTCGAGCGCGGTAAGACGCGACATTCAAGTACGCATCGCACGTGATGCCGGAACGCGCACCGTGGCTGAAACAAGAGATTCTCCGAGCAGCCAGATCGATATGCCCAGCAGGCCGATGTCCTTCAACAGGAATTGGCCGACATCGGAGATGACGGGAAAGCCCATAGGCGTGGAAACTCCTGGCGTAGTGAAGAAGAAAGTCAGTGTGATGAGGAAGGTGAGGACCGCCATCGCACCGCCCACCACCGCCGCCCGCGGCGCAGTCTTGTGCAGCGCCAGCAATATTCCGGTCGCGATTTCATAGACGCCGAGCATGATGCTCGCGCCCTGGATGCCCAATGACGCATGCCACCAGCCCACGATCGGACTGTTCGCGATGAATGGAGCAACCCCGGTCGCCTCGTAACTGGTGAACTTCATTGCGCCGAACCACAGGAAGATCACCACCAGCGCGTAGCGAACGAAGGCGACGCCGAAGCGAAAGACGGATTCGTTGCGATAGTCGAAAGACGACCAGGTGCGCGGGGTATCGCTCGTAGCGATCACGCGCGATCTGAAACGCGACTCGCCGAGAATAAAGATCGAAATCCCGAGCAAGCCCAGATCCTTCAACAGAAACTGACCGGGAATTGCGGACAAGGCCGGAAAGCCGCCCGCCAGAGGTTCTGCGACACCGGGCGTCGAGAACATGAAGGTGAGCGTGATCAAGAAGGTGATCACACCGATCGCCGCGCCGATC
>JBBSEF010000023.1:0-40741 GCA_038240015.1 Burkholderiales bacterium
CAGGTCGCGAAAGGCATCCCCACGGAACGCATCCTGCTCGCGGGTTTTTCGCAAGGCGCGGCGGTGACGCTGATGACGGGTCTTCGGCATCCGTCGAAACTCGCGGGACTGATCGTCCTGTCGGGCTATCTGCCGCTCGCCGCACACGTCGCGACTGAGCGCAATCAAGCCAATCACGACACGCCGATCTTCATGGCGCATGGCAGCTACGATCCGGTGGTGCGGCTCGAACGCGCTCTCGCGTCGCGCGACGCATTGATCCGGCACGGCTATCAAGTCGAGTGGCATGCCTACCCGATGCCGCATTCGGTCGCAGCCGAAGAGGTCGATGCGATCGGCCGCTTTCTGCGGCGCGTGCTCGATCGCGCGTGATTGCACGTCGTTCCAGCGAACGTGGGAACCCAGCGTCGTTCGCGCAAAGCCACTGGGTCCCCGCGTTCGCGAGGACGACGGTGCAGTGACTCTTGATTGCGGGCGCTCCGACCTCATAACCCCGTGAGGGGGAATCCATGCAGCATCTGATCGAACTCATCACGCAGTACGGACTCGCGTTCGTCTTCGTCAACGTACTCGCATCGCAGGCCGGCCTGCCGCTGCCGGCGTATCCGACATTGATTCTCACGGGCGCGTTGCTCGGGACCGGCAACTATTCGGCGCCGTCGCTGCTCGTGGTCGCGGTGATCGGTGCGCTGATTGCCGACACCGGTTGGTATCTCGCAGGTACACGCCTCGGCCGACCGGTATTGCGCCTGATGTGCCGCATCTCGCTGTCGCCCGACACCTGCGTGCGCCAGACCGAGAACATCTATGCGCGCTTCGGCCCGCCCTCGTTGACGGTCGCGAAATTCATCCCGGGCTTCGCGGCCGTTGCGACGGCGCTCGCAGGCGCGGTGCGCACGCGCTTTCTCACGTTCGTATTGTTCGATGCAATCGGCGCGGCGCTATGGGCCGGTGTCGCGATCGGCGTGGGTTATCTCTTTGCCGGCGCGATCGAAGAGTTGATCGTCACGCTCGCGCGCCTGGGCGAAATCGGCGTCGTGCTGATCCTCGTCGCGCTCGCGATCTTCGTCGCCGCGAAGTGGTGGGACCGGCGGCGCTTCTTCAACGAACTGCGCATGGCGCGCGTGAGCGTCGAGGAACTCGCCGAGATGTTGAGCGCCGGCACCGCGCCGATGATTCTCGACGTGCGTTCGATCGCGAGCCAGGCCGAAGACGGCCGCATCCCCGGCGCAATCGCGGTCGACGAGAAAACCATCGCGATTCGCATTCCCGATGACGAGAGCGGCCGCGAAGTGATCGTCTATTGCGCGTGTCCCAACGAAGCCTCGGCCGCGCGCATCGCGAAGATGTTGAAGGCGCGCGGCTTCACGCGCGTGCGGCCGCTGACCGGCGGGATCGAGGCGTGGATGAGTGCGGGGTATGCGATCGAGCGGTAAGGCGCTGCGCAAAATCAAAACTGCTCGGCCTCCAACGCCATCACCGCCTCCGACCCCTCGACGATCCCATCGCGCAGCCCGGTCGCTTGCGACAACAAATGATCTGCAAAGAACCTCGCGGTCGCGAGCTTGGCGCGATAGAAGCCGGCATCCGCATCGCCTGCATCGAGCTTCGCAGCGGCGATGCTCGCCGCGCGCGCCATCTGCCATCCCCCGAGCACGATGCCGGCGAGTTTCAGATACGGCACCGATCCCGCGAACACACCCTTGATGTCGGACTTGACGTTCGCGACGATGTACTCGATCACATCTTCTAGCGCGGTCGCGCCCGCCTCGAGCCGCTTCGCGATCGCCTTCAGGTCGGTCGCATGTGTGGCCGATGTCGATGACGCGAGTTCGTTCGCCGTCTTCTTTACCTGCGCGACGATGCCCTTCGCGTTCACCCCGCCGTCGCGCACGGTCTTGCGACCGATCAGATCGTTCGCCTGGATCGCGGTGGTGCCTTCGTAGATGGTGAGGATGCGCGCGTCGCGATAGTGCTGCGCGGCGCCGGTCTCCTCGATGAAGCCCATGCCGCCGTGCACCTGCACGCCAAGCGATGCGACCTCGATGGACAGTTCCGTGCTCCAGCCTTTGACGACCGGCACGAGATATTCGTAGAACGCGTGATTCTGTTTGCGAGTCGCCGCGTCGGCGTGATGGTGCGCGGCGTCCTGCGAGGCCGCGGTGACGTACGCCAACGCGCGCGCGGCTTCGATCTGCGCGCGCATCGTCATCAGCATGCGGCGCACGTCGGGATGATGAACGATGGTGACCGGGCCGCTCGATCCCGCGAGGTCGCGCGATTGCAGGCGATCTTTAGCATAGGCAACCGCCTGCTGATACGCGCGCTCGGCGACCGCGAGGCCCTGTATGCCGACCGCGAAGCGCGCAGCGTTCATCATGATGAACATGTACTCGAGCCCGCGGTTCTCGACGCCGACGAGTTCACCGATCGCGCCGGGCCTGGCTACATCGCCCGCACCCTGACCACCCGTCGCCACGGGGAAGTTGCCGTCGCCGAACAACAGCACCGCAGTCGGACTCGCCTTGATGCCGAGCTTGTGCTCGATCGACGCGCAATAAACATCGTTGCGTGCGCCGAGAGAACCGTCGGCATTGACCAGAAACTTGGGCACCGTGAACAGGGAGATGCCCTTGACGCCTTCGGGCGCATCGGGCGTGCGCGCGAGCACGAGATGGACGATGTTCTCGGCCATGTCGTGTTCGCCATACGTGATGAAGATCTTCGTGCCGAACACGCGATAGCGGCCGTCGCCTTCGGGTACGGCGCGCGTTCGCACCTGTGCGAGGTCGGAACCTGCCTGCGACTCCGTGAGATTCATCGTGCCGGTCCATTGACCCGAGATCAGCTTCGCGAGATAGGCGCTTTTCTGCGCATCGGTGCCCGCGGTCATCAGCGCCTCGATCGCGCCATCGGTCAACAACGGGCAAAGCGCGAACGAAAGGTTCGCCGAATTCAGCATCTCGATGCAAGGCGTCGCGATCAGCTTGGGCAGGCCCTGTCCGCCATGCTCGACATCGTGCTGCACGCCTTGCCACCCGGCCTCGCCGTAGCTCTTGAAGGCTTCCTTGAAGCCGGCCGTGGTCGTGACCACGCCGTCCTTCCACGAAGACGGGGCGATATCGCCCGCGCGATTGAGCGGCGCGATCACATCCTGCACGAAGCGCGCGTTCTCTTCGAGCACCGCTTGCGCAGTCTCGCGCGTCGCGTCCTCGAAGCCCGGCATCGCGGCAACCGCATCGAGGTCGGCGAGTTCGTTGATGACGAACAGCATGTCTTTGAGGGGGGCGGTGTAGGTCATGGGTGTTCTCGTCGTGTCTTGATTAGGGTGATGCAGCCGTCTACGACCGTCTGAAAGTTGCCCTCGAACTCCTCGACGGACTCGCCATGAAACGAGATGAAGTCATCTACCTCAAGCACGCGACGCGCCAAGTGACTCACAAGATCAAGGCGCTTCATCTATGCGGCCGCGACGAGCCGGTCTTTGAGGACTCGCGACCTTGGATGGATTCCTCGGCGAGGGCGCGATTGGCCTCTAAAATCAATCCAATCGCGTCCTGCAGATTTTCTCTCGCTTTCGCGAGGGTTGCGCCCTGTGTATTGACGCCGGGAAGCTCCTCGACGAAAGCAATATAGCCCTCTGGGACCTGCTCGAAAACAGCAGTGAATTCCATTACAAGCCTCGACGGATTGGATTGGGTATCGATGTGGGCCTCGGTGAGCTCCCACGCCGAGTTAGTTCTATGTTATGCGAATGATTGCCTCCTTCACCGGTTTTGAACCGTCGGAAGCTTCCTCTACATAGAACTGGAATCGACCTGTCGCCGAATTCGCGGATGCCAGTGTTGCGACTCTGCCATCGACTTCGGCGGAGGCTGTCTCCACCGCCAGCTTCTCAGTGATGGTTGATACGCCGATGCCTATGCGCAGAATTGGTACCCGCTTGCCTTCTTCCGTATCGGTGAACCACGGTGTGGGAGGAATCAGCTCTACATAGAAGTCTCCTGACCCGATGGGCGCGTGATCGAGTAGTGTCGTTCCGAACTCCGGGCTGCTTGCCATAAACTCAACGATCGACGGCACGGAATGAACTGCCTTTCCGTGCGCGTCGTAGATGAGTGAAGTGGCGACACTTTCCAGACGAACCGTCGCGCTGCCGGGTTCCTGTACGTCGATGAACGGTGAATAGCTGGGCGTGACGAGTTGGACCTTCCCACCGACGAGGCTTCGCGCCAGCTTGGCCCATTCGACGTTTCTGGCGGAAGCTTGAGAAACGGTGTTGATCTTGAGGGCTGTGGCCTTTGCTAAAGCCGCCTTTGTGAAACCCGATCTTGACCAGAGTACGAGTTTCGATGTCGCCAAGCTCTCATGTTTCTTGGCCATTGATTCGATCCAAGTCACATCGGAAGGCCGACCGTGATCCCTGCATTCTATGGAGAGGAAGAGATCGTAGTTCGCTACTGTTGCCGTCGCGACTATGTCCACTTCCCTCAACTCGCCCGTAATCCCATCGGGCAGCAACATCGACTCGGTAACGTTCCATCCACTGCCAAGCCTGGCGTGGATGATCGCCACGAGATCCTGAAAGGCGTTTGTGCGCTTCGGCATATCGAGATTTTCGTAGACCTAACGCCCGTTAGCTGGAGTGCCGGCTTATTGCACTTCGGGTTCAGTTGATGTTGATCTTGACCAGCGCCGGTTTATACCGACGCGTCGCGAAACGCGCGGAGAATCGTGTTGATGCGCGTTTGATAGCCTGGTCCTTGCGCCTTGAACCACTCGAGCACGTCATGATCCACGCGCAGCGATATCGATGCTTTGGTTGGTATCGGCATCAGGCCACGACGCACCACCCCGCGAACAATATGCTTGACGGCAGCCTCCGGGTGTTCCTCGGTGGTCGCGATCCTGCCCTTCGCTTTAACCCGTGCCGAGTCAGTTTTGGATTGCATCGAAGTAGATTTGCGTTTCGCGCTTGGTCGCTTTGCGGAATGAGATAACGCGGATTTCATATTCGTTCTCCGTGTGCACGATCGAAACCGGGATGCCGGCGAGTAAACCAAGCGTCACGAAACGCTGTTCGCCGTACAAGAATCGATCGTCCTCAAATGTGTAGGTGGACCCTTCGAAGACGCGCGCCGCATCCGCAAAATCGAGCCCGTGATCCTTCAGGTTCGAAATGCGTTTTGCATCGGACCATCCGAACTGCATAGACGTAATGTATATACGTTACCGGTGACGGTCAAATCCTGTCGGCACTATCTCAAAGCGCCGCCACCAACTCCGGCACCAGCGTATTCAAGTCCCCCACCAACCCATAGTCCGCCACCCCGAAGATCGGCGCTTCCGGATCCTTGTTGATCGCGACGATCACCTTGCTGTCCTTCATGCCGGCCAAGTGCTGGATCGCGCCGGATATACCCACGGCGATGTAGAGCTGCGGCGCCACGATCTTGCCGGTTTGTCCGACTTGATAGTCGTTGGGCGCGTAGCCCGCATCCACGGCGGCGCGCGACGCGCCCATCGCCGCGCCGAGCTTGTCGGCGAGCGGCTCGAGGACCTTGTGATAATTCTCGCCGCTGCCCACGCCGCGTCCGCCGGACACGATCACTTTTGCGGCCGTGAGTTCGGGACGATCCAGCTTTGCGATCTCGCGGCTGACGAACGACGACTTGCCGAAGTCGGGCACCGTCGTCGCGGCTTCGACCGAGGCCGATCCGCCGGTCGTCGCTGCGGCATCGAAGCCGGTGGTGCGCACGGTGATGACCTTGATCGCATCGGTGGCTTGCACGGTCGCGATGGCGTTGCCTGCGTAGATCGGGCGCGTGAACGTGTCAGGCGACTCGACTGTCATGATGTCCGAGATCTGCGCGACGTCGAGCTTGGCCGCGACTCTCGGCGCGATGTTCTTGCCGTAAGAGGTCGCGGGAAACAAGATGTGCGAATAGTCCTTCGCGAGCGCGAGCACTTCGGCCGCGACGTTCTCTGCGAGGCCGTCGGCCAGATGCGGCGCATCGGCGTAGAAGACTTTCGCGACCCCCGCAACTTGCGCGGCAGCATCGGCTGCGGCTTTCGCGCCGGCCCCCGCGACCAGCACATGCACGTCGCCGCCGCAGGCCACAGCCGCGGTGATGGTGTTGAGCGTCGAGCCTTTGAGGGTCGCGGTGTCGTGTTCCGCGATGACGAGTGAGGTCATGCAATTCTCCAAGTTCGCGGCGGATTGAGCCGCCTTTCAAGGCGGACTCGAATCCGCCGATTCAGGACTGCGCGAAGCGTCAGTCCTAAATAACCTTCGCTTCATTCTTGAGTTTGGACACCAGCGTCGCGACATCGGGCACCTTGATGCCGGCCTTGCGCGCCGGCGGCTCTGCGACCTTGAGCGTTTTCAATCGCGGCGCCACATCGACGCCCAGATCGGCGGGCTTGAAGATGTCGAGCGTCTTCTTTTTCGCCTTCATGATGTTGGGCAGCGTGACGTAGCGCGGCTCGTTCAGGCGCAGGTCGGTGGTGACGATCGCGGGTAAGGTCAGCGCGATGGTCTCGAGCCCGCCGTCGACTTCGCGCGTGACCGTGACTTTTCCATCGACGACTTCGACCTTGGACGCGAACGTGGCTTGCGGCATCTCGGCCAATGCGGCCAGCATCTGCCCGGTCTGATTGCTGTCGTCATCGATCGCCTGCTTGCCGAGGATCACGAGTTGCGGCTGTTCCTTGTCGACCAGCGCCTTCAGAATCTTCGCGACCGCGAGCGGCTGCAACTCGTCGGCGCATTCCACCAGGATGCCGCGATCGGCGCCGATCGCCATCGCCGTCCTCAGCGTTTCCTGGCATTGCGTGACGCCGCACGAGACCGCGATGATCTCGGTGGCGATGCCTCTCTCTTTCAGGCGCACCGCTTCCTCGACGGCGATTTCGTCGAAGGGATTCATCGACATCTTGACGTTGGCGATGTCCACGCCGCTTTGGTCGGACTTCACGCGCACCTTGACGTTGTAGTCGACGACTCTCTTGACGGACACGAGAATTTTCATGACGTTCCTGTGGGCTGGTCCTGCGGGCGGGTCTTGCGTGCCGGTCTTGCGTGAAAGAGCGGCGGATCAGAATAGCACGATCGTTCTATTCCGCCGATGGACGCATCAAGGAAAGCTCAGTGCTCGCTCAATGTCTTCACATGGGCGGCAACGCTGCGTCCGAGCGCGGACAGGTTGTAGCCGCCTTCGAGCGAGCTGACGACGCGGCCCTCGGCGTGGCGCTCTGCCAGATCCATCAGCTTCTCGGTCATCCACACGTAGTCGGCCTCGACCAGACGCATCTGGCCGAGGTCGTCTTCGCGATGCGCGTCGAAGCCGGCGGAGATGAAGATCATCTGCGGGCGAAACGCCTCGAGCGCCGGCAACCACCTGGACTCGACCACCGCGCGCACCGCATCGCCGCCCGAATACGCGGGCAGGGGCACGTTGATCATGTTCTTCGCCGGACGGTCGGTGCCGCTGTACGGATAGAACGGATGCTGGAAGAAGCTCGTCATCAGCACGCGCTCGTCGCCCGCAAAAATGTCCTCGGTGCCGTTGCCGTGATGGACGTCGAAGTCGACGATCGCCACGCGCTCGAGCCCGTGCACGTCGAGCGCGCGGCGCGCGGCGACCGCGATGTTGTTGATGAAGCAGAAACCCATCGCATGCGTGCGCGTCGCGTGATGACCCGGTGGCCGCACGTTGCAGAACGCGTTGCGTGCGCGGCCTTCGATCACCGCGTCGGTCGCGGCGACCGCGGCGCCGGCCGCGCGCCACACCGCGCGCACGGTGGCCGGACACATCATCGTGTCCGCGTCGAGAGCGGAATAACCCGACTCGGGTGCTGCGTCGCGGATTTCGTCGAGATGATGTTGGGTGTGGACGCGCAGCAGATCGGCGTCGTCGGCCAGCGGCACGTCTTCATGCATGACGAGGTCGATCAGGCTGCTTGCGATCATGCGGTCTTCGATCGCGGCCAGGCGCGCGGGACACTCGGGATGCCACGAGCCCATTTCGTGAGCCGAGCAATCGGCGTGCGAGTACCACGCCGTGGTCGTTGCGCGGGTTGTGCGCGTTGCGCGAGGCGTGATACCGACAGAATCTTCCATGAGTGTGTTCACGATGAGGCGGGCGTGCGGAGCGGTTGATTATGCCCGAGCGAACGCGGCGCGTGCGGGGAGGCCGGGCTCGTTCGCCGGCGTTGCGAACAGGCCATGCGAAAATCGGCGCCCATGCACAAATCCCTCGACGCTCTCATCGCGCAAGTCTCCGAAGTGATCCTCGGCAAGGACGTTGCGATCCGCCAATGCGTCACTTGTCTGCTCGCGGGCGGACACCTGTTGATCGAAGACCTTCCCGGCGTCGGCAAGACCACGCTTGCGCACGCGCTCGCGGTCTCGCTCGGCCTGCGTTTCTCGCGCGTGCAATTCACCAGCGACCTGCTGCCGACCGATATCGTCGGCGTGTCCGTTTACGAACGGCGCGAAGATGGGGCATCGGCTTCCGGACCGATGGGCCGCTTCGTCTTCCACCCCGGCCCGATCTTCTCCGAGATCCTGCTTGCCGATGAAGTCAATCGCGCCACGCCCAAGACGCAGAGCGCGTTGCTCGAAGCGATGGAGGAACGCCAGGTCTCGTCGGACGGCGCGACCCGCGCGTTGCCCGAGCCCTTCTTCGTGATCGCCACGCAAAATCCCTTTCATCAGATCGGCACCTTTCCGCTGCCCGAGTCGCAGCTCGATCGCTTTCTGATGTGCATCGCGCTCGGCTATCCCGATGCGCGCGCCGAACGCGCGTTGCTCGAAGGCGAAGACCGCCGCCTGTTGATGAAGAGGCTCGCCCGCATCCTCGATCCCGCGCAGTTGCTCGCGCTGCAGGCCGAGGTCCGCAGCGTCCACGCATCGTCGGCTCTGCTCGACTACATCCAGGCGCTGGTCGCGGCGACTCGTCATTCGGCGACCTTTGCGGAAGGCCTGTCGCCGCGCGGCGCGTTGTCGCTGCTGGCCGCCGCGCGTGCGTGGGCGCTGCTCGCGCAGCGCGATCACGTGCTGCCCGAAGACGTGCAGGCGGTGTGGGTGGCGGTCGTCAACCATCGGCTGCGGCCGCTCGCACCGAGCGGCGCGTCGCACGTTGCGCAGCGCGAGTCGGCGTTGCAGTTGCTTGCGACCGTGCCGGTTTCCTGAAGACGACGGTGAACTCGTCGACGCCCTCTGCACCGACCTCGTCGGGTCTGCGCGCGCGCCTGACGCGTACGCGCGTCGGTCGGCGCGTCGCGACGATGATCTTTCAACCGCGCGGCGCGGAATCGGGCGAAGTCTTCCTCAATCAGCGCCGCGTCTTCATCCTTCCGACGCGCGCGGGCCTGTTGCTCGCGGTCATGCTGATCGCGCTGCTGCTCGGCTCGATCAACTATTCGTTGTCGCTCGGCTTCGCGCTGACCTTCATGGTCGTCGGCGTCGCGTGGATCGGGATGTTGCTGACGTTTCGCAATCTCGCGCATCTGCATCTGCGGCCGCTGCGGGTCGATCCTGTGTTCGCGGGCGAGCCCGCCGACTATCGGCTGGTGATTCGCAATGCGGCTGCGTTCGATCGTTATGCGATCGAGCTCCGATGCGAGGGACTCGCGCAGGGTGTCCCTTGCGATCCCGCCGCGGGGCTTGAAGAGGACGTGACGATCCCGGTGCCGACCATGCGCCGCGGCCTGAATCCGATGCCGCGCATCACGCTCGCGACGCGCTTTCCGCTCGGCCTGTGGCGCGCGTGGAGCTACTGGCAGCCCGCACTTTCCGCGCTGGTCTATCCGCGTCCCGCCGAGCCGGGCGTACCGCTGCCGTTCGCCGAAGGCGATGGTCGCGAAGCGCACGCGCATCGCGTGCGCAGCAGCGAAGACTTCGCGGGACTGCGCGCGTACGCGGCGGGCGATCCGGTGCGGCACATCGCGTGGCGCGCGATGGCGCGCAATCCCGAAGGGCGACCGCTCACCAAGATGTTCGACGGCGGCGCGAGCGGCGAGGTGTGGTTGAGCCTCGATGCAGCGCTCGCGCATGCTGCGGTTGTGCAGGCCGGCGAAACCGAGGCCGCTCTTTCGATCGTCGCGCGCTGGGTGCTCGATGCCGAAGCGCAGGCGATCCGTTACGGGCTGCGCTTGCCCGATGTGCGCATCGCACCGAATCGCGGTCGCGCGCATCGCGCGGCCTGCCTCGAAGCGCTCGCGCTGTTCACGCGATGAGCAGGTCGCCTCACATGTCCGCGTTATCGTCACGGTCCGCCTCCGCGCCATTGCTCGCTGTCGCCAAGCGCGGCCGCCTCGTGCCGCGCATCGCTGCGGCTATCGCGCGACGCGAGCGCGAGGTGCGCGACGTCCTGTGGTTGCTGCTGACGCTCGCGTGGGTGCTGGCCCCGCACGCTCTGGTGCTGCCGTTGTGGGTCAGCGTTTCGGTCGCGGCCCTGGTCGCGTGGCGTGCGTGGATCACGTGGCGCGGTCGTCGCTTGCCGCATCGCCTGTTGCCGATGGTGTTGACGTGCGTCGCGGGCATCGCGGTCTGGTTGCAGTATCGAACCATCTTCGGCAAGGACGCGGGCGTCGCATTCGTGGTGCTGTTGCTCGGCCTGAAACTGCTCGAGATGCGCACGCGCCGCGACATCTTCGTCGTGATCTTCCTCAGCCTGTTCGTGATGCTGACGGCGCTGTTCGAATCGCAATCGATGGCGATGGCGGGCGTGTTGCTGGTCGGTCTGTGGATGCTCGTCACCGCGCTGGTCTCGGCGCAGTTCGCGGCGCGTGAGCCGCGCTGGCGCGTCAAGGCGACGATCGCCGCTCGGCTCGTTGCCTATGCGCTGCCGTTGATGGCGGTGTTGTTCGTATTCTTTCCGCGCATCGAAGGACCGCTGTGGGGATTGCCGAGCGACGCCTATGCCGCGAAGACCGGCCTGTCCGAGAGCATGTCGCCGGGCAGCTTCGCTCGCTTGTCCGAGTCGCGCGAGATGGCGTTTCGCGCGCACTTCACCGGTCGCGTCCCCGTTCCTGCCGAACGCTACTGGCGTGGGCCCGTCCTCGGCGCGTTCGATGGACGCACCTGGACGCCGATTGCGGAACGCCCGCGCGGATTGGACAGCACCACGCGCGACGTCGCGCCCGCGTTGCACGACATTCCGCGCAACATCGCGCGCAACGCGGCGCACAACATCACGGTCGACCCCGCATCGGCGGTGGACTACGAAGTGACGCTCGAACCGAGCAATCGTCCCTGGTTGTTCACGCTCGATATTCTTCGCGTGCGGCCTGCGTCGAATGCGTTCATCACGCGCGTGCGCCCGGATCTTCAAGTCGTTGCCGAAAGCCTGGTTCACGATCGCGTTCTCTACACCGCGCGTTCGTACACCCGCTATCGAGTCGATGCAAACGACAGCCGGGCGCGTCTGCAGGAATGGCTCGAGTTGCCGCCGAGCTTCAATCCGCGCACGCATGCGTTCGCCGCGCAGTTGCAGGCCCAGGAGAGTCGCGATGACAAGAGCACGAATGGCGTCATCGACGAGGCGCGTCACAACCGCAGACTGATCGATCGCGTCATGACGATGATCCGAGCGCAAGGCTTCGTCTATACGCTCGAACCGCCGGCGCTCGGTCGCGAATCGGTCGATGAGTTTCTGTTCGATATCCGGCGCGGCTACTGCGAACACTATGCGAGCGCCTTCGTGGTGTTGATGCGCGCACTCGACATCCCGGCGCGCGTCGTCACCGGCTATCAGGGCGGCGAGATCAATCCGGTCGACGGATTTCTCGAAGTCAGGCAGCGTGATGCGCACGCGTGGGCCGAGGTATGGCTGCCCGGCCAGGGTTGGGTGCGTGTCGATCCCACCGCCGCGGTCGCGCCCGATCGCATCGAGCGCGGTGCGGCCGATGCGCTCGGCGATGCGCAGGGCTTCGCCGGCTTCGTGGCTTCCGGCTCGTGGCTGTCGAACCTGCTGCAGAAAACGCGCTTCAATTGGGATGCGATCGGCAACACCTGGAACCAGTGGATCCTCGCGTACAACGCCGATCGGCAGAGCGGCCTGTTGTCGGGACTCGGCATCGAGAAGATCGATTGGCAGACGCTGACGATCGCATTGATCGTCGCGTTCGGGGCGCTCTTGGCCGGCATCGGCGCACTGACCCTGTTTAGTCGCGTCAAGCCCGATCCGATCGCAACGCTGTACAACCAGGCGTGCGCGACGCTGGCGCGGGCGGCGCGGCGCGGCGCCGCATCACATACGCTCGCGAACGCATCCGCGAACGTGCCCGCGCCCGACGGGTCATCGAGCGAGCGCCGCGCGTCCGAAGGGCCGCGCGCCTATCTCGCGCGGATTCGCGATCGGTTGCCCGAGGCGCTGCGGATGCGAGCCGATACCACCATCGCACTCTACGAACAACTGCGCTATGCGCGACACCAAGCCGACGCAGCCGGCGCGGCTCTGTTGGGTGCGCGCTTCGCCGCAAGCGTCGCCGCATTGCGCGTCTGACATGGCCATAGCTCGACGTCATTTCTGCGGCACTGCCGCCCTGTCGCTTGCGTTTCAACTCGCGCCCGGCATGGCCGCAACCGCGAGCCCTCGCGCTGCCATCGCGGCGAAGCATGCGCAGAAGCGTGCGCAGAAGAATCGCGCCTCCTCGAAGGCCCCGATCACACCCGACGATTATTCGCAGCGAGCCGAGGTGCTCGACTACATCGACGAACTGGTCGCACGCGAAGGCTTCGCGCGCGACTCTCTGATTCGTCTCTTCGCGCAGGCGCGCTACAGCGCGACCGCGGCGCGCTTGATGATGCCCGCAACCGTCAATGTCAGGCGCGACTGGAACGTCTATCGTGCGCGCTTCGTGGAGCCGGTGCGCCTGGGCTCGGGCTTCAGGTTCTGGGACGACCATGCCGGGCTGCTCAAGCGCGCCGAGCGCGACTTCGGCGTACCGCCGGAAATCGTCGTCGGCATCCTCGGGGTCGAGACCGTCTACGGTCGCAACACCGGCAGCTTTCGCGTGATCGACTCTTTGACCACGCTCGCGTTCGACTATCCGAACAAGGAGCGCGATCGCTCGTCGTTCTTTCGCGAGCAGCTCACCGATGCGTTGATCCTGACTCGCAACGAAACGCGCGACGCGCGCGACGTGAGCGCTACAGCGTCCGCAGTGACCGCACTACGAGGTTCGTATGCCGGCGCGATCGGCATGCCGCAGTTCATGCCGGGCAGCATCCTGCGTTATGCGGTGGACTACGACGGCGACGGCCGCATCGATCTGGTCGGCAGCGTGTCCGACGTGATCGGCAGCGTGGCGAACTTTCTCTCGCGGCATGGATGGGTACGCGAACTGGCGACGCATGTGCCGCTGACGCGCGCGCAGAGCATCGATCCCCTGCAAGCGGCGAGCATCGCTTCGATGGTGAGCGCCGGGAGCGTGCCGAGCCTCGCCTATTCCGATCTGGCGTCGGTCGGATTCTCTTCGACTTTGCCCCCGCCCGACGCACCGCTCGCGCTGATCGATCTGCCCGGCGGCAGCGATGCGAACGGCAATGCGATTGTCGGCTACCTCGCGGGGACGCAGAACTTCCACGTGATCACGCGCTACAACCGCAGCTACTTCTACGCGTTTTCGGTGATCGAGTTGGGCGGGACGATCAAGGCGCTACGCGACGCGCGGTGAGCCATTACCGCGGCCCCCAGATCGACGTCAGATCCGGCACCGAATACGCCGCTTCCTCCGCCGGCGCGCGCAACGCATCGACGTAGGCGCGAATCGCCTCGAGGTGTTCGGCAATCAGGATGCGCCTGACGAAGTTTTCGTATTCGCGCTTGATCGATTCCTTGCCGGTATCGATGCGTTGCCACTTGCCGTCGGTCGCTCGAATCGAGATGCGATAGGCGACCTGGATGTATTCGCCATTGACGCGAAAGCTGTTGGACTTGTTGACGCGATGGCGAATCGTGCCTTCGTCGACCAGCGGCTGGTACGACGCGAGCAACTCCTTGTGCAACAGCGCGCTCTTGCCGATCTTGCCGCGATGGCGCGCCTTGATGACCTCATAGAGACCCGGATGTTCGCCGATGAAGCGCTCCAGAATCGACTGCCTCGACTCTTCGATGTCCATGTTCTTCCCGTGATCGGACCGGAAGTGCGGCGACTACGATAACCCAGACTTGCGCGAAACGACCACAGTTCGAAACACAGTTCGCATCGAGTGTCTCAAGCCGGAAACACCCCGGTCGACAGATAGCGGTCTCCGCGATCGCACACGACGAAGACGATGGTTGCGTTCTCGACGGTCTCGGCGACGCGCAGCGCGATCACCAGTGCACCGGCCGCGGAGATGCCGCAGAAGATGCCTTCCTCGGCGGCCATGCGGCGCGCCATCGCCTCGGCATCGGCCTGGCTGACGTTCTCGGTTTGATCGACGCGCGACGCGTCGAAGATTTTCGGCAGGTAGGCCTCGGGCCATTTGCGTATGCCCGGAATCTGCGAACCCTCGTCGGGCTGTGCGCCGACGATGCGGATCGCGGGATTTTTTTCCTTCAGGAATTGCGACACGCCCATGATCGTTCCGGTAGTGCCCATGCTCGATACGAAGTGCGTCACCGTGCCCTGGGTGCCGTGCCAGATTTCCGGGCCGGTCGTTTCATAGTGAGCACGCGGATTGTCGGGGTTGGCGAATTGATCGAGGATCAGCCCGCGGCCGTCTGCCTGCATCTTCTCGGCGAGATCGCGCGCGAACTCCATGCCGCCGTCCTTCGAGGTCAACACGATCTCGGCGCCGAATGCGCGCATCGTCTGACGCCGTTCCACCGACAGATGCTCGGGCATCACCAGCACCATGCGATAGCCGCGGATCGCAGCCGCCATCGCGAGCGCGATGCCGGTGTTGCCGCTGGTGGCTTCGATCAGCGTGTCGCCGGGCTTGATGGCGCCGCGCTCTTCGGCGCGCTTGATCATCGACAGCGCGGGTCTGTCCTTGACCGATCCCGCGGGATTGTTGCCTTCGAGCTTGCCGAGGATGACGTTGCTGCGCCTGTGGTTGCCTTGGCCCGGGATGCGAAGCAGCCGGACCAGCGGCGTGTTGCCGATCGTGTCTTCGATGCTCGGGTATTGAATGTCCGCGACGATGCTCGCGTCGATGCGCGTCCGCTTGGGGGAGGCACTGGCCTGCATGAAATCGAACCTGCGATTCTGAAGGGGCAATCGCTGCGAAAGAGAAGGACCAGTGTAGCCATAAAAACCAAACCCCGCGCAGGCGGGGTCTGGTTGTACTCAAGCACGAGGGTGCCTATTTCTTGGTGGTCGTCGTGGTGTCGGTCGATGTCGTATCGTCCTTCTTCGACTTCGATTTCGATTTGGTCGTCTTGGTCTCGGTGGTCGCCGCGTCGGCTTCGGCCTTGCTCGGCTTCAGCATCGGCTTGGTCATCACCTTGGTTTCGGTGGTGGTCATGGCCGAGTCGGCCTTGCCATCCTTCTTTGTCGCCGTCGCCTTGGAGGCCTTGGTGTCGACCGTCGTGTCGGACGTGGTCGTGGCCGTTGTGCTCTTGGTCACAGCCGTGACGGGAGTCGCCGGCTTGGGCCTCGTGCCCGCGATCGTATCGACTTTCGAATTCGACTTCGCCGTCGAGTTGCTGCTCGTGTCAGTAGCCGCCGGGGCCATGGGTGTCGTGGTCTCCACCTTTTTGTTGGTGGTCTTGGTCGCCGCTTGCTCCATCGCAGGTGCATTGGACTTCGCCCGACCGCCCACCGTCAGACCGCCTTCGGACAGCTTGATCGAGTTCTTGTCGCCGATCCCCGAGACGCGCGTTTCGAGGTCGGCCCAGTCCTTGAAGTTGCCCTTCTTGCGTTCGGCGATGATCTTCGCGGAGATCACCGGGCCGATGCCCTTGATCGCCTCGAGTTGCGCCTGGTCGGCGCTGTTGACGTCGACGGCCGCGAACGCGAAGCCGGTCGCGGCGAAGCACGCGACGGCGATCGTCGCGAATGCAGCCATAAGTTTGCGAAACATGAAGGTCTCCTGATATTCGAAACCCCCGGGGAAGGCGAGGGCGGGCCTGCAAGCATCAACGGCGCATCGAGCGTCCAAGTTGACAGAACGTCGGCCGTCCCGCGCCTGGTCAGACCGGCCTGACCGTCACTCCAACCGCCAGCACGTGTTCGCCACCGCCGCGAATGATTCCGCGCAACGGGCTCACGTCGCCGAAGTCGCGGCCCGTCGCGAGCGTCACGTGCGAGGTCGACGGCATCACGTCGTTGGTCGGATCGAGATCGAGCCACAGTCCATCGTCGTCGCGCGACGGGCACCACACCGAGGTCCACGCATGCGACGCGTCCGCCCCGATCAGTCGCGGCCGCCCCGCCGGAGGGCGCGTGAGCAGATAGCCGCTGACGTAGCGCGCCGCAAGACCCAGCGCGCGCAGACCGCCGATCATGATGTGCGCAAAGTCCTGGCACACGCCACGTCGCGCGCCGAAGGCCGACAGCGCCGGCGTCGAGATGTCGGTGCTGTCGGATACATAGACGAACTCGCGGTACATGCGGTGCATGAGGTCGATCGCGGCTTCCGCGATCGGCCGTCCTTCGCGAAACGAAAGTGCCGCATAACTTCCGAGTTCGCGATGGCGGGGAACGAAAGGCGATGCAAAAGCGAACTCGCTTTGGGGGACGTAGAGCGGCATGTCGTGCGATGCCGATCGATAAGCGAGCCGCTGTACGACCTCCTTCCACGGCAGCGTCGCCGAGGGATCGAAGTCCTGAAAGCGCGGAGCGATGCGTACGCGGCTTGTGGCGCGCACCGCGAGTTTCGCGTGCGGCGTGTCGATCGTGAAGTAGGTGCGCCGATTGCCGAACACATCGAGCAGAGTCCGTTCGATGGCCGGCATGGGAAGGATGTCCAGACGATGACTCTCGAGCCGTTGATGCGGCGATTCCCCGGGGCGGAGATAAGCGACGTGATGAGCGAGCGCGACGTCGCTCGCGTAGCGATAACTGGTGTCGTGGGCCACGTCCAGCACGATCGAGTCCGCTGCGGCGTCGTGCGCCGCAAGCGCCGCAAGCGCCGCTGTCGTCGTGTCCGTCATCGCACCGATCATCGCGCGATCGTCTGCCACAAATCGCCGACGATGGCGAAGTAGCGCAGCGCGATGTCGTTCGACACGCGTCGCGCCAGCGCCGCGAGATCGCGCGTCAATGCGAGCGCGGCGCTGTGCGCGCCGTCGTCGTCAGGCTCGACCAGAGCCGGCAGCGCTGCGCCGACTCCCGCGCCAGGGAAGCCGTCGAGCAAGTCGCTTGCCGGACCCGCGCCGGTATCGGGCAGGCGCGGCAATTCCCTGCGCAACACATCGACCATCGTCACCAGTGCGCGCGGATTCTCGTCATCGAAAATCAACAGATCGAGCAGCGCAGGCAATTCCTGTCGGCGCTGATAGAGCGATCGATAGGTGATGGTGCTGTCGAAGAGACCGAGCACCAATGCGAACGCGCGTTCGCGTTCGCTCTGCAGCACATCGTGTTCGAGCATGATGGTCAGCGCGCGGGCCATCGTATGAAGCCTCTCGATCTGCCGACCAATCGTGAGCAGACGCCAACCGTCGTCGCGTGTCATGCGATCGGTCTGCGCGCCGGTGATCGCGTAGAGCTGCGTGCCGACGTGCTCGAGCGCTTCGCGCGCGACGGCGCCCGTCACGATCGCGTCGGACCGCATTTCACCGACGCCCGCGCCCAGGCGTGCGTTGAAGTCTTCGATCGTCGATGACACAAGACGCGCGTGCTCGGGCGAGAGACGATCGCGAATCTGTCCGGCGGCGCGAGCCAGTGCATGCAGTGCGAAGCCCACGCCGCGATGGTCTTCGGACGCGGGAAGGCCCGCCAGCAAGGCGCGCTCGAACACGCGCGGCGCGATGCGTGGCGAAGGGACCGAGCGCGACACCATGCCCGCGCTCGCACACAACTCGTGGACGGCATCGAAGAAGGACGACGGCAGGCTGTCGTCGGCAGGCAATCGATTGAGCACGAGGCGCGTCAATCGCACGCCGTACTCGGCGCGCTCGGTATAGCGGCCCATCCAATACAGGTTTTCGGCGGCGCGGCTCGACACCGGACGCGCGCGCGTGGTGCGCGCGGCAACCAGCTCCTCGGGTTGCAGCTTCGCGGGCAAGAGCGAGAATTCATCGACCTGGCCTTCGGTGCGAACCCAAGTGTCGAGGCTCGAGCCGCCGCGCTGCATCGAGACGATCTGCCGATCGCGATTGGCGATGCGCGCGAGCGCGCCGGGCAACACATGCCAGCGCTTCTGTCCGTCGGGTTGTGGGTCGGCGATCGCGAATACGCGCAGCATCGCCGCGCGCGGCACGATGCGTCCGCCGGTCCAGGTCGGCGCTTGCGACAACGGCAGATGACCCTGCACGGTGAACGCTTCGGGATCGGCCTCGATGCGCTTCTTCCACGTGTCGAGTTGATTGGCAGACGCGGTCGCGCCGATCAAGGGCTCGAACGCAGGACGCGCCGCGGTCGCCGGATACGTGGGCTTGATCACGCGATGCGCGAGATCGGGGAGGACAGCAAGACGCGCGGCCGACTCGCCGCACCACCACGAGGGCAGCGACGCGAGCCGCAGCTCTTCGCCCGTCATGTGACGCGCGATCGCGGGCAAGAATCCGTTGAGACCGGGTGACTCCAGAAAACCGCAGCCGAGCGCGTTGGCGACCAGCACATGGCGCGCGCGGATCGCCTGGATCAGGCCGGGCACGCCCAGCGTCGATTCGCTGCGCAGCTCGACCGGATCGCAGAAGTCGTCATCGAGGCGTCGCAGGATCGCATGCACGCGCGCAAGCCCGTGCATGGTCTTCAGGTACACGCGCTCGCCGCGCACCGTGAGGTCGGATCCTTCGACCAGCGGCAATCCGAGATAGCGCGCCAGATACGCGTGCTCGAAGTAGGTCTCGTTGTACGGGCCGGGTGTGAGCAGCACGATGCGCGGCACGCGCTGCTGCATCTCTTCGTGCTCGCGCAAATTCGCGATGGCGCTCTCGCTCAGGTCGGCCGGCGCCGGCTCGTCGAACATGGTGTGGCCTTCGCGATGCACGAGCGCTTCGAGCATGTCGACGACGCGGCGATAACTCGCAGCCAGATGCTGGACGTGCAAATCGTTGAACGCTTCCGGAAACAGGCGCGAGATCGTCAGGCGATTCTCGAGCGCATAGCCCAGACCAGACGGCGCCTGGGTGCGCTGCGAGATCACGCTCCATGCACTGTCGGGGCCGCGAGCCAGATCGAAGGCGACGATGTGCAGCCGTACGTCGGCGGGCACGTCGACACCGTGCATCACGCGCATGTAGCCGGGGTGACCGTGCACCAGCGCGGGCGGAATGAATCCTTCGGCGATCAGCCGCTGCGGCCCGTAGATGTCGCCGGCGATCGCATCGAGCAGCGCTGCGCGTTGCGCGACACCGGTCTCGATCGAACGCCATTCGGCGGCATCGACGATGAAGGGCAACACGTCGAGCGACCACGGACGCGGCGGACCTTCATCGGCGTACACGGTGTAGGTGATGCCGTTCTCGTGGATCTGGCGCGCGACCACATCCTGGCGACGATCGAGATCGGCCAAGCCATCGGCGCCGAGGAGTTCGAAGAAGCGTTGCCAGGATTCACGCAGCTTGCCCGAGCCTTCGCGCAACTCATCGAAGTGTCCTTCGCGTGGCGGCAGCGCGAGCCGATCGGCGATTGCGGACGCGCGTTGAACGTAGTCGGATTGGAAGAGGGATTGACGCACGGCTATTTCAAGCCCGAGTCCGTCGCAGATCCAGCGTTATCGGATACTCGGGCCCGGGCTGCGCGGGCTTGAGCACGATCCGTCCCGGGGTGTGCCCGATCTTGAAGAAGCGCGCGAGCCGCCGGCTCTCGGCTTCGTAGGCGTTGACCGGAAAGGTCTCGTAGTTGCGACCACCCGGATGCGCGACGTGATAGCGGCAGCCGGCGATCGATTTCTCGCTGGCCGTATCGACGATGTCGAAGGTCAACGGCGCATCGACGCCGATGGTCGGATGCAAGGCAGAAGGCGGCGCCCACGCGCGATAACGCACGCCTGCGACGAACTCGCCGGCGCGGCCGGTCGGCGTCAACGGCAACTCGCGACCATTGACCGCGATCACGAGTCGCGGATCGGCGAGCCCCTTGACGATCACTTCGAGCCGCTCGACCGATGAATCGACGTAGCGCGCGGTCGCGCCGTTGGCGGTCTGCTCGGCCAGTACATGCCAAGGTTCGAGCGCGGTGCGCAAGGTCAGACGCACGCCGCTCGCCGTGACCTCGCCGGCGAGCGGAAAGCGGAACTCGAAGTGCGGCGCGAACCACGACGCTTCGAGCGGGTAGCCGGCTTCGACGAGTTCGGCGATCACGGTGTCGAAGTCGGACCGCACGAACGTGGACAGCATGAAGCGGTCGTGCAACGCCGTGCCCCATCGCATCAGCGGCGCCGCATAAGGCTGTTCCCAGAAGCGCGCCACCATCGCGCGCAGCAGCAGTTGCTGCGCGAGACTCATCTGCGCGTGCGGCGGCATCTCGAAGGCGCGCAGTTCGAGCAGACCCAGTCGGCCCGTCGGACCTTCGGGTGAATACAGCTTGTCGATGCAGAACTCGGAGCGATGCGTGTTGCCGGTCACGTCGGCGAGGATGTTGCGCAGCGCGCGATCGACCATCCACGGGGTTGCATATGGCTCTTCGTGGCCCGGCACGATCACGATCGCGCGCTCATCGATACGCTCGCTCACCTGTCGCTTGATCTCGGCGAACGCGATCTCGAGTTCATAGAGTTGATCGTCGCGCGCTTCATCGACTCTGGGTGCTTGGCTGGTCGGTCCGATGAAGAGACCACTGAACAGATACGACAGCGCCGGATGGTTGTGCCAATAGCCGATCAGACTCGTCAACAGACGCGGGTTGCGCAGGAAGGGACTGTCGGCCGGCGTCGAGCCGCCGAGCACGAAGTGATTGCCGCCTCCGGTGCCGGTGTGCCGCCCATCGACCATGAACTTCTCGGTCGAAAGTCGCGTCTCGTGCGCGGTGCGATAGAGGTATTCGGTGTGATCGACCAGTTGCTTCCAGCTCGAGGCTGGATGAATGTTGACTTCGATCACGCCGGGGTCGGGCGTGATCTGCAGCATTTTCATGCGCGGGTCGCGCGGCGGCAGATAGCCTTCGAGCACGACCGCGAGGCCGAGCGCACGCGCGCTCGCCTCGACGGCGGCAACCAATTCGAGATAGCGTTCGGCGTCCGCAAGCGGCGGCATGAAGACGCGCAGGCGTTTGCCGCGAGTTTCGACCGAAAGCGCGGTGCGCACGATCTCTTTCGCGGATCGGTCGCCGACGAATGACGGCGATGCGACTTCGCTTGCGTGAGCGATGGGGGAAACCGTGGATGCGCCGATCGACGTGTCACTCACGCGTGCGCGTAATGCGTCAAACGGCGGCAGCGGTTCGCGCACTTCCGACGGGTCGCGTGAGATCAGATACGGATAGTCTTCCGGCGCGACCCACGGCAGCGCATCGAGCGGCAATCGATAACCGAGCGCCGAATCGCCCGGGGCAAGCTGAAGGCGTTCGCCGCGCAACGGCCAGCGGCTCGTGGTCCATCCGCTCGTGACCCGGGCCTCGCCTGCCGGGTGCGGCAGATCTTCGGCGCGAGCAAGCGGCAACACGAAGCCGACCGGTGTATCTACGTTCGCATCTACAGAGTCTGCGTGCTCGGCGTCGCCATTGTTCAAGTCGACGTTGACCGGCACGCGCTGCTGACGCCATGTGTCGTGAAAGGCATCGTCGTAGGCGGGGATGACGAAGTCCGCGGCGATCGACAGGCGCGCAGCGATCTGCGCGATCAGGCGCGATGCATCGGCTATGCCACGAGGCGCGCGCGGTGCGCGGCTTGGGTCGTGATCCTTGTCGTGCTCATCGCTGAAGTCGTCATCGAACACCGAAGCATCGGCCACGCACGGCTCGCCATCGACGCGCCAGACAGTCGACAACGCCCAGCGCGGCAGCGGCTCGCCCGGATACCACTTGCCCTGTCCGAAATGCACGAAGCCGTTGGCGCCGTAACGTGCGACCAGTTTCGGCAACAGGCGCATCGCATAGTCGCGCTTGGTGGGCCCGAGCGCATCGACGTTCCACTCGCCCGCGTCGCGATTCTCGACGGCGACGAAGGTCGGCTCGCCGCCTTGCGTCAGGCGCACGTCCATCGCATTCAGGCGCGCATCGACGCGTTCGCCGAGCGCATCGATCGCGCCCCATTGCGAGGGGGTGTAAGGCAAGGTCACACGCGGCGATTCGAAGGTGCGCGTGACCTTCATCGTGTGCTTGAACTCGACCTTGCTCTGCTCGACGATTCCCGAGATCGGCGCGGCGCTTCCGGTTTCGGGAGTAGCCGCAAGCGGAATGTGGCCTTCGCCCGCGAGCAGGCCCGAGGTCGGATCGAAGCCTATCCATCCCGCGCCCGGCAGAAAGACTTCGCACCACGCATGCAGATCGGTGAAGTCCGACTCGGCGCCAGACGGGCCGTCGAGCGACTTCACGTCGGGCCTCAACTGAATCAGATAGCCCGACACGAAACGCGCGGCGAGGCCGAGATGGCGCAGCGCCTGAACCATCAACCAGCCCGAATCGCGACAAGAGCCCTCGGCACTCATCAGCGTTTCTTCGGGCGTCTGCACGCCGGGTTCCATGCGGATCAGATAGCGCACATCGCTTTGCAAGCGCTGATTCAAGCCGACCAGAAAATCGATCGTGCGTTGCTTCGTGCCGCGACGTGGCGCGACGCTCGCGACAAACGCAGCGAAGCGCGGCGTGGCTGGACTCTTCACCAGATAGGGCGCAAGTTCGCGCTCGAGCGTCTCGGTGTAGCGGAAGGGAAAGTTTTCGGCGGTGTCCTCGAGAAAAAAATCGAAGGGGTTGTAGACCGCCATCTCGGCGACCAGGTCGACGGTGACACGAAGGTGATCGACGCGATCGGGAAAGACCAGCCGCGCGAGATAGTTCGCAAACGGGTCCTGCTGCCAGTTGACGAAGTGCTGCGTGGGCGAGACCGACAGCGAGTACGACAGGATCGGCGTGCGGCAGTGGGGCGCCGGCCGCAGGCGCACGACCTGCGGACCGAGCGCGATCTGGCGGTCGTAGTGGTACTCGGTGACATGCGTCAGCGCGACGTGGATGGCCAACGCGTTTCTCCGGTTGATGAATCGATGCGCGTCACGAAGACCCGCGACGCCGCGCGCGGTGAAGGATACGAAAGCATTCTGCGCGCTGGCCCATTCACGAATGCCACACCAGGAAATTGCGGCTGATGCCCGCGCCCAGCGTGTTGACTCTTTCGAGAAAATTGGTGAGCCAGGCGTGCAGTCCGGCCTGCAGGATGTCGTCGATGCGCCCGTACTCGAGTTCGGCGCGCAGCATGCCCGCGCGTCGTTGCGTATCCGTCGACTGCTGATTGCGAACCGCTGCAAGATTGATGACGACTTCATTGATGCACGCCGACAGCGAGCGCGGCATGTCGGCGCGCAGGATCATCAACTCGGCCACGCGCGCGGGCGTGATCAGATCGCTGTACACCCTGCGATAGATCTCGAACGCCGAGACCGAGCGCAGCACCGCGGCCCAATAGTAGAAGTCGCCTTGCGCGGCGCCCTGCGAACTCGCCTGCGCTTCATTGCGCTCGACCGCGGTCGGTTCGACCAGTCGGCCGAGTTCGGCCATGCCGTGGTACTTCACGTCGAGCAGACGCGCGGTGTTGTCGGCGCGTTCGAGAAAGGTGCCCATGCGCGCGAAGTGGAAGGCTTCGTCTTTCAGCATCGTGCCGATCATCACGCCGCGCGACAGGTGCGAGCGGAACTTGACCCACTCGAAGAATTCACTCGGGTCGCGCTCGAGTCCCTTGCCTGAAAGCAGGTTGTTCAATTCGAGCCAGGTCGCGTTGGACGTTTCCCACACCTCGGTGGTCAACGAGCCGCGCACCGCGCGCGCGTTCTCGCGCGCACGACGGATGCACGAATAGATCGACGAGCTGTTCGATGGATCGCGCACCATGAAGTCGATCACCTCGCGCGCCGTGAGTTGATCGTGCTGCTTGTCGTAACGCCCCTGCAATTCCGAAATGCCGAGCAGCGCGCGCCAGCCTTCCTCGGTTTTTTTTTCGGACTGCGGCAACAGCGACGTCTGCAGATTGACGTCGAGCATGCGCGCGGTGTTTTCCGCGCGCTCGACATAGCGCGCCATCCAGAACAAATGATCGGCGGTGCGCGAGAGCATCTCAGTCTTCCAGCACCCAGGTGTCCTTGGTCCCGCCGCCCTGCGACGAATTGACCACCAGCGAGCCCGCGCGCAATGCGACGCGCGTGAGACCGCCCGGCACCATGGCGACCCCATTGCCCGACAACACGAAGGGACGCAGGTCGATGTGACGTGGCGCGACGCCGGCATCGACGTAAGTCGGGCAGGCGGACAGCGCCAGGGTCGGTTGCGAGATGTAGTTGTCCGGCCGCGCGATCAGCACCTTGCGGAAGGCTTCGATCTCGGCGGCGGTCGATGCGGGGCCGACCAGCATTCCGTAGCCACCCGCGCCGTGGATCTCTTTCACGACCAGCTCGGCCAGATGCGCTAGCGTGTATTTCAGATCGTCGGGCCGGTCGCATTGAAAGGTCGGCACGTTGGCCAGGATCGCGTCCTCGCCCAGATAGAAGCGGATCATCTCGGGCACGTAGGGATAGACCGACTTGTCATCGGCGATGCCGGTGCCGATCGCGTTCGCCAGCGTCACGTTGCCAGCGCGATAGGCGGCGAGCAGTCCCTTGGTGCCGAGCGACGAGTCGGGACGAAACGCGAGCGGGTCGAGAAAGTCGTCGTCGATGCGGCGATAGATCACATCGACCTTCTGCGGACCTTGCGTGGTCCGCATGAAGACCTGTTCTCTGTCGACGATCAGGTCCGGCCCCTCGACCAGATCGACGCCCATCTGCTGCGCCAGAAAGGCGTGCTCGAAATACGCCGAGTTGTACATGCCCGGCGTCATCACGACCACCGTCGGGTCGGTCACGCCCTTGGGTGCGACCGCGCGCAGATTGTCGAGCAAGAGATCGGGGTAGTGCGCGACCGGCGCGACGCGATTCCTTGCGAACAGGTCGGGAAAGAGCCGCATCATCATCTTGCGGTTCTCGAGCATGTACGACACGCCCGACGGCACGCGCAGGTTGTCTTCGAGCACGAAGTATTCGCCGCCGCCGCTGGCCGTCGCGCAACGCACGACGTCGATACCCGCGATATGCGCATACACATCCTTGGGCACATCGACGCCCTGCATCTCGGGACGATATTGCGCGTTGCCGAGGATGCGGCCGGGCGGCACGATGCCGGCCTTGAGAATTTCCTGACCGTGATAGACGTCGTGGATGAAGCGGTTCAGCGCCGTGACGCGCTGGCGCAGACCGGCTTCGAGCGTGTGCCATTCCGATGCGGGGATGACGCGCGGGATGATGTCGAAGGGAATCGTCCGCTCGGTGCCGCCGCCCTTGTCGTCGAGATCGCCATAGACCGCGAACGTGATGCCGACTCTGCGAAAGATCAGTTCGGCTTCGGCTCGCTTGGCCGCGATCGATTCGCCGCCCTGGCCATCGAGCCAGTTCTTGAAACCGGAATAGTGGGCGCGGACGCGATCGTCCGCATCGGTCATCTCGTCGAAGATTGCGGCAGGCATCATTCGAGTGTAGCAAGAAGCGTGCTCTGCGCTGAACCGCCGCAGGCATGCAAAAGCGCGACCGCGCCGCGCCTGCTATCCGATCTTTTCGATCACGACCGGACGCCCACCGATTCCGTGCCCACCGTCGGACTCGCCCTCCACGATCGAATAGCTCTGCAATACGGCCTCTGCCGCGCGTGAGGCGGCCGCCTCGTCGCGCGCGGCTATCGATGCGAGCGCGTCACCTACCTTGACGGTTGCGCCTTTCAACGCGAAGCCGCTCAGTCCCACGGTCGGATCGATGGCGTCTTCGGCGCGACGACGGCCGCCGCCCAACGCCACGACCGCCATGCCCAGCGCGCGGACGTCGATCGCGTGCACCACGCCGTCCGACGATGCATGCACCACGCGCCGACAAGGTGCACGCGGCAAGTGCCGATCCGGATGTTCCAGAAGATCGCCCGGGCCGCCGAGCGCCTTCACCATCTTTGCGAAGCACTCGGCTGCGCGACCCGAGGTCAGTGCCGCCTGCAGGTCGCGCATGGCCGCATCGGCGCTCGATGCGAGGCCACTTGCCGCCAGCATGTCGGCTGCAAGCGCGAAAATCACATCGAGCAGGCGTTGCGGCTTGTTGTCGGCAGTCGATGCGCACGTGAGGACATCGATCGCACAACGCACTTCGATCGCATTGCCCGCACACGGCGCAAGCGGCTGATCCATGTCGGTCAGCCAAGCGGTCGTCGCGAGGCCCGCACCGCGGCCGACTTCGACGATGCTCGCGGCCAGTTCGCGCGCCTTCGCGATAGTCGGCATGAAGGCGCCCGAGCCGACCTTTACATCCATCACGAGCGAGTCCAGACCGGCCGCGAGTTTCTTCGACAGGATCGACGCGGTGATGAGCGCGATCGACTCCACCGTGGCGGTGACGTCGCGCACCGCATACAGCCGGCCGTCGGCCGGCGCCAGGTCGGGCGTCTGACCGACGATGGCGACGCCGACTTCGCGTACCACGCGCTGGAAGCGCGCGATGTCGGGAGTCGTCAGGTAGCCGGGGATCGCAGCGAGCTTGTCGAGCGTGCCGCCGGTGTGTCCCAGGCCGCGACCCGAAATCATCGGCACCGCACCGCCGCAGGCCGCGACCAGCGGGCCAAGGATCAGCGACACGGTGTCGCCGACGCCGCCGGTCGAGTGCTTGTCGACAACGGGCTTGTCGAGATCGCGCCACTCGAGCACGCGACCCGAGTCGCGCAGCGCGCAGGTCAGGCCCACCGTCTCGTCGCGATCGAGGCCGTTCAGGTAGACGGCCATCGCAAACGCCGCGAGCTGCGCGTCATTGGCGCGCGAGTCTGCCGCTGACGAGCCGTTCGCAGCCGCGCCGAACAAGGACTCGAAATCGGCGCGCGACAGGCTAGTGCCGTCGCGCTTCTTGCGAATGATCTCCTGCGTGAGAGCCATGGGTCTAACCATAACCGAACGTCCCAGAATGATGGCGGTTTTCACGACGCGATTGCCGCCCCGTCAATGCTTCCGGGTCCGATCGGGACGCATCAATCGAAACGCACCATCTGCGGAATAAAGGAACTGCAGTTGAAGTTCCAGGCCGCGAGCCGGATGCGAATCGTGCGCCTGCGCACCCGGTAGTCGTTCACCTCAGGTGTCGCGTCGCGAACGGTCGCGCGGCCCCAGAGCTTGAGCCGCTGCGCTTGCGTGTAGTCGATCAGAAACAGCATCACGCGATCGTTGTCGCGCAGATTGCCGACCGTGATCATCTGACCGTTGCCGGCGACGTCGTCGAACTCGAAGTGGTGTTCATCGACCAGGCGAATCATGCCGGGCTTGCCGCCGCGATGCTGCATGTAGGGCCAATCGTTGGCGCCGACGGTCGATATGAAAAAACTGTCGGCGCGCGCCAACCATTCGGCGACCGGAGGGATCAGCGCGTCGGTGGTGGACGCGGCAGGATCGTCGAGCGCCGCAAGATCGTCGCGCGTGCCTTCGCGGCGTTGCGCGTCGCGTACCGCGTCGGTGAAGACGATGTCGGCGAAGCCGCGGTTCATGCGAACATCCGATCGGACACGAATGGGGCGATGCTTTCGCGCACAAGATCGCGTTTGCTCGCTGGCCACTCGAATGCCGCATGCGAAACGAAAGAGCAGTCCTCTGCCGGATTGTGGAGTCTCATCGTATGTCCTCGGTCTTCCTGATCGTGATGGTGAACGCATCGTGCGCGCGGAAAGCGGAGCGAGGGTTTCGAGTTGATGTGCAATTCATCAGATAAACTGACGTATGGAAAAATCGACAAAAAATTCGTCGACCACCAAGGCGGCGAGACGGGGGCTCACCGGACCGCGCGCGTTCTCACGCCTGCCGCTGAACGCGCTACGCGTGTTCGAGGCGATCGCGCGGACCGGCTCGATGGCGCGCGCGGCCGAATTGCTGAACGTGCAGCCTTCGGCCGTCAGCATGCAGTTGAAGTTGCTGCAGGCTCACGCCGGTCGCCCCCTTTTCAGGAAAGAAGGGCGCGGCATCGCGTTGACCCCCGACGGGGCGACACTGGCCGCGGAAATCGGCGCAGGTCTCGGTCAGATCGAAAGCGCGCTGCGCGTCCTGCGGATCGCGGCACGCAGCGAGCCGATCGTGCTGTCGGTCCTTCCGAACTTCCTCAATGCCTGGCTGCTGCCTCGACTTGCGCGGCTCGATGCCGAACTTCCCGATCTCGATCTGCGCCTGCACAGCAGCAGCGATCCGGTCGCTCTCGGTGCAGGCGGCGCGGATGCGGCGGTACGCCTCGGCCCGGGCCGCTGGACGGGCACGCGCGCTGAAAAACTGGCGGAGGAGTGGATCGTCCCCGTCTGCACGCCGGCCGAACTGGCGCGCGCCGGAACCATCGAGCCCGGCGCGTGGCCGCACCGTCATCGGTTGATTCACAATAGTGTCGATCCGTGGACCTTGTGGGCCGATCAGGAACCGCCTGGCCTGGTCAAACGGCTGATGCTCGACGACGCGCTCGCCGCATTGCTCGCCGCCGAGAGCGGCCAGGGTCTGGCGCTGGTGCGCGCCAGCGTAGCGGCCGAGCGGCTCGCGCGCGGCGCCGTCGTGGAAGCCGGACCACGCCTGCCGTACCGCTACGCGTTTTATTTCGTCACGCCGCGACAGGTCGTGCGACCCGAAGTGGCGACGCCGCTCGATGCGCTGAAACGCTGGCTGCGGCGCGCGATGCGACGCAATGGGTAAACGACGATCCGCTCACCCGCTCAGCACGCGATAAAAATAGGTGGTCGAGCACAGCCCGCCGTGCGGCAGCAGCGCATAGCCGGGGATCACGCCGCAGCGCTGCCATCCGAGCCGTGCATAGAGCCGCTCGGCATCGCCGCTGGCGGTGTCGAGCACCAGCAGCGACTTGCCGCACTCGCGCGCAAGCTGCTCGGCCGCATGCACCAGCGCTTCGCCGACTCCCTGTCGTCGAGCACTGCGCAGCACGAGCATCTTCGACAGGTCCGCGCGATGCGGTTGGTTTTCGGGTTGGTCCAGCACGAGCTGCACGGTTCCCACGATGCCGGCGGCGTCTTCGGCAACCAGCAGCGCGCGTTCACGGCGGGCTGCCGCGCCAGCCACGCTTTGCCAGAACGCCAGCGCCCTGGACATCGACAGAGGGTGCATGAAGCTGACCGATGCGCCCCCATCCACGCAATCGATCAGCAGTCGGGCCAGTGCTCGCAGCTGGGTGTCGGTCACTGTGGTCACTCGGCGGACACGCGCGGCGTGGGCCGAGGGGTCTATCGACATGTCATCTCCAGGAAGTGGGCGAGGTCGTGATCACGACCGCGTAGCGCGCGGATCTGCGAGTGGGGTTGCGGAAGCTCACCGGGCGGTCCAGCACAAAAGCGACGCAGTCCCCCGCACCGAGCCGATGACGGTCTTCTCCGACCGTGATGTCGATCGATCCATCCAGCACCCACACCTGCTGATGGATGTGCAGTTCCCGGGCGCCGCTCGTGTAGGCCACGCGCGCCTTGGGAGGGAAAGACACGTCGACGATCTGGATCGGCGACGCGACGCCGCTGGGCGATACGTTTTTTCGTACGTACCGGGAATGGGGATCTCGCCACGACGGTTGATCGGCCGAACGTGACACAGGATTCTTGGTCGGTTGGGGTGCCTCGAACAGCGACGCCAGCGAAACGTCGAGGCCGGTCGCCAGCTTCTCGAGCAGTACGGCGGTCGGGCTGCTTTCGCCGCGTTCGATCAGCGAGATCATCGAACGGCTGACCCCGCAATGCGCGGCTAGCGCATCGAGCGAGAGACCGCGTGCCGCGCGCAAATCCCGCACACGTTGTGCGATGCGATCGTTCAAGTCGGCCGGCGCTTGCTCCTTCATGATGGAGGAAGTGTCCAATATACTGGATGATTGGTCAATCGGCCGAAACGAAAGGGGCCGTCAGCGACGGCCCCTCGTTACCCAGAATGCGCGACCTTACTTGGTCGTCGTTTTCGTCGACGACGAAACGGTGGCGCCCGGCTTGCTCGCGTCGGTCGTCGAGGTCGAAGTCGAGGTCGAGACGGTGGCGCCCGGCTTGCTTGCGTCGGTAGCCGAGGTCGAGACGGTCGTGTTGGTCTTGGCGGTGTCGCTCACGGTCTTATGCACTTGCGTATGACGCTTCACCGCGCGTGCCTTGACGGGAGCCTGGGTCACGCCAGCCGCAGGGACGGCGGCCGTCGTCTCGCTCTTGTTCGACTTGGTTGTCGTTGTAGTAACGGCGTCCTGCGCAAATGCGCCAAACGCAGTGGTGGCCAAAGCGATGGCGACTGCGGTCTTCAGATTGAAAGCGTTGCGGTTCATATCGATCCTTGGAGGTCAATGCCGAGCGGGTCGGCGGTGAGCAAAGAACGAACGATGGCCGCAGCCGGAAGACGGCGCTTGCCTATTGTTACAACTGTGCGAGACACGCCGATTCGTCGAACCAGAAATGTGCGCGCGTTGGTCGCTCGTTCAACGCGTATTTGAAAAGCATCACGTCAGCAGCGCTTTCGAAAGCATCGCATGTACGCCGCGATGGACGTTGACGGTCTGCGTGATGCGGAAGTCCACCGCGAGACTGCACAGCATGTAAGCGTCTTCGCGCGACAGCCCTCTGCGTTCGCCGAGCAGCACGATCATGTCGCGCAGCGCGATCGCGAGGCATTGGTCGAGGTCGGGATCCATACCCATCGTGATCAGGTGCGTCGGCGTCTCGCCGCGCGGGTACGCGAGCTGCGTGCGCTTGTGCACGATCAGTTCGAACGTGCCCTGCAACGCCGTCTCGATCGCGGTCGTGCAGACCTCGCCGTCGCCCTGCGCGGCGTGCCCGTCGCCGCAGGAGAACAACGCGCCCGGCACGTGCACCGGCAGGAACAACGAGCTCCCGGGTCCCAGCTCCTTGTTGTCGAGATTGCCGCCGTGCGCGCGCGGAACGATGGTGCTGATGCGACCCCAGCGCAGCGGCGGCGCCACGCCCATCACGCCGAAGAACGGATGCAGAGGCAGGGCCAGGCCCCATGGCATGCGGCCCGTCATGCGCTCGGCGTCGAGCGGGATGTTGACCAGCCGCGACGACGTGTCGAAGTCGGCGGGCAAGGTGCCGGCCAGCGGTCGGATGACGTTGTATCCCCAGTCCTGCCGCAGCCGTACGTCGAGGATGCGCACCTCGAGCGTGTCGCCGGGTTCGGCCCCCGCCACATGCACCGGACCGGTCAGGATGTGCCCGGGCACGTGGCGCACGCTGCGGGCATGGATGTCGAACAGTTCCGGCGGCACATGAAAGCCCGCCGGCGGCAGCGCATCGGGTCCGCCGCTGACGGTGTCGATGGTGACTCGATCGCCGCTCTCGATATGGAGCACCGGCGTCAACGCCGCGTCGAACAGTCCCCAATGACAGGCCTCGACCGAGGCTGCGAGTGTATGTGCGGTCATGGGCTGAGGATGATGAGCGTGGTGTCGTCGAACGGCGTTGGCCGCAATGTGCCACGAAGTCGAAGGATTCGATCGCGCTCGCGTTCAGGCCAATCCGATGAAGAGACCCGCGATGGTCGCGCTCATCAGATTCGACAACGTTCCCGCCGCGACCACGCGCAGTCCGTAGCGTGCGACCTCCGAACGCAACGCCGGCATGATCGCGCCGAATGCGCCAGCGAGTATCGCGATCGACGAAAAATTCGCGAAGCCGCACAGCGCGAACGACAGGATCGCGATGGTCTTCGGATCGAGCACATGCAGTCCGGCCGCGGCGACGGTGGCCGCGTCTTTCAAATAAGGCGCGAGTCCGATGTAGGCGACGAATTCGTTCAGGATCAATTTCTGCCCGAGCAGATTGCCCGCGATGCTGGCCGACTCCCACGGCACGCCGATCATCCACGCGATCGGCGCGAACAGCGCGCCCATCAAGGCTTCGAGGTTCCATTCGGGATGACCGAACCAGCCCATCACGCCGCCCATCACGCCGTTCAGCAGAGCGATCAGGCCGACGAAGGCGAGCACCATCGCGCCCACGTTGACCGCGATCTTCAGGCCGATGATCGCGCCGCCGGCCGCCGCGTCCATCACGTTGGCCGGACGCACGTCTTCGAACTCGAGATGCTCGAACGCGATCTGCGACGGTTCGGTCGATGGACAAATGATCTTCGCGAACAGGAGGCCACCGGGCACGGCCATGAACGACGCGGCGATCAGGTATTCGAGATTCACGCCCAGGCCCGCATAGCCCGCGAGCACCGACCCGGCCACCGATGCCATACCGCTCGTCATGATCGCGAACAACTCGGGTCCGCGCAGTTGCTGCACGAACGGCTTGACCGCCGCGGGCATTTCGCTTTGTCCGAGAAAGATCGTCGCGACCGCCGAGAAGGACTCGATCTTCGACACGCCGATCGCTTTCTGGAACAGCGTGCCCAGACCCGCCACGATCCAGCGCATGATGCCCAGGTGATAGAGCACCGAGATCAGCGCGGTGACGAAGATGATCGCGGGCAGCACGCGCAACGCGAACACGAAGCCGAGACCTCCGAAGACCTCGAACATCTTCGGCGACACGAGGCCGGCGAACATGAATTCGATGCCCTTGTTGCCGTAGGAGAGCATGTTGTTGACGCCGATCGCCGCGGCCGCGAGTACCGTCTTGCCGAGCGGCACGAACAGGATCAAGGCGCCGATCGCCAATTGCATCGCGAGCGCGGCGATCACGACGCGCGGCCGTATGGCGCGTCGATTGATCGACAATAGCCACGCGATGACCAACAGCCCTGCGATGCCGACTATGCTGCGCAAGACTTCGGTCATCGTGTTTTTCCTGACTCGCTCTTCTTCAAGCGCCGCATCATAGATGAAGCCTCTCGCATCGAAACCGCTGACCGCGCAGCAAAGCGAAGCGTTGATGGCCGCTGCGCGCGAAGCGAGCGCGCATGCCTACGCGCCCTACAGCCGCTTTCACGTCGGCGCCGCGGTGCTCGCCGATGACGGACGTATCTTCACTGCGGCCAATGTCGAGAACGCGTCGTACGGACTCACGTCGTGCGCCGAACGCAATGCGATCTTCGCGGCCGTGTCGGCGGGGGTGCGATGCATCGTGGCGGTGGCGATTCACACGCCCACGCAGGAGCCGGTGTCACCGTGTGGAGCGTGTCGGCAGGTGATGCATGAATTCGGCCCCGAGGCGGTGGTGATGAGTTGTTGCGATGGGGACGGCAGCAGCGCGTGGTCGATGGATGAATTGCTGCCGGGGGCGTTCGGGCCGAAGGATTTGTAGTCTCGGAGCCCATCGATGCATGAATGATCGTCATTCACGACATGAATGATTTCACTCGGCTCAATGGCCGCCGAACTTCCGCTACGCATCCCTCTTCACCGCCAACGGCCCGAACGCCTGACACACCGGCATCATTTGCACGCTGTTGATGTTCACATGCGCCGGCCGTGTCGTGACCCAATATACGGTGTCGGCAATGTCTTCGGACGTCAGCGGTTGCGTTCCGTCATAGATCTTCGCCGCGCGCGCATCGTCTCCCTTGAAGCGCACGCTCGAGAACTCGGTGCCTCCGCACAGCCCGGGCTCGATGTTGGTCACGCGCACCGGAGTGCCGAGCAGATCGGCGCGCAGGTTGAGACTGAACTGATCGACGAAGGCCTTGGTCGCTCCATAGACGTTGCCGCCGGGATAGGGGAAGTGGGCCGCAACCGAACCAAGGTTGACGATGTGGCCGCGCCGGCGATCGACCATCCCCGGCAACAACGCATGGGTCATGCGCGTGAGGCCGCTGATGTTGGTGGCGATCATCGTTTCCCAGTCATTGAGGGCCACGCGATGCGCCGGTTCGAGACCGAGCGCGAGGCCGGCGTTGTTCACGAGGATGTCCACATCGGCGAAGTCTTGCGGCAATCGATCGACGATGGACTCGGTCGCCGCGCGATCGGTGACGTCGAGGGTGAAGGGCAGCACCGCGTCGCCAAGCTCCGCGGCCAGTGCGTCGAGACGATCGGTGCGCCGACCCGACGCGACCACCCGGTGTCCCTCTGCAACAAACTTGCGCGCGATAGCCGCGCCGAAGCCGGCAGTGGCGCCCGTGATGAAGACGATCATGCGAAGCCCTGAGCTGGATGAAGAGGAGCTCATTGTCGCAAATCGCAAGACTGCTTCTCCCCGGCGAAGGCCGGGACCCGAGCGACGGAAGTCCGTCGGCCGGCGAAGGCCCGGGTCCAAATGACTCTTACACGCACAGATGCAATACTTGGGTCCCGGCCTTCGCCGGGAGACGGCAAGAGCTTTGTCGCAACTCCCCGGCTTGGTACACTCCGCCCACATTCCATTCCGCGTGACTGGCGATGGACGCGATACGTGAAGCTTCAAGTATCGCGTCAAGGTGGTACATCGACGTAAACGCACCGGGAAGCGCGGAATGAGCGAGTGCCTCATGTCCCATCGAGCGCTCGCGGCCGATCGCCTGGGCAGCCGAGAATGACGTGCAACCGCACGGCTGCCGCGACGTCTCGCACTTCTTCATCGCGTCCCGCGCTCTCGTTCTGTTGCGACATTCATTTGCGCCGGCGAGCCTGCGGCGCATCTCTCGAGGACCGCGCCATGTTCGAACGCCAACGCACCATCACCGATACCGACCCGGAGATCTGGTCGGCCATCACCGACGAGAACCGTCGGCAGGAAGATCACATCGAGTTGATCGCTTCCGAAAACTATACGAGCCCGGCGGTGATGCAGGCGCAGGGCAGCCAGCTCACCAACAAATATGCCGAGGGCTATCCCGGCAAGCGCTATTACGGCGGATGCGAATATGTCGATGTCGTCGAGACGCTGGCGATCGATCGCGCCAAGGCACTGTTCGGCGCCGAGGCCGCCAACGTGCAGCCGAACTCGGGATCGCAAGCCAATCAGGCCGTGTTCTTCGCGCTGATGAAACCGGGCGATACCTTTTTGGGTATGAGCCTCGCCGAAGGCGGCCACCTCACGCACGGCATGGCGCTCAACATGAGCGGAAAGTGGTTCAATCCCGTCAGCTATGGCCTCGACCAAAATGAAGCGATCGATTACGAACAGGTCGAGCGCCTCGCGCGCGAACACCAACCCAAGCTGATTCTCGCGGGCGCATCGGCTTACAGTTTGCGCATCGACTTCGAACGCTTCGCACGAATCGCCAAAGAGGTCGGCGCGTACTTCATGGTCGATGTCGCGCATTACGCGGGTCTGGTTGCGGCCGGCGTCTATCCGAGTCCGGTGCCGCACGCCGACGTGGTGACGACCACCACGCACAAGAGTCTGCGCGGTCCGCGCGGGGGCATCATCCTGATGAAGGAGCAGCATGCGAAGGCGATCAACTCGGCGATCTTTCCGGGCATCCAGGGCGGACCGTTGATGCACGTGATCGCGGGCAAGGCGATCGCGCTGAAGGAGGCCGCCGAGCCTGCCTTCAAGACCTATCAGCAGCAGGTCGTGAAGAACGCCGACGCACTTGCGAAGACTCTGATCGCGCGCGGTCTTCGCATCGTGTCGGGCAGGACCGAGAGCCACTTGATGCTGGTCGATCTGCGCGCAAAGAAGATCACCGGCAAGGACGCCGAGAGCGTTCTCGGCGACGCGCATCTCACCGTCAACAAGAATGCGATTCCCAACGATCCCGAGAAGCCGTTCGTTACGAGCGGCATTCGTCTGGGCAGCCCGGCGATGACGACGCGCGGCTTCGGACTGGCAGAGGCCGAGCAGGTCGGGCATCTGATCGCCGATGTGCTCGACGCGCCCGACGATGCGGCGAACATCGCGACGGCGCGAGAGAAGGTGGCTGTGCTGACGAAGCGCTTCCCGGTGTACGGCTAGCCGTCGTTCCTGCAAAAGTTTGGGCTCGGACCATCTGATCGCCCGGCTCGCGTGTCGACGCTTCGAACCTCGCGGCAAGGCTCCTCTATCCCGTCGGTCCCTCGTCACGCGAGGGCGGCGCAAATGCGATACCGCACGTTGTCGTCCATTGTCCTATCTTCAGCAGTTGCTGTTTTGACGACAACGAACGACAATGCGGGTGAATGAAGACTTTCGACGATCTCGAGATCCGGCGCCCCGAGCTTGCGCGCAGCTACCTTCATCTCCTCGATGCGCAGCCTGGCCGTCCGATCGCCTTGTTCGCTCCCCGTCGCGTCGGCAAGACTTTTTTCCTGGATTCTGACCTGACCCCGGCAGCGCGCAACGCCGGCTTCATTCCCGTCTACGCCGACGTGTGGTTGCACAGGACCGCGCCCCTCGAGGCGATCAATCACGCGATCGAAGAAACGCTCGACGATGTGCTCGTGCCCGCGCGCGCGGTTGCGCGGATGGCGAAGACACCCGTCAGGAAACTCGGAGCCTTGGGCGCGTCGCTGGAATTCGGTGACGCTCCCAGGCGACGCGCCTTGCCGACCCAGCCCGAATTGCGGCTCGACGCTCTGGTGTCTCGACTTGCTGAAGCGTCGGGCAGGCGCGTGCTGCTGATGCTCGACGAGATCCAGGCGCTGGGCGAGACGGCCAACGGCGATGCGATCGTCGCGACCTTGCGGGCCGTGCTGCAGAAAAGAAAGCGCAATGTCGCCGCGGTCTTCACCGGTTCATCGCAGGAAGCGCTGTCGTCCACGATGTCGGCTGCCGGCGGCCCGATGTATCAGTTCACGCAATTGCAGGATTTTCCGGTGCTCGGCGATGAATACCTGCACCTGCTGGCCGACCATTTCGCGAAGGTGCACAAAGGCAAGCGTCTCGATCTTGCCGCCTTGCGGCGCGTGTTCGAGCGGATCGGATACAAGCCGGCGCTGATGAAGGATCTCGTCAAGGCGATGTCAGCCGAAGGCAAGACCGATGTCGAGTTCGGTCTTGCGACCATGGTCGGCGATGACAGGCACGTGGCGGGATGGCGCGGCCTTCTGGCCGGTATGCAGCCGTTCGAACGGACCTTGCTGGTCCTGATCGCTCGCGGCAAGGCGCCGATGGGAAAGGAAACATTGCTCGAGCTCGACAAGGTCGGCGGATCGCGCGTGACGATCGCCAAGGTGCGTACCGCACTCGAGCGCATGAAGCGCGCGGGCATTCTCGCCAAGCCGGGCGGCCACTACCTCATTGAAGACCGTTTGTTCGCCGACTACCTCGCCGCACTCGATGTGCGAAAGATGTTCTGACCGCGCTCGACTCACAACCGACGATCCAGGAAAATCGACACGATGTTCTGCCCCTTCTGCGGCGATCCCGACACCCAGGTACTCGACACGCGCGTGCCTGACGAAGGCGACTCGATTCGTCGTAGGCGTCGCTGCATTCGATGCGAGCGCCGCTTCACGACCTTCGAGCGGCCCGAGATCGCGATGCCGGCCGTGGTCAAGAAAAACGGCAGCCGTGCCGACTTCGATCGCGCCAAGTTGTCGTTCAGTCTGCATTTGGCGTTGCGCAAGCGGCCCGTGAGCGCAGAAGCGATCGATGCCGCCATCGAGCGCATCGAGGACAAACTGATGTCGTCAGGCGATCGCGAAGTGCCCAGCGATCGCGTCGGCGAACTCGTGATGCGCGAACTGAAGAAGATCGACAAGATCGCGTACATCCGCTTCGCATCGGTGTACCGCAGCTTCGAGGACGTGGACGAATTCGCCGATGTGATTCGCGAGGTCGCGTCGAAGTCCCCCGGCAAGTCTTCGATCAAATCCGCAGTGAAGGCTTCGGTGCGGGGCGCGACGAAGTTGCCGACGAAACGCCGCAAGTCGTAAGACGTTCACATACCGCGTTCGTCACGGGAGACTGCGGCGGCGGATTCGTGGCGATGAATGGCGGGTGCTCGCCGATACTTGGCACGCCCGGGACGGCCCCACGACAGCAGAATGCGGGTGTGAAAAAGTCTCATACCGCTTCCCTCGTTCGCGCTCCACGCGGGCCCCGCGCGCGCATGGCCGGCTTCACGCTGATCGAAGTGATGGTCGCGCTGATCGTGCTCGTGCTCGGCGTGCTCGGCGCAGCCGCGATGACCTTGTCCGCGATTCGCGACAGCAAGCAATCGGGTCTGCGCTCGCAGGCTTCGGCGATGGCCTATGAGCTGTCGGATCTGATGCGCGCGAACTCGTCGGGCAACGAAGCGATCTTCACCGGCGGGGCGCCCAGCAGCGTCGCGGCCTGCTGGTCGGCGGCGGGTTGCCTGCCCAGCGAGATGGCGAAGAACGATTATTTCGAATGGCGCGCGAAGCTGACCGGCGTGAACGGGTTGCCCAATAGCGCCGCGGTCATCTGCCGCGACGCCGCCAATCTCGCTTCGAACGCCGCGTCTTACGCGACGTGCGACAACCTGCCCGCGTCGCCGTTGGTGGTGAAGATGAAATGGGACGAGAAGAACAACAATGCGCGCGACGCGACCGCGCCGATTGCTTTCACGACGGCTTACCTCGTCGTCCCCATTCAACCGTACTGACATGATGCCTCGCTTCCCTCCTATTGCACGCACGCGTCAAAGCGGCGTGACGCTCACCGAGCTGATGATCGCGCTGGTGCTAGGTGCGCTGGTTGTGCTGGCCGCCACCGCGATGGTCGTCACGTCGCGCGGCACCTATCGATCGCAGGACGAGGGTACACGCCTGGCGGAGTCCGCGCGCTTCGGACTCGAGCTTGGCAATCGCCTGGTGCGTCTGGCCGGATATACCAATTTTGGTGATGACGCCAATCCTCCTGCGGCTTATTTCGATACGGCCTTTACGGCATGGAAACTCACGCAGGATTCCTATTCGACGACCGGCCCTGAAATCGCCGGCGCGAACAATTCCAAACCAGGTGGCGGGCCCGGGCTCAATGGCAGCGACTCGTTGACGATTCGCTTCTTCGGCACCAGCAAATCCGGTACCACCTCGGTCAATGGCGGCCAAGCCGATGGCAACGTTCTGGACTGCGCGGGGTCGGCAGTGCCGCAGCCGGCTTTGAACGAGACGGCTTACGCAGAGAGTCGCGCTTACAACGTGCTCTTCGTCGATCTCGACGCCGATGGCGAGCCGGCACTCCGATGCTTGCGACAAACCTACGATGCCGCCGGTAACCCGAACGTAGCCCCCAATCGCTTCGACACGCAGACCCTGATTCGCGGCGTCGAAGATTTTCAGGTGCTGTATGGCGAGGCGATCCCGCAGCCGCCGCCCTTTGCGGACCTTGACGTCTATCCCCCGGCGGGGCTCGTCTATCGCACCGGCATTGGCGGCCCCAATCCGGTGGTGGACTGGAATCGCGTGCAGTCGGTCAAGATCGCGATGCTGCTGCGAAGCGCCATCGGGACTCGGGCCGATGCCGAGCCCGCGAGTACGGTCTATCCGCTGTTCGGGAACGTTTATCCGGCAGGGGGCGATCCCGGCGCCAATTTCAGTCTCGCGGCGTTGAGTGCGTCCGAGCGAACGCGCTTGCGTCGCGTGGTCGAGACGACGGTGTTCGTGCGCAATCGCGTGGGGACCTGGCCGTCGTTGCAACCATGAAGCCCACGACCTCACGGGGCACGCGCGTCACAGCGAGGCAACGCGGCTTCTCGCTGATCGTCTCGCTGATGATGCTGATCGTCATCATCATCCTTGGCATCAGCGCATCGCAGATGGCGATCAACGAAGAGCGCGGCGCACGCAACGACCGCGATCGCCAGATCGCATTTCAAGCGGCCGAAGCCGCACTGAAGGATGCCGAGTTCGAGATCATCAACCCCGCTTCACCGGGAGGACTCTGCACTGCGCCGGGTCAGATGAACCGCGGCCGGGGTCGGTTGGGATTCGCTGCATCGACCTGTTTCAACTCGATCAACGCGATCGGCTTCACGGCAACGGCGACCACTCCGTGCTCGGTGCCCCCCAACGCAGGTCTTTGCGAATTCAACGCGACCACTCCCGCGTGGCTTCGACCGGCCAGTGACGTGATGCACATCGATTTTCTGGCCGATGCCAAAGGCAGTGGGACGATGAGCACGGTCGCCTACGGTCAATACACCAACCGCGTGTACGGCTCGCAAGCGCAAGCCGCATTGTTTGGCCAACCGCTGTCTCGATATGCGCCGCGTTACATCATCGAGCGGGTTCAGCAGAACACGTCGGTCGACACGTTGACCGGCGCCGGTGACTCCTCGGATGCCAGTGGCGGAGCGTACATGTTCCGCGTCACTGCGATGGGCTTCGGCGCCAACCCCAATACGCAAGTCGTCTTGCAGACGATCGTTGCCACCAAGGACTGATGCCATGAACCGCTCCCTCAGTATTTCATCGCCGCGATCGGCGCGCGCCGGAGCTCGCACGGTTGCCTTGTTCGCGCTGCTCGTCTCATTCGTCGCCGCACTGATGCCGGTATCGGCTGGTGCGCAGGCGCTCGTCGACATTTCCCCTTTGCCGCTCTTCGGCGGGCTCCAACCGCATCCGAACGTGGTGGTGTCGTTGTCGGTGGAATTTCCGACGGTGGGCTCGGCGTTTCGCAACGTGCCTGTCTATGTGCGCACCAACGAGTACCTCGGCTATTTCGA
>JBBSEF010000024.1:0-38673 GCA_038240015.1 Burkholderiales bacterium
ACCCGGTCCGGTCGGATTGCCGTCCTTGACGACCACACCGATGACTCGACCGCCCTGCTGCTTCAATGCCAACACCTGCGTGTCGAAGCGGAACTCGACACCCTTCGAAGCGGCGAGCGCAGCCAGTCGTTGCGTAAACTTAAACGCGTCGCCCGACTCGTCTTGGGGCGCATGGGCGCCGCCGACCAGCCGCGTGCGATACGACGCCAGTGACGGCTCGAGCGCGACGATCTGTTCGGGATCGAGAAAGTTCATCGTGCAGCCGAATTCGCGCATCAGCTCGAGACCGGGCCTGGCGTCTTCGTACTCGGCTTCGCTTTCGTACAGATGCAGAATGCCGCGCTCGAGTTGGTCGTATTGAATTCCGGTTTCGCGGCGAATCGCGATCAGCGTGCTGCGGCTGTAGAGCCCGAGGTTGGTGAGCTGGATGGTGTTGAAACGCGTGCGCGCCGGCGTGCAGTTCGCGAGGAACGCGAGTCCCCACCACCATTGGTGCGGATCGCCAGTCAATCGAAACAAAAGTGGCGAGTCTTCCTTGCCGAGCCACTTGAGGATCTTCAGCGGCGCGCCGGGATTGGCCCAGGGTTCGGCGTACGACACCGAAATCTGCGAGCCATTGGCATAGCTCGTCTCGAGGCCGGCGCCGGGCTGGCGGTCGATGACGGTGACGTCGTGTCCGTCGCGACGCAGGAACCAGGCCGACGTGACGCCGAGGATGCCGGCGCCGAGGACGATGATTTTCATGAGGGATCGAGGCAGGCGCCGCGCTGTCGGTGCACGCACGATCGGTGCGTGCTGAATGCGCGTCGCCTTCGAGATGGGGGTGGCGAATTATAGGCAAGCCGCCGGACACGCACATGTGGCGCTGCGGATGATCCGGATATCAGGCAGCATCGAGGGTCGTCGAATCGCCAACTCCATTTTCAACGAGGAGAAACACGTGAAAGAAATTGCGCAAACGGCCAAGGCAATCCGCATTTATTCCACCGGCGCACCCGAGGTGATGAAGCTCGAAACCGCCGACGTTGCACCCCCCGCAAACGGCGAGGTGACGATCCGCAATCACGCGATCGGCCTGAACTTCATCGACATCTATTACCGCACCGGTCTCTACCCAAGCGTCATGCCCTCGGGTCTGGGCTTTGAAGGAGCGGGTGTCATCGAGGCGGTAGGCGAGGGCGTTGCGCACTTGAAGGTCGGCGACCGCGTTGCGTATGGGCAGGGGCCGATCGGCGCCTATGCGACCCGACGCACGATGCCGGCCTTGCAAGTCGTCAAGCTGCCAACGGGAATCTCGTTCGAAGAAGGCGCTGCGATGATGCTCAAGGGCCTGACGGTGCAATACCTGTTTCGCCAGACCTATCGCCTGCAAGGCCACGAAACCATCCTCTTTCATGCGGCCGCAGGCGGCGTCGGATTGATCGCCTGCCAGTGGGCCAAAGCGCTCGGCGTCAAGCTGATCGGAACCGTCGGCTCGCTCGAAAAGGCGGTGCTTGCAAAACGCCACGGCGCGTGGGAAACGATCGACTACACCAAGCAGGACATCGCCAAGCGCGTGCTCGAATTGACCGACGGTGCGAAGGTGCCGGTGGTCTATGACGGGGTCGGCAAGGACACATGGGAAGCGTCGCTCGACTGCGTGCAACCGCGCGGATTGATGGTCAGCTACGGCGGTGCATCGGGCCCCGTGTCGGGAGTCAATCTGGGCATCCTCGCGAGCAAAGGCTCGTTGTTCGTGACGCGCCCGACACTGGGCACGCATGTCACGACGCGAGAGAAAGTCGAATCGGCAAGCAAGGAACTCTTCGGCATGGTGAGCTCGAAAAAAATTCTCTTCGACGTCGAGCGGACCTATCCGCTGGCCGAGGTCGCGCAGGCCCATGAAGATCTGGCCTCGCGCAAGACCATGGGCTCGAGCGTGCTCTTGCCGTAAGGCGCGGGGGAATCGCCGGTTCGCATCGATGACGCGCGCGCAGTCGGTCGAAACGGCTGTCGCAATGGATGCCGCAAGGTCTGCTGCAGTCGAGGACGCGAGTTTGGATGTCGCGAGGCATGCGACGCGTCCGGCGCTGGTTCCCGGCGCCGGACGCATCATTCTGCTGCTCGCGCTCGTCGCCTTCGGCAGCGCGATGTCGATGCGTGTGATGGATGCGGCGATACCGCGCTTGGCGATCGACTTCAATGTCGGCATTCGCCATGCGGCGAGCGTCGTCACGGTCTTCGCGATCGCCTACGGATGCTTGCAGATCGTGTTCGGTCCGTCGGGCGATCGCTTCGGCAAGCTGCGCGTGATCCTGTTCGCGTGCGTGTGCGCGGCGCTCGCGTCGGCTGCGTGCGCGCTCGCGCCGAGTTTCACGCTGCTGCTCGTGGCGCGCGCTGCGGCGGGCGCATCGATGGCGTCGATGATGCCGCTCTCGATGGCGTGGATCGGCGACAACGTGCCGTACCGAGACCGACAGGCGGTGCTTGCGCGTTTTCTGGTCGGGCAGATCGCGGGACTCGCGATCGGGCAGGCCGCGGGCGGCATCGCAACCGACCTTGTCAGTTGGCGGCTGCCGTTCTGGTTTCTCGCGCTATGGTTCGTCGCAATGGCCGTGTTGCTTACGCGTCTCGTGCGTACGCCGGCGCAGCGCGCGGTGGTCGGCACGAGCGCGGCATTCGATCTGGTTGCGCAAAGCCGAGCGGTCCTCGCAGAGCCATGGGCACGCCGCGTGCTCATCACTGTCTTCCTCGAAGGTGCGGCGCTCTACGGCCCGTTCGCGTTCTTCGCGACGCATCTGCACGTCAAGCACGGACTGTCGCTGTCGCTCGCGGGCTCGATGCTGGTCGCCTTCGCGGTGGGCGGCGTGTCGTATGCGTTCGGAGCGGGACGATTGCTGGGCAGGCTCGGTGAAGCCGGCCTCGCACGAGGCGGCGCGATGTTGATGGCGATCGGTATCGCGATCGTGGCGCTGGCTCCGACCGGCATGTCGACGGCGCTCTTCGCGGTGCCGGGCTTGTTCGCTGCGGGTTTGGGTTTCTACATGCTGCACAACACGCTGCAGATCAATGCGACGCAGATGGCGCCGAACGCGCGAGGCACCGCGGTCGCACTCTTCGCGTCGAGCTTCTTTCTCGGACAGTCGGTCGGCGTGGCTGTGGGCGGCTATGCGATCGAGCGGGTTCAGACCACGCCGGTGATGCTGGTGGGTGCGTTCGCTCTGCTTGTGGTGGGACTCGGCTTTTCCGTCATGCGGGCGCGCCGGGATGTCATGCCGGAAAGTGCATGAGCGTGCGATCAATCGCAATCGAATTTCACACACGACCTCGCGCAAAGCCAATGCCGGCGCGGGTTTCCGACACGATACAATCGCTCGCCGCGAATGGGCGTGGAATTCAATCGATGAACAAGGAACATGCGCATGTCATCCGGAAAGATCCTCGTCGCCCAAGGTGGCGGACCCACCGCGGTCATCAATCAATCGCTTGCGGGCGTGGTGCTCGAAGCGCGTCGAATCGATGCAAGCCAGATGGTTTATGGAGCGCGTCACGGTGTTCGCGGAATCGTCGATGAAGACTTCGTCGACCTGACGCAGGAGACCGGCGCCAGTCTCGAGTTGGTCGCCGCGACGCCGTCGTCTGCGCTCGGATCGACACGCGACAAGCCCGACGTCGCGTATTGCCGCGAGATTTTTCGCGTTCTGAAAGCGCACGGGATCGGCCATTTTCTTTACATCGGCGGCAACGATTCGTCAGACACCGTGCGCATCGTCAGCGATGAAGCGAAGAAGGCGAATTACCCGCTTTCGTGCATACACATTCCCAAGACGATCGACAACGATCTGGTCGCCAACGACCATACGCCCGGCTTTCCATCGGCGGCGCGTTTTGTCGCGCAGGCCTTCACCGGCGCCGATCTCGACAACCGGTCGCTGCCCGGCGTCTACGTCGGCGTCGTGATGGGCCGGCATGCGGGCTTTCTGACTGCGGCGTCGGCGCTTGGAAGAAGGGTCGCCGAGGACGGGCCGCATTTGATTTATTTACCCGAACGGACCTTCGTGCTCGAACAATTCCTTGCGGACGTGAAGAGTACGCATGAGCGTCTCGGACGCTGTGTGATCGCGGTGTCCGAGGGCATACACGATGCGGCGGGTGAGTCGATCCTGAGCCGGCTCGCGAAGACTCCCGAGTTCGATCCGCACGGCAACGTGCAGCTGTCCGGGACCGGCGCGCTGGCTGACCTCCTGTGCGACGAGATCAAGAACGAGCTCGGGATCAAGCGCGTACGCGGCGACACCTTCGGCTATCTGCAGCGCTCTTTCATCGGTTGCGTGTCGGACGTCGATCAGCGCGAGGCGCGCGAGGTCGGGGAAAAGGCGATCCGGTTTGCGATGTCGGCGGAGTGCGATGGTTCGCGCAACGGTTCAGTCACGATCGTGCGCACCGGCTCTTACGACGACCCTTACGCGGTCGACTACGAACTGGTGCCGCTCACCGTGGTGGCGGGCAAGACGAGAGTAATGGACGACGTGTTCATCGCGCCGGGCGGCACCGATATCACCGATGCCTTCCAGCTCTACCTGCGGCCGCTGCTGGGTTCGGGAATGCCGGACGCATTTCGCCTGCAGGCGCCGGCTGTGCCGAAAGTGCTAGCGACCCGCGTGAAGGACGCCTGATCGCGTCGGGTCCCCGCCGCATTACGCGGCAAGCGCCTTGTCGAGGATCTCGGTGACATCGCGCGACAGGCGCTCGGTATTGCGAACCCGCAGCAAGGCCGACTGAGCGGAAGCCTGCAAGCGTGGACTCAGTTTGCGCCAGCGTTCGAGCGTTCTCGCGAGGCGGCCCGCGACCGTCGCATTGATTCCATCGAGCAGCAAGATCTGCTCGGCCCAGAACGCGTGGCCTCGGCCATCCACGCGATGGAAGGCTGCCGCATTGCCGCCGAAGAAGCCGCCGAGCAGGGCATACACCTTGTTGGGATTGGCCGGTGAATAGGCCGCGTGATGCGTCAACGCCGTCACGGCATCGAGGACCGCATCGTCTGCCGCCATCGTCGTGGCCTGCACCCTCAGCCATTTGTCCACCACCAGCGGATCGCGATGGAATTGGTGATAGAACGCGTACACGGCCTTGACGCGGCGGCTCGCGGCTCGCCCGCCGTCGGCATCAAGCGGTGCGTTGACGATCGCCATGAATGCGGCGAGCCGATCGGTCATGTTGTCGGCCGAAGCCCACTGGCTATCGACCCGTGACTGCGCGTCGCGATCGTCCAGTCGCGCAAGATAGCCGAGCGCGCAATTCTTCAACGCGCGAGCGGCCGCTTGTCCCGACGCGGGCGAATAGCGTCCCACCGTTTGATGGGATGCGTACACCGCATGCCAGTCATCGGCGAGCGCGGATGCCAGAGCATCGATCAAGAAGAGGCGCGCGCGTCGAACCGCCGCGGGATCGTAGATCGTGAGCTGTTCTCCGATCACGCCTTCGCCGGGCAGAGTGATCGCGGCTTCCTTCAAACCTGGATCGAGCCGCTTGTCGCGCAGCGTGGTGCGATAGGCATCGATCAAAGCGTCGCTGATGCACAGTGGGCGATCGGCTTGCGCGTCGTGGGTGAGTCGAATCAGTTCGCGCGTCGCGAGGCGCTGACCGGCCTCCCAGCGATTGAATGGATCGGAATCGTGCGCGAGCAGCAGGGCGAGTTGGGCATCGGTATAGGGGTACTCGACGATCACCGGCGCAGAAAAATCGCGCAACAGCGACGGGACCGCATCGCGCAAGACGTTGGTGAAGACGAAGCGTTGTTCGTCATCGACGAGATCGAGCACGCGTGTGGTCTGTGCTTGCTCGCCTTCGCCTTCAAGCGAAAGCGCAATGCTGCGACCGTCGTGATCGACCAGGCCGACCGCGAAAGGAATATGAAAGGGCTGCTTGTCGATCGCCATCGATTTCTCGACCCCGACCTTCGGACAAATCTGTCGCAGCGTCAGCGTGAGCGTGTTGGTCGCATCGTCGTAGGTGGTGCCGGCCGAGACGCGCGGCGTCCCTGCCTGGCTGTACCAACGGCGAAAGCGATCGAGTCTCTTGCCGGGTTTCTGCGCGACGTAGATCGACTCCATCGCACTGACGAAGTCGTCGCACGACACCGCCTGACCGTCGTGACGTCGAAAGTACTCGTCCATGCCCGCGCGAAAGCCGTCGCGTCCGAGCAGCGTCTGCTGCATGCGAATCACTTCGGAGCCTTTTTGATAGACCGTGGCGGTGTAGAAGTTGCCGATCTCCTGAAAACTCTCGGGGCGCACCGGATGCGCCATCGGTCCCGCGTCCTCGGGGAATTGCGTCGCGCGCAGGGTGCGCACGTTTTCTATCCGCAGCGTGGCGCGTACCCCTTCGGCATCGGCGGGCCGCGCGTGGTCGAGATGCGCGACGGCCATGTCGGCCGAGAACTCCTGATCGCGAAAGACCGTGAGGCCTTCTTTCAAGGTCAACTGGAACCAGTCGCGGCACGTCACCCGATTGCCGGTCCAGTTGTGAAAGTACTCGTGCCCGACGACCGCTTCGATACCGGCGAAGTCTGCGTCGGTCTCTGTGCGCGGATCGGCCAGGACAAACTTGGTGTTGAAAATGTTGAGGCCTTTGTTCTCCATCGCGCCCATGTTGAAATCGCCGACCGCGACGATCATGAAACGATCGAGATCGAGTTCGAGACCGAAGCGCGCCTCGTCCCACTTGAGCGATCGCTCGAGCGAGTCGAGCGCGTGACCGGCCTTGGGAAGGTCGTGTTTGTCCGTGTAGACCTGAAGCAGCACCGAGCGGCCGCTCTTCGTCCTCACGTGGCGTTCGATATGCGCGAGCTTTCCGGCGACGAGCGCAAACAGATAGCTCGGCTTGGGAAACGGGTCCTCCCATTTCGCGTAGTGTCGTCCGTCGGGCAGGCGCCCCGACTCGACCAGATTGCCGTTCGACAGCAGCACCGGGTAGCGAACGCGGTCGGCGCGAAGCATGACGGTGTAGCGCGCCATGATGTCGGGCCGGTCCGGGAAGAAAACGATCTTGCGAAAGCCCTCGGCTTCGCATTGCGTGACGAAGTTGCCGCCGGACAGATAGAGACCCAGCAACGAGGTATTGGCTTCGGGCGAAATGCGTACCGCGATGTCGAGCACGCAGCGGTCGGGCAGATGGGCAATCGTGAGCGTCTGCTTGTCGCCCGTCGCGGCGAGCCGAAATGCGTGAGGGGCGAGTGGCTGCCCGTCGAGGGAAAGTTGCAGGAGTTCGAGATGCTCGCCGTCGAACTCCATGGCTCCGGGGTTATGACGGACCAGATGCAGTCGCGCCGCGACCACGGTCGCCGCCGGGTCGAGATCGATCCCCATCTCGATGTGCTCCACCTGAAAGACAGGAGGGCGATAATCCTTGCGGTAGATGGTTTTCTGCGTCTCGGTCTTCATGTGTGTGGGCGATGTAGTCGGCGCCATGGGTCACGGTAGCGGAGGATCGCGGCGTGATTGTCGCAGTGGGTCGCCATCTGCGCGAAGCGATCATTTTACTTCGCGCGAGCGCCGTCTTGATTTGCAGGCCTATTCGGAAACCTCGGACCGCCAGACGCGGTCGAACGAGTCTTGTCAGTTGGAGAATTGCTATGAGTGATTCTTTGGTTGGACCGGGGCCGCGCTGGCTCGCTTACTCGTTGTCGTCTCGGTGCTGGGCGGTTGTGCCACTGGTCCTCGACTGATCCGAACGCAAGTGACGGCGTTCAACGAATGGGCCACGTTGCCTGCCGAGAGAAGCTATGTTTTTTCGCGCACGCTCGAATTCCAGAACAGTCTCGAACTCAAGTCGTATGAGAACATCGTTCAGGACGAGTTGACGCTACAGGGCTTCAAGCTCGCGGCCGATCCGAGCCGAGCACAGCTGGCGATCACGTTGCGGCCGTCGATCTCGACGACGCAGGTGCGTGTGCGTGATTCGTGGCCGGTGGATCCGTTCTGGAATCGCTATGGAGGCTGGTATGGTCGACGAGGCTTCGGCTGGTACGACCCGTTCTGGTCCTTCCCCGATGCGTATTCCGATTACAACCTCGACGTGCATCGCGGCCGCCTCGAGCTCGACATCGACTCGAAGGCGGTGGCAAGCAAGCGCTACTATGAAGGGCGAGCCGAAGGTACCGATCAAACTGAATCCCTTCCTGCCGTGATGCCCTATCTGATCCGGGCCTTGTTCGCCGACTTTCCCGGAAGCAGCGGGCAGACGCGGCGCGTCGATGTTCCGATGGCAACTCCGGTGGATCGCAAGTCAGGCGCGAAAGACGCCGCGGTCGCGCCGTGACGAACCATCTCAATACGCCGGCTATCCGGCGCCGGGCCCATGCACGCTGAGGCGTTCCACACACACGAGCTCGACGCGCTGCGGCCCTCGCTGCTTAGAATCGCGCGCCTGCATCTGCGCAATGACGCGTGGGCCGAGGACACGGTCTCCGAGACTTTGCTTGCGGCGCTTGAAAGCAAGACCGTCTTCGAGGGCCGATCCAAACTCAAGACCTGGCTGATCGGCATCCTCAAGCACAAGATCATCGATTGCCTGCGCGCGCGGAGCCGCGAGACGCAGTTGCTCGATGAGGACGATGACGCGGAGTTCGACGGGGCGATCTTCAAGGCCGACGGTCACTATCGCGAGACCATCAAGGAGTGGTCCACTCCCGAAACGATGCTGAACAGGGTTCAGTTCTTCGAAATACTCGAAGTCTGTGTCCAGCAATTGCCGGCGGCGCAGGCGCGGATTTTCATGATGCGCGAGTGGATGGAGTTCTCGACCGAAGAAATTTGTAATCAGATGACCATCACCGCGACCAACGCGGGTGTGCTGCTGCATCGCGCACGGTTACGGCTGCGCGAGTGTCTTGAACTTCGCTGGTTCAATGAAAGTCACTGATGCGATATTCACCTTTTCTTTCGTGCCGCCAAGCCTCGCGACTGATGTCCGCGAAGCTCGATCGCGAGTTGACGTTGCTGGAGCGCATCGCTCTGCGGCTTCATCTGTCGATCTGCGACGCGTGTCCGAAGGTGATTCGTCAATTGAATCTGATACGCAACTCGGTGCGTCGATGGCGCGACGGCATCGAGGAATAAGTGTCGGCCCATCGTATTTGGCGAACTGATGTCGCGGTTGTAATGACTGCGTCCGGCGCCCGACTTACACGCACGTTCGCTCCATCGGAGGCGGTATGAAACACCAGATCAAGAGAAGTGCAACGACGTTGGCCACGCTGATTTTCGCGGCGGCGCCCCTCGCTCCCGCGTTTGCAGCATGCGTAGCCGATACGGGCAACACCCGGGCGGCGCTGGTCGAGCTCTACACCTCCGAAGGGTGTTCCAGTTGCCCTCCGGCGGACAAAGCGTTGATGAAACTGGGCGGCAAGAGTGCTTCCGCAGCGCCTGCAGGGAACATCGCGGCGACTCGCATCGTGCCGCTCGCACTGCATGTGGATTACTGGGATTCGATCGGCTGGAAGGACCCGTTTGCGCAGCCGGCATTCTCGCAGCGGCAAGATTGGGAAGTGCATGCGAATCGGCATCGCACATCATTCACGCCGCATTTCTTTGTCAATGGCCGCGAAGTCCAGGATTGGCGCGGCGATCTCGATGACAACCTGCACGTCGACAAGGGAGCGGCCCCAGCGCGATTGCAGGTTCGGGCCGAGCCGCAAGGTGCGAATGCCCTGCGCGTCGTGGTCGATTCGTCGGTCGCGGCCAATCGCGGCCCGCTGCAGTTGTTCATCGCAGTGACCGAGAGCAAATTGAGTTCGCAGGTCAAGGCCGGCGAGAACAGCGGCGCGAAGCTCGATCACGATTTTGTCGTACGCAACTGGATCGGCCCGATCGATGTGCAAGGCACGGGTGGTTCGGTCGATCGCGTCGTCAACGTACCGCAGTTGGCGCGAGGCCAGGTCGCCGTTGTCGCATTCCTTCAGGATCCGAAAACCGCAGAAGTGCTGCAGGCAGTCGACACTGGCGTCTGTAAACCGGGTTGATCCTCGGCGTCGACTCTTCACAACCCATGGCTGATTCGGCGCTCATTCGAAATTCTTCTGGTGAGGCGTTCGCAACATCGCGGACAGACGGGACAGTCTTTCCGCTTTGGTTGCGGATCACGCACTGGCTCAACGCGATCGGCGTGATCGTGATGGTCATGAGCGGCTGGCGCATTTACAATGCGTCGCCTTTCTTTCCGTTTCATATTCCCGATGGCGTCACGATCGGCGGCTGGCTGGGCGGTGCTCTGCAGTGGCACTTCGCGGCGATGTGGATTGTTTTTCTGAACGGCTTGCTTTATCTGATCGCCAATCTCGCGACTCGGCGCCTTTTCACGAAATTCTTTCCGTTGTCACCGCGCGCGATCGGAAACGATCTGATGGCGGCATTGCGCGGCAAGCTCTCGCACGATGACCTCGGTCATTACAACGCGGTTCAGCGACTCGCTTATTTGTTTGTGATTGTCGATATTGCGATGTTGATTCTTTCGGGATTGGTCTTGTGGAAGAACGTCCAGTTTCCATTGCTGCGCGAATTGTTCGGGGGTTATGAAATTGCGCGCCGTGTCCACTTCGTTGCGATGGCGGGCATCGTTGGATTCTTCATCGTGCATATCGCGATGGTCGCCCTCGTGCCGCGTACGCTGGTCGCAATGATCCGCGGCCGGTAAGGAGATTCAATGCCGCGCTCGCTCGTTACGGACACTCGCATCGCTTCGGCCCGGCTGCCATCGTCAATCGGCAAGGATGCGGAGTTGATCGTTCGCGATGCGCTGCGACTGCTGGATGCGCCTGCGCGCCGCTTGTTCATGCAACGAGGGCTGACGCTCGGAGGCTTGTCGCTTCTGACCGGATGTTCCATCGTGGATGGAAATTCGATCGATGAATTGCTGACGGCAGTTTCACGATTCAACGATCGCGTTCAGGCCGCAATTTTCAGCCCTGCCGATCTGGCTCCGACCTATCCGGAATCAATGATCACGCGGCCGTTTCCATTCAACGCCTACTACGGTATCGACGAAGTGAGACACGTGGATCCGGAAGGCTTCAAGCTGGAGATTTCCGGATCGGTCGCCGACAAGAAACCCTGGACATTGGCGCGGCTCAACGCGTTGCCGCAGACCGGCCAGGTCACCCGCCACATCTGCGTCGAAGGCTGGAGTGCGATCGGAAAGTGGGGCGGCGTCAGGTTTTCCGATTTTCTGAATCAGATAGGCGCTGACACGACCGCGCGCTATGTGGGCTTCAAATGTGTTGACGACTATTACACCAGCATCGACATGCCGACGGCGTTGCATCCGCAAACGCTGCTCGCTTTGACCTACGACGGCAAGACGCTGCCGCCCGAGTACGGGTTTCCGATGAAGTTGCGCATGCCGACAAAACTCGGATACAAGAATCCAAAACACGTTTACGGGATATTCGTGACCAATGCATTTCCCGGTGGCTATTGGGAAGACCAAGGCTACAACTGGTTTGGCGGAAGCTGAGCCCCACGCTGAACGTGACCATTCCGCAGTACAGCGCCTCATGAGTCCAGATCGTCGGCGCAGTTTCCCGGAAGCTGAATCCGGATGTTTCAAATGCTTTGCAATTGAATCGATGGTTTTGGAATCGATGAAGTCGAATCAACTTTACCCACCTATGGAGACAACCATGAAAGCTCTTATCGCTGCAGTCGCATCCGCGTGTTTGATGTCCATCGCCTTTCAAGCGTCCGCTGCGGACGACATGAAGAAAGACGGCATGAGCAAAGACCAGATGATGAAGCACGACGAAATGATGAAGAAATGCGCCAACAAGTCGGGCATGGCGAAAGATGAAATGGCGAAGTGCGACGACATGATGAAGCACGACGACATGATGAAGAAGGACGGCATGATGAAGAAGGATGAAATGAAGAAGTAATCGTCATTCGCGTCTTTCGACGCACTTCGATCTGCGGGACGGCGCCGGTTTCGGCGGCCGTCCCGTTATCATTTGAGGCGTGGACCCGCGATCCTCGCGGGAATCAATCAGGCCGCCAATTGCCGATGTTCACAATCGAGAAGTCCATTCGTTTTCAGCACTGCGATCCCGCGGGCATTGTTTTCTATCCGCAGTATTTTTATCTGCTCTCGGAAGCCATGGAGGACTTCATGCTCGCAGCGGGCAAACCCCAGCACGAGCACATCAACATCAAACGGCGTGGGTGGCCGATCGTGAAGCTCGAGGTCGACTTTGTCGGGATGAGCCGTTATGGAGAAACCATCGCGATCGATGTGATGGTCAGACATATCGGCGGCGCGAGCATGGCGATCGACTATCGGATTCACGGTCGCAACGGCGATCGCCTGCGCGCTTCGACCACGGTGGTGCATATCGACCTCGCGACCGATAAGGCCATTCCGATTCCCGACGATGTGCGCGCCGCGTTCGAACCCTATCTCGTGCCAGCATAATACGGATCGATTGCGGCGCATCGATTGCGGCAACCGCGCATCGATTGCCTGATAAAATCAAACGATCGTTCGTATTTCTAATCGCATCGCTTTCGTGGCGATTTACAGCGCGCTTCTATAGTGCCTCCCGATGAAAGTCTTCGATCTCATTTGCGACGCGGATCATCGATTCGAAGGATGGTTCGCCTCGGCCGAGCAGTACGCCAGCCAGCGCGACGCGCAGGCGGTTTGCTGCCCGCTATGCGAATCAAGCGCCGTCAGGCGAGAACCTTCGGCGCCGCGCTTGAATCTCGGCATCGAAGAATCGAAGCCGACCGCTGCGGCCGTGCCGACGCCGAGCAGCGATGACGCAGCCGCGATGACTGCGACGGTCTTCGAGCGTTTGCGGCGCGCGATCTCCGAGACTGAAGACGTGGGTGTGCGTTTCGCTGAAGAGGCCCGGCGTATTCACTATGCCGAGACGGCGCCGCGGGCGATACGCGGCACCGCGACCGACCAGGAGCAGCGCGAGCTTGACGACGAGGGTATCGAAACGATCCGGTTGCCTATCCCTCGAGCGCTGACCGAAACCCTGCAATAGCGAACCGAGGTGCTGCTCCATCGGCATGATGCGACGGCGGCTTGTCTGGAGAGACGATGGACCTGAACTATTCGGAAGCCGACCACGCGTTTCGCGATGAAGTGCGCACTTGGCTCGCGGGCAACCTGCCCGACGATCTGCGCTTCAAGATTCTCAACCATCGTCGATTGAAGAAAGAAGATTTGGCGCGGTGGCACAAGATACTCGCACAGCAAGGTTGGTCGGTGCCCGCGTGGCCGGTGGAGTGGGGCGGTACCGGATGGAACGCGACGCAGCGTCATGTCTGGGACGAAGAGTGCGCCGCTGCGGGCACGCCGCCGATATTGCCGTTCGGCATCGCGATGGTCGCGCCGGTCATCATGAAGTTTGGCAACGACGATCAAAAGCAGCGCTATCTGTCGCGCATTCGCGACGGCCTCGACTGGTGGTGCCAAGGCTATTCCGAACCCGGTGCGGGATCCGATCTCGCGTCCCTCAAGACACGCGCCGTGCGGGTTTCCGACGTCAATGGCGACCATTACGTCGTCAATGGACAGAAGACCTGGACCACGCTCGCACAGCACGCCGACATGATGTTCTGTCTGGTGCGCACCGAAGAAAGCGAACGCAAGCAAGAGGGCATCTCGTTTCTCTTGATAGACATGAAGACTCCGGGCATTACGGTGCGTCCCATCATCACGCTTGATGAGGAACGTGAAGTCAACGAGGTGTTCTTCGACGACGTCAAGGTGCCGGTGGAAAACCGGGTCGGCGAGGAGAACAAGGGATGGACCTACGCCAAATATCTTCTCGGTCACGAAAGGACCGGCATCGCTCAGGTCGGTCGCTCCAAACGCGAGTTGGTGTTTCTGAAACGCCTCGCCGGCGAGCAGATCAAAAACCGCAAGCCGTTGATCGAAGATCCGCTCTTCGCCGCCAAGGTCGCGAATATCGAGATCGAATTGATGGCGCTGGAGATCACGGTACTTCGCGTCGTATCTCAGCAAGATCGACAGGAGGGCGCGAAGAAGGGTCCCGGTCCCGAAGCTTCGTTGCTCAAGATCAAGGGCACGGAGATTCAGCAAGGCCTGAGCGAGTTGATGCTCGAAGCCGCAGGACCGATCGCGATGCCGTTCGACAGGGACTTTCTCGAAGCCGAAACGGACGACGGGCCCCACGCAGACGTTCAGGCGGACATTCAGGCGGATGCGGCGCCGCTTGCGTCGCAATACTTCAATTTCCGCAAGACATCGATCTACGGCGGGTCCAACGAGATTCAGAAGAACATCATCTCGCAGATGATTCTGGGTCTTTGAATTGCGCTTCCACCGCCGACGCGCATGGCGCAACGGCGGCGCAACGGTGGCGCATCAAACGAGCACGCGAGGACGCGATGAATTTCGAATTCACTTCTGAACAAACGCAATTGGCCGACGCGGTCCATCGATTCGTCGACAAGGACTACGGCTTCGAAACGCGCACGAAGATCGTCGGCACGTCGGCCGGCACCAGCGAAGAGATCTGGGCGAAGCTGGTCGATCTTGGCTTGACCGCGTTGGCCATGCCCGAAGCGTGCGGCGGGTTCGGAGGCAAGGCAGTCGATCTCTTGCTGATCATGCAGGAACTCGGTCGCGGCCTCGTCGCTGAACCTTTTTTTTCGACCATCTTCGCGGCCGAGTTCATCAAGCGCGCGGGAGGCGATGTGCATCTCGCGATTCTCGAAGGAGTCGCCACCGGGACGCTGAAGATGGCCGCTGCGCTGGCCGAGCCGCAGTCGCGTTACGACCTCCTCGAGGTCGCGACCGCGGCCAGGCGAACAGGGGTTGGTTATGCACTATCCGGTCGCAAGGCGAGCGTGCTCTTTGGCGCGCAGGCCGATCGGCTGATCGTATCGGCGCGCGTGGATGGACTCGGCGGGGAACGCGACGGACGCGATGACGCGGAGCTCGCGCTTTTCATCGTCGACGCAAAAGCGCAAGGCGTCTCTCGCCGCGACATGCGGACACTCGATGGGCAACGTGTGGCCGACATCACGTTCGATCGCGTCGAGGTGCGCGCGGAGGCGCTGCTTGCGCGCGGGGCCGCTGCGCAGGAGCTCATCGACGCGGTGTCGGACTATGGCGTCGCATTGCTCGCGGCCGAAGCGATCGGCGTGATGGAGACGCTCAACGCGGCCACGCTCGACTATGCGAAGACCCGCAAGCAGTTCGGTCAACCGATCGCGCGCTTTCAGGTCTTGCAGCATCGCATGGTGGACATGTTCATGCACTTCGAGCAGGCGCGATCGATGGCGTATCTCGCAGCCGTCAAGGTGGATGCGACCGATGTCCGCGAGCGGCGCAAGACCGTGTCGGCCGCGAAGGTCCGTATCGGTCAGGCCGCGCGCTTCATTGGACAACAGGCCGTGCAGATCCACGGAGGCATGGGCGTGACCAATGAGCTGCTCGCGGCGCACCTGTTCAAGCGGCTGACGATGATCGAAATTACTTTGGGCGACACCGATCACCATCTGCAGCGATTCATCGACGCGGCCAGGGAAGAATCGGTCGACCTCGAGCGCGGCGCCGCAGAACGCAAAGACTCAGCGCTGCTTCAGCGCGCGGCGTGAAACCCGCGGCGTCGGAATCTACGCAGCCATCGACGATTGCAGATGACGCCGCAGTTGCCCTCGCAGTCGATCCGCTACGCCCTCGAGGACTTTCACGTCGGCCATGTGATCGAGATCGGTCAGCGCAACGTCACCGCCGAAGAGATCATCGCCTTCGCGAGCCAGTTCGATCCGCAACCGTTTCATCTAAGCGAGCAAGCGGGACGACGATCGATCTACGGATCGTTGATCGCCAGCGGATGGCATACCGTGGCCCTGGTGATGCGCATGAGCTGCGACGCCTACCTGCTCGACTCGCGCAGCATGGGTTCGCCCGGCATCGACGAATTGCGGTGGTTGAAGCCGGTGCGCGCGGGCGACACGATTCGGGCCCGGTTCGAAGTGATCGAAGTGCGGCCGTCGAAAAGCAGACCCGATCGCGGCATCGTCGTGTCCGAGTGGCGCGTCTTCAACCAGCACGATGAACTCGTGATGACGATGAACGGCATGGGAATGTTTCTTCGTCGCGACGCATAATTCTTTAGACCTCAAGTAAAAGAAAAAACATGCGCACATTCAACTCGCTGTCCGAACTCGAACAGGTCGTTGGACAAGAAGTGGCCGTCGGCGAATGGGTCGCGATCGAGCAGCAGCGCGTCGATTTGTTCGCCGATGCGACCGACGATCATCAATGGATACACGTCGACCCCGAGCGTGCGAAACAGGGGCCATTCGGCGGCCCGATCGCGCATGGCTTTCTCACCTTGTCGTTGTTGCCGCATCTGATGGCCGAAGCGATAGAGATGAAGAACACGGTCCTCGGCGTCAACTATGGTCTCGACAAGGTTCGCTTTCCGTCGCCGGTTCCGGTGGGCAGCCGTGTGCGCGGGCGCTTCAAATTGTTGTCGATGCAGGCGCTTGCCCCCCAGATGGGATTTCCCGGAGCGCAATTGGTCTGGGAAGTGACGATCGAACGCGAGGGAGCAGACAAACCGGTATGCGTCGCGCAGAGCGTTACGCGTCGCTACGGCTGAACGTCGTGATTCTGCACAGGCGGGAATCCATGTCAGCGCTTCGCATACTGGGTCGTGCCGAACAGGATGTCGCGCGCCTTGTCGTCGGTCAGCGGCTTGCGCGCCTTGGCTAGGACCTGCACCCCGCGTTGTGCGGCGGCCCGTGCCGCGATCGTGTCGAACCAGCGCTTGACGTTGGGAAAGTCGTCGAGTTCGATCCCCTGATTCTTCCAGGAGCGCGTCCACGGCCAGGTCGCGATGTCCGCGATCGTGTAGTCGTTGCTTGCGAGAAAGCGCGATTGACCCAGGCGCTTGTCCATCACGCCGTAGAGGCGACTCGCCTCGTTGGTATAGCGATCGACCGCGTATGCGATCTGCTCGGGCGCATAGAGGCGGAAGTGATGCGCCTGGCCCAGCATCGGCCCGACGCCGCCCACCTGGAACATCAGCCACTGCAGCACGTCGTATTTACCGCGCACGCTGTCGGGCATGAACCGGCCGGTCTTGCCTGCGAGATAAATCAGGATCGCTCCCGACTCGAACATCGAGATCGGCTTGCCGTCGGGCCCATCGGAATCGACGATCGCCGGGATCTTGTTGTTGGGGCTGATCGCCAGAAACTCGGCTTTGAATTGATCGCCCGCGCCGATATCGACCGCATGTACGGTGTAGGGCAGCCCGCATTCCTCGAGCATGATGTGGACCTTGTGGCCGTTGGGCGTGGCCCATGTGTAAACGTCGATCATCGGTATTCCTCAATCGGTTGAAGTGTGCATGTGATCTGAAGCGATGCTTCGTGAAGCTCGAGCGCCCGCAGTTCAAGCGCCACTAACGCGTTGCGCATAGGCCCAGCCGAGTTCGGCCATGGTGCGCGCTCGCGCGCCCGCCTCGGCCGCTTGCGCGCTTGCGGCTGTTCCATCGACCACCCGCTTCATGATTCCTTGCAGGATGCCGGCGATCCTGAACATGTTGTACGCGAGATAGAAGTCCACGTTCGGCACATGGGCGCGGCCAGTCGCCTTGCAATACATCGCGACGTATTCGGACTGCGATGGAATACCGAGCGCTGCGAGGTCGAGGCCTGCGATACCGCGAAAGCCGGAAGGCGCGATGTGCCAGCTCATCAGGTGATATGAAAAGTCGGCGAGCGGATGGCCGATGGTCGAAAGTTCCCAATCGAGGATCGCAAGAATTCGCGGCTCGTTCGGATGAAAGATGAGATTGTCGAGCCGATAGTCGCCGTGCACGACAACGGGTCGGTTCACGTCGGCGCCGTCGTCGTCGGGGATATGTTCGGGCAGCCATTCGATCAAGCGATCCATCGCATCGATTTGCTCGGTCTCCGAGGCCTTGTACTGCTTGCTCCAGCGGCCGATCTGCCGCGCGAAATAATTGCCGGGCTTGCCGAAGTCTCCAAGGCCGAGCGCCGCGTAATCGACCCTGTGAAGTGCGGCGATGACGCGATTCATCTCGGCATAGATCGCGTGGCGCTGGTCGGGCTGCATGCCGGGCAGGCTCTGGTCCCACAGCACGCGGCCATCGACGAAATCCATCACGTAGAACGCGCGGCCGATCACGTCCTCGTCCTCGCACAAAGTGAACATGCGGGCGACCGGCACATCGGTCTCGGCAAGGGCGCGCATCACGCGGTACTCGCGCTCGATCGCATGCGCGGAAGGCAGCAGCTTCGCGGCCGGGCCGGGCTTGGTGCGCATCACATAAGCGCGCGCGGGCGTGATCAATTTGAACGTGGGGTTCGATTGACCGCCTTTGAACTGCTCGATCGCGATCGGTCCGGTGTAGTCTTCGATGTGCTCGCACAGGTAGCGCTCGAGCGCTGCCACGTCGACCTTCTGGCGATCGGCGACGGGCATGGTTCCGATGAATTCTTCGTACATGGCTGGTGCTTTATGCGGGGTGGCGAAACTTCAGGTATTGCGAGTACAGCACTTCCATCGTCGTCTCGCGCTCGTTGGGTTGCAGCAGATCGGAGGGCGCGTAGTTGGTCATGCGCACCACCCAGTCGTTCGCATCGTCCCCGACGTCGAGCGCATTGATGCATCCGGGCGCCTGCGACAGATTGCCGAGGAAGTATCGTTGACCGCCCGGTTGGCCGCTGGGTTGGCAAGTCAGTGCGCGCGAAACGATCGCGCGGTTGACGCCGCCGTGAAGGACCAGCAGTACGGTTCCCCATGAGGAATCGGCGCGCAGCTTGTCGAGCGCGGGCAAGACGCGATCGAGCAACGAGCCTATGGTTTCTCCGCCCAGAAATTGCCGGCTCTCGGCAACCATCCCTTCGAATGCGCCCGCGAATGCATCGCGCAGGTTTTCGTCCGGGATCGCCGACAAACGACCACCGCGAATTTCTTCGAGTTCGGGCCACACTTCGATTTCGATGTCCTGCGACGTCTCGGCCAGCACGCGCTCGGCGGTCTCCACGGTTCGCGGTAACCCGCTGGTAATCACGCGATCGAATTTGAGCGACAACTGTGCGAACACGACGCCCGCGGCACTGGCCTGCATGCGACCGGTTTGGTTGAGCGGCACCGATTCGGGAAGATAGGGTTTTCCTTCGCTGTCGAAGTAGGTGACGCTGCCGTGACGCATCAGGAAGATGCGGCGGCGAGAGGGCCTCTGCGAGATCGGTGAGCCGTCGTCCATCGGTCGCTTCGAATGAAAGTGGTCAGTCGAAACGTGCCACGCGCTTCTCGAGAAAAGCTGAGATCGCTTCGCCACCGTCGTCGTGATGCAGGCACGCGACGAAGGACTCGCGCTCGCTGATGAGATGCTCAGCCAGCGACGCGTTACCGGCCTTCGCGATCAGAGTCTTGATGCGACCCAAGGCGTGCGGCGACAACGCGGCGAGTCGGTCCGCATGCTCGAGCGCCGCGTCCAGCGCCTTGCCGTCATCGACCAGCGTGTTGACGACACCGAGCGCGTGCAGGCGAGCAGCCGGCCACGCGCCGCCTTCGAGCATCAACTGCGCGGCGGTCTGTCGCGGCAACGCGCGCGTCGCGAACCACGATCCGCCGCCATCGGGTGACAGACCGACCTTCACGTAGGCCATCACGAACTTTGCCGAGTTGCCGGCGGTGATCATGTCGCAAGCCAGCGCGAGCGACATGCCGGCGCCGGCCGCGAAGCCTTCGACCGCCGCGATTACCGGCTTTGTGCAATCGACGATCGCGCGCGTCATGCGATGAAGGCTGTCGATAGAGTCCGCCTGCACCTGCGGAGGCTCGCTGCGATTCTCCAGCAGGCGATTGAGATTGCCGCCCGCGCAGAACATGCCGTCCGCGCCAGTCAGTACGACGGCGCGAATCGCCGCATCGTTCGCGACACGCTCGAACGCCTCCATGCAGGCGACATACATCTCGGGCCCGAGCGCGTTGCGAAATCCCGGATTGGAAAAGGTCAGCACCAGCGTGCTGCCCTTGCGGTCCACCAGAAGTTGTGCGGCCATCGTTGGTATGAACAGACTTTGGTCAGCGCTCGGTCTTGAGCAACGAAACGCCGAGCATCGCGCGACGCGTCAACCACGGCGAGGGACGATAGCGCGGATCGCCGTAGAACTCCTGCATCGTGCGCAGGATCGTGAGCAGCTTCATCGGTCCGAGCGCATCGCCCATCGCAAGCGGCCCGTTCGGATAGTTCAGGCCGAGTCGCACCGCGAGGTCGATGTCGTCGGGCGAAGCGATCCGCTGCTGAGCGATGTCGCATGCGATGTTGACGATGGTCGCGAGGATGCGTTGCGCGATGAAGCCGGCCGAGTCCGCAATCATCGTTACGGGCACGCCATCGGACGCGAACAGTCCATGCGCTTCATCGCGCACGTCGGCCCGCGTGACCGGAGTCGTCATCAGGGTACGACGCAGAGCGAGCGGCACGAGCGTGTCGATGGCGATGGTGCGTTCCGGATCGAGTCCCTGATCGAGCGCGGTTGTGGTTGCATCCGACCCGAGCGGGGCGACGACGATCAACGCGTCCTCGGATGGCAGCGCTTCGGTCTCGACGCTCGCACCCATCTTCTGCAACAGCCACGTGAGTTCGCCATGCGTATCAGAGTGCGCGCGACTGACCCACACCGTCGCGGGCAGCGCGACCGGCGCACGCGGTTCTACAATCGGCGCCGCGTTCTCGCCATAGGGATAGAATCCGCCGCCGCTCTTGCGACCGAGCCGTCCGCCCGCCAGTCGCTGTGCCGTAATCACCGAGGGACGAAAGCGCGGCTCGTCGTAGAACTGCCGATAGATCGCTTCCATGACGGGATGCGATACGTCCAGCGCGGTCAGGTCCATCAATTCGAAAGGGCCGAGACGAAAGCCAGCGGCTTCGCGCATCACGCGGTCGACATCGATGAAATCGCAGATGCCTTCGCCGACGATGCGCAGCGCTTCGGTGGTGTAGCCGCGCCCTGCATGATTGACCACGAAGCCGGGCGTGTCCTTGGCGCGCACCGGCGTGTGACCGATGCGTCGCGTCAGTTCCATCAACGCATCGCCGACCGCAGGATCGGTCGCGAGTCCGTCGATGATCTCGGCCACCTTCATCAGCGGCACCGGATTGAAGAAGTGCCAGCCCGCCACGCGCGCCGGATGCGCGCATTGCGAGGCGATCGCGGTCACCGACAACGACGAGGTGTTCGACGCGATCACGGCGCCGGCGCCGACGATGTTCTCGAGTTGATGCAAGAGCGCGCGCTTGGCTTCGATACTCTCGACGATCGCTTCGACGACCAGCGCGCAATGCGCGAGTTTGCCCAGCGCATGCGCGGACTCGATGTGCGCAAGCGTCGCATCGCGCGCGGCTGCATCGAGCTTGCCCTTGGCGACCTGCTTGTCGAGCACATCGGCGATCGATGCGATCGCGGCATCGATCGCGGCCGGGTTGGCGTCGTAGAGATGCACGCGACAACCGCTTTGTGCGAGCACCTGTGCAATACCGCGACCCATCGCACCGGCGCCGACCACGCCGACCGCGAGGTCAGGGCGCCTGGGGTCCAAGGGCATCGGTGTCGGGGCGGGTTTGAAGTGGAAAGTCGGGCATGCGGTTGTGAAAAGACGCTGACCTCGTCACTCGCATGAAGCTTCGATATTACGCCACAAAAAAAAGGCGGCCCCGAGAGGGCCGCCTTTGCGCGAGAAGCGGTGCGCGATTACTTCTGCTTGCGGCGGCGAAGCAAACCAAAGCCTGCAAGGCCAGCCACCAGCAACACGATCGAGTCAGGCTCAGGTACTAGTCCGACCACTGCAGTACCCGAAAAGGCGAACGTCGCGAGGAAAATATTGTCGTCGTTGCTCGGATTTTGCGTAGAGATGGTGATGCCCGTGGTGCCGTTGGGCAGCAGCAGTCCGAGGTTGTAGCGCTCGTGGTCCTGAGCAACCGTCGGATTGAGCGGCGAGAACGGATCGTTGTCACCGCCGACCGTGATCAAGTTTCCATTGGTGCAGGTCGCGTCCTTGGCGTCGTCGCAGTGACCGGCGTTGCTGGTGAGCGTGTTGCCGTTGACCTTGATCGTCGAAACCTGTCCGTTGCCGCTCGGGTTGGCCGGGTCGGTGCCGTCGAAGCTGAATCCATCACCGATGCGCATTTCGGCCATGCCACCAGCGAAAGGCGCGATGGTGAAGGCAAACGAGTCGGCCGCGTTGTTGGAAAATCCGTCGAACACGAAGATGGTCGACGTCGCAAGAAGCGGCTTCGAGTAGATGATGACGAGAGCCTCGCCGTCCTGCGACGGATGAGTCTCCGTGACCGTGAAGTTGAACGGGGAGGCGCTGCCATTCAGAAGGAGTGGTGCAAAAAAGCTGGTGAGATCGGCGCGATAGGCTTGGCCCCCACCGGTCGAGCCCAGAGGAGTGTTCGCAGAGTACGATGTCGTGTTAGCCCCGAGTGTGATGTTTCCCCCACTCGCCGCGCTGGAAAAATTCGACGTATAAAGATAAACCCCAAGCACCGTCGCTCCGACCGGAATGTTCGCGGTCAGATTGCATGTCTGCGTAGTCGAGCCGCAGCCGTCGGTGGTCTGCGCAACGGCGCCGGTGAATGATTTGAATAGCGACAGCGAGGCGTGAGCTGGGGCTGCAAAGGCCACTCCCGCGAGCATCGCCAAGGCGATTTTTGAAAACTTGTTCATCTTTACCCCCTGAATGTTGATCAAAAGCTCTGAAACCTGAATACGGGCGACCTCGAAGGAAGCTCACGGGGATTAAAGCAAGTGCCGTGCCGATATCGATAGGATATTGTTTTTATTAAGAATCTATTAATGACGACGCGAGTTTTGGCTCGCATTTGTAAATTTCCCCGACACTCCTGAACCAACGCATTGCCGCAGTCCGCAGGTTTTACGATGGCATCGGCACGCGGCATGCGATCCTCGACTTGGCCGGGTTCGAGCCGCCTACCACATCATCCGAGCAGAGAGCCGCGCATGATTCGTGACCTTGAAATCCACCGTCTTCTTCTAGACACCGTCGCGCGCTTCGTGCGCGAACGTTTGATTCCCGCGGAGAATGAAGTCGTCGATACCGATGCGATTCCCGAAGGCATCGTGCACGCGATGCGCGAGATCGGCCTTTTCGGATTGACGGTACCCGAGGAGTACGGCGGCTTCGGACTCACGATGGAAGAAGAAGTCGACGTGACGTTCGAACTGACGCGAGCCTCGCCCGCCTTTCGCTCGATCATGGGAACCAACAACGGCATCGGGTCGCAAGGCATCGTGATCGACGGCACGGCGGAGCAGAAGACCAGATGGCTGCCGCGCCTCGCATCGGGCGAACTGATCGGTTCGTTCGCGTTGACCGAGCCCGGCTCAGGTTCCGACGCGGCTTCGCTGACCACCACGGCGGTTCGAGACGGTGACGACTACGTCGTCAATGGCACCAAGCGCTATATCACCAACGCGCCCGAAGCCGGCCTGTTCACGCTGATGGCGCGGACCGATCCGTCGCAACGCGGCGCAGCGGGCGTGTCGGCGTTCATCGTCGAAGCCGGTACGCCCGGCATCGTGATCGGCAAGTCCGACCGGAAGATGGGCCAGCGCGGCGCGCATACCGCCGACGTGATCTTCGAGAACTGTCGCGTGCCCGCGGGCAATCTCATCGGCGGCCGCGAGGGACAAGGTTTCAAGACCGCGATGAAAGTACTCGACAAAGGCCGCCTCACGATCGCCGCGGCTTGCGTCGGTTCAGCCTCGCGCATGCTCGACGACACGATTGTCTACACGCTCCAACGCAAACAATTCGGTGAACCACTTGCTCATTTTCAACTCGTGCAGGCGATGCTTGCCGACAGTCAGGCCGAACTCTATGCTGCACGCTCGATGGTGATCGACGCGGCGCGACGGCGCGATGAAGGCCGGGACGTGAGTCTGCATGCGTCGTGCTGCAAGCTGTTCGCTTCCGAAATGTGCGGGCGCGTGGCCGACCGCTGCGTTCAGGCGCACGGCGGCGCCGGTTATGTCAGCGACTATGCGATCGAGCGTTTCTACCGCGACGTGCGTCTGTTTCGCATCTTCGAAGGCACGACGCAGATCCAGCAACTCATCATCGGCCGTGGGCTTGCGAAGCGCGGATCGTCGATTGAATAATCGATGCCTGTCGGCTGGGAAGCACGTTTCGCTGTGCAGCCTTCGATCTTTCCGGCAAAATTCGGGCCGCAGGCGAACTCCGGCGCGAAGAGAGGCCTGTTCATCCAGGGGGAAAATTGATCGATGCGCTGACGGGGGATCCGGGATACACAGGCACGTTGCGCGCGCATGGGGCTTTCATCGCGAAGGCACATTGCTGCACGGGAGAGCGAACCTGCCGCGTCGACCGCGCGGGTCTTGCTTCGATCCTCGGGGCCGTCGTTCTTCTCCTCTGTTCGGCCCCGAATGGCTTGGCGATCGGCCTCGGTCCGGCCGCGCTGCACTCGGCGCTCGGTGAACCGCTTCGGCTCTCGTTGCCGGTGACTCTGTGGGAAGGCGAAGAAGTCGGTTGTGTGCAGGTCAGGCCCCATGGCGACGACCTGCCCTCGGTGTTCAACGCGCGCGCATCGGTGGTCCAGTCGCGAGGCCGCACGCAGATCGAGATCAGCAGTCCCCAACCTGTCAACGAGCCGGCCATAGCACTGGTCGTATCGGTCGGTTGCACATCGCCGGTCGCACGCGACTACGTTCTTTTCGTCGATCCTGTCGCAACGCCCGCGATCGTTGCGGCGGAGTCCTCGACCGGATCGAGTGTCGCGAGCACGGCGTCGATTCGCAGGGCAGCGCCGACCACAGCCCGGGCCACAGCCCGACCGGTAGCGCGGGCCACAGCGGTTGCTCGCACGTCGACCCGCGCGCGGCGCGTCGCTCCGATGTCGCGCGGCGCGGCGATCGCTCGCGATGCGCGCCGCGCGTCGCGAGCAAGCGCGAATCCTCGTACCCGAACATCGTCGGCGCGAATCGCCTCGCGCGAGGCGTTGCCGCGCGCTTCGATCTCGACTCCTGCTGCGGCGGCATCGGCGGGGATATCGTCGACCCCTGTGGAGCGTGATCGATTGACGGTGGCGCCGACCGAGCCTCTGAAGACAGTGGGCGCGGCGGGCGACCCGGCGCGCAAGATCGCCGGCGCCGCTGCCGGAACATCGATTTCCGCCGCGACGTCCAACGCTTCACCGGTGTCCCCAGCGTCGGTACCCGCCGTAGCGTCGAGTCTCGCGGTGCCCCCGCCTGAAGGATCGGACGCGGCAGCCATCGCTGCGCGTGAAGAGCAGTTGCGCCGGGAACAGATCGATTTGCAAAAACAGGTCAAGGCGCTGAGCGATCAGATCAATGCACTGCGTGTGCAGGCCACCACGCTTTCGACCCGCAACCAGTCGCTCGAAGCGGCCGCGTTCTCGCCGATTCTCGTCTGGCTGTTGATCGCACTGGCGGCAATTGCGATCGCGATCGCCGGGTGGATGGCGCTCCGCTATGTGCAATTGCGTCGATCGGTCGAAGGCTCTGCCTGGTGGAGCGCCAACACCGTGCAGGCTGCAGCGTCGGTTGTTGCGGCGACCAAGGGGGCCGTCGATCCCTACGCCAATGCGATCGATCCGAACACGCGCGCCAACAACCCGCAGATCGATACGCGCCTCCCCGCCGCGGTGGCGGGCTCGGCGTCGACATCGAACGTACAGGATCGTCTGCGGACGCCCCCGCGCACGCCACGCTACGCGGCGGCGATCGATACCGATTTCACCGTGTCCGATATCGAGGCGGCCATGGCAACCGTGCGCACCGTCTCGCCCCCGCGCGCCGCGCCGCGTCCCGGCCCGCTCGAAGAAACCGACTTCGCTGCGCTCGGCGGGCCGACGCTTCCGTCGCCATTCACCGACCCACCACCGGCCGCGTCTGCGAGCAGCGAGGTCGCCAACGAGAGGGCTCAAAGCGCCCAGACGAAAGATCGAGGTCGGACCGCAGACGCGCCCGACACGTTCGTGGATCTCGACATCCCGCCGCTCGCGCCTTTCAAGGCGCCAGCCTCACGCGCCCCGCAATCGATTGTCGAGTCTGAAGAAGGGATCACGCCGCTCGACCTCAAGCTCGACATCCCGGAGCACTACGACCCGCTCGCGACCAACAGCATGAAGACCACGATCGTCGATCGGTTCGAGCCGACCACTGGCGTCGATTTCGAATTGCCGAGTGCACCGATGCCTCTCGACTTCGAGTTGCCATCCACCAGTGAAGTCATGGGCTCGTCCATGTCGGCTGGTTCAAGCGACCACACACTCGATCGAGACGACACGACCCACACTCCGGTGCGCCGCGCCGCGTCCGCGCTCGACGACATCTTTCCGCCGCTCGGTTCGCCCGGCGTGGACACGATCCTGAACCTCGACGAGCAAGATGGCGCCCCGTTGATCACGACCGAAGTCGATCACCTCACCAGCACCGAAGTCGAAGGAACGCAAAGCGAAGCCCAACAGGCGACGACGCGGTTTCGCCTGGCGCGCTTCGCCGATCTGATGCATCAGGTCGATGAGACCGCGCATACCGATCCGCTGCGCGCGATCACGATGCTCCGTCAACACGTGCTGCGCGACGAACACATCCCCACCTTGATGTGGCTGCGCCTGTTCGATCTGTACAAGCGAGTGGACAAGAAGCCGGTCTACGAAGCACTGGGTGAACACTTTGCACGGCGCTACAACCGCGCCATGATCGGCTGGAGCGAACGTCTCGACGATCGTGTGCCGCAAAAGCCGTTGACCGCGATGGTAGAGATCGACAAGAACCTCGAGAGTCGGTGGGGAAGCGAAGACGGCCTCGAGCGTTTGCGGTCGTTGCTGTGCGATCGCAATCAGCCCGACACGATCGTCTTCAATGCGGTGCTTCAACAAGATCTGCTCGACGCAGCCAAGGTCTTTCCCCTCGACAACAATACGCTGACCGACTTCGGCAGCGCAGGCACCGGACCTGTGACCTCATTGCGATGACCATGCTGAAGCTTCACGGTTTTGCCGCCAGCAACTACTACAACAAGATCAAGCTCGCCCTGATCGAAAAAGAGATTTCCTTCGAGGAAGTCCTGCAGTGGGCCGATGGCAGCGCGGCGCTGCTCGATGCGTCGCCGCTCGGCAAGATTCCCTATCTCGAAACCGCGAACGGTTTCATCAGCGAGACGCAAGCGATCAACGAATATCTGGAGGCAGCGTTTCCTGCGCACCCCCTGCTGCCTGCAGATGCCTTCGAAGCCGCGAAGGTGCGCGAGATCGTCGCGTTCACCGAGCTCTATCTCGAGTGGGAGGCGCGGCGAACCTATCGGTGGGCGTTCTTCGGCGACACGCCGGATGAGGCGACCAATCGGTTGGTCCTTGCACGACTTGAAAAGGCGGTGCCCGCGTTGATGAAGCTCGTTCGTCTCGCCCCGTTCGCAGCGGGGTCGACCTTTACGTTGGCCGATTGCGCGCTCGCGGTTCATTTGCCGGTGGTCGGACTCGCAGCCAAGGCCGCGTTGGGCTGCGACTTGTACGCCGACACGCCGTTGAAAGACTATGTCGCGATGCTCGGAGATCGACCGTCGGTCCGGCGCGTCAACGCAGATCGAAAGATCAACTCGCAGATGTATGTGGCCGCGCGCGCCAAGCGCTGACGATCCCGGCGTCCCGGCGTCCCGGCGTTGCGCAGGGTCAGCGACGTTTGAGCAGGGGATTCAAAGCCGGCCAGACGTTGTCGAGCAGGCGGCTCTGCGCAGCCTCGGTCGGATGAATGCGGTCGGGTTGGAATAATTCGTAGCGATCTGCGAAGCCTGCGAAGAAGAACGGCGTCAACGCGGTCTGGTAGCGCTTCGAGGCCGTCGCGAAGATTGCCGCGAACCGATCGGTGTATGCCTTGCCATAGTTCGGAGGCAATTGCATGCCGACCAGCAATACGGCGGCGCCGCTTTTCTGGGATCGCATGATGATCGCGGCCAAGTTCTGTTCGGTTGTGAAAAGCGAGAGCCCGCGCAGGCCGTCGTTGCCGCCGAGCTCCACGACCACGATGGCTGGATGCAGGCGTGACAACAGTTGATCGATGCGCGAGAGCCCGCCGCTCGTGGTCTCGCCGCTGATGCTCGCGTTGACGACGTCGTAGTCGAAGCGTTCCGTGCGAAGCCGTGCGTCGAGGAGCTTGACCCACCCGCGGTTGCGACCGAGGCCATACTCCGCCGAGATGCTGTCGCCCAGGACCAGCAGCGTTCGCGCGGGCGAACTCTCTGCGGCAAGCGAGGTCGATTGCGTTGCCGTCGCGAGGACGATGGCGGTCAGGGCGATCGCAAACAGATCCCTGATCGATACGCGACGCGTCGTGCGTCGTCGTGAGAAATTCGAAAACATGTCGAAGAGGCAAGTGCTGCGATGAACGATGTCGGCTCGCTCAATATGAAAATCGATGCACCGCAGGAGTTTCGAAATCGGGTCGACGCGGCGGACCGCGCGCATGCGAAGCCAGTCATCGAGGTCGAGGGCTTGACCAAGCGCGTGGTCGATGCGATCGGTACGTTGACGATACTCGACCATATCACGCTCACCATCGCGTCTCGAGAGACGGTGGCGATCGTCGGCGCATCCGGGTCGGGCAAGTCGACCTTGCTCGGCTTGCTTGCAGGGCTCGACCACGCGACCAGCGGCCGCATCGCTCTGCTCGGCGAAGACTTGTCTCTACTCGACGAAGACGGCCGCGCGAAACTGCGCGCGGGTCGCATCGGCTTCGTGTTCCAGTCGTTCCAGTTGCTGGGCCATCTGAACGCGCTCGAAAACGTCATGCTGCCGCTCGAGCTCGCAGGCGCCGATGGTGCGCGCGAAAAGGCGGTTCTGATGCTCGCGCAGGTGGGGCTGTCGACTCGCGAGCGCCACTATCCGAAGACCTTGTCGGGCGGCGAGCAGCAACGCGTGGCCTTGGCGCGCGCCTTTGTCGCGGAGCCCGCGATTCTCTTCGCCGATGAACCGACTGGCAGTCTGGATGCCGCCACCGGAGAAGGCGTGATGGATCTGATCTTCGCTCTCAATCGAACCCATGGTTCGACGCTGGTCATGGTCACGCACGACACGGCGATCGCGTCGCGCTGCGCACGTCGCATTACATTGGCTGCGGGTCGCGTAGTCGATGACGCGGTTGATGACCCGGCTGGAGAAGCGTTCGAAACCGCGAAATAAAGTCCGCGAAGTACAGCCGGTGATTGGAGTGCTATCGCAAGCCGAGCACGTCCTGCATGTCGAAGAGACCGCACTTGCGATCGGCGAGGAAGCGGGCTGCCATCAGGCTCCCGGCCGCATAGCCCGCACGACTGCTGGCGCGATGGGTGATCTCGATGCGCTCGCCGATCCCCGCATACATGACCGTGTGGTCGCCGACGATATCGCCGCCGCGAATCGCCGAGAAGCCGATGGTCGCCGGCTCGCGTTCGCCGACCGTACCTTCGCGTCCATGCGATGCGACGTCGTCTAGTTCGACGCCCATCGCGGCAGCGACGATCTCGCCCATCTCGATCGCGGTTCCCGAAGGCGCATCGACCTTGTGGCGATGATGGGCTTCGATGATTTCGACGTCGTATCGGTTCGCGCTTGCCTTGCCGCATCCTTTCGTCAGGGCGCGAGTCGCTTCTTCGATCAGCTTGAAGACGACGTTGACGCCGACGCTCATGTTGGGCGCGAAGACGATCGCGATGCGCTCGGACGCAGCGGCGATCGCATCCCGTTCCGCGGCGCCAAATCCGGTGGTGCCGATCACGAGCTTGACGCCGCGTGATGCGCACGCCTCAAGATGTGCGAGCGTTGCTTCGGGCCGCGTGAAATCGATCAGCACATCGCTGGCCGATAACCCGGCTGCCACGTCCGATGAAATCGTGATCGTCGAACCCGAGCGATTCGACGCAGGTGTGCCGAGAACCGGAGAGTCGTCGCGATCGAGCGCGGCGGACAGCACCAGGTCGTCAGCCGCATCAACCGCATCGATCAGCATGCGACCCATGCGACCCGAAGATCCCGCAACGGCGATGCGCAGCATGACGACCGCCTGAGGAATCACTGCGGAATCGGCAACGCGCGCGGCATCAGCGCGGCGCGTCGCTGTTGCTCGAAGCCGGCGGTGGCGGAGGCGCGGGCGACTCGCCCGACGGCGTCGGCGGGCGCACCGGCACCTTGACCGTCTCGGGCGTCACCGTTGCCCCACCCACATCGGGCCCGGTCGATCCCGGCGTGGCCGGCTTGGCTGGTCCCAGCGGCGGCGCCTTCGCGATCCTGGTTGTCGCGAAGTTTCTGCTGGCCGCGAATTCTTCCTCGGTCGGCAGCGGGTCTCCCTCGAATCGCGCGAGCCTTTCGTTTTCGAAATACACCGTGAAGCGACGCTCTTCGATGCGGCCACGACCGGGCTGGAAACGGAACGGAAAGTCCCAGCGATTCGCGTGGAAGGGATCGGCGAGCAGCGGCGTTCCCATCACGAATTTCACCTGATCGCGGGTCATGCCGGGCTTCAACTGGTCGGCCATTTCCTTCGTGACCACGGTGCCCTGCTGAATGTTGATCTTGTACGTGATGTTGAAACTGTCGAGCCGATCACGCGAAAGAAATCCGCAGCCCGACAACACGAGAGTCAACGCGGCCAGCGAAGTAGACAGTGCGCGGACGCGTGCACGCGAACCGATGAAGCGAACGGCGAGGACAGAAATCATGCGACGACGACTGAAGCGTCTCGTGGAGAAATGGAACGTCGAGCCATACGGTGGCCCGCGCGAAGGCGCTATGATAGCCGCAACCCGTGTCGTACTTTCCGCAGACCAACGTCTGGCGTGACCGCGCCGCGGTTGTACCAACGCATCAAGGACACCCATGTCGAACCCGAGCGAACTCAAGACCATCGGTCTGAAGGCAACGCTGCCGCGCCTGAAGATTCTCGAAATCTTTCAGACCAGCGACCATCGTCACATGAGCGCCGAAGACGTCTACAAGCAACTGCTGGCCGACAACATGGACATCGGTCTGGCGACGGTCTATCGCGTGCTCACACAGTTCGAGCAGGCCGGATTGCTGGCGCGCAATCATTTCGACAATGGCAAAGCGGTGTTCGAACTCAATCTGGGTACGCACCACGACCACCTCGTCTGCCTGACGTGCGGCAAGGTCGAGGAGTTCTACGACGCGGAGATCGAGAAGCGCCAGCAGCGTATCGCGAAGGAGCGGGGCTTCACGCTGCAGGAGCATGCGTTGTCGATGTACGGCGTTTGCACCAAGGCCAATTGCGAGGGCCGCGTGCGCGTCGAGGCCCGCGCCCTGCTGCCTACGCATTCGCATTGAACATCCGTCGCGCAGGCGAGTGCTGGAAGAGTGACTGACACGAACGACGGTTTCGCGCGGCGCCGGTGCGCGCGTGGCTCGCCCGCATGAACGACATTCGCATCGGGCAGGGCTTCGATGCCCATGCGCTGGTTACGGGCCGGCCGTTGATCATCGGCGGCGTCACGATTCCCCACGACCGCGGCTTGCTCGGCCACTCCGATGCCGACGTGCTGCTGCATGCGATCACCGATGCGCTGCTCGGTGCAGCGGGCCTGGGCGACATCGGTCGTCACTTTCCCGATACGTCGGCCGCTTATGCGGGCGCCGATTCGCGTCAACTGTTGAGACAGACGATCGCGTTCGTGCGCGACGCGGGTTATATCGTCGGCAACATCGATGCGACCATCATCGCAGAGGCGCCGAAGATGGCGCCGCATATCGATGAGATGCGTGCCAACATCGCGGCCGATCTCTCGCTCGATCTCGCGCGCGTCAACGTCAAGGCCAAGACCACCGAGCAGCTCGGCTTCACCGGAAGAGGCGAGGGCATCGCCGCTGAAGCGGTCGCGCTGATCGTTCGTGTCTAGCGCCGTCGTCTCCCGCACACGTGGGGACCCGGTGGCGTGTGCCGAAAGCCGCTGGATTCCCGCGTGCGCAGGAACGACGGGATGAAATCAAACGCGTCGCGGAAAAACGATCTGCGCGAGCAGGCCTCCGCCTTCGCGCGAAGTCAATTCGAAGCGCGCGCGATGACGTTGCGCGATGCGATCGATGATCGCCAGCCCGAGCCCGGCGCCATTGGCCTGACTCCTCGCAGTATCGAGCCGTGTGAAGGGTTGCTTCATGCGCCGGATGGCTTCCTCCGGTATGCCGCCTCCACGGTCGGCGACTTCGAGACGGGTCGGCTGGTCGCGTGTGCGGATGGTCAGATGGACCGTGTCGGTTCCGGGAGTCGATGCGTAGCGGCGCGCGTTCTCCGCGAGGTTCAGGATCACGCGCCTGATTTCGGTGGGATGCGCACTGATCGGCGTCGTCGCTTCCAGATCGGCATCGATCACGAAGCGCTCGTCTGTGGGAATCTCGTTGATGGTGTCGCGCACGATTGCGGTCAGGTCGACGTCGTCGAATACCGCGTCGCGCTCGAGCGGCCGGGCGTAGTCAAGAAACTGTCCGATGATGGCGTTCATCTGTTCGATGTCGCCCTGCATGGCCTGCCTCGAAACCTCATCCTGCACGCTCAGTTCGGCTTCGAGGCGCAAGCGCGTGAGCGGCGTGCGCAAATCGTGAGAGATGCCCGCGAGCAGCAACGCGCGATCGGCGTCGATGCGTGCAAGGTCATCGACCATGGTGTTGAAGCTGGTGTTGGCGGCGCGAATTTCGCGCGGCCCTCGATCCGGAAGCTGCGCGGGCTTGCCGCCCTGGCCGATCAGGACGGCTGCGGTCGCAAGTCGCTTCAATGGAAGATTGATCAGGCGGCTCATCGCGATCGCGCCGAGCAGCGACAGTCCGAGTGCGGCAGCTCCCCAGCCGAGCCATTGCAATCCCGCGACGACTTCGAGGCGGTCGCGCTCGAACGCGACCCAGTAGTCGTCGCCGTCGATCGAGAAGCTGACCCACAGTCCCTCCTGTCCGTTGACACTGCGAACCATGCGCGTATCGCGACCGAGGCGCGCGCGGACGTAGTCGAGCATCAACCCATTCGATGGTGACTCGCGCAGCGGCTCGACGACGTCCGACGGCTCGAGCGGATAGATGCGGATGCTTTCGTTGCTCGCGAGGTCCGCGAGCAAATCAGTGCGCTTGGCGGGATCGGAATGAACCAGCGCGGAGCGCGTCACGTTGACCACCGACACGATGGTCTGCGCGATCTGCTGCGCGCGCGGCGCGCGCTCGATGATGCGAAAGCTCTGGAACCACGCGGCCAGACTCGCACCGATCAACAGTGCGAGCAGCAGAAAAGTTCGCCAGAAGACGCCGCCGGGCATGTCCGGTCAGGATCCGTCGTCGCTACTTCTTGTTGTCGTCGGAGCGATTCGACGCGGTGTCCGCCGCGACCGGTGTCGACTCTGCGGTGGCGGGCTGTGGCGGCCCGTCGGGGATGAATACGTAGCCCAGACCCCACACCGTCTGGATATAACGCGGGTTCGATGGGTCGGTCTCGATCAGTTTGCGTAGCCGCGAGATCTGAACGTCGAGGCTGCGATCGAAGACTTCGTACTCGCGACCTCGCGCGAGCTCCATCAATTTTTCGCGCGACAGCGGCTGGCGCGGGTGACGCGCAAACGTTTTCATCACCGCGAACTCGCCGGTCGTCAGCGATTTGGTCTGGCCGTCGTGCGTGAGCGTACGGGTCTGAAGATTGAGCAGGTACGGACCGAACTCGAAGGTCTCGAGATCCGACGCGGGCGCGCCCGGCGCTTCGGGAGCGCCGCGACGACGAAGCACCGCATGGATGCGCGCAACCAATTCGCGCGGGTTGAAAGGCTTGGGCAGGTAATCGTCGGCGCCCAGTTCGAGTCCGATGATGCGGTCCACCTCGTCGCCGCGCGCGGTCAGCATGATGATCGGCGTCGTGTCGTTCGCGCCGCGCAGCTTGCGGCAGATGGCAAGACCGTCTTCACCCGGCAGCATCAGGTCGAGGACGACGAGGTCGAAGCGCTCGCGCGTCCACAGCTTGTTCATCGCCGCCGCACCCTCGGCGAGAAAGACATTGAAGCCTTGCTCGGTGAGATAGCGGCGCAGCAGATCGCGCAGTCTCTGATCGTCGTCGACGACAAGGATCTTGTTGGGTGTGGTTGCAGTCATGGCGTGCATGTTAATGCGCTGCTTCGCTGCGTGTCACGGCTATCGGTAAATAGCCGCTCTGGAAGACATTGCGAAACATGACGCGGCGTTTGGAATGCGCGGCGTGCCGCATAGCGAGACGGAAGATGAGTCCCTTGGCAACGGGACACACTAAGTTACAAAAGTTGAACGACGGGCAACAGTGAGAACAGGCCGCAGGTCCTAACATGCTGCTCTGTAGCCGGAGCCGACCGGACTCGTTCTTCGAAATCGTTCTTCCACGCCATGTCGTTACGCAACCCACAAGCATCGTCAGCCTTCCAGCGCATCCGCATGGCATTCGCCGCTGCATGTGTCGGCGTGCTTTCCGGTTTGATGACGATGGAGCATGCGCATGCGCGCCCGTTCGATCCGCATGGCGATGGGTTCGTGCGGATGATGCAGGTGCGGGGTCCGGGGTTGGCCGAAGAGCGCGCGAACGAACGAGCCATGCGTCAGGCCGCGCGCGCGCAACGCCAGCAACAGATGCAAGGGCAACGTGGTGCGCAGCGGAACGAACAGATGATTCAGCGCGGACCCGAGCGCGAGGTTGCGGTAGCTCCGCCGGCTGAGCGCCAGGCGGAAGGCGGCCGTCCCGGTCGGCTGAGTCCCGATGAACGACGCGCCTTGCGGCAGCAGATCAATCAGGCGGGCAGGGATGTGTATCGACCGGGCACGCCACCCGAGTCGCGCCCGTAGTCGTGTAGAAGATCGTCACCCGTCGCCGGGCTGACGACCGCGCGATCACTGGTCCTTCACCGCTGCCATCAACTTGCGGCGCGAGACCAGGAGGCCATTGGCCTCCATGTCCTTCAAATGCAGTTGCGTCGACGGCGGCACCGTCGTCGATCCGACGTGGCGCTCGAGCACCTTGAGAAAGGGCTTGATGAGGCGCGGGTCGAAATGCGTTCCCGACTCGCACATCATCTGCTCGACGGTGATGCGATGCGGCCAGGCGCGCTTGTAAGGCCGCGCGTTGGTCAATGCATCGTAAACGTCGGCGAGCGCGCACAGGCGCGCTTCCAGAGGAATGCGTTCGCCGGTCAGATTGTGCGGATAGCCGGCGCCGTTCCACCACTCGTGGTGATGGCGAGCGATGACCGCCGCCATCTGCAACGTCGGGTCGTCCGAATGCTGAAGCAGAAATCCGCCCACTTCCGCATGGGCTCGCATCGCGGTCAGCTCGCCCGGATCGAGCGGGCCGGGCTTGAGCAGGATCAATTCGTTGACGCTGATCTTGCCGATGTCGTGCAGCCGCGCGGCGTGGTCGATGCGCGCGCAATACTCTTCGTCCATGCCGATCTCGGCGGCCAGCATGCCTGCGAGACGCCCCACGCGAAAGCAGTGCTGCCCGGTCTGGTCGTCGAAGAACTCCGCGGCCAGCGCCCAGTTCTCGGCCATGTCGTAGGCGACCGTTCGTATCGAGGTCTTGAGCGACGCGGTCCGCAAGCGCGCCAGATCGTCGTGAATCGCGGTCAGCTCGTCGTGCTTCTTGATGAGGCGTGAAGCCGAGAGCGGCTTAGACGCTTCGATGCCCGGCTTGACTTGCGAGGTGTCGTCGGCCAGCCATCGGCGCGCGTTCGCGAACGGGTCGAAGGCATCGTGCTGCCTGCGATGCGAAGAGCGCGGAACCCTGGAGTCGCGCAGGACCACGACGCCCTGGTCGCTCATCTGACGATAGAACTTGGCGTGCTTGACGCTGGTGGTGTATTCGACCAGTTCCTTCGCGTACGCCATGCCGACCTCGGCCTCCTCGCGGCTGACCGGACGGCTATGCACCTGCATCAACGCGCGAAGCACATCGCCGTGATACAGATGATTGTGCTTGCTGCGGTGGTAGAGCTCGCGCAGAACGTTCCTGGCCGCGGCTTCGCGCTGCGGATCGTGACTGGCCCAATCGCACAGCGACCCCGCGATCGAAAGCTGGATGGCGACGCACGGATTCTTCGCATGCGCGAGCCGCGCCTTGGCCGCGTCGATCAACATCTCGGCGGTTTCCGCGTCGTCGTGGGCAAGCAGATAGATGGTGCGGTTGTATTCGAACGATGCGCGGCTCGAGTCGTCGATCAACGGATTGTCGCCGGCCTCGGCGGCCACCATCATGTAGCGCAGCGCCGCGACTTCGTCGCCCAGTCGATGCGCGCAAAAGATGCCGTTGACGGCGCTGGAAAAACGCACATGCTCGGCTTCACGCGTATCGATCCGATAGGCCAGCGATCTGTCGATGACTTCGAGCGCGTCGCGATAGCAGCCCATTTCCTTGAGCAGCGAGCCGGTCATCATGTACGACACGCATTCGAAGAAGGGATCGCCCAACTCGCGCGCGAGCATCAGTGTTCGCTCGAAACACTTGCAGGCCTCTTCGAAATTCGCGCTGTCGTAATACACCGCACCGAGCGAATTGCAGGCGCGACGCTCGAGGTTCTTCAGGCCATGCCGGCTTGCGAGGTCGCGCGCGGCGATGCCGCGAGGGATGCCGTCGAAGCTGCATCCGGTGCGCTGGAAATAAAAGCAGGCCTTGACGAGCAGCGTGACCCGATCCTCGACGTGTTCATCGCCGTCCATACCCATCAGCAGCGTGGTCAGGCGGTCGACCGTGGTTCGGTTTTCGGCGTTGAAATGCCTGACCGCTTCGAGCAACGCCTCGCGTAGCGATGAGAACGATGCATCTCCGCCTGCACGCTCATCCAGCGCGCCATATGCGTCGCCACTCACCGGGGTGCGCGGTTCGATCTTGCGGAAACCAAAATCGCTTTCGGGAAAACTGTTGCTCATTGATATCGCAATCACAGGGTTACTACAGTAGCCTCGATCGTAGTCGCTCTCGGCGACCGGGCAACTTTAACCAGCACGACCTTGGAGCACACCATGAACGCCGATCTGCACACCCTCGCTGAAATCATCACGACCCAACAACAACCGCAGTACGTGTTCGTTGTCGATGCCGATCTGGCCCAGGTCGGAGGCGGAGGTACTCCCGCAGTCGACTACTGATCGCTCCTCTTTCACTTCTCTTCGCTTGCGGAAGCCTGTCAGTCTTCCGTTCGAACATTCGAAGCGACGCCCGATGGCGCCGCTTTTGTATTCGCGCCTTGATTCGAGTCCGTGCGTAGATGATAGGGAACGCTATCATTTACCATAGCTCAATCGGCCTCGTCCTTTTGTCTGGCCCGTGTGGCGCGGTAGCCGACGATCTGTTGTGAGTGTACAACGCATTCCCTGCCGCCGGCCGTCCTCTACACTCGAGTCCCTCCCTTCGATGTGGGTTCCTGGTTTGTACCGCATCTCATGAGACCGGCGATACTCGGCATTGACACATCCGGCACATCGTGTTCAGTCGCGCTCGTGCACGGATCGCTTCTGTACGAGCGGCGCGCCGCAGTCGGCAACGCGCATTCGCAACACGTGCTGGCGATGGTCAGCGAGGTCCTGGTTGAAGCGTCGCTATCGCTCGAGCAATGCGACGCGATCGCATACGCGGCGGGTCCGGGCTCGTTTACCGGCTTGCGCGTCGCGTGCGCGGTCGCTCAGGGTCTCGCATTCGGCGCGGGCCTTCCGGTGGTTGCTATCGGGACGCTGGATGCGATTGCGCATGCGGTCCTCGCTCCGACGAACGAGCGATCCATCCAGGTTCTCGTCGCGATGGATGCGCGTATGGGCGAGGTCTATTGGTCGGTGATGGACTGGACCGCGAATCGATTGCGAGCTTTAGCGCCGCCCGCTCTCGCACCAGCCGCAGCGCTTCGGGATCGAATCGCCGAGCGCATTGCTGAACGCACGCCCGCGCCGATCGCGCTGGGCTGCGGCAACGCATGGGCTATCCACGGTGACGCGATGAACGACCTGGTCGAGCGGGTCGTCGTTCGCGACACGGCCGACGCGGTCGACGTCGCGCAGCTCGGACGAATCGCGCACGAGGAGGGTCGGGCCATCGCGCCCGAGGACGCGGCTCCGCTTTACGTGCGCGATGAGGTGGCCCTCACGATGGTGGAACGCGCGGCTGAACGCGACGCGAAGCGGCAACGAGAATCGTCGCCGCGCTCGCAGGCTGCGGTGGAAGCGCGGGAGCGCGACGTCGTGAGCCCGTCGTGAGCGCACAACCGATCGAGCCGCTCTTCGACGCGACCACAGCGTCGCTCGCGCCCATGCGCCTGGCCGACATCGCCGAAGTCGCGGCGATCGAACGATCGATCTATTCCGCGCCGTGGACCGAAGGCAACTTCGTCGACTCGCTGACCGCGGGTTATTGCGCGTGGGTGTCGCGCCTGGCCGAGCCTTCCGGCGATCCCGTGAAGCAGCAGGCGCAGGACATCGTCGGCTATTTCGTCGTGATGGTGGCCGTCGATGAGGCGCATCTGCTGAACGTGAGCGTTGCCCTGCCGTGGCAACGGCGCGGTCACGGGCTGTACCTGTTGCGCAGGGCCACGTCGCTCGCGCTCGACTACAACGCGTCGTCTGTGATCCTCGAGGTGCGTCCCTCGAACATG
>JBBSEF010000025.1:0-37294 GCA_038240015.1 Burkholderiales bacterium
ATTGCACGGAATCAAGGCCAACCGACTTACTCAGGGCGAGTGCGGCGCTTCCCGGTTCCGCAGGGCAATCGCATTACTCATTACCACCACTCTTCAGCGCAAGGAGCAGAAATGTCAGACCAAGTGATGAAACGCATCGACAAGTGCCCCGTGATGGGCTCTTCACATGCACCGACGCCCACTGCGGCGACGGCCAACCAACAATGGTGGCCGGAACAGTTGAACCTGAAAACCCTTCAGCAGAACTCTCCCCTGGTCGACCCCATGGGCAAGGACTTCAACTACGCAGAGGAATTCAAGTCGCTCGATCTGGACGCCGTGCAAAAGGACATCGACGCGGTGATGACGGATTCGAAGGAATGGTGGCCCGCCGACTATGGCCACTATGGGCCGTTCTTCATCCGGATGGCATGGCACAGCGCGGGAACCTACCGCATCGGCGACGGCCGCGGCGGTTCGGGCTTCGGCACGCAACGCTTCGCGCCCCTCAACAGCTGGCCCGACAACGTCAACCTCGACAAGGCGCGCCGGCTGCTCTGGCCGATCAAGCAGAAGTATGGCCGGAAGATTTCATGGGCCGATCTGATGATCCTGACCGGCAACCGTGCGCTCGAGACGATGGGATTCAAAACCTTCGGTTTCGCCGGCGGGCGCGAGGACGTGTGGGAACCCCTGGACATCTATTGGGGGCCCGAAGACAAGTGGCTTGCCGACAACCGGTACAGCGGTGAACGGGATCTCGAGAACCCTCTGGGCGCCGTGCAGATGGGCCTGATCTACGTGAATCCCGAAGGCCCGAACGGCAATCCGGATCCGATGGCTTCCGCCATCGACATTCGGGAGACGTTCGCCCGCATGGCGATGAACGATGAGGAGACGGTTGCGCTCATTGCCGGCGGGCACACCTTCGGCAAGACTCATGGCGCTGCCGATCCGGGCAAGCACGTGGGTCCGGAACCCGAGGCGGGCGACATCGCGCAACAAGGCTTCGGCTGGAAGAACAGCTTCGGCAGCGGCAAAGGGGGCGACACCATCAGCAGCGGTCTGGAGGGAGCGTGGACCACCACCCCGACCCAGTGGAGCAACAACTACTTCGACAACCTGTTTGGCTTCGAGTGGGAACAGATCCGTGGTGCGGGCGGCGCCAAGCAGTGGGCGCCCAGGAACGCCGACGCCGTGCGCACGGTGCCGGATGCGCACGACCCTTCCAAGAAGCACGCCCCGTTCATGGCGACGACGGACATCGCGATGAAGACCGATCCGGCCTACTTGAAGATCTCGAAGCGCTTTCATGAGAATCCGGCGGAATTCGCAGCCGCGTTCGCCAAGGCCTGGTACAAGCTGACGCACCGTGACATGGGCCCTGTGACGCGGTATCTCGGCCCATTGGTTCCGGCGGAGCCGCAGCTGTGGCAAGACCCGGTTCCCGACGTGAACCATGAGCTGATCGGGGAGCAGGATATCGCTGCCGTGAAGGTCAAAGTCCTCGCCGCCGGACTGTCGGTTTCCCAACTGGTTTCCACCGCTTGGGCGTCCGCGGCAACGTTCCGCGGTACCGACAAGCGCGGTGGCGCCAACGGCGCGCGCATTCGCCTCGCGCCGCAGAAAGATTGGGCCGTCAACAACCCGGCCGAACTGGGCACGGTGCTGACGGCGCTGGAGAAAATCCAGCAGGACTTCAACGGCGCGCAGTCCGGCGGCAAGCGGATCTCGATGGCCGACCTGATCGTGCTGGGCGGTTGCGCAGCCGTAGAACAGGCGGCGAAGAACGCAGGCCACGACGTGCAGGTACCCTTCGCGCCGGGCCGCACGGATGCGACGCCGGAGCAGACCGATGTAGAGTCGTTCGCCGTGCTCGAGCCTACGGCCGACGGGTTCCGCAACTATCTGGCCGACGGACACCGCCGGACCGCGGAGCAACTGCTGGTGGACAGGGCGGAGCTGCTGACCCTGACCGCGCCGGAGATGACCGTGCTGATCGGCGGCATGCGCGTCCTGAATGCGAACGGCGGGCTGTCCAAGGCCGGCGTTCTCACCCAGCGACCCGAGACCCTGACCAATGACTTCTTCGTCAACCTGCTCGACATGAACACGACGTGGCAGGCGGTCGCCTCGTCCAAGGACGTGTACGAGGGGCGCGATGGCAAGTCGGGCGAGGTGAAATGGACTGGAAGCCGCGTCGACCTCATTTTCGGTTCGAACTCTCAGCTGCGAGCCGTCGCGGAGGTCTACGCGTGCGACGACGCTCAACAGGCGTTCGTGCGGGACTTCGTGGCTGCGTGGGACAAGGTGATGAATCTCGATCGCTTCGACCTGGCCTGATCCGGGTACGGCCGGGCGTGAGCTGCAAGTAGCTCACGCCCAGTCAGCAGGTAGCCCAGCCGCAACCTATCGAAGAACATTCAAGATTCGGCACGACTGCTTAACTCGATCACCACGCTCTTGTACTTCGGATCCAACGGAGGATATTGCGGATCGATCTTCGCGAGCGCGTCGCGCACCAGCGTCGCGGCGATCAGATTGCGATGCGACTTGTCGTCCGAAGGCACGATCCCCCACGGCGCCTGGGAAGCTTTCGCCGCTCGCCGAGGACGGCGCCGCGCGTCAACCGGCCAGACCTTCGAACGCCCTTGCGATGGACATCCAGATTGACGTGGCTGCAAACGGAACCGTCAGGAGCTGCTGTGCCACGAGCGTCAGCCCACCATACAGATAAATTGGATGAGGGCGTCCGAGCGTTCGCCAGTCGCGCACCATCGCGACGATGATGAAGAGGTCGGCGATCAGCGCGGGAGGAATCGACACGAAGGGCGGCGGCGGTCCGCCTGTCGCGGCGCCCGTCGGCGCCAGAAACGTCAGAAACACGCGTGCGATGGCAGGCGTCATCATCGAGATCATCAGGAGCACCATCAGGCGCTTGTGCACGTGCGGACTCCGGATCTTCACGATTGCCAGTGTGAAGAGACCGACCATCAAAGGCCATGCGCATAGAGTGACGGCTGCGAAGCGACGCGATGCATCACCCATTCCGGCTGCATCGTCTCGCTTGAGAACCGCCATTTCGCCCACGAGAACAGCGCACGCAATGACGCTGAATAGAGCGATGCCGGCCAGTCCCCACGCGCGATGGTCCATCGTTCGACCTGCGGCGACCAGCGCCGCCTGAACCAGGAAGAAGACAGTAAAGGCAAACATCAAGAAGCCGTGAATGTGAATCACCGCCGGCGCTTTGAAAGTGCCCGTCACAACCGGAGCCCAGTAGGTCGGAATAAAGCCGCCGAAGGCGACGAGGACAAACGCCCCTGCCATCCAGACATAGAACGTCGTGCCTTCTGAGCGACTGCCAGGGACTTCTGCAACGATCGAACTCATGTCTTTCCCTTTACCCGATCACTCGAACGCGATGTTCTTGTACTTCGGATCCAACGGAGGATATTGCGGATCGATCTTCGCGAGAGCATCGCGCACCAGCGTAGCGGCCATTAGATTGCGATGCGTCTTGTTGTCCGAAGGCACTATCCACCACGGCGCGTCCTTGGTCGCCGTATAGCGTATCGCGTCGCTATACGCGGCCATGTTCGCGTCCCAACGCCCGCGCTCGACGAGGTCGTTGGGATTGAACTTCCAATGTTTCTCTTCTTCATCGAGCCGCGACTGAAGGCGCACCTTCTGCTCGTCCTTCGAGATATGCAGAAAGCATTTCACGATGGTCGTGCCGTGCTCGATCAACAACCGTTCGAAATCGACGATCTGCGCGTAGCGGCGCTTGCATTCTTTCTTGTCGGCAAGGCCGAGCACGCGCTCGGCAATCACCGCTTCGTAGTGGCTGCGGTTGAACACCGCGATCATCCCTCGCGCCGGCGCGCGCGGATGCACGCGCCACAGAAAATCGTGAGCCGCTTCGTCTAACGACGGCGCCTTGAACGGCGCGACGCTGACGCCCTGCGGATGCGCCTGATCGAAGGTCGCGATGATGGCGCCATCCTTGCCCGCGGTGTCCATGCCCTGAAACACGACCAGCACGCTATGGGTGTTTTCCGCGAAGAGCCTGTTCTGGAATGCCGCGATCTCCTTTTGCACCTGCTTCAGGGCATCGTCGCCGCCATCGAGCACCCTGGCCGCTGGCTCGAACGCGGCGAGGTCGAGCTTCTTGTCGTCACAGACACGGAAAGGCTTCAAGGGATTGGCCATAGGGAGTGCTCGATCGAACGAGGCAAGAGGCTTGCGGGACACCTATGATAGCCGTGCATACTTTGCGTCCTCGACCGTCCGCATTGCGCATCCATGAAGGCCATCCTCGCACTCGACCAGGGCACCACCAGTTCCCGCGCGATCGTCTTCGACGAAGACGCGCGCATCCTCGCATCGGCGCAACGCGAAACGCATTCGTTCTATCCGCACGACGGCTGGGTCGAACAGGATGCGATCGAGATCGCCGAGAGCCAGTTCGCGGTCGCGGGCGAAGCGATCGCGCAGGCGGGCATTGCGCCCGCCGACATCGCCGCGATCGGCATCGCCAATCAGCGCGAGACCACCATCGTGTGGGACCGTGCGACCGGCATTCCAGTCGGCCCCGCGATCGTGTGGCAAGACCGGCGCACCGCGGACTTCTGCGAGTCGATCAGACAGACGCAAAGCGAAGAAGGCATCACCGGGCGCACCGGACTCGTGGTCGATCCTTATTTTTCGGCGAGCAAGCTGACGTGGATGCTCGACAACCTCGACTTCGTGGTCGAGCGAGCCGAAGCCGGTGAACTGGCGTTCGGCACCGTGGACAGTTGGCTGATCTGGAATCTCACCGCGGGCGCGCTGCACGTGACCGATGTGAGCAACGCATCGCGCACCTTGCTCTACAACATTCATCGGCATCAATGGGACACGCGCATGCTTTCGATCTTCGGCATTCCGAAGGCGATGCTGCCGACCGTGGTCGAATCGTCGAAGGTGATCGGCGCGACCGCGGCAATGAATGGCGCAGCCGATGGCGCGGCGGATGCGGCATGGGAGCACGTCGCGCCGGCGCTCCACGCATGCTTGAAGAACATGCCGTCCGGTATCCCGATCGCCGGCATCGCGGGCGATCAGCAGGCCGCGCTCTTCGGTCAGTGCTGTTTCGAGCCGGGCATGGTCAAGACCACGTATGGCACCGGCTGCTTCATGCTGATGAACACCGGCCACGTGCCGACCGACTCGAAGGCGAAGCTGCTCGCGACGGTCGGCTGGCGCATCCCGCGCGTGAGGAAGGAACCGTACGATCCCTTCGACGACGAAGACGATGGCTTGCTGCCGCTGGTCCAGGTCGAGAACTGGGATCGCACACTGGGCTGGGTTACGACGACCGAAGCGATCATGCTCAAGAATCCACCGGAGATACGGCCCGATACCACGGTGGTCTATGCGCTCGAAGGCAGCGTGTTCGCCGGCGGCGCGGTAGTACAGTGGTTGCGCGACCAGCTCGGCATGATCGCCGACGCCGCATCGGTCGAAGCGCTCGCGGCAAGCGTCGACGACAGCGGCGGCGTGGTGCTGGTGCCCGCGTTCGCGGGACTGGGAGCGCCGTACTGGGACGCGTATGCGCGCGGCGCATTGGTCGGCATCACGCGGGCGACCACCAAGGCGCACATCGCGCGCGCGGCATTGGAAAGCATCGCGTTCCAGGTGTGCGACGTGCTCGATGCGATGGAGGCGGATACCGGCATCAAGGTCGGCGAGTTGCGCGTCGATGGCGGCGCATCGGTCAACAATCTATTGATGCAGATGCAAGCCGATCTGCTGGGCTTACGCGTGGTGCGGCCGACCGTGACCGAGACCACCGCGCTGGGCGCGGCCTATCTTGCGGGGCTCGCGGTCGGCGTGTGGCCCGACACCGAAGCGATCGCGCAGCAGTGGAAGATCGATCGGGTCTTCAGGCCGCAGATGAGCGAGACGCTGCGCGAGAAACGGCGCGCTTTGTGGCGGCGTGCGGTCGAGAGGGCGCGCGGATGGGCGACGTGAAGATAGACCAGGCGGTCACCCCGGCACACCCACGATCACGCTCGACGCCTTGAACACCGCGGTCGCCGTCACGCCGCGTTTGAGGCCCAGCGTTTCCACGCTGAGTCTGGTGACGATCGCGGCGATCATGAGCGCTGCGTCTTCCGCGGCGTCGTCCGCGCCATCGTCCCTCTCCAACGCGATCACCACTTCGTCATTGACGGCGCCGTGCGTCACGTGCGCGACCCTGCCGGTCAGTTGATTGCGCGCGGACAGCGTTCCGGCTTCGAGATCGGTCGCGATCAGGATCGATGACGCCTTCACGAGCGCGAATGCGGCGGCGCCGACTTCAAGGCCGAGCGCCTCGGTGCTTTGGTGCGTGACCACCGCGACGATCGTGTGGCCGCTCGCGAGTTCAAGTTCGATCTCGTCATTGACCGCGCCCTTCTTGACTGCACTGACAACGCCAGCGAAATGATTGCGGGCGCTGGTTTTCATGGTGAGCATTCTCATCAAGTTGATGTCTTTTGCAAGGTCGCTGCCTTCCGCACTCAAGTGCTCGACGAAGCGGCGATGCAGCGCATCGACTTCGTCGTATCGCGCGACCAATTGCTCGCCGCGCGTCGTCAATGCGGTGCGGCCGCCGCCGCGCCCTCCCGCGCTGCGTTCGACCAACGCAGCACCGGCCAGATTGTTCATCGCATCGACCGCGTCCCAAGCGGCCTTGTAGCTGATGCCGACCGTCCTGGCCGCATGCGTGATCGAGCCTTCGAGGCCGATCGCGCGCAACAGTCCGATGCGGTCGCGGCCCCCGAGCAGCGCGCCGTTCACGGTCATCCAGACCGTGCCTTCGAGCGCGATGACGGGCTCTTTGCGACGCGCGTTCGTGCGAGTGGTCCTGTTCATGCTATTTCATCAACGCGACGGATTTCACTTGCACCCATAGCTCCTGTCCCAGAGTCAATTCGAGCGCCGCAGCAGCCCGCTTCGTCAGACGAGCCACCAGTGTCGAATCTCCTGCCTCGTGGCCCACGCGCACACGCACGAGCATCAGTCCCGGATGCTCGTCGTTGGCGATCGCATCGACACGTCCCTGCATTACATTCTGAATGCTGCTGCGCTCCGGGTGGACGCAAGCCAGGCTGACGTCCCTCGCGAGGATTCGTACCCGTACCTTGCGGCCGACGGTCAGATCGCGGTCCGGTGTCCATAGACTGCCGCCCGCAAAATCCAGCCGCGCCAAATGCCAGAGGCTATCGACGATAGCGACCGTGGCGTCGAGGACTGCGCCCACATCTTCTTCGACGCGGACTGGCAAATCGAGCCGCGACAGCATCTCGCTCAACGGACCACTGCCCGATACCCGGCCACGCTCGAGTGCGATGAGATGGTCCGCGAGCATTGCCACTTCTTCGCACGAGTGGCTGACGTACACCACAGGAATATCCAGTTCGTTGTGCAGCCGTTCCAGATAGGGCAGGACTTCCTGCTTGCGTTTGAAGTCGAGCGACGCCAAGGGCTCGTCCATCAAGAGAATGCGCGGACTGACTGCCAGCGCGCGCGCAATGCCGACGCGGCTCTTCTCGCCTCCGGAGAGCCGCTCAGGTTTTCTGTCGAGGAGAGGGCCGATGCCAAGCAGCTCGATGGCTTGGCCCAGACTGACCCGCTCGTCGGCGGCGATGCGCTTTTGTCCATAGCGCAAGTTGCCCGCAACCGAGAGGTGGGGGAACAGGCTCGCTTCCTGGAACACATAGCCCACAGGACGTTTGTGAGTGGGCAGCCAGTGCTTGCCGTTCTGCCAAACCTCGCCATCGATGGCGAGGAATCCATGCGGCGCCTGCTCCAGTCCGGCGATACATCGCAGTAGCGTGGTCTTGCCCGATCCGGACGGACCGAACAACGCCGTAACGCCGCGACTCGGAAACGCGAGGTCCACATCGAGAACGAAGCCGGGCCAGTCGAGACGAAAGCGCGCCTGGATGTTCTCCATCGTTCATCCCTTCCTGCGATCGGGCCGCCACGCATAGAGCGCGAGCAACACCGCGAAGGAAAAGATCAGCATGACGGCCGCGAGTCTGTGAGCCTCCGCGTATTCGAGTGCCTGCACATGGTCGTAGATCTGCACGGACGCGACGCGCGTTACACCCGGCAGATTGCCTCCGATCATCAACACCACACCGAACTCGCCGACCGTATGAGCGAAGGTCAGGATGCATGCAGTCAAAAAGCCCGGCAATGAGAGCGGAACGGCCACCGTGAAGAACGCATCGAGCGGCGAAGCGCGCAAGGACGCCGCGACTTCCATCGGCCGATCGCCGATCGCCTCGAACGCGGCCTGCAAAGGCTGAACCATGAAAGGGAGCGAGTAAAACACCGAGGCGACCACCAGGCCCCAAAAAGTGAATGGCAATAAACCGATGTGAAGCGCGTCAGTGAGCCGCCCGACCGGGCCGTCGGGTCCCATCGCCAGCAGGAGATAGAAGCCGAGGACCGACGGCGGCAGCACCAAAGGCAACGCCACCACCGCGCCGATTGGGCCTTTCCACCAGCCGTGAATGCGCGTGAGCCACCATGCGATGGGCGTCCCCACCAACAGGAGGATGAGGGTGACGATCCCCGCCAGTCTGACGGTCAGCCAGATCGCCTGAAGATCGCCATCCGATATGTACATGATCGTGACGGGCTCCGAGTCTTCATTTGCCGGCGGTTTCGCCGGGTAATACGAAACCGAATTTCGTCATCACGGCGCGAGCCGGTTTGCTGTTCATGTAATCGGCGAAGCGTGTGGCCAGTGCGTTATTCGCCGCTCGCTTGGTGACGACGAAACCCTGTTCCAGCGGCGCATGAAGCGTGTCGGGGATCAACCAGTAACCCCCCCTTTTCGCCAGTTCAGAATTGACCGTCAGCGAAAGCGCGATGATGCCGACCTGCGCGTTGCCGCTCTCGATGTACTGCGCGGTCTGGGCGATGTTCTCGCCATAGACCAATTTCGGTTCGACCTTGTCCCACACGCCCGACGCGCGCAACGCCTCCTCTGCGCGTCTGCCGTACGGCGCGTGCTTCGGATTGGCAATGGCGATGCGCGTGATGCCTGGATCGGCGAGGCTGGCCATCGTCATCCGCCTCGCATCGAGCGTCGCACTCCACAGGACGATGCGGCCTACCGCGTAGGGCTTAACCTCCGAACTCGCATAGCCATTCCTGGCCAACTCGCGCGGAAAATTGATGTCGGCCGAGAAGTAGAGATCGTAAGGCGCGCCCTGCTGAATTTGGGTGTTGAAGTTGCCCGACGAACCGTAGACCACGTCTACCTCGTCTGCCGGATTGGCCTTCTTGAAGGCGATCACGATTTCGTCCATCGCGAATTTCAGATCGGCCGCCGCCGCGATCGTGATCTTTTCTGCTTGCGCGAATGAAGAGAACAGCAACGCGCCTGCAACAACGAGAGCCTTGATGAACGTCATGGAACACCCCGCATTCGCCGGTGGAAGCGAAATATACCGCGGAATATAACGGTGGGCGCTCGAAGGGGGAACCCGTCCCCGCCCTGACTCTCCCCTTGAAGGGGAGGGAACCTCAGGCTGCAGCCGACCTCCACAACCCCAACGCCTTCTGCACCGGCCGATCGGAGAAGCTGAACAACACCGCATCCTCATCGGTCTCGTGGCGCACCGGCAGCCACGACGGCGCGACGAAGATGTCGCGCGGGCCCCAGGTAAAAGTCTCCTCGCCTATGGTCGTGCGGCCGTGACCTTCGACGACGTTGTAGATGGTGCCGTCGGTGACTCGCTCGCCTTCACCGTTGAAGCCTTTCGGTATCCATTGGATGAACGCGGCGATGGTCGGCATCGCAAAGCCCCCGCTCGCGGGATTGATGTATTGCATCTTGACGCCGTGGGCCGGATGAAGCGGGCCCGAACGCACCAGCTTTTCCAGCGTCTCGCGGGTGCGTTCGTAAGGATAGAAGAACACCGGGCTGGTCTTCGAAGTCGGCTCCCAGTCGACCGGCAGCATATTCGCGCCGTAGCGGATCAACGCATCGCCCTCGGGTCGTCGCACCGGTGGACTCGCTTCGGGATGGCGCTCCGAAAAACTAGCGTCGAGCATGCGCACCAGCGGAATGTCGAGGCCGTCCATCCAGATCACCGGGTCGCTCCCGAGGTTGCCGTGATCGTGCCAGGTCCACGACGGCGTGATGATGAAGTCGCCGCGATGCATCGTGATGCGCTCGCCATCGACCGCGGTGTACGCGCTCTCGCCTTCGATGACGAAGCGCAGCGCCGATTGCGTGTGGCGATGACTGGGCGCGACCTCGCCGGGCATGATCAATTGCAGGCCGCAATAGAGCGTGTTCGTGATCGCCGATTGCCCGCGCAGCGCGGGGTTCTCGAGCACCAGCACGCGACGCTCGGCTTCCTGCGCGGTGATCAATCGACCCGCCTCGAGCAGATGCTCGCGGATGCCGTCGTAGTGCCACAGCGCGGGCACGCACGGCGAATTCGGTTGCGCGATGACGAGACTGTCGAGCACTTCCCACAAGGGCGTGAGGTGATGCCGGTCGATGCGGTCGTAGAACGTCCTGCGTTCCGCGTTGGGGGAGGGTCGGTCGAACATGGTGGTCTCCTGATCGTCCAGCAACGAGGAACAGACTCGTCATGCGATGCGCATCGAACAGCGTCTTGACAGGCACAGGGGTCCCGACGAACACCGGGGTTCCACCGTGAATCTCAGGGTCGATCGTGATGAGTTGTCCATTCATCATCGGACTCGCAGGATGAACCTGGATGCAATGTAGCGTAACGGCGGCTCTACATGCTCAACCCGTCATACAACCACGCCATCGCCTCGCCCGACGGTTGCGGCGCCGCTTCACCGAACATCTGATTGCGCACTTCTGCTTTCACTCCGCCGGCGTGATAGATCTCGCCGTAGAAGCGCGCGGTCAGTTGCACGCGGCCCGTGCGCCGGTAACGCGCATTCTGATACGCGATGAACGCGGAAGCGTAGTCGTCATGGCGATCGATTTCATTGGCCAGCACATAGGCATCCTCGAGCGCCATGCTCGCACCCTGCGCGAGATATTGCAGCATCGGATGCGCCGCATCGCCAAGCAGCGTGACGCGCCCGCGGCTCCAGTTCTTGATCGGCTCGCGATCGCACAGCACCCACATCTTCCAGGTCTCGATCTTGGCGAGCAGCGCTTTCACTTCATGCGCGGCATCGCGAAAGCGTTCGTCGAGTTCGGCCGGATCGCCGTACACGTCCCAGCCTTCGTCGTGGCGATCACTGTGAAAGACCGCGACCAGATTGAACAGTTCGCCTCGACGCAAAGGGTAGTGGACGAGATGCATCTTCGGCCCCGCCCACAACACGACCGAGTTCGGCCGCAGGTGTTCCTCGACTTGCCCGATCGGTAATACGGCGCGATAGGCGATGTGGCCGGAGACGTGCGGCTTGCCGTCGCCGATGAGCTTCTCGCGCACGAGCGACCACAGGCCGTCGGCGCCGATCAGCGCAGCGCCTGCTATGCGTTCGCCCGAGGCCGTGATCGCGACGACGGGGTCCGCTGGGGCCGCAGCGCTGTCGTCGAAGTCGATCACTTTCTTGTTGGTCGACAGCGAGATCAGCGGGTCTCGCCTTGCAGCTTGCAGCAGCACGTCGAGCAGGTCGGGACGGAAGATGACGCCGTAGCGATACTTGTAGCGTGCGGTGAATTGCGGCGAGCCGACCGGCATGCGCACGATCTCTTCGCCGCCGGTGCTGTCGCGCATGATCAGGTTGTCGGGAAAGAACGCCACGTCGTTGACCGCATCGAGCAGGCCAAGCGCGTCGAACACCTTGAAGATGTTGGGTCCGAGCTGGATGCCCGCGCCGACCTCGCCGAAGTCGGCGGCCTGTTCGAGCACGTGACTGCGACGCCCCTTCCGCGCCAGGCACAGCGCTGCCGCAAGGCCGCCGATGCCGCCGCCGGCGATGAGGATAGGCGAGTCGTTCGAAGGGGTCGATGGCATGAGATTTTTCTCGATGCTCGCAATGACAGGCGGAAAGCTACCCCCGCGTCCCTATTTCAGCTATGTAATGGAACGAATAAACTGCATTGCGAATTGCAATACGGCCAGTACGGGATGACGCAGGCCGACGACGCACATGCTCGACATCGACATCAAGCTGTTGACGATCTTTCAGGAGCTCGCCCGCACGCGCAGCGTGTCACGCGCGGCCGAAAACCTCGGCATGGCGCAGCCGACTGTGAGCATTGCGCTCGGCAAGCTGCGCAAGCGCTTCGGCGATCCGCTGTTCGTGCGCACGTCGAAAGGCATGGAGCCCACGCCGCTCTCCGCCGAGTTGTTGCAGCCGGTGGGCGACGCGCTCGCTCTGCTTGCGCAGGCGCTGCGCCATCACATCGCATTCGATCCCCGCGCGTCCGAGCACGGCTTTCGGATCTGCATGACCGACATCAGCCAGATCGTGCTGCTGCCGCAGTTGCTGAACCATCTGAGGGACACGGCGCCCGGCGTGCGTATCGAGGTCTTGCATATCACGGAAGCAACGCCTCGGCTGCTCGAATCGGGCGAAGCCGACCTCGCGATCGGCTTCATGCCGCAGCTCGACGCGGGCTTCTATCAGCAGACGCTGTTCACGCAACGCTACGTGTGCATGCTGCGCGCCGATCATCCGCGCATCGCCGACAAGCTCGGCGTGAAGCGCTTTCTCGCGGAGTCGCACATCCAGGTGACGATGACCGGTACCGGCCATCGATTGATCGACCAAGTGCTCGAACAGCGGGGCATCGCGCGCAAGATCGCTTTGCGACTGCCGAATTTTCTAGGGCTCGCGGCGATCGTCGGCAGCACCGATCTGCTCGTGACCGTGCCGGCCTTGCTCGGGCAGACGCTCGAAGCGGCGCATAACGTCAAGACCCTGAAGTCACCGATCGCCTTTCCACCGTACGCGGTCAAGCAGCATTGGCACGAGCGCTTTCATCACGACTTGCGCAATCGCTGGCTGCGCGGCGTGGTCGCACAACTCTTCGCGAAACACGAGCGCCGCGTGTGACGACCGTCGTCCCCGCGAACGCAGGGACCTGGTGACGTGGATTCAAAGACGCTGGATTCCCGCGTTCGCGGCAACGACAGCGAAGGTCACGCGATCCACGCAGCGGCGATGCGATTGATCAGCAAGCCACCGCCGATCAGCCATGCGAACAGCGTGCCGGCGAGTGCAAGCGGCTTGATTCCCGCGCGGCGGATCGCCGAGACATGCGTGCCGAGGCCGAGGCCGGCCATCGCCATCGCGAGCAGAAACGTGTCGACATCGAGTGCCACGCCGACCACGGGCTTGGGTAGCAACGCAAGCGAATTGAAACCCGCGACGGCGATGAAGCCCAGAGCGAACCACGGGATCACGATGCGCGCGGCTTTGTTCGTGATGCGGTCACCGGTTCGATTCTTCAAGCCTGCGCTCGCGTCGCTGGTCGACGAACGTGCGAGATATGCCGACAACGCGATCAGGAACGGAGCCAGCATCATCACGCGGACCATCTTCGCAATCACCGCGGTATTGGCGGCGTCTTCGCCGATCGCGCGCCCTGCGGCCACCACTTGCGCGACTTCGTGAATCGTCGAGCCGGCAAAGATGCCGTAGGCCGACGGCGACATCGCAATCCAATGCGATGCGGCGTTCAGCCGGTAAAGCGCGGGATAGAGAAAGATCGCGAGCGTGCCGAACACCACCACGGTCGATACCGCGACGGTGACCTGTTCCACTCGAGCGCGCACGACCGGGCCGGCGGCCATCACCGCGGCCGCGCCGCAGATGGAACTGCCGGCGCCGATCAGCATCGCGGTGCTGCGGTCGAGGCCGAGGACACGCGTACCGAGCAGCCACGCCAATCCGAAGGTGCTGCACAACACCGTCGCATCGATCAATACGCCGGCCACGCCGACGTTGGCTATGTCCTGGAACGTCAAGCGCAGACCGTAAAGGACGATACCCAGGCGCAGCAGGTTCTGCCGGGAAAACGCGACTCCCGTGCCGCTCGCCGATGCGATGCGGGAATAAAAGCTGTTGCCCGCGACGATCCCGAACACGATCGCCAGCGTCAGTGCGCTGACGCCGTGGTCTTGCAGCCACGGCAGTCGGGCGGCCGCGATCGAAGCGCCTGCCAACGCGGCGGTCAGTACCAGGCCGGGCAACAGCGCACCGCCGCCGCGCAGACCCGCGCGGATCCGCTGCCGCATGGCGTCGCCAGTCGACGGCGCGGAAGGCGCGACCGCGGCCGGGGAGGGCTTCGAGGCGGAGAGCGTGTTGGAAGCGTCCATCGAGCACACTGTGCCGCCCGCAGAACTATCTGTAAAACAGATTGTTCTACTATGATCTACCGATAAAACAGGTAATGTTCCTGCCATGCGAGTGACGCTTCGCCAGCTTCAACTGTTCTGCGCGGTGGCGCAGACGGGCAGTACCACGGCTGGCGGCGAGAGCGTCGCTCTATCGCAATCGGCCACCAGCGCGGCGTTGAACGAGCTCGAGACCGTTCTGGGCGCGCTGCTGTTCGACCGCGTCGGCAAGCGCCTCGTGTTGAACGACAGCGGTCGCGCGCTGTTGCCCGATGCGCGCGCGCTGCTCGATGGCGCGCAAGGCATCGAGGACGGCTTTCGCAAAGCCCGCGGTGCGGCGCAGGCCGATCTTCGTCTGGGCGCCAGCACCACCATCGGCAACTACGTCCTGCCGGGTTTGCTGGCCGCGTTCCGTCAACGCATGCCGGGGTCGCTTCTGCAAGTCAGAGTGGGCAACACGCAGGAAATCGCGACCGCAGTCACGGACTTCACCGTCGACCTCGGTCTCATCGAAGGCCCTTGCCACTTGCCCGAACTCGCGGTGTTGCCGTGGATGACAGACGAGCTCGTGATCGTGGCGGCGACTACGCACCCGCTCGCCCATGCGGCCCGGCATGCGCGCTTGACGGTGAAGCAATTGCGCAACGCGCCGTGGCTGTTGCGCGAGCCCGGCTCGGGTACGCGCGAAGCCGTCGAGCAGGTATTGCTTCCGCATCTCCATCATCTGGCCGCCGACATGACGCTGGGCAGTTCCGAAGCGATCAAGAACGCGGTGGTGCAGGGGCTGGGCGTGAGCTGCCTGTCACGTTGCGTGGTGCAAGACCTGATCGCCGCGAAGCGGCTGGTCGCCCTGGCGACGACGCTGCCGAAACTGACGCGGCGCTTCGCCCTCATTCACCACCGCAAGAAGCTGCTGTCCGCGGCGCTTCAATTGTTCGTTGCAGAATGTCGGGCGCTGAAAACCTGAGCACGTATAAGCTCGGAGGCACGCACTATCGCTGCTCGAAAGACTGAGGAATGTCCGATGCGCGGCCCGATACGCGAGCCGTCAATCGACCAACGCTTCAGTCGGTCCGCCAGCCATCGGCAGCGTGACGATGAATTCGCTGCCGAGGTCCTTGCCGGCGCTGCGGCCGACGACCGTGCCGCCATGCGCATCGACGAGTTCGCGAACGACTGCGAGGCCGATGCCGAGCCCACCGCTATGAAGGGCCAATGCGCGCGCATCCTGCACGAACAGGTCGAAGATGCGGGGCAAGGCCGCGGCCGTGATGCCGATGCCGTTATCGGACACCGTGGTCACGATCGTGCGATCGAACACCTGCACGTCGAGCGCGATCTTGCCGCCCTGCGGCGTGTATTTGGAGGCGTTGTCCAGCAGATTGCTGAAGATCTGCGTCAGGCGCACCGCGTCTCCCTGCACATCGAGCGGGCCGGGCGGCAACCGCATCGTGAACTGTTGAAGCCGTGAGCCCATCGCCGGTTCGCAGGTCTCCACTGCGACGCCGAAGATGGCCGCCATATCGACCGTGCTGCTTTGAAGCCGAAACTTTCCCGTGCTGATGCGCGAGCCGTCGAGCAGGTCGTCGATGAGTCGTCCCATATGCGTCACCTGGCGCTTGATCACGCCTTGCAGCCGCGCAAGTCGCGGGTCCTCGGTGCGGGGACGATGCAGCAACTCCGCAGCCTGAAGGATAGGCGTCAGCGGATTGCGCAACTCGTGGGCCACCATGGCGAAGAACGTGATCTGCTTGCGGTGTGCCGCTCCCGCGTCGGCTTCCTTTTCCTGCGCAGCGATGGCGGTCAGCACCAGTTGCTCGTTGGCCTCGCGCAGATCTTCAGGATCGGGCGCGTCCCCGCTTGTGCGCATCGATTCGCGCAGTTTGTTGATGGCCGCCTCGGCAATCGCATCCGCGCGCAGCGTAGCGAGCACCAGTTGCTCGTTGGCCTCCACGAGTTGCGCGACGCGCTCGTCGGCGGAGCCGCGCTCGGCTTCGGCGATGTCGAGCCGCAGCTTCACCAGCTCGGCGCGCACTGCGTCCGCATGCTGGTTGAGCAGCGCAAGTGTCCCCGTGGCCGCAGCCAGGTCACTCTCGTTGATCGGCTCGTTCATGGCGATGCGCGCGTCGATCCGCGTGTCGTTCGCTGGCCGGCTCAAAACCTGGCGGCCGTGGGCGCAGCCGCGTCGCCGGACGACTCGCGCCGTCGGGTCGGCCTGCCGCCCAGCAGCCCTTCCTGGTCGGTGAGCATCTCGCCGATCTTGATGCCGTCGTCGTCGATATGGAACAGGCGCAGTTCAGTCGAGTGCGCGCTTGCGCGCACTTTCACGACCGCCATCACGCGCTTCAATTGGCTTTCGAGCTCGATGTAGCGCTGCACGATGATGGAGTCGGTCAGAAACGCCGTGCCATAAGGGCTGAAGCGCAAGTCATCGTAGCGGTCTTCCAACTCCGACGTCATCAGCACCGTGACGCCGATGTTGGCGAGCGCCGTCACCATGCGCGACAAGGATTCGCGATAGTCCTCGCGGAAGGCGGGCGCCAGTGCAAGCTCGAGGCCCGAGAGCGAGTCGAGGACGACGCGGGTCGCCTTGACGCGGCGGACCTCGGAGATGAGCAGGGTGGCGATCTCATCGACCGACAAATCCGACGCGCGACTATGGACCAGGGCCACACTGCCGCTCTTGATGAGATCGGCAATCACCTTCGAGCGCGACAGCGCGGGACGAAGTTCGAAGGCTGCAACGACGCCGGTTTCTCCGTTGCGCGCGCCTTCGGCCAGAAATGCCGCCGACATGATGCTCTTGCCTGAACCGGACGGGCCGGCAACGAGCAACGAGTAGCCGCGCGGCAAGCCGCCGCCCATCATGTCGTCCAGCCCCGGCACGCCCATGCCCAGGCGCGAGCCGGTGCCCGCATCGGCTTCCCGCTCCATTTGTACGACAAGTTGCGCGGGCGGAAAAATCTTGACTCCTGACGTGTAGATGCGAAATGTGTGAAGCCCCGGCAGCGCAGGCTGGCCGCGCATCTTCGCGATCTCGATCTTTCGCACGACCGAATTGCGCAGCACGCTTTGGCGACACCAGATCAGTCCGTCGGCGACGGTGAACACCGGGCTCGGATCGCTCTCGCTGAAATACTCTCCGAGCAGAAAGGTCGTGGCCTGCCAGCTCGTCATGAGAATCCCGAGTTGCTGAACGAACTGCTGCAGGCTGAGGAACGCGTTGGGCTCGCCCTCACTGGCAAGCGCCACCGATCGAAACGAATCGACGAACACCAGGCCCGGTCCGTACTCCTCGATTGCCGCTGCGATTCGGGCCAGCACTTTGTCGAGATGGCCGGCGGCCGTGTCGTCGGCCAGGTTGATGAAGTGGATCGCGCTGTTGATCTTGTCGCTTTGGAAAAAATCGAACTGCTGCTGGTATCGCAACATTTTCAGCGGCGGCTCGCCAAGCACCGTGAAGTAGAGCGCGGGCCGCTCGGGCGTAGCCAGCGCGAACATGATCTGATGCGCCAACGTGGTCTTGCCGCTGCCGGGTGGTCCCGCAATGATGTTGAACGAAAATTCCGGCAGGCCCCCGCCGAGCACCTCGTCGAGTCCTGGCACACCCGTTGCCAAACGATTGATGTTTGCTTTGTCCGTAGTCATGGGGAGATTTCCTGAACGGTCGAGCCGTTTGAAAGGTTGTCCAGTACGGACTTCAGGAGCCGCTTGGTGAGCGAGCCGCCGAGCAGCGTCGTCAGCAAATCGTTGAAGGTCTGCAGCAAGGCGTCGCTTGCCGCTGCGGCGTTCGAAGTGCTTTGCTGTGCCAGCGTCGCCGCCAAGGCGGCGAACTCGCCGGGCGGCAGGTCGCTTTCACGCACGGCAGTCAGGCATGGATGAGCGGCACGTGTCAGGAACAAGCTGCGCTTGTAAAGCGCAACAACGCCACGCTGGCCGATGATTGAAGACAAGGCTGCATCGATATCGCGCCATGTCGAGGCGGATAGCTCGGCGATCCGCGAGGCGTCGACGCCCTCTGCTGCTAGCTGCGCGAATGCGGCTGGGGCAGGTTGTGCATCGCCTTGCATCGGGGGTCCCGTGGGGAGAAGGGGGGAGGGTCGGCTCGTTCGCGCGCAAAGCCGCTAATAATACGCTTGATCACGGCCCGCCAGCGAAACCAGGGCGTCGCGAAAGCTCGGCTTACGACCCCTTCGAATCGAGCAATCGGCAGATCAGAAGCGCAACGTGAATCGCGTTCCGCTGCGCGCCATCGAAAATCTGGTGACGACAACTCGTGCCGTCGGCGACAACGATCGCATCGGGTTGGAGACGCACGGCAGGCAAAAGCTGCGCTTCGGCCATGCGCATCGAAACGTCGTAGTGCTTCGCTTCGTAGCCGAAGCTGCCGGCCATGCCGCAACACGAGCTCTCGATCAGTTCCGGCCTGGCGCCGGGGATGAGATGCAAGACCTCGAGAACGGACGGCATCGCGCCGAATGCCTTCTGATGGCAATGGCCGTGCACGAGGATGGGCGCGTCGGCTGGCTTCAGCGATAACGCGAAGCGGCCCGCTTTACTTTCTCTTGCGATGAACTCTTCGAACAGCAGCGCGTGCTTCGCGACGATCTGTGCAGGCTCGCCCAATCCCATCACCAATGCTTCGTCTCGCAACGTCAAGAGACATGACGGCTCGAGGCCGACGATCGCGATGCCCGCATTCGCAAAAGGAAGCAGCGCGGCGATCAATGCGCGCGCCTTGGCCTTGGCCTCGTCGACCATCCCGCTTGCGAGACAAGTGCGGCCGCAGCAGTAGTGGCCGTCGCGTTTGGCGAGCGTGTGCAGCGTGTAGCCCGCTGCCTTCAAGACGCGCGCCGCGGCCCATGCGTTCTCGCTTTCGAAGACGCCGTTGAAGGTGTCCACGAACAGCACCGCGGCCTTCTCGCCCGCGACCGCGGCGGCGATGGTCTGGTCGCGGGTCGATAACAGCGTGGCGGCGCGCGCCTCCTCGTGCAGGTCGCCGCGCGCGTCGTCGTTCGCGTGCTCGTGCGCGCCGTGGTTCGCGTCATCGTTCGTTCTCCAGAACGTGTCGGTGCGCCATCGCGGCAGCGTGCGTCGCGCCGATAAGCCGAACCACTTCTCGGAAAGGCGCGCCGCGCCCGGCAGCGCGTCGCGCAGGTTCAGCAGCCATGCGAAGCGGCTGGCCGTGCGCGCGTAGTCGGGCAGCCGGGCGATCAGGCGGTCCTTCAACGTGTAGCCGTGCTTCGCCTTGTAGTGTGCGAGGAACTCGATCTTCATCTTCGCCATGTCGACACCGGTCGGGCAGTCGCGCTTGCATCCTTTGCAACTGACGCACAGAGCTAGCGTGTCGTGCATCGCTTCGCTCGTGAACGCGTCGGGGCCGAGCTGACCGGACAGTGCGAGACGCAAGGTGTTGGCGCGACCGCGCGTCAAGTGCTGCTCGTCGCGCGTGACGCGGTAGCTCGGGCACATCGTTCCCGCGTCGAACTTGCGGCAGTGGCCGTTGTTGTTGCACATCTCGACGGCCTTCGCGAAGCCGCCGGTGGTGTCGCCACCGCTACCGGGCGCGCTGATCGCCTCGGTCATCGGGTCGTTCTGCACATTCCACGCCGACCAGTCGAGCACGGTCTTCAACGCGATGGTGCGATAGGCGCGGTGATCGGACCCTGGCGCGGACCCGGGCGCGGTCGGCGGTGGAAAGCGGAACAGCGCGCCATCGTCCATGCGCGGCGGGTCGATCACCTTGCCGGGATTGAACAGACCGGTCGGATCGAGCTTCTGCTTGATCGCTCGGAAGGCTTGGTCGATCGCGGGACCGAACTGCCAGGCGATCCACTCACCGCGGCAGAGGCCGTCGCCGTGCTCACCGCTGTATGCGCCCTTGTACTTGCGCACCAGCACCGACGCCTCATCGGCGATCGCGCGCATCTTCGCTGCGCCTCCATTCGGGCCACCGGTTCGCATGTCGAGGATGGGACGCACGTGCAGCGTGCCCACCGATGCGTGCGCATACCAGGTGCCGCGCGTGCCGTGCCGCGCGAAGACTTCGGTCAGCGCGTCGGTGTATTCGGCGAGATGTTCGAGCGGCACCGCACAGTCTTCGATGAAGCTCACGGGTTTTCCGTCGCCCTTCAAGCTCATCATGATGTTGAGACCGGCCTTGCGGACTTCCCACAGATTTTTCTGCGGCGCTTCTTCACGCAACTGCACGACGCTGTCCGGCAGACCGAGGTCGCCCATCAATGCAGCGAGGTCCTTCAACTTCGGCAGCAGCGCGAGCTTGTCGCCGCCCTTGTCATGACTCGAGAACTCGACCAGCAGGATGGCCGCGGGATTGCCGATCAACGCGGCTTCGATCGACGGCCTGAACGCGGGATTGGTCAGGCTCAATTCGATCATCGTGCGATCGACCAGCTCGACCGCGGTCGGCTCGAGCTTCACGATGTGCTGAGCCGCATTCATCGCTGCGTGGAAGGTGGGGAAGTTGACGACCCCGAGCACCTTCGCGCGCGGCACCTCGGACAATCGCAGCGTCAGGCTCCTGGTGTACGCGAGCGTGCCTTCGGAACCCACCAGCAGATGCGCGAGGTTGACGCTGCCGTCCGCTGTGTACGGCCGCTCGCTTTGCGCGTCGAAGATGTCGAGGTTGTAGCCGCCGACGCGACGCATGACCTTGGGCCAGCGTTCTGCGATCTCGTCGCGACGCGCGACGGCCAGTTCGCGAACGAAGTCCGCGATGCCCGCGGCTTGCGCGCCGAGGCCGGCCACCGGTCCGAAGTCGATCAGCGATCCATCCGACAACCACGCGCTGATGCCCAGCACGTTGTGAACCATGTTGCCGTACGCGATCGAGCGCGAGCCGCACGAGTTGTTGCCCGCCATGCCGCCAAGCGTGGCCTGCGCGCTGGTGGACACGTCGACCGGGTACCAGAGCCCATGTGGCTTGAGCTGCGCGTTCAAATGATCGAGCACCAGTCCCGGCTCGACCGTGGCGGTGCGCGCTTCGATATCGACTTCGAGCACGCGCCGCAGATGCTTGCTGCCGTCGATCACCAGCGCCGCGCCGGTGGTCTGTCCGCACTGACTGGTGCCGGCGCCGCGCGGCAGGATAGGCACCTCGAGGTCGCGCGCGATCGCTATCGCATTCGTCACGTCGCGTTCGGTCTTGGGGACGAGCACACCGACCGGCATGATCTGGTAGATCGATGCATCGGTCGCATAGCGTCCGCGCGAGGCGATGTCGAACAGCACCTCGCCTTCGGTCTCGGCGCGCAGACGCCGGGCGAGCGCTTCGGCCGTTTCGTTCAAGTCGTTGGATGGCGAACCCGCGCCGCGCGGCATCAGTGTCTGCTTCGAATCAACCCGCATGCGACGTCAGGCCTTCGCCGCTTCAGGGTAGATCTCGCCCGCGCGCAACAGGGCGAGGACGCTGTCGCGCTTGTGATGCATGTGCTCCATCAGGATGTCGCGCAGGCGGCCGCCGTCGCGCGCATCGAGCGCGTCGATCATCGCCTCGTGTTGCTTGACGGCGAGCTTCCACTTCTTCTCGTTCTGGTTGGTGCGAAAGCGCAGCGACTGCACGCGCGCGTTGATCGAACGATAGATCCCGGAGAGCACCGGATTCTTGGCCGCGGCATTGATCGCGGAATGAATGCTTGCGTTGAAGCGGTAATAGCCCGACAGATCGCGTCGTGAATAGCAGGCCAGCATTTCGTAATGCAATGCGCGCATCTCGGCGAGCTCGTCGTCGGTGATGCGCTGCGCCGCGAGCTCGCCCGACGTTCCTTCGAGTATCGCGAGGACTTCGAAGGTATCGCTCACGTCGGCCTCGGTCAGCTTAACGGCGACCGCGCCGCGATTGGGCAACAGATCGACCAGGCCTTCGGCGCCGAGCAGCTTGATCGCTTCGCGCAGCGGCGTGCGCGACACGTGCAGGCGCGTGCATAACTCGCGTTCGTTCAGCTTCGCTCCCGGCGGGATCTGCCCCTCGATCAGCATCGTGCGCAGTCGCGCAGCGACCTGATCGTGCAGCGAGAGTCTCAGGATCGAAATGACTTCGGCCATGCTTTTTTCTCCTCGCGCATTTTTGCATGCATTTCATTTATCCGCCAACGCCGTATTCGTCTGGAACTGCTTGCGCGCTTTGTATATTGCATGCAAAATGCCGGCGCATCAGGAGACTCCATGCAGAAGCTCGACTTCCATCCCGCCGGGCGGCACTTCCTTCAGATCCCGGGACCGAGCCCGGTGCCCGACCGTATCCTGCGCGCGATCAGCCTGCCCACGATCGATCATCGCGGCCCCGAATTCGGCGCGCTCGGCATGAAGGTGTTGAAGGGCATCCGCGAAATCTTCCAGACGAAACATCCGGTCGTCATCTATCCGGCGTCCGGCACCGGCGCGTGGGAAGCGGCGCTGTCGAACACCCTGAGCCCCGGCGACCGCGTGCTGATGTACGAGAGCGGACACTTCGCATCGCTGTGGCAGAACATGGCGACGCGTCTGGGCCTGTCGACCGAGTTCCTCGCGTACAGCGGCAGCGACGAACACCTCCCGAATGCGCCGAGCTGGCGTCGCGGCGTGCAGGCCGACCTGATCGAAGAGCGGCTGCGCAAGGACACGGCCCATCTCATCAAGGCCGTGTGCGTAGTGCACAACGAAACCTCGACCGGCGTCACGTCCGACATCGCAGCGGTGAGGAAGGCGATCACCGCGGCGTCGCATCCGGCGCTGTTGATGGTCGACACCATCTCGGGTCTCGCCAGCGCCGACTACCGGCACGACGAATGGGGCGTCGATGTCTCGGTGAGCGGATCGCAGAAGGGCCTGATGCTGCCGCCGGGCATCAGCTTCAACGCGATCTCACCGCGCGCGCTGGACGCGATGAAGACCGCGAAGCTGCCGCGCGCGTTCTGGGCGTGGGACGAAATCGTCGAGATGAACAAGGATGGCTATTGGCCGTACACGCCCAACACCAACCTGCTCTACGGCCTGTCCGAATCGCTGGACATGATCGCCGAAGAGGGCCTCGACCATGTGTTCGCTCGTCATCAACGTTGGGGCGCGGGCGTGCGCGCTGCGGCCAATGCGTGGGGTCTGCCGATTCAGTGCGCCGACCCTTCGGTCTATTCGCCCGTGTTGACCGGCGTGATCATGCCCGTCGGCATCGACGCCGACGCAGTACGTCGCCTCATCTACGAACGCTTCGACATGTCGCTGGGCACGGGCCTTGGCAAGTTGAAAGGCCGCATGTTCCGCATCGGCCACCTCGGCGACAGCAACGACCTCACGCTGCTCGGCACGCTGGCCGGCTGCGAGATGGGTCTGAAGCTTGCCGGCGTCTCGCTCGCGGGCAGCGGCGTTCAGGCAGCGATGGAGCACTTCGCAAACCACGCCGCACAGCTTCCGCTCAAGAAAGCGGCTTGATCGTATTGAAGCGTTCGACACAAAAAATACGGAGACCAGGATGAAGCTGTTTCGCGCGACCAATGTCGTTCTCGTGCTGCTGTGCCTGATGTACTTCATCACCTATCTCGATCGCGTGAATGTGAGTACGGCGGCCGCCGGCTTCGGCAAGGACTTCAACCTCAACAAGACCGAGATCGGCTTCGTCTTCTCGGCATTCGCCTATCCCTATCTGATCTTCCAGATCATCGGCGGCTGGGTCAGCGATCGCTTCGGCGCGCGCCGGACGTTGATCGTGTGCGGCCTGATCTGGGCTGCGGCCACGGTATTGACGGGACTGGCCGGAGGACTGATCTCGCTGGTGGTCGCGCGCGTGCTGCTCGGTCTCGGCGAAGGCGCGACTTTCCCTGCGGCCACGTCGGCCATGTCGCGCTGGGTCGCGAAAGAAAAGCGCGGCTTCGCGCAGGGCATCACCCATGCCGCCGCCCGCATCGGCAACGCCGTGGCGCCCGCGGCGGTGGTCGCGATCATGGCCACTTACGGCTGGCGCGAATCGTTCTATGCGTGCGCGGCGTTGAGCTTCGTATGGGTCGGCCTGTGGGCGCTGACCTTCACCGAAAAACCGAAGGACCATCCGCGCATCACCGAGGCCGAGCTCGCCTTCCTGCCGGTGCCGCAATCGAAGAACGTGAAGGTGCCGTGGGGCCCTCTCTTCAAGCGCATGATGCCCGTCACCATCGTCTACTTCTGCTACGGATGGACGTTGTGGTTGTTTCTCAGCTGGATCCCGCAATACTTCCTGCACAGCTACAGCCTCGACCTGAAGAAGTCGGCGATCTTCGCATCGAGCGTCTTCTTCGCCGGCGTGGTCGGCGACACTTTGGGCGGCATCGTCACCGACAAGATCCTGGTGCGTACCGGCAGCCTGCACCGCGCGCGAAGCTGGATGGTCGCGGTGTTCATGGCGCTCACCTTGCTGTCACTGATCCCGCTTCTGTTCACGCACCAGCTCTATGTATCGCTTGCGTGTCTCTCGTTCGGCTTCTTCTTCGCCGAGATGACGATCGGCCCGATGTGGGCGATTCCGATGGACATCGCACCCGAGTTCTCGGGCACCGCGAGCGGCATGATGAATACCGGCTCGGCGCTCGCTGCGATCATCAGCCCCGTGATCGGCGGCTACCTGATCGACAAGACCGGCAACTGGGAACTGCCGTTCGTGGGCAGCATGGTGTTGATGGGCGTGGGCGTGGTGCTTGCGTTTCGCATGCAGCCGGAGAGCAAGTTCTCTCTCGACGGGAGCGTGGATGGCAAGGCGGATGCGAGCAGCGCGATCGATCCGCATGCGACGAAGACCGTCTGAAACGGGCTGCGTCGGTCGCGGCGCAGAATGGCGCCCATGAAGACACCCAAGCGTTTGCAATCATTGATCGAAGAAGGCCTGATTGACACCGTCGTACGCCAGTTGATGAGCGGCAAGGAAGCGATGGTCTATGTCGTGCGCAGCGGCGATCAGACGCGCTGCGCGAAGGTCTACAAAGACGCCACCGAGCGCAGCTTCCGTCAGGCCGTGGACTACACCGAGAACCGCAAGGTCAAGAACACGCGGGCCGCGCGTGCGATGGCCAAAGGCACGCGCTTCGGTCGTCAGGCGACCGAGGCGGCGTGGCAAAGCGCCGAAGTCGATGCGCTCCATCGACTGGCCACTGCGGGCGTGCGCGTGCCGCAGCCGTACAACTTCTGCGACGGCGTGCTGTTGATGGAGCTGGTCACCGACGCGCACGGCGACGCGGCCCCGCGCCTGAACGACGTGGCGTTCACGCCCGAAGAGGCGCGGACCCACCACTCGACCTTGTTGACGCAAGTGGTTCGCATGCTGTGCGCGGGCATCGTGCACGGCGACCTGTCGGAGTTCAACGTGCTGCTCGCAGAGGACGGGCCGGTGATCATCGATCTGCCGCAGGCCGTGGACGCGGCCGGCAACAATCACGCGAAGCGCATGTTGTTGCGCGATGTCGCCAATCTGCGCGGCTTCTTCGGCCGATTCGCGCCCGAGCTATTGCACGCAGATCATGGCCACGAGATCTGGGACCTGTATCAACGCGGGCTGCTCGACGTCGATGTCGTGCTCACGGGTCGCTTCGAACACAGGCTGGGCGCGGTCGATGTCGAAGGCGTGATGAGCGAGATCGACGATGCACGGTTCGAGGAAGCGGCGCGACGGCTACGCATGCAAGCCGCGCATTAGTGACGCAGACGCGACGCAGACGCGACGCCTCTCGATCAGCGACCCAGGTTCTTCAAGCGCGCCGGCTCGACGATCTCGATCCAGTAAACCATCCGACCTGGTCGCTTGAGTCGCTGCGGCCTGCTCGCCGCGCCCGCAGTTCGACACGAGAGCCGCTTGGTTCGTCCGCTGATTGACAATTAACAATGGGAGCGCATCGTTGACCCGTTAAAAATGATTCGAGTCCATGCTAGGCACCCGATGCCGAACAAACATCCGACATCCCGCAAGGATTTGGCCTTGGCCGCCATGCTGCTGCTGGCACCCTGGCCGACCCATGCCGACGATGCCGCGACACCTGCGTTCAAGGTGCTCGACTCGATCGAAGCGCGAGTGCAGGGCTGCACCACCTGCCACGGTCAGCGCGGCCAGGGAACCGGCAATGATTACTTCCCACGTCTTGCCGGCAAGCCCGCGGGCTATCTGTACAACCAGCTGGTGTCCTTTCGTGACGGCACTCGCAAATACGCGCCGATGAATTATCTGGTGGCCTATCTTCCGGACGCCTATCTGCACGAAATCGCCGAGTACTTCTCGAAGGAGCGACCACCCTATTTCCCTCCCGCCACGCCGACCTTGCCTGCCGCCATGCTGGAGATCGGTGCGCGGCTGGCGACGCAAGGCGACGCGGCCAAACAGATCCCCGCCTGCATCGCCTGTCATGGCGCCGCGTTGACCGGCATGGAGCCGGGCATCCCCGCGCTGGTGGGCTTGCGCAGCAACTATCTGGCGGCGCAGTTGACGCGCTGGCGATCGAAGGAGCGGCATGCCGCGCCGCCCGACTGTATGCAACGCGTTGCCAGTCGCCTGACCGACAGCGACATCGCGAACGTCTCCGCGTGGCTCGCTTCGCGTCCGGCTCCGGCCGATCCGTCGCCGGCTTCCCGCAACACCGTGCGCACGCCGCTGGCCTGCGGCAGCCAACCGTAGGTGAAGGCGGAGCATGAGAACCGAAGCACGACACGGTTTACCTGGCCTGCTGGTTGCAGCCCTGTTTGCAGCCCTGTTCGCAGTCCTGTTCGGTTTCGCCACCGCGAGTGTTGCGCAGAGTACGACCGACCTCATCAAGAAGGGCGAGTATCTCGCGCGTGCGGGGGACTGCGTGGCCTGCCACACCAAACCCGGCGGCATTCAGTTCGTCGGCGGCCGCGCGATGGCCACGCCATTCGGCAATCTCTACGTGCCCAACATCACGCCCGATGATCAGACTGGCATCGGCAAGTGGAGCGCCGAGGACTTCTACAAGACCATGCATCAGGGACGCTCGAAGGACGGCACGCTGCTGTACCCCGCGATGCCCTTCGCCGCGTACACCAAAGTGACGCGCGCAGACTCGGACGCGATCTATGCCTACCTGATGTCGACGCCGCCAGTTCGTCAGGCAAATCGCCCGCACGAGTTGCGTTTCCCGTACAACAAGCGGCAGTTGCTCACCGGCTGGCGCGCGCTCTATTTCACCGAGGGCGAATACCGGTCCGACCCAAAGCAGAACGCGGAATGGAATCGTGGCGCCTATCTGGTTCAGGGCCTGGGGCATTGCTCGATGTGCCACACCGCGATCAACGCGCTGGGTGGGTCGAGTGAATCGAAAGCCTTCCAGGGCGGCATGATCCCGAACCAGAACTGGTATGCGCCCTCGCTCACGTCGAACCGCGAAGCAGGCCTGGGCGACTGGAAGATCGAAGACATCGTCGACCTCTTGCAACGGGGCGTCTCGCATCGGGGGACTGTTTATGGGCCCATGGCCGAGGTGGTCTACAACAGCCTGCAATACATGCGCGACGAAGACGTGCGGGCGATGGCGATCTATCTGAAGGCGTTGACATCGGACGAGACTGCCCACGAAGGCCCCAACCTCGCGCAGTTGGTGCAGCCGCGGGTGATTGAACTCGGCCGCAAGATCTACACCGCACAGTGCGCGATGTGCCACCGCGACGACGGGAAGGGCGCACCACCCGCGTATCCGCCACTGGCCAACAATCAATCGATCGAGATGGAGTCGCCGGTCAACGCGATCCGCATGGTGCTCAACGGCGGCTACGGGCCCGGTACCGGCAAGAATCTGCGGCCGCACGGCATGCCGCCATTCGCGCACTTGTTGAACGACGAGGAGATCGCCGCAGTAGTGACCTATATCCGCGTCTCGTGGAACAACCGCGGCCTGCCGGTGGCGCCGAAGCAGGCCAATGAAATTCGATCGGCGAAACTGGATTGACTCCTCTCGCGACTTCTCGATGAACCAACTTCCACAGCACGCGGACTCCGGCGACGAAGCCGACCAGGACGCAGTCGACCAGATCGTGCGCGAAGGCGCGTCAGGCGCGGTCGCCGTGGCCGGCGTCGCAACCGCGCTGGTAGTGGCGATGGTCATCGGCTTCTACCTGTTCATCTACCTGCCGCGCGGCATCGTGCAATAGGAACCGATGCCCGATACCTCATCGCAGATGCCAGCCGACGGCGCCGAAAGCGTGGCCGCGCGCGTGGAAAAGCGCTGGGCGATCGTGGTCGGCCTGATCATCGCCCTGCTGGTCCTCGTCATGATCTTCACCGCCTTGCATTGGGCTGCAATGCCCCCGTCGCGCGTCGAGACGATCGATCCGAGCACCCTGCACATCGCGGGTGAGTTCATCGAGAGCAACCTCGGTACCGCGGTAGAAGACGACGGCAAGGTCGTAGTGCGTCTGATCGGGCAGCAGTATTCGTTCACGCCCCAATGCATCGTGGTGCCAGCCGACATGCCGGTCACGTTTCGCGGCACCAGTTCCGACGTGATCCACGGTTTCATCGTCGGCAAGAGCAACGTCAATACGATGCTGGTTCCCGGCTTCATCGCGACCTTCACGACGACCTTCAAGACGCCCGGCGAACAGTTGATGCCGTGCCATGAGTTCTGCGGCACGGGCCATGAAGGCATGTGGGCAAAGGTGCAGGTGCTCGAGCGCAACGCGTTCCTGACGCGAGCCACCAAGAACCGAAGGATGAGCTGTGTTCCTCAGTAAGAAACTGGTGCTCGCGCATTTCTGGATCGCCTTCGGCGCATTCGCAATCGCGATCGTGCTGGGCGAGTGGCAGATGTTCGTGCGCAGTCCGCTGAGCGCCTGGATTGGCAACCCCGAGCTTTATTACCGATCGGTCACGGCACACGGCACGGTGATGGCCTACGTGTTTCCGACGCTGATTGCCATGGGCTTCGGCTATGCGATCACCGAGATCTCACTGGCTCGCCCTCTGATCGGTCTGAAATGGGCGTGGGCTGGCTTCTGGCTGGTGGTCGTGGGCGCGGTGATGGCTTCGGTGCCGATCGCGATCGGCAAGGCGTCGCTGCTCTATACCTTCTATCCGCCGATGATCGGCAACGTCTTCTACTACCTTGGCGTGGTGCTGGTCGTGGTCGGCTCGTGGATCTGGGTCGCACTGATGGCGATCAACCTCCACCGCTGGAAGAAAGATCACCCCGGCAAGCCGGTGCCGCTGGCGATGTTCGGCAACGTCGCAGGCGCCTACCTCTGGGCCTGGACGGCGGTGGGTGCGGCAGTCGAGATCATCTTCCTGATCCTGCCGGTGTCCTTCGGTTGGAAGACGACCATCGACGCGGGCCTGTCACGCGTGTTCTTCTCATGGACCCTGCACGCCATCGTGTATTTCTGGTTGATGCCGACCTATATCGCCTTCTACACCCTGGTGCCGCGCGCGATCGGCGGGCGGCTCTACAGCGACACGATGGGACGCGTGGCCTTCGTTCTCTTTCTCGTGTTCTCGATGCCGATCGGAATTCACCATCTGTTTGCCGATCCGCAGGTGGGAGCCGGCTTCAAGTTCATGCATGCAGTGTTCACCGCGATGGTGTCGGTGCCGACCTTCCTGACAGTCTTCACGATCGTCGCTTCGGTCGAGATCGCCGCGCGCCTGCGCGGTGGCAAAGGTGCATTCGGCTGGGTCAAGGCATTGCCCTGGAAGAACCCGACGATGCTGGCCGTGACTTTCTCTTTCATCATGCTGGGCTTCGGCGGTGCGGGCGGGCTCATCAACATGAGCATGCAGATGAACGAGACCATCCACAACACGCAGTGGGTGACGGGACACTTCCATCTGATTTTCGCGGGCGCGATCGTCATCATGTATTTCGTGATCGCCTACGAGCTGTGGCCGCAGCTCACACAATGCGCGGCGATGCCACAGGTGCTGATGCGCACGCAACTGTGGCTCTGGTTCATCGGCATGATGGTGCTGACGATTCCATGGCATTTCGTCGGCCTGCTCGGCATGCCCAGGCGCATGGCCTACTTCGACTACACCCACCCCGACATCCAACCGCAGGCATGGGGCGTGATCGTCTCGGTGATCGGCGGCGCGATCCTGGTGATCTCGGCGCTGCTGTTCATGTGGATCATCTTCCGGGCGCATCGTTCGCCGCGTGCGAATCCCGAGGCCTTCCGCTTCGCCACTGCTGCGCACCCGCCGGACCGCGTGCCAGCGGCGCTGAACGGCTTCGCGGTGTGGATCGCTCTGATGATTTTTCTGACGATCACCAACTACGGTTACCCGATCGCACAGTTGATCGCTACGCCGGAAAGCTCGGTGCCGGCAGTCCCTATCGGGGGCATGCGGTGAGTCACGAACGGCTCATCGCTTGGCGCAGCTCCTGGTTGATGTGGGGCGTTGGCGGCGTGATCACGACGGTGGTTGCATCGCTCCTCATCGGTTTCATATGGCTTCCATCGGTGCACAAGGACCTGTCGGCCGATGGCCTGTGGGCGATGATCTGTCGCGCCGCCGGCGTTCCGACGCGTTGGTACCGGGGTCCGGCCGGCGTGTCCGCGCGCGCATCCAGCGACGTCGTGTTGACACCGGACTTCCTTCGGCAAGCCGACGCAGTCGAGATCGGCCGCGGCGCGACACTGGCCATGCAATGCACGGTGTGCCACGGCGCACGGGGCGTGAGCGAAGCCGAGGCGCCGAACCTTGCTGGCCAATATCCCGAGGTGGTCTACAAGCAACTGCGCGATTTCAGGACCGGGCAGCGGCAGAACGTCGTGATGGAATTGCTGGTCAAGGATCTGAGCGAGCGCGACATGCGCGAACTCGCGGCGTACTACGCGTTCCTGCCGCGAGCGGCACGGCCGATCGGCAGCGACGACGCCGTGCCGCCGCTCGTCAAGGTGGGCGACCCGATACGCAACATCGCGCCTTGCGCGTCCTGCCACGGAGGCATCGACCGCAAGACCGGCAGTCCGTGGTTGGAGGGCACGCCGGAGCTATACGCGGTCACGCAGCTTGCGAACTTCGCAAAGGGCTCGCGGCACAACGACATCAACGGCCAGATGCGCAACGTCGCACGGCAGATGACCGCCGCTGAAATGGCTTCGATAGCGGCTTACTACGCTTCTCGTCCGGCCGCCACGGCGGCGCCTGCGCGTTGATCAGCGGTCGCGCACTGCGAGCTTAAAAAAAGCGTCGACCTTTCGATCGACGCTCTTCTACAACCGCGGCTGCGTGCGGCGCCTTCGTACTACACCTTTTTCGGCCCGCTGCCGTAAACGTGAACCAGTCTCGACGCACCGTCCTCTTCCGCGCGGATAGCGTCGAAGCGCTCGGCCGCGATGGTCACGATCACCGGATCGAGGCGAATCACTTCCGCCGGTTGCACGACCGGGGTCGGCCCGAGCGCAGGAGCGCTCGACACGATCGCGACGACGCATACCACGGCGAGCGCCGAGCCGACGCCGACCGCGAAACGGCCGATGAGGCGGCCGATGATGCGAATCAATTTTTCATGGGCTTTCATTTTTATTTCTCCTTGCTGACGGCGAACGATGAGCGGCCGGATGGCGCCACGGTTGGTTTTTTCGTTGAGGTTTTCGTTATTCATCGCACGCTCCTTCCCTGGTTTGCCGGACCCCGGCGTTCTTCACATCGCCCCACATCGCTTCACATGCATCGTCGGTGCCGGGCCGATTCGATTCGACGATCCCATTGCGGTTGTGCTCGAACGCGAGTGCAAAGACTGCCCAGCGCCCTCGCTGCACGACGCCGATGCCCTGGCGGCGCACATCCCGGCCGCCCCTCGCTGATGGGGACGCGTCCGGCCGTGGTGTTCAAACACACCCGCAATGAGACGAACCAAACCAACCCACGAAACTGCAAGCCAAAACAAAAAGCCCGGATTCCTTCGCAGGGATCCGGGCCTCGAAACATCGAGTGTGAAGGTGCGGCTACGCGCTACCCTCTCCCGGAACCATTCCATTCGTCGTCTCGTTCTGCGCGACGACTCGCGAATCCGCAACCAACCCGGCACAACCGATTGCCATCGCCGACGCAGCGCGCACAGACGCAAGCCAGCCCTGCGCGGGCAGCGAGCGATGGTGGAGTTGGCTGAGACGGTTCACGGTGCGTTAGTCGATCAAGTGAGTCGATGAATGGGTCGGATGGAATCTTTGAAATCGGTGTCGCCGCAGATTGAAACCGAGGGAGCCGCGACGAAGAGGCGAAGTGTAAAGAGTCTTCACTTTTGCGTCAAGAGGGTGCGACAATCTTTTTGCAGCATCCGTCTCCAACTCGCAACGCATCGTGTCGAACATCACCGTCAATCGCCGTCAGAACGTGCTCACGCTCTTCCAGCAATTCGCCGAGGATCAGATGCGCGTGGGCGTCGCGCCGAAAGGGCTCGAGCAGACCTTCGCGCAGCGGCTGCAGATCAGCCCCAGCATGTGGAGCCAGATCAAGAGCAGCCGGCCGATCGGCGACAAGCTCGCGCGACAGATCGAAGCGGCGTGCAAGCAGGAAGCCGGGTGGCTCGACCAAGAGCGGGCGAGTCAGGGACTGACGGCGTCCGAGCAGCAGTTTCTCGCGCTGGCGTTGAAAGCGTGGCGAGCGACCAATGCGGAGGGTAGAAAAAAAATGAAGGGATTGATGAAGGGGTAGTGAAGGGCGGTGAACCTCGGATCGTTGTCCACTCGACTACCTCCGGCGTTACGCTCCGGTGGATCAAGAGCGGTTCCACTCGGTCTGCTCCCTCACCTCACCACCCGGAATTAGTCACCGCCATGCACGCAGTCCTCGCGACAACGCTGTGGATATCGGGCTGGCTCCTGCTGATACTGGCCGCCCTCGGCAGCGTCTATACGGTAGCGGCGGCGATCGTATTCCGACGATTCTTCGAAAGGCAAGAGCGCATCGTTCGCCGCTCGGATGCGGTGACTCTCTTGAAGCCGCTCTACGGCGCAGAGCCGTGCCTCGAGGCCAACCTGGCGAGCTTCCTCGCGCAGGACCACGACGGTCCGATCCAGCTCGTGTGCGGTGTGGAACGCAGTGACGATCCCGCGATCGAAGCGGTCGAGTCGCTGCGACGATCCCGGGCAGGATCCTCGGCAGACAGGGCCATCTCACTGATCGTCTCGCCCGCGCGTCACGGCGCGAGCGGCAAGATATCGAACCTGATCAACATGGACGAGCATGCCGCGCATCCGATCGTCGTCGTCAGCGACAGCGACATGGTCGCAACTCCCGACTATCTGGCCCGCGTTCTCGCAGCGCTCGACGCGCCGGGAGTCGGAGCGGTCACCGTGCTTTTTCGCGGGCGCGGCGATGCGGGTTTCTGGTCGCAGCTGGGGGCGGCGGGACTCAGCTACCAGTTCTTGCCGGGCGTCGTGTTCGCAGTCGCAATGGGACTCGCGCAACCGTGCATGGGATCGACGATCGCGCTCACGCGCACGACGCTCGATGGGATCGGCGGCTTCGCGCGTTTTGCCGACGTCCTCGCCGACGACTATGCGATCGGCGAAGCCATACGCGCGTTGGGGCTGAAGGTTGCGGCGCCGCAGCTACTCGTCACGCACGCATCGGCCGAAACGAGCTTCGTCGAACTGTGGCTACACGAGCTGCGGTGGGGCGCCACCGTGCGCGACCTCGTACCCGTGGCCTACGCGGCATCCGTGATCGGTATGCCGTTTCCCCTCGCGCTGTTGGGCGCGCTGCTCTTGCCTGCCCCTGTCGCCGGCGGGATACTGCTGCTCCTTGCGCTGGTCTCCCGCGTACTTCTCGCCCGTATGGTCGATCGACAAGTCGGCACACAGACCACTTCGCTCTGGTTGCTGCCGCTGCGCGACTGCCTGACGCTAGGCGTGTTCGTCGCCACCTTCTTCATCCGCTCGATCAGTTGGCGCGGCAGACGGCTTAGAATGACCGCAGGCGGCCGGATCGCGGCCCGATAGTAGACACGAGGAGTTCATCGCATGATGCGTTCGCTTTTTCTCCAGGCTCCCTCGTTCGATGGTTACGACGGCGGCGCGGGCGCGCGCTACCAGATGAAGCGCGAGGTGAAGTCGTTCTGGTATCCGACCTGGCTCGCGCAACCGGCTGCGCTGGTCGCTGGGTCGAAGCTGATCGACGCGCCCGCGCACGATCTGAGCTTCGACGACATCAAGCACGAGGCGTTCGAGCGCGACCTCATCGTCATCCACACGTCGACGCCATCGTTCCGCCAGGACGTTCATACCGCCGAGCTTTTCAAAGAGCTCAACCCCGCGCTCAAGATCGGCATGATCGGCGCCAAGGTCGCGGTGGACGCGCAGGGATCGCTTGCGGCCTCGACCGCAATCGACTTCGTCGCGCGCAACGAGTTCGACTTCACCATCAAGGACGTCGCCGACGGTCTTCCGTTCAGCGACATCAAGGGCATCAGCTACCGCAGCGAAGCCGGCGAGATCGTCCACAACCCGGATCGCGCAGTGCTCGAGGACATGGACTCGCTGCCCTTCGTGAGCCCGATCTACAAGCGCGACCTGAAGATCGAAAAATATTTCGGCGGCTACCTCAAGCATCCTTACGTGAGCTTCTATACCGGCCGCGGCTGCAAGAGCCGCTGCACGTTCTGCCTGTGGCCGCAGACGGTCGGTGGCCACAACTACCGCACGCGCTCGATCCCGCACGTGATCGAGGAAGTGAATTACGTGATGCGCGAGATGCCCGAGGTCAAGGAGATCTTCTTCGACGACGACACGCTCACCGACAACCTTCCGCGCGTCGAAGCGCTGGCCGTCGAGCTCGGCAAGCTCGGTGTCGTTTGGTCTTGCAACGCCAAGGCGAACGTGCCGCACAAGTCCTTGAAGGTGATGAAGGACAACGGCCTGCGTCTGCTGCTGGTCGGCTACGAGAGCGGCAATCAGAAGATCCTGCACAACATCAAGAAGGGCCTGCGCGTCGATGTCGCGCGGCAGTTCACGAAGGACTGTCATGCGCTCGGCATCGTCATCCACGGCACCTTCATCCTCGGGCTTCCCGGCGAGTCAGAGGAGACGATCGAAGAGACGATCCGCTACGCGATGGAGATCGATCCGTACACGATCCAGGTGTCGCTGGCGGCGCCTTATCCCGGCACCTTCCTCTACAGCCAGGCGACCGAGAACGGCTGGTTCGACAGCACCGCTCAGCTGTTGACCAAGGGCGGCATCCAGATCGCGCAGTTGAGCTATCCGCATTTGCCTGCGTCGGTGATCTTCGACAAGGTGGAAGAGTTCTACAAGCGCTTCTACTTTCGCCCGCGCAAGATCGGCGCGATCGTCGGCGAGATGCTGCGCGACTTCGACATGATGAAGCGCCGCCTGCGGGAGGGCCTCGAGTTCTTCGAATTCCTGCGTCGGCGCAAAGAGGCCGCGTGACGTCGCTGGTCGTGACCGCCGATGATTTCGGTGCGGCGATCGAAGTGAACGAAGCGGTCGAGCTGGCGCATCGCGAAGGCATACTCACTGCCGCGAGCCTGATGGTTGGCGCACCCGCCGCGGCCGATGCGGTCGAGCGCGCTCGGCGCTTGCCGCGCCTTGGCGTGGGGCTGCATCTGGTGCTCGTGGAAGGACGACCGACGCTGCCGGTAGAGCAGGTCCCTGGCCTGGTTGATCAACACGGGATGTTTCTGACCAACATGGCGCTGGTGGGCTTGCGCATCGCACTGAGCGCGCGGGTGCGGCGTCAATTGCGCGCGGAGATCGAGGCGCAGTTTGCCGCCTTCTCCGCGACCGGGCTCGCGTTCGATCACGTCAACGCGCACAAGCACTTCCACGTCCATCCGTCGATCGCGGGAATGGTGCTGGACGCCGCCATGCGCCATGGCGTGCGCGCTCTGCGCGCACCGGTCGAGCCGGGCCGGCCGCGCGGTTCGGGCTGGTTGGCTGCGCCGTTCGCGCGATCGCTTCGCCATCGGGCGAGGCGGCGCGGCATGGTGACGCCAGACCGCGTCTTCGGTCTCGTCGACACGGGGCACATGACCGCCGAGCGAATCCGGGCTGCGGGCGTCGCGCTGCACGAAGGTTTGAACGAGATCTATCTTCATCCCGCGACGCGCGACGATTTTCCCGGCCATGGTCCGGGCTATCGTCATCGAGCCGAACTCGAAGGGCTGCTCGACCCGGCCTCAAGGGCGGCGGTATCGACGCGCGGCGCGCGACTGGGAAGCTTCGCCAGTTTGCGAGGAGAAAACGCGTGACGCTCAACGTGCACGACACTTATCGATCCGCGTTGACGCGCCTCGCATCTTTCATCGCACACGACGAGGCGGGAGCGCGCGTCTGAAATCCTATGCCCGTGCAGCAATACTGCTCGCGACCTTGCTCGGGCTGGCCGCAGCGGTGTGGGCGTTCGGTTCGGCCGGCCTCGACAGCATCATCGCGATCGCGCGGCGGCTAGGCGTTGCGGGCTTCCTCCTCTATTGCGTTTACTCGCTGGGTGTGTTCGGCTTGCTCGGCGCCGCGTGGCTCGCCGCCGCGGTGGGAGAGCGCCTGCCGCGGCTCGGACTGTTCACGTGGGCGCGGTTGATGCGCGAGGCGGCGTCGGACTTGCTGCCCTTCTCGCAGATCGGTGGGATCGTCGTCAGCGCGCGCATGTTGACCGCGAAAGGCATCGCGAGCTCGCGCGTCTATGCGTCGCTGATCGTCGACTTGACGACCGAGATGGCGAGCCAGTTGATCTTCACGTTGTTCGGCGTCGCCATCGTTGCATCGATCTTGATGGGCGGGGGCGAGGCTCGGTCGCTGCGCACGTTGGTGTTCGTCGGCGGCGCTATCATGATAGCAATCATGGGCGTGTTCGCCTTGGCACCAAGGTGGATCCTGCCGTTGGCGGGGAGAATCGGGCAGCATGTGTTGCCAGGTTTCGTCGCCGCCACAGAGGAGATCGGCGCCGAACTGCGCGCGATCTATGCGCGACGCGGGCGCGTCGCGCTGTCGTTCGCGATCAACCTGGCGGCGTGGGTGGCGAGCGCGACAGGGGCCTGGATTGTGCTCAGCTTGATGGATGTCGA
>JBBSEF010000026.1:0-35791 GCA_038240015.1 Burkholderiales bacterium
GTCGTCAGGCCGCCGAGAAAGCCGGTCACGATGAAGAGCCTCCACGCGGGCGAGAGCTCGTCGTGCGCGCCGAGATACGCGATCGTCGCGCCGATCGCGAAGCCGCCGCCGAGGTTCGCAACCAGCGTGCCCAGCGGCACTTGCGGCATCACCGGATTGAGACCATGCGACAACGCCCAGCGCAGCCACGCGCCGAATGCGGCGCCAACGCCCACCGCGACGAAGCCGATGCCGGTGAACGGACTCATGCAGCGCGCTGGTTCGATGGCGGCAGGTTGCTCTCCGGGCTCGTATCGCCATCGACCCAGCGCGCCAGCGCCTGATCGTCGCTCGCGCGCGCATCGACCCAACGCTCACCCGAAGTTGTGCTTTCCTTTTTCCAGAACGGCGCTTGCGTCTTCAGGAAATCCATGATGAAGCCGCAGGCTTCGAGCGCGTCGCCGCGATGCGCCGAACTGGTGGCGACCAGCACGATCTGGTCGGTCGGCGTGAGCGTGCCGTAGCGATGGATCACCGTGACATCGAACAGCGACCAGCGCGCGCAGGCCTCGTCGCAAATCGTCTCTATCGAACGCTCGGTCATGCCGGGATAGTGCTCGAGCGTGAGTGTGTTTACGCGCGCATCGTCATTCACCTCGCGCACGATGCCGACGAAGCTCGCAAGAGCTCCGACCTCGGGCTTGCCGACGCGCAAGGCCGCGAGTTCGACTCCCACATCGAAGTCTTCGGTCTGGACCTTGACGATGATCGCCATCGTCAACCTCCCGTCACCGGCGGGAAGAACGCGACCTCGGCGCCGTCCGCGATCGTGGTCTCCACATTCACCATGCGCTGATCGACCGCCGCGCGCACGTTGCGTCCTTCGGCCAACGCGCGAGCCCATGCGTCGCCGCGCGTGCGCAGCCACGCGCGCACGCGCGAAGTGGTATCGACATCGGTCGGCAACTCGACGGTTTCGCGCTCGACGCCGAGCGCCTCGCGCAGACTTGCAAAGTAGAGCAGCGTCACGCGCATGGAAGACTCAACCAATCAGGTTGGCAAACGGAATGAAGCGCACCGCATCGCCCTTCGCGATGCGTTGTCCCGGCGGATTCTCCACGAGGCCATCGGCCCACACGGTCGACGTCAACACGGCCGAACCCTGATGAACGAACACGTCGAGTCCGCCCGACGCATTGATGCGCGTGCGCAGATATTCCTGGCGCTGATCGGGCCGCAGCCACTCGAAATCGGCGCGCATCGTGAACGCGGTCGGCGTCACATCGCGTATCCCTTGCAGACGCAACAGCAACGGCCGCACCAACACCAGAAAGGTCACGAAGCCCGACACCGGGTTGCCGGGCAACCCGACGAACAACGCATCGCCGACCGCACCGAATGCGAACGGCTTGCCCGGTTTGATCGCGAGTTGCCACATGTCGATGCGACCCTCGGCCGCAACCGCGGGACGGATGTGATCTTCTTCACCGACCGACACGCCGCCCGATGTGACGATGCAATCGCTGTCGGCGGCCGCGCGAACCAGCGCAGCGCGCGTGGCCGCGAGCGTGTCGGGAACGATGCCCAGATCGACGACCTCGCAGCCGAGCGCTTCGATCAGCGCGCGCATCGTATAGCGATTCGAGTTGTAGAGCGCGCCCGGCTTCAAGTCTTCGATCGCGACTTCGCCCGGCATCGCGAGCTCATCGCCGGTCGAGAAGATCGCGATGCGCGGTCGGCGCATCACCGACACGCGCGCCGTTCCGATCGACGCCGCGAGTCCGAGATGCTGGGGGCCGAGCCGCGTCCCTGCTTCGAGAACCACCAGGCCGTTGGTGATGTCTTCGCCACGACGGCGCACCCATTCGCCCGGCGCTGGTTGCGCGCTGAACGCGACATGCAAGCCGGCTTGGTCCACCGTGGCCTGCTCTTGCATCACGATCGCATCGGCGCCTGCCGGGGTCAATGCGCCGGTGAAGATGCGCGCCACGCTGCCCGCAGCAAGCGCGGCGCCGACGTGTCCTGCGGCAATGCGTTGTGAGATCGGCAGCGTCACGGGCTGGTCCGCACTCGCACCCGCGAGGTCGGCTGTGCGCACCGCATAGCCATCCATCTGTGAGTTGTCGGCGACGGGGACGTCGAGACGTGAGGTCAGCGAGGCCGCGAGGACTCGGCCGCGCGCGTCGAAGGTATCGATCTCCTCGGTCTGCGCCGCGTGGTTCCCCCACGCAGGCACGGCCGCCAGCAGGCGTTCGAGCGCGTGGGCGACCGGCATCATGGCGCGCGCGCGCGGTTGATCGCTTGGCTTCGAGGCTGGCTGGACGACGGCTGACATGAACCGCATTTTATGCCGGGGGCCGCCTGCTTCGTGCGTGACGTGCACACACCGACGTGATGGTCGCAACGAGCGCCGACTACGCCGCGATCGACAACGCCGAGGGACGAGCTTCGCTCGGGTAAACTCGTTGCCCGCGGATACTACCGACTCCGAAAGCCAACGATGATTCTTCAACCCGTCATTTTGTCCGGCGGTTCGGGCACGCGCCTGTGGCCGATGTCGCGCGAGAAGTATCCCAAGCAACTGCTGTCGCTGGTCGGCGGAGAGACCATGCTGCAGGCGACCGCGATGCGCATGGCGCACTTCAAGGGACAGATGCCGGTAGCCAGCGGACCGATCGTGGTCTGCAACGAGGAGTACCGATTCCTGTCCGCCGAGCAGATGCGCTCGGCCGGCGCAACCGGCGGCAAGATTCTTCTCGAACCTTTCGGCCGCAATACCGCGCCGGCGCTGACGCTTGCGGCCCTGCTCGCGGCGTCCGATGACGAAGACGCGCTGCTGCTGGTGATGCCTGCCGACCATGTGATGCGCGACCTCGCCGCCTTTCATGCGGCGATCGTAGCGGCCATCGAGCCCGCGAAAAGCGGCGCGATGGTCACCTTCGGCATCGTTCCCGATCGGCCCGAAACGGGCTATGGCTATCTCGAAGTCGCGACATCGATCAAAGCGTCGATCGAGGCGTCAATCGATGGCGCCGACAGCGACCGAATGGCGACGCAGCCGCTGCTGGCCTTCGTCGAGAAACCGCCGCTTGCGACCGCGCAGAAATATCTCGCGGACGGCCGGCACCTCTGGAACAGCGGCCTGTTCATGATGAAGGCGAGCGTGTGGCTGCGCGCTGTCGAACATCTGGCGCCGGACATGTATGCCGCGTGCAAGAGCGCGATGGCGGCAGGTGCTATGGATCGCGATTTCGTGCGCATCGGCCGCGATGCATTCGATCATTGCCCGTCGGATTCGATCGACTATGCGGTGATGGAGAAACTTGCGAGTGCACCCGAGCTCGGCATTGCCGGCATCGTGGTGCCGCTCAACGCGGGCTGGTCCGATGTCGGCGCGTGGGACGCGGTGTGGGCCACATCCGACAAGGACGCCGACGGCAATTCGGTGCAAGGCGACACGATGCTCGAGGACACGCGAGGCAGCCTGGTCATCGCCGAAGGTCGTCTGGTCGCCTGCCTCGGCCTCGACGACATGATCGTGGTCGAGACGGCCGACGCGGTGCTGGTCGCGAGGAAGGACAAGACCCAGGACATCAAGCGCATCGTGGCGCGCCTGAAGGCCGATTCGCGCCCGCACGCCGACAATCACCGCAAGGTCCATCGGCCCTGGGGCACCTACGATTCGATCGATGCGGGTCCGCGCTTTCAGGTCAAGCGCATCGTCGTCAAACCCGGCGCGAGCCTGTCGCTGCAGATGCATCACCATCGCGCCGAACACTGGGTCGTGGTCTCGGGCACCGCACGCGTGACGCGCGGGACCGAGATCATCATGCTGGCCGAGAATCAATCGACCTATATCCCGCTGGGTACGGTCCATCGACTCGAGAACCCCGGCATGATCGACCTCGAGATGATCGAGGTGCAGTCGGGCAGTTATCTGGGTGAAGACGACATCGTTCGACTGGAAGACAACTATGGGCGCTTGCACGCACTGCCTGCTGCGAAGCCGGCCGCGGCTTGATTGCGGGGAGACGACTAGCTGGCGTGCTCCACAACGTAACGCTTCACCGCATCGACATCGGCGGGCAACGGGGTTGAGCGTTGCGGCCTCCGAAGCAGATCCTGATAACCGCGCGGGACTTCCGCATCGACCCCCAGCGCCTCGCGGATCGTCTCGTTGAACTTCGCGGCTTGTGCGGTTTCGAGAACGATCATCGTCACGCCCGCGTTCACATGCTCACGCGCCACCTTGACCGCCACCGCGGTGTGCGGGTCGATCACCCTACCCGTCGCCGCCGCAACCTCGCGGATCGTCGCAACGCACGCGGCGTGATCGCATAGTCCCGACGCGAAACCATAGCGCTCGGACACTTCGGCGAACAGCGGCGAGTTCGACAGGTCGAACCGTCCCTCGCGCTCGAGTTGCCGCCACAAGTCCTTCAACCGCGCCGCATCGCGATCGACCAGATCGAACACGAAGCGCTCGAAGTTCGACGCCTTGCTGATGTCCATGCTCGGGCTGCTGGTCGCGTGGGTTTCGGCCGCGCTGCGCACGCGATAGACGCCGCTGCGAAAGAATTCGTCGAGCACGTCGTTCTGGTTGGTCGCGCACACGAGGCGATCGATCGGCAAACCCATCATGCGGGCGATGTGGCCCGCGCAGATGTTGCCGAAGTTGCCCGATGGCACCGTGAACGACACGCGCTCGTCGTTGCTCGCGGTCGCCACGATGTAGCCGCGAAAATAATAGACGACTTGCGCGACCACGCGTGCCCAGTTGATCGAATTGACCGTCCCGATCGCGTGCTCGCGCTTGAACGTCGCATCGCCGCTGATCGCTTTGACGATGTCCTGACAATCGTCGAACACGCCGGCGATCGCGAGGTTGTGAATGTTGGGGTCGGCGAGCGAGAACATCTGCGCGGTCTGGAACGCGCTCATGCGGCCTTCCGGCGACAACATGAAGACGCGAATGCCGCGCTTGCCGCGCATCGCGTATTCGGCCGCGCTGCCGGTATCTCCCGAGGTTGCGCCGACGATGTTCAGATGCGCATCATCCTTCGCAAGCGCGTACTCGAACAGGTTGCCGAGCAAAGCCATCGCGAGATCCTTGAACGCGAGCGTCGGACCGTTCGACAAGCCGAGCAATTGCAGCCCCGGCTCGACTTTCGCGAGAGACTTCATCGGCGTGATCTCGACGCTGCCGAACGCTTCGGGCGTGTAGGTCTTCATCACGATCGCACGCAAGTCGGCGTCCGGGATGTCGGTCGCGAAGAGACGTATGACTTCGAACGCGAGTTCGGGGTAAGACAGATAGCGCCAGATGTCCAGCGTCTCGCGCGTGATCTGCGGATAGCTCGCCGGCATCGCAAGCCCTCCATCGGGCGCGAGTCCTTCGAGCAGGATGTCCATGAAGCGCGCCGGGCCGCCGTCCGCCGCGTTGAAAGCACCGCCGCGAGTCGAAATGTAGTTCATGCGAGTTGCGTCGAGCCGCCAGCGTCGGCGTCGGCATCGACTTTCCACGGCGGGTCGATGCGGTTGTGTCCCGCATGAAACAGGCAGATCGGATTGCCGTCGGGGTCGCGCAAGCGCGCTTCGCGCCACAACCATCCTTGGTCTGCTGGTTGACTGTCGAAGACGAGGCCCGCGGCTTCGAGCTTCTTCACTTGCTCGTCGAGCGCATCGCACTCGAAATAGACCACGGTCGTGGACGCGACCTCTCGATCGCTGCGATGAACCGAGAACGTGCTGCGTCCCTCGGGACACACGAAGCGCGCGTAGTGCGGCGCGAGCACGACCGGCACGAGGCCCAGCGTGCGATAGAAGCGCACTGCTCGCTCGATGTCGCTGACGGCGACCGTGACTTGATTGAGTTGCATGACGCAGCGTTCGCGATCAGGCGAGGTCTTCGACGCGGATCCGCGTCACCGACGACAGCGCGGTCTCGAGCGCCTCGATGCGCGCGATCGCCGCATCGACCCGCTTCTCGATGGTGTTGTGCGTGAGCATGATGATGTCGGTCACGTGCGTCCCCTCGGCCGGCTCCTTCTGCAGGAATGCGCCGATCGAAATCTGCGCATCGGCCAGGATGCGCGTGATGTCGGCCAGCACACCCGGCTTGTCGGCGACGCGCAGGCGCAGGTAATACGCGGTTCTTACTTCGGCGATCGGCAGGATCGGCGTTGCCGACAACGAGTCGGGCTGAAACGCGAGATGCGGCACGCGATGCTCGGGGTCGGCGGTATGCAGGCGCGTGACATCGACCAGATCGGCAACGACCGCCGACGCGGTCGGCTCGGCGCCCGCACCGGCGCCGTAGTAAAGAGTGGGTCCAACCGCGTCGCCTTTGACCAGCACCGCGTTCATCACGCCTTCGACGTTGGCGAGCAGACGCTTGGTGGGGATCAGCGTCGGATGCACGCGCAGTTCGATGCCGCTTGCGCCATCGTCCGAGGCGCTATCGGTATCGCCATTCGCATCGACGCGTCGCGAAATGCCGAGCAGCTTGATGCGATAGCCGAGTTCTTCCGCGTAGCGAATGTCTTCGGCGGTGAGTTTCGAAATGCCTTCGGTGTAAGCGCGACCGAACTGCATCGGAATGCCGAAGGCGATCGCGCTCATGATCGACAATTTGTGAGCCGAGTCGATGCCTTCGATGTCGAAGGTCGGATCGGCTTCCGCATAGCCCAGACGCTGCGCTTCGGCGAGCGCTTCGGCGAAGTTCGCGCCGCTATCGCGCATCGTCGACAGGATGAAGTTGCTGGTGCCGTTGATGATGCCCGCGATCCACTCGACACGATTGGCGGTGAGCCCTTCGCGCAGCGCCTTGATGATCGGAATGCCGCCGGCGACTGCGCCCTCGAACGCGACCATCACGCCCTTGGCTTGCGCGGCCGCGAAGATCTCGTTGCCGTACAGAGCAAGCAAGGCCTTGTTGGCCGTGACTACATGCTTGCCCGCGCCGATCGCCGCGAACACCAGCGTCTTCGCATCGGTCGTGCCGCCGATCAGCTCGACTACGATCTCGACCGAAGGGTCGGTCGCAACCGCGAAGAGATCGGATTCGACGCGAACGCCATCACCGACCACGCGGCGCGCTTTTGCAGGATCGCGCGCGCCGACCAGCGTGACTACGATGCCGCGTCCCGCACGTCGCGTGATCTCTTCCTGATTGCGCGACAACACGCGCAACATGCCGCCCCCGACGGTCCCCGAACCGAGCAGCGCGACCTGGATGGGTTTCACGCCGCCGCTCGTGGCAAGAGGCCGTCCTTGCGGAACATGTCCTTGATGCCGCGGATCGCCTGGCGCGTGCGCGCCTCGTTCTCAATCAGCGCGAAGCGCACGTGACCATCGCCGTAATCACCGAAGCCGATGCCGGGTGAGACCGCGACCTTCGCATCGGCCAGCAATTTCTTCGCGAACTCGAGCGAGCCGAGCGCCGCATAGGCCTCGGGCAACGCGGCCCAGATGTACATCGACGCGCGCGGCACGTCGACCTTCCACCCCGCTTCCGCGAGACCCTTGGCGAGCACGTCGCGGCGCTTCTGATATTTCGCGGCGATCTCCTTCACGCATTCCTGCGGCCCTTCGAGCGCCGCGATGGCTGCGACCTGAACCGGCGTGAAGCTGCCGTAATCGTGATAGCTCTTCATGCGCGCGAGCGCGTTGACGAGCTCCTTGTTGCCGACCATGAAGCCGATGCGCCAGCCCGCCATGTTGTAGCTCTTGGACATCGTGAAGAATTCGACCGCCACGTCGCGCGCGCCCGGCACCTGCATGATCGACGGCGCCTTCCATCCGTCGAAGGTGATGTCGGCATACGCGAGATCGTGCACCACCAGGATGTCGTGCTGCTTGGCCAACGCGACGATGCGCTCGAAAAACTCCAGCTCGACGCACTGCGCGGTGGGATTGCTCGGAAACCCGAGGATCATCATCTTGGGCTTGGGGATCGACTCGCGAATCGCGCGCTCGAGTTCCGCGAAGAAATCGACACCGGGCGTCATGCGCACGCTGCGGATGTCCGCGCCCGCGATCACCGCGCCGTAAATGTGGATCGGATAACTCGGGTTGGGCACCAGCACCGTGTCGCCGCGATCGAGCGTTGCGAGCATCAGGTGCGCAAGGCCTTCCTTCGAGCCGATCGTCACGATCGCTTCGCTGTCGGGGTCGAAGCTGACGCCGTAGCGCGACTGGTACCAATTGCAGATCGCGCGCCGCAGACGCGGGATACCCTTGGACACCGAGTAGCCGTGCGTGTCGACGCGCTTGGCGGCCTCGACCAGCTTGTCGACGATGTGCTGCGGCGTGGGCCCGTCGGGATTGCCCATGCTCATGTCGATGATGTCCTCGCCGCGATGGCGCGCGGCCATCTTCAGCTCGGCCGTGATGTTGAAGACGTACGGTGGCAGGCGCTTGATGCGCGAGAACTCTTTCATGCGGGCCTTTGTGGACACTGCAAGTCGGACTGCGGCGCGATAGAGATGCAGTGCGAGATGCAGTACGCGACGCAGTACGTGATGCAGTGCGCGACGATTATAATTCAGCGCCTTTGCTTCCAGCTCCCACGACTTGAAACTCCACGCCCTCGCCCCGTCGTCATCGAATGCCTTCACCGCCTATGGCGATGGCTATGTCGAGGTCAACGCGCTGCGCTTCGAGCACAGCATCATCGTCGTGCCCGATCAGCCGGTGGTGGACTGGCCGGTCGCGAGCTTCGATGATCTTTCGGTTGCGAGCTTTACCGCAGTCGCCGCGATGAATCCCGAACTGGTCGTTTTCGGCAGCGGCGCGAGGCTGCGCTTTCCCCATCCGCGATTGACCGCGCCGCTCGCCGCACGCGGCATCGGGGTCGAGACCATGGATCTGCACGCGGCGTGTCGTACCTACAACATCCTGATGGCCGAAGGCCGCAAGGTCGTGGCGGCGCTGTTGATCGATCCGGGATCGGCGACGCCCTGATGGTCGAGCCGTCGATCGGCCCTCGCCGCAACGCGCTGCTGCTGCTCGCCATGGTTCTCACCCTGATCTGGTTCGGCGGCCTCGATCATCGCAAACTGATCAAGCCCGATGAAGGCCGCTATGCAGAGATCCCGCGCGAGATGGTCGCGACCGGCGATTGGCTCACGCCGCGTTTGAACGACCTCAAGTATTTCGAGAAGCCGCCGCTGCAGTACTGGACCACCGCGATTGCGTACGAGACCTTCGGCATCGGCGAATGGACTTCGCGGCTGTGGACCGCGCTCACCGGCTTTCTCGGCGTGCTGGTGGTGGGCTATACGGCGACGCGTCTCTACGATATCCGCGCCGGTCTCTTCGCCGCTACCGTGCTCGCGAGCAGCCTGGCCTACGTGCTGCTCTCCCACTTCAACACGCTCGACATGGGTCTCGCGTTCTTCATGAGCATGACCTTGTGCGCGACGCTGCTCGCGCGCGCGGCGCGTGCGGAGGTCGATGCGCCCGATGCGCGTTGCGGCTCGACGCCCGACGCATCGCGCACGCGTGCATCGCGGTGGATGCTGGTCGCGTGGGCCGGGATGGCATTGGCCGTGCTGTCGAAAGGGCCGGTGGCGGTGGTGCTGTCCGGCGGCGCGCTCGTGCTTTACCTCGTGCTCACGCGCGACTGGACGCTGTTGAAGATGCTCGCGCCGATCCGGGGCCTCGCAGTCTTTCTCGTCATCGCTGCGCCTTGGTTCATCGCGGTGTCGCGCGCGAACCCGGAGTTCGCGCACTTCTTCTTCATCCACGAACACGTCGAGCGCTTCCTGACGACCGAGCATCGGCGCGAGGGACCGATCTGGTATTTCATTCCGGTGCTGCTGGTCGGCCTGTTGCCGTGGCTGTCGATCGCCGTCAGCGCCGTGCTCAGCGCATGGCGAGCACCGCTGCACGCCGCGAGCCATCGACATTTTTCTCCCGAGCGCCTGCTACTCGCGTGGTCGCTCGTGATCTTCGCGTTCTTCAGCGTGTCGGGATCGAAGCTGCCGTCGTATGTGTTGCCGATGTTTCCAGCGCTGGCCCTTCTGATCGGACGCGAGCTCGCGCGCATCGATGCCCGCGTATTGAAGAAGCATCTGATCGGCGTCGTGGTCCTGGCCGCGATCGCGTGCCTGGCGGTGGTGTTCACCGAGCGATTGATCGACAGTCGAGAAAGCGCGGCGGCGATTGCCGCGTTCCGTAACGCCGCGCTGGTCAGCATGCTGGTGTGGCTGGTCGGTAGCGTAGTTGCCGTCTGGCTCGTCACGCGCGCGCGCGTGACGGGTGCGATCGTTGCTGCGGGACTCGCCGCGACGCTCGCGTGGTCTACCGTTCTGCTCGGACACGAGGCGCTCGGTCGCGGCATGTCGACCTACGATCTCGCACGAAGCATACGGCCGTACATCGAACCGGGCGGGCAGGATGCGACGCCGATCTATAGCGTCGGCATCTTCGAGCACACCCTCGACTTCTATCTGCAGCGCACCGTCACGCTCGTTTCGTTTCGCGACGAACTCGACTTCGGCCTGACGCAGGAACCCGGCAAAGGCATCGCGACGCTGCCTGAATTCGAGAAGCGCTGGACCGGGGACCGCGCGCCGCTCGCGGTCATGGACCGGGACCTTTTCGATAAACTCTCGGCGAATCGATTGCCCATGCGCGTGATCGCAGACGACGGTCGACGCATCGTGATCGCGAAACCCGTCCAGTCCATCAACCCCGCGCCCACCCAGACGCCACCTTCGTGAATCCGGCCAGCCTCGCTCTGATCCTCTGCGGCGTGTTCCTCAACGCCGTGGCGCAACTGCTGCTCAAAGCCGGTGTCAACAACGTGACTTCGGCGATCGGCTCGTTCGCGTTTTCGGCCGAGAACATTTTGCCGGTCGGCATGCGCCTGGCAACGCAATGGCCGATCATCGGCGGGCTCGCATGTTATGTGTTGAGCGTGGTGGTGTGGATCCTCGGGCTGTCGAGAATCGATGTGTCGGTCGCGTATCCGATGCTTTCGCTCGGCTATGTATTGAATGCCTTTGGCGCGTGGTGGCTGTTCGGCGAAGCGCTGACCCCGCAACGCCTTGCGGGCATCGGCATCATCATCGTGGGCGTGTATGTCCTCGCACGTAGCGCATAGTGATCACCGTTTCGATCGAGCTGCGATGAGCGCCAATCCGAACACCGTTGCGGAATCCGACTTCCTGCCCTTCACGCGGCCCACCCTCGACGAGGCCACCATCGAAGGCGTCGCCGACGTGTTGCGCTCGGGATGGATCACGTCGGGTCCGAAGGTCAAGGAGTTCGAAGCGCGGCTGTCGGACTACTGCGGCGGCCGGCCGGTGCGCGCGTTCAACTCGGGCACCTGCACGATGGAGATCGCGCTGAGGATTGCTGGCATCGGCGCCGAGAGCAGCACCGACGAAGTCATCACGACGCCGCTCACCTGGGTCTCGACGTCGAACATCGTGCTCGACGTCGGCGCTAAACCCGTGTTCGCCGACATCGATCCGGTCACTCGCAATATCGACCTCGATCGCGTCGAAGCGGCGATCAACGCGAACACGCGCGCGATCATCCCGGTCGATCTCTCCGGGCTTCCGGTCGATCGCGATCGTCTCTACCGCATTGCGAACGAACCGCGCGCGCAGCGCCATCGCTTGCGCGTGGTCGAGGATGCGGCGCAATCGTTCGGAAGCAACTGGAGCGGCAACGCGATCGGCACGAGCGGCGACTTCGTCTCGTTCAGCTTTCACGCGAACAAGAACATCACGGCCATCGAAGGCGGCTGCCTCGTGTTGAACGACGAAGCCGAAGCGAAGCTCGCCGAGCAATATCGACTGCAGGGCGTGGTGCGCTCGGGGCTCGACGGCATGGAAGTCGAACGCGTCGGCGGCAAGTACAACCTCACCGATGTCGCTGCGCGCGTCGGGCTCGGGCAACTGCCGCATCTCGAAGAATTCACGCACAGGCGTCGCGACCTCGCGCGGCACTATTTTCATTGCTTCGATGCGGATCTCTTCGCCGAGATCGATTGCCGCTTGCCGGTGGCGGACTTCACGCAAAGCAACTGGCACATGTTTCAGATCATCCTGCCGGAAGCCCATCTGGCTGCGCGCCGCATGAAACGCGCCGACGTGATGGCCGCGCTTCACGATCGCGGCATCGGCACCGGCGTGCACTACCCGGCGATCCATCTGTTCGCGCTCTATCGGCGTCTGGGCTGGAAGGAGGGCGACTTTCCGCATGCCGAGTACGCGGGTCGCAATACGCTGACACTGCCGCTGTTTCCGATGATGACGACGATGGACGTTGAGCGTGTCGTCGATGGACTTCAATCGGTGCTGCGCGGTGCATGACGCGCGGTCGACCATGAGCGAAGTCGAAACGCGTTTCCCCGACCTGCTTTCGAATATCGAACGCGCGGATGCGACGACGCATGCGGTGCAGACTGCCGACGCATCCAGACGCATCGACGTGTCCGTGGTCATCCCCGTGTACAACGAAGAGGCGGGCCTGCATCAATTATTTGCGCGGCTCTATCCCGCGCTCGACGCGATGGCCGCGTCGCACGACCTGCGCTATGAAGTGCTGTTCGTAAACGACGGCAGCCGCGATCGGTCGGCCGCAATCCTGTCGGAGCAATTTAGGGCGCGCTCCGACGTCACGCGCGTGGTGCTCTTCAACGCAAACTACGGGCAGCACGCGGCGATCATGGCGGGCTTCGAGCGCGTGCGCGGCAAGTGGATCGTGACGCTCGACGCCGATCTGCAGAACCCGCCCGAAGAAATAGCCAAGCTGATCGACGCGATGCGCGCCGGCCACGACTACGTCGGCACGATTCGCCGCGCACGGCGGGACGCCGCGTGGAGAAAGACCGCGTCGCGCGCGATGAACCGCATTCGCGAGCGCATCACGCACATCAAGATGACCGACCAGGGCTGCATGCTGCGCGCCTACGATCGCCGCATCGTCGACACGATCAATCAGTGCCGCGAGATCAACACCTTCATCCCGGCGCTGGCCTACACGTTCGCCAACAATCCGATCGAGATCGAAGTCGCGCACGCCGAGCGCGCCGCGGGCGAGTCGAAGTATTCGCTGTACGCGCTGATTCGGCTGAATTTCGATCTGGTGACCGGCTTCTCGGTAGTGCCGTTGCAGGCGTTCTCTCTGATCGGCGTCGCGCTCGCGATCGCTTCGGCTGCGCTGGTGGTGCTGCTCGCATTGCGACGCATCTTTCTCGGAGCGGAAGCCGAAGGTTTGTTCACGCTGTTCGGCATCGCCTTCTTCCTGATCGGCGTCACGCTGCTCGGGATTGGATTGCTGGGTGAATACATCGGGCGGATCTATGAAGAGGTGCGGGGGCGGCCGCGGTGGATCGTTCAAGCCGTGCTGGAGCAAGGTGTTGTGAGCGACGCAACCCCATCGCGGGACCGCTCATCCAACGAACCGTCAAGCTGGAGCTAGGCACGGGGCGGCGAGTCAATTGCTGTTCCGCCCGTCAAAAGGAAAGTGAGTCTTCCATGTTGTTCAAAATCTCAATGCGTCTTGCCCGTCTCTCGCTCGCAATGGTCATTGCCGCTGCGGCGATGCCTTCCCGCGCAGCCGACGAGATCAAAAGCGTTCGCCTCTACGCACTCGACTGCGGCCATGCCGAGTTCAAGGATATGGGGTTCCTCTCCGACACCGGTGAATACGACGGCAAACCGGGTGCGGTCGCCGTGCCCTGCTTCTTGATTCGACACCCGAAAGGCATCTTGCTGTGGGATACCGGCCTCGGCGACAAACTCGCCGAAAGCAAGAACGGCGTCGATAAGGACGGCATTCATATGAACGTGCCGATCACGCTGGTTGCGCAACTGAAAGTACTCGGTCTCGCGCCGGCGGACATGATTTACGTGGCGTCTCCCACTTCCACTTCGACCACACCGGCAACGCCAACCTCTTCGGTTCTTCCACCTGGATCATCAACAGGATCGAGTTGAGCTCGGCGCTGGCCGACCCGACGCCCTTTGGCGTCGACCCCAGCACATTCACCGCCTACAAGACCGCGAAGACGCAGATGATCGATGGCGACTACGACGTATTCGGCGACGGCAGTGTACGCATTCTCAAGGCGCCGGGTCATACGCCGGGGCATCAGGCGCTGCAACTGAAGCTGAAGAAGACGGGTGTCGTGATCCTGTCGGGCGACCTCTACCACACCCGCGCCAATCGCGCGGCTGCACGGGTGCCGGGGTTCAACGTCAGCCGCGCCGATACGCTGGCATCGATCAATCGCATCGAGAAGATCGTGAAGAACACCAAAGCGCACTTCGTCGTGCAGCACGATCCGGACGATTTCAAATCGCTGCCGAAATTTCCGGCGTATCTCGATTGAATGCGGCGAGTCGCTCGGTAGTCGAATCGTCCGGGTTGCGATGGCGTTGAGAAAACCGATCGATATATCCACGCGAGAAACGATGGCGTTCCTCGCGTCTCACCTTTCCATCGGGGCGGACGTCCTCGAGGTGGGATGCGGCGAAGGGCACGTCGCGGCAGCACTCGCAAGCCATGGCCATCGCTTGATCGCAGTCGATGCCGACCTTGAGTGCGTGGCTCGAGCGCAAGAGCGCGGCGTCCGTGCATCGGGATCGTGGCCGGAATTCGACAGTCCACCACTCGACGCGATCGTCTTCACCCGGTCGTTGCACCACATCAGTCCGCTCGACAAGGCGGTCGAACGCGCAAGAGAGCTGCTAAGACCGATGGGGTCTTTGCTGATCGAAGACTTCGCGTCGATGAAGCGGACGAGCCCACGATTGGATGGTTTCTGAGAGTCCTGCGTTCTCCGCAAGTCACGGCGCTCATCGATCCGGCTGCGAGCGGCTTTGCAGCAGACTTGCTTCGATCGAACGGTCCTGTCGATGCATGGCGCCGCAATCACGATCACGATCTGCACACGATCACGCAGATCAGCCAGGCGATCGCAGCGCGTTTCATCATTCGAGAGGCGAGCTCGGTCCCGTACCTGTATCGCTACCTCGTTCCCGCGCTCACGAAATCGTCCGAAGCCGCGGCCCTCGTCGATCGAGTGTTTCGAGAAGAGATGCGCCTCGGTGAACAGCGCGAGCTCGTGCTCATCGGTCGTCGGATCGTCGCGTCTCACTTCGCAGCAAAGCAGTAGAGCAGCCCCGCACTGCCGGTCATACGCAAGGCATCGTCGCTGCATCCGCGCGAAGGATGCGACGAGTTCCACGAGTGCGCCGGGGGATCGTCTCTCAAGCCGGTGCGGTCGCTGTGGCCGAGTTGTGCGGTGCCTTCGCCGCTTCTGGTCCAGTTGCCGCAGGTCTTGTCTTCGCTGCCTGCGAATGACGTGCCGTCGGTCTGCGAGCCGGTGAGGATGTCGTGCCTGTTCGGCGTGTCGCTGACGCCGTTGACGACCTCTCCTTTCTCGGTCAGCGCGGTCTGTTTGGTGAGGTTGTTGTTGCCGTGAAGTTCGGCCACGTTGTTTGCGATCACCACGCCCTTGACGTTTTGCCACGGGCCGCTGCCGATGCGGTCGCGGGCGTTGACGGGCGGCGAGGTCGCACCGTTGCTCAAGTAAGCGCGCCATGTGCGATTGCCGATGCCGGCGGCGGCGGCAAGCATTTGACAGTGTTTGTCGGCGCCCGCCAGTCCACCGTAGTCGGCGCCCTTGCCCGAGCCCGTACTCGTCACGAAAAAACCCGGGCCGCTGGGTTGGTTCTGCGTCATCGAGGCGCATCCGACGACCAGCAATGCGATCGATGCGGGTACGGCAAGGGGGGTGATCTTCATCTCTGTTCTCCTGTGATGGTCGCCGTCATCGGCATGGGCGCGATGGTGCTCGCGTTTTATCCGTGCATCAAGAGTCGCATGGGCCTGCGCGTAGCCGGGTGCGCATCCGGGTCCGATTTCGAACCCTTACAATGCGGCCCTTCTCCCTTTGCTCTATCTCACGCGCCAGCATTCGATGACCAGCGCCGTCGTCTTCGCGTATCACAACGTCGGCGTGCGATGCCTGCTCACGTTGCTCGCACGCGATATCGAAGTGAAGCTGGTCGTCACGCATCGCGACGACCCGAACGAGACGATCTGGTTCGACAGCGTGCGCGCCACCGCGATGGCGCACGGCATTCAAGTGATCGCACCTGACGACGCAAACCAACGCGCGCTATTCGATGCTATCGAGCGCTCCCGGCCCGACTTCATCTTTTCTTTCTACTATCGCCACATGTTGCCCGCGCCCCTGCTCGCGCTCGCGTCGTGCGGCGCATACAACATGCATGGCTCGCTGCTGCCGAAGTACCGCGGGCGCGTGCCGATCAACTGGGCCATCATCCACGGCGAGACGGAGACCGGCGCGACGCTGCACGAGATGGCGGCCAAGCCCGACGCGGGTGCGATCGTCGCGCAGACCGCAGTGCCGATACTGCCCGACGACACCGCGCACGACGTCTTCATCAAGGTCACGGTCGCTGCCGAGCAGACATTGTGGCGCGTGCTGCCCGAGCTCGTTCTCGGACGCGCGCCACGCATCGTCAACGACTTGGCCAAGGGTTCCTACTTCGGCAGCCGCAAGCCAGAGGATGGGCGCATCGATTGGAGCAAGAGCGCCGCAGCGATCCACAACCTGGTGCGAGCCGTTGCACCGCCCTACCCCGGCGCGGCGACCAGCATCGCAGGACGCGACGCGATCATCGAACGCACACGTTGCATCGAGTCTTCATTCGATCCAGTGGCGACGCCTGGTTCGTTGATGGTTGCCGATGACCGCTGCATTGCGATCTGCGGCGATCGCCGACCTCTCGAAATCGTCAGGGCGCGGATCGACGGCCATGCAGGTGAACGTGCGGAACTTGCCGCTTTGCTCGGCGATGGCGCACATGCACTCGGAGATGCGCAATGACGAGGGCACGATGAAAGCCGGCACGCCTGCGACGCAAGAGTCCTCACCGCACCCTCCCGCGACCGGCTGGAGCAAGCATCGCGTCGAGGCTTTGACCGACGGCATCTTCGCGGTTGCTATGACGCTGCTCGTGATCGATCTCAAGCTGCCCGATCACGCAGCGATTCATACCCAGGCCGAGCTACTGCAAGAGCTGGCGAACCTCCTGCCCAAAGCGATCTCATGGTTGATCAGCTTCTTCGTACTCGCGATCTTCTGGGTCGGCCATCACCGCATGCTCCATCACGTTCGAACCGTCGATGAAGGCCTCCTCTGGCGCAACATCCTGCAGCTTGCACTCGTGAGCCTGATTCCCTTCTCGTCAGCGATCATCGGGGAGTACGGAGGCGCGTTCGCATCGCAAGTGGTTTACAGCGGCAACATGATGGCGCTCGGCCTGGTGAGCCTCTGGAAGGCCCACTACATTCGTCTGCATCCCGAGTTGTGCCACACGCCGATGCCCGAAGGCGCGTACCATGCCGCGCGCATTCGCATCGGCGGCCTGGTCTTGATCGGCATGGTCGCGCTGGCGATCGCCCGATGGGTGACGCCGCTCTACGCGACGATGGCTTACATGCTGATGTTTCCGATCGGCCGCTATAGTCGACTTATCGAGGCGCGCGGAGCGTCTGGCCGGGCGCGCACATAGAAACCATCCCGCTTCCGGCTTCGCAAGTTGTTTCTTCAACAGCCATGAAAAAAATCCTCATCCTCGGCGTCAACGGCTTCATCGGCCATCACCTCTCCAATCGCATCCTCGAGACCACCGATTGGGAAGTGTTCGGCATGGACATGCAGTCCGAGCGCGTCACCGATCTGCTCGAGCACGAGCGCTTTCACTTCTTCGAGGGCGACATCACGATCAACAAGGAGTGGATCGAGTACAACGTCAAGAAGTGCGACGTGCTGCTGCCGCTGGTCGCGATCGCGACGCCGGCGACTTACGTGCGCCAGCCGCTGCGCGTGTTCGAGCTCGACTTCGAAGCGAACCTGCCGATCGTTCGACAGGCGGTCAAGTACGGCAAGCGCGTGGTCTTTCCGTCGACGTCCGAGGTCTATGGCATGAGTCGCGACGCCGAGTTCGATCCGTACGCATCCGAGCTCGTCTACGGCCCGATCGACAAGCCGCGCTGGATCTACGCGTGCTCGAAGCAGTTGATGGATCGCGTGATCGCGGCCTACGGTCAGGAGCAAGGTCTGGACTACACCTTGTTCCGTCCGTTCAACTGGATCGGCTCGGGGCTCGACTCGATCCACACCGCGAAGGAAGGATCAAGCCGCGTCATCACGCAGTTCTTCGGCCACATCGTGCGCGGCGAAGCGATCCACCTCGTCGATGGCGGCGCGCAGAAACGCGCGTTCACCTACATCGATGACGGAATCTCGGCACTGATGAAAATCATTGCCAACGAAGGCGGCATCGCGAGCGGGAAGATCTACAACATCGGCAACCCCGCGAACAATTATTCGGTGCGCGAACTCGCGACCATGATGCTCGCGCTCGCGGCCGAGTATCCCGAGTACGCGGACTCGGCGGCCAAGGTGAAGCTGATCGAGACCACGTCGGGCGCCTACTACGGCGCGGGCTATCAGGACGTGCAGAATCGGGTGCCCAAGATCGAGAACACGATGCGCGAACTCGACTGGGCGCCGCAGGTGGCAATGAGCGACGCACTGCGCCGTATCTTCGACGCGTACCGCGGCCAGGTGGCCGAGGCGCGCAGCCTGGTCGATTGATCATGGCTAGCAATCTCGCGCACGAATGAGTACCGCACCCTCGTCTTCGTTTCACATCCGCAGGGCCGAACGCGCGGACCTGCCAGCGTTGCATCGCTTGGTGATCGGACTCGCCCACTATGAGCGTCTCGAAGACCAAGTGGTCTCGACTCCAACGGACTTCGAGCACGTGTTGTTCGGACAAGACGCGCCGGTCGAAGCCGTGCTGCTCTGGCCGACCGCGGACGAGCCAGGAGAGCCCGTCGCCTTCGCTCTCTTCTTCCACAACTTCTCGACCTTTCTCGGCCGTCGCGGTCTGTATCTCGAAGATCTGTTCGTCGAACCCGATCATCGAGGCCACGGTTACGGCAAGGCGCTCTTGATTCACCTGGCGCGCATCGCAGTCGAGCGCGGCTGCGGGCGCTTCGAGTGGTCCGTGCTCGACTGGAATGTCGATGCGCAGGCGTTCTACCAAAGCCTGGGCGCGGTCGTGATGCCCGATTGGCGCATCACGCGCGTCACTGGAGAGGCGCTGCATGCGCTGGCGAATGCGAACCGATCATGAATGCGCGACACCTCACCCTCAAGGTCGATGTCGACACGCTGCGCGGCACGGCCGAGGGCGTGCCGCGCCTGCTCGAGCTGTTCGAACGGCGCCACATCACGGCCACGTTTCTGTTCAGCCTCGGACCCGACCATACGGGTCGCGCGATCAGGCGCGCGTTGCGCCCCGGTTTCTTCTCGAAGGTCAAGCGCACTTCGGTGATCGAGCACTACGGCATCAAGACGCTGCTCTACGGCACGCTGTTGCGCGGACCCGATATCGGACTGCGGGCGGGCGACGTGATGCGCGAAGCGAAAAAACGCGGGCACGAAGTCGGCATCCATACGTGGGACCACACGCTCTGGCAGGACCACGTGCGCGATGGTTCGGCGCGATGGACCTGGCATCAGATGGGCCGCGCCTATCGACGCTTCGGCGATCTCTTCGGCGAGCCGCCCGCGACGCACGGCGCTGCGGGCTGGCAGATCAACGACGATTCACTGCGACAGCTCGACACCTGGGGGATGCGATATGCGTCCGATGGGCGCGTCGCCGACGATGAAGGCGACCGCGGCGCATTCAGGCCACTGGTCGGCGGTCGTGCGCTCGACTGCATTCAGATTCCATCGACGCTGGCGACCCTCGATGAGTTGATCGGCATCGACGGTCGCGATGCGATGGGCGCAGCCGAGCTCCTGCTCGCGCGCACGGCCGATTCACATCTCGATGAAGTCTTCACGCTCCACGCAGAACTCGAAGGCATGAAACTGATCGGCGCATTCGAGCGCTTGATCGACGGATGGAAGGACCAGGGATTTGTGTTGGGTACGCTGGGCGAAGGCTATGCGCGCATCGCCTTGCAAAGCGTGCCGCTGCGCACCTGGCGATGGGACTCGGTCGCCGGGCGCAGCGGTGAACTGATGGTCAGCGGGGAACGTGCTTCGCGATCAGCCGCATCAATGACGCAGATCGACGACGCAGATCAGCGACGCCATCCGCCGCGATCATCGCGGTCCCCACGTCCATCGTGATCGCGCCATCCATCATGATCGTGCCAACGATGGCCATTACCAGGAGCCCAGCCATCTCGCCAACCGACGCGTGCACCGTAGTACGGAGCAGCCGGACGATAGATCACTGCGGGTGCGTAGTAGCGCGACTGCGGCGCGTACACGGGCGCAGGTTCGTAGTATTGAACCGGCGGTTCGTAGTATTGGACCGGCGGTGCGTAATATGCGGGCGGTGGCGCATAGCCGACCACTCCGCCGATCGGCAGGCCCAGGCCGAGCGAGAACGAGACGCTACCGTGCGCGTGAGCCGGCGCGGTCGCGACCATCAGGCCGCCGGCGGCAACCAGTGCAACAGCGATCTTCTTGAACATGGTGTAGCTCCTGCATGTGCTCGTACGGTGTGTACGCCCTGATAAGAACGCCCCCTGCCGCAATCGGCTCACAGCGATTCATCGTCGGCAGGTATCTTCTGTAACAAAATCTTCTGCAGGCGAAAGCGGCAGCAACCCAACGCAACCGGGAGCAGGCATGTCGGGAAACATCGTAGCGATCGGATCCGCGGTCCCGCCTTGCGAGTCCCTATCGACAAGCGGCACAGTGAGGCTCGACACCTATCGAGGCAAGAACGTCGTTCTCTATTTCTATCCCAAGGACAGCACCCCCGGATGCACCACCGAGACCCAGGAATTCGGCGATGCGTCCACGGCGTTTGCCGAAGCCGGCGCCATCGTCTTCGGCATTTCTCGAGATGACATGAAGTCGCATCACAAATTCAAGGATGCGCTGGGCATTCCATTCGACCTGATCTCCGATCCCGACGAGGTCTTGTGCGCGATGTTCGGCGTCATGAGGATGAAAAACATGTATGGCAAGAAGGTGCGCGGGGTCGAGCGCAGCACCTTCGTGATCGATCCCGATGGCGTGCTCGTCCGTGAGTGGCGCGGGGTCAAGGTTCCCGGTCATGTGGCCGAAGTACTCGACCATGTGAAGTCGATGCGCGCTTGACGATGCAGGGCTGACGATGCGGGCGTGAAACCCGTTGCGCTCGCGTTGAATCCGCTTTCCGGGTCTTGCGTTTTGTGCGGCCTCGCCTCACCATCGAACCGCGCATCACGAGATTGCGCTCGAAGAAAAGCCGCTCCGTCAAGAACACGTCCTCCGATCAAGACTTGCGCTCCGAGTATCAAACGCTTTTGAACCGTCGTCACCGCAAGGCCGATCGTCCGCGTCCGGATCATTCCGGTGCCCGGCTGTCGGCCTTTCTGTTTTTTGCGTTCCCTGTTCTCTGACATTTCGCGTTCGCTGTTCTGCTTCGTCTCATCAACATCTCCTTCGCAAAGACCGATGCCCCTTCCGAAACCGCCTCTTCGCCCCGCTCTCTTTCTGTCTTCCAGTGCAATTGAAGAATCCAATCAAGCGAGTCGACGCATGAAACCGCATGCGGCGGTCCATCAGACCAACGCCGCGGCAAGCGCGGTTCACAAACGTCGCGAGGCGCAACCGCAGGACGCGACGGCCCACCATGCTCCGGCGCGCCCTGCCGGCGCAGCGACCCACGGTGCGCCTGTCGCACGCGCACCGGCATCGAACCTCAAGCCCGCGAGCGCGCCGCCTCCGGCTGCGTCATCGGTCATCACGATGTTCGAGCCGCGTCAGAAGAAAAAGGCGCAGGGCGACCACACCAAGCTGTTCGTGCTCGACACCAACGTGCTGATGCACGACCCCTCGGCCTTGTTCCGCTTCGAGGAGCACGACGTCTATCTGCCGATGATGACGCTGGAAGAACTCGACGATCACAAGAAAGGCATGTCCGAAGTCGCACGCAATGCGCGCCAGGTCAGCCGCTCGCTCGATTCGCTGGTCGGCAGTCTCGGCGACGGAGAGATCGAAGACGGCATTCCGCTCGCGGCGCTGGGCAACAAGGATGCGGGCGGCAAGCTGTTCTTTCAGACGCACTCGGTGCCGCAAGCCTTGCCCAGCGCCTTGCCCGCGGGCAAGGCCGACAATCAGATCCTCGGCGTGGTTCGCGCGATGCAGGAAGCGCATCCCTCGCGCTCGGTGGTGCTGGTGTCCAAAGACATCAACATGCGCATCAAGGCGCGCGCGCTGGGTTTATTGGCCGAAGATTATTTCAACGACCAGGTCCTCGAAGACACCGACCTGCTCTACTCGGGCGTGCGGCAGTTGCCCGCCGACTTCTGGGACAAGCACAGCAAAGGCATAGAGAGCTGGCAGCAGAACGGCGCCACCTGGTATCGGCTGTCGGGGCCGATGGTGACGAGCCTGCTCGTCAACGAGTTCGTCTATTTCGAAGGCGACGGCGCACCGCTCTACGCGCAGGTGAAAGAGGTGCAGGGCAAGACTGCAGTATTGAAGACGCTGCGCGATTACACCCATGCGAAGAACAGCGTGTGGGGCATCACTGCGCGCAATCGGGAGCAGAACTTCGCGCTCAACCTGTTGATGAATCCCGACTGCGACTTCGTCACGCTGCTCGGTCAAGCAGGTACCGGCAAGACCCTGCTCGCGCTCGCGGCCGGACTGGCCCAGGTGCTCGAGACCAAGACCTATACCGAGATCATCGTCACGCGCGTCACGGTGCCGGTCGGCGAAGACATCGGCTTTCTTCCGGGCACCGAGGAAGAGAAGATGTCGCCGTGGATGGGTGCCTTCGACGACAACCTCGACGTGCTCAACAAGACCGACGACTCGGCGGGTGACTGGGGGCGCGCCGCGACACAGGACCTGATCCGCAGCCGCATCAAGATCAAGTCGCTCAACTTCATGCGCGGGCGCACCTTCATCAACAAGTTCCTGATCATCGATGAAGCGCAGAACCTCACGCCCAAGCAGATGAAGACCTTGATCACGCGCGCCGGTCCAGGCACCAAGGTGCTGTGCCTGGGCAACATCGCGCAGATCGACACGCCTTATCTCACCGAGGGTTCGAGCGGGCTGACTTACGTCGTCGATCGCTTCAAGGGCTGGGCGCACAGCGGGCATGTGACGCTGCAACGCGGAGAGCGTTCGCGACTTGCCGATCACGCGGCTGAAGTGCTTTGATCCGCGTCGCGTAACGCGGGTCTCGCGTCGCTCAACGCCACGAATTGAATGTCACCACGATGGGCTCGACCCTTGGCGTCGAGCGCATCACCGGCCTGGTTCTCGCGGGCGGTCTCGCGACGCGCATGGGCGCGGTCGACAAGGGCTTGCAGCCGCTTCACGGCTATCCGCTGGTGATCCATGCGGTGACTCGGCTCACGCCGCAGGTAGGTACGATCCTGATCAACGCGAATCGGCATCTCGAGATCTATCAACAGCTCGGCCATCGCGTCATCGGTGATGTCATCGAAGGCTACGCGGGGCCGCTCGCCGGGTTGCATGCAGGGCTGGTTGCGTGCGGGACCGACTATCTGGTGGCCGTGCCGTGCGATGCGCCCTTCATGCCGCGCGATCTGGTTGCGCGATTGAGCGAAGCCTTCGCGGATGATGCGATCGACGTCGCCTATGCAACAACGCCGGCCGGTCGCCATCCGGTGTTCTGCATGATGAGGCGCACGATCACGGCGTCGCTGCTCGCGTTCATCGAAGGCGGGGGACGCAGCGTCAATGCCTGGGTCGATCACGCCGACGGCGTCGCGGTATCGTTCGACCATGAAGACGCATTTCGCAACCTCAACACGCTCGATCAATTGCGCGACGCCGAAGGTGACGCGTGATGGTGTCGCGTGAATCAGGCGCACGGCCATGACATCGCAACGCGATGACCACGCATCGCTTCGCCTCGCCGATGCCAGGCGGCTGATCGGTGAAGCGATCGAGCCGATCGCCGACACCGAGATGGTCGCGCTCGATGCAGGATTGGGTCGTGTCCTAGCGCACGACCTCGTCTCGACTATCGACGTACCGGCCCATGACAACTCGGCAATGGACGGCTATGCGCTGCACAGCGGTGGACGCGCAGTCGCCCGCGCGGATGGACGCACCGCGCGCCTGCGCGTGATCGGTCAGGCGCTCGCAGGCCGCCCCTATGCAGGCTCGGTCGGACGCGACGAATGCGTGCGCATCATGACCGGCGCGATGATGCCGTCCGACTGCGATGCGGTCGTGCCTCACGAAGAGACGACTGCGCATGGCGATGAGGTCGAGTTTCCACGAGAGATTCGCGCCGGCCAGCATCGCCGTCGCGCAGGCGAAGACCTGGCTGGCGGAGCGGTCGCCATTGCCCGCGGACGCCGCATCACGCCATCCGATCTCGGTCTAGCCGCGTCGATCGGCGCAGCGATGATTCCCGTCGTGAGGCGCCCGCGCGTCGCGGTGTTCTCGACCGGGACCGAACTGCGATCGCTGGCCCAGCCTCTCGAGCCCGGCTCTGTACACGACAGCAACCGCCACACCTTGATCGGCATGCTCGCGCGCCTCGGCGTCGAAGCGATCGACCTCGGCATCGTCGGCGACGATCCCGATGCGCTCGAAGCCGCGCTGAAACACGCGTGCAGCGACGCGATACGGGCCGACGCGATCGTCACCAGCGGCGGCGTTTCCGCAGGCGACGCCGACTACACGCGCGACGTCATGCACAAGCTCGGTCGCGTCGCATTCTGGAAGCTCGCGATCAAGCCGGGACGTCCGATGGCCTTCGGCCGCGTCGAAGCAGTCGATACGCGTGAAACCCGGGGCGCGCTGCTCTTCGGGCTTCCCGGCAATCCGGTCGCGGTGATGGTGGTGTTCTACGCTCTGGTCCGCGAGGCCCTGTTGAAGCTGATGGACGCGCGGGTCGAACCACTGCCCTGTCTTGCGCTGATCTGCGACGCGCCGCTGCGCAAGGCCGAGGGCAGGACCGAGTTCGTGCGCGGCGTCGCGTATCGCGCCGACGACGGCTGGCATGCGCGGATCGCCGGCGCGCAAGGCTCGGGCAATCTGCAATCGATGAGCGAAGCGAACTGCCTGATCGTGCTCGATCACGACCGCGGCGATATCGCAAAGGGCGAGGTCGTCGAAGCATGGCCGTTCGAGGGTCTGGTCTGAACTTCAGGGCGCATTCCCGCGCGATGACCACAAGGAGTTGCCATGAATCAGGGCATCTGGAACGCAGTCGATCGCTACTTCGATGAGGGCCTCGGCACACAGGACGCTGCGTTAGCCGCCGCGCTCAGGGCAAGCGACGCCGCAGGACTTCCGGCGATTGCAGTTGCACCCAATCAAGGCAAACTGCTGTACCTGCTTGCGCTAATGCAAAGCGCGAAGACCAACCTCGAAGTTGGCACGCTCGGCGGCTACAGCAGCATCTGGCTGGCGCGCGCCCTGCCCGAGGAAGGCAGGCTCGTCACGCTCGAAGTCGATCCGCATCATGCGAAGGTGGCGCGCGAGAACATCGATCGCGCAGGCGTCGGAAACCGCATCGAGATTCGCGTAGGGCCCGCACTCGAAACGCTACGCCGACTTGCGTCGGAAAAATTCGGCCCCGTCGATCTGACCTTCATCGATGCCGACAAGGAAAACAACGCGGCCTACTTCGATCGTGCGCTCGAGATGTCGCGCAAAGGCGCCGTGATCGTGGTGGACAACGTGGTGCGGGGCGGCGCGGTCGCCGATGCGCACAGCGAAGACCTTGCCGTGCTCGGCGTTCGTCGCCTCGTCGATCGCATCGCATCCGAACCGCGCGTATCGGCAACCGCGCTCCAGACGGTCGGGATCAAGGGTTATGACGGACTGCTGATCGCTCGCGTCGAATGAAGGCGTGAGCGCGTCGGTCCTTCACATTCCGATGCGCGCAGCGAAAAATTCGATCCGCGTCACATATTTTTCTGGTCGCGAATGTATTTCGGCTTGCTGCCGGACGTCGACGTCGTCGGCCCCGGCCTTGCGCCGCCCGGGTCTCCCTTCGCCTTGGCGTTCAACGCCGTCACATAAGCGTTGTATTCCTCGATCGCTCCATTGGCGGCGTCCGAATAGGCGCGCGCCATCTCGGAGAACTCGGTCGCCTTCGCGCCCGTCGACTTCGCGTAGGCATTGACGCACAACTTGTAGTCATCGATCTTTTTCTGAAAACGAGCGATCTGCGCCTGACTGGGTGCGATGCCGGGATTGTCGCCGGGATTTTCGCATTGCATAGTCGGAATCGCGACCGCGCTCGCGGCAGGTGTGGACGCAGACGCCGGCGCGGGCGCGCTCTGTTGCGCGTGCGCCGAACAAGCGAATACCGCGGCCGCACAGGCCGACAGTGACACGAGTTGCGTTTTGAAATTCATGAAGTCTCCTGAATGGGGGAGCAGGTCGCAGAAAGCCGGTTGATCCAACCCAACGACCCATCCATCCGGCAGTTTAACGAAAGCCGCGCGTGCTTCGCTTGCGCCCGCCGAATCGATGCGGCTAGACGTCGCTCGCGGGTGGCGTGACGAGCGTGAGTTGCGCCGACGATTTGGTCGACGAAGGTGAATTCGACGTCGCGTCGACCAGTGCGTTCGCGGAAAGCTCGCGTTCGTTGCCGCCTTCGGCCCGGTCGGTCAGGTCCGCGGGCAATTGCCGCTTGGTCCTGGCGCCCATCTCGCGCAGCTTCGCGATTTTCCCGACGAGATTGCCGCGCCCGTCCACCAGGCGCTTCTCGGTATCGTCGTAGGCTTTCTGCGCGTCGCGCAATTGCTTGCCCAGTTCGCGCAGCGATTGAATGACGAGCACGAACTGATCGTGCAACGCACCCGACTGCTCGGCGATCTCGATCGCATTGCGGGTCTGCTTCTCGCGCTGCCAGAGCGTGCGCACCGTGGTGAGCATCGCGAGCAGCGTGCTGGGAGTGACGATCACGACCTTGCGATCCCACGCGTCCAGAAAGAGATCGGGTTCGATCGACAACGCGAGTCCCAGCGCAGGCTCGATCGGAATGAACATCGCGACGAAGTCCGGTGCATCCATGCCCTCGCGAGTCTGATAGTTCTTCGCGCCGAGAGACTTCACGTGAGCGAGCACGGCGTCGACATGCTGGCGTCCGGCAGCCACGCGCCCGTCGTCGTCGGCTGCCGCGTAGTAGCGGTCGTACGCAACCAGCGAAACTTTCGAGTCGATCACCACGTGCTTGTTGTCGGGCAGGCGCACCACCACATCGGGGCGAAGCGCTTCACCTTGGTCGCCCTTCAAGGTGTGCTGGGTCTCGTACTCCGCACCTTTCGCAAGGCCCGAGCGCTCGAGCACGCGTTCGAGCATCACCTCGCCCCAATTGCCGCGCGTCTTGGCTTCACCCTTCAACGCGCGCGTGAGGTTGTTGGCATCCTCGTTGATCCTGGTCGTCGCCGCCTGAAGACTCAGCACCTGCTCCTGCAGCGAGAAACGCTGCTGCGCTTCCTTGTCGTAGGTCTCGTCGACCTTTTTCTCGAACGACACCAACCTTTCACGCAAGGGCTTGAGGATCTGTTCGAGCTGGTCGCCGTGTTGATCGGTCATGCGCTTGCGGTTCGCTTCGAGCGTGTCGGTCGCAAGCACCTTGAAGTGCGCCGCGAGTTCGTCGCGCATGCGAACCAGCAACGCGATCTTCTCGCCGGCACTCTCGCGCTCTTCATTCAATTGCGCAGCAAGTCCCGCGGCGCTCACGCGTTCCACACTCAGGGCATCGTTGAGGGTCCGTGCCTCGCTCGTCGCGGCGTCGAGCCGTGCCTGCAAGCCGCGCACGTCGGCATCGCGCTCGCCCAGCCGCGCTTCGGCCGTCGCGAGCCTCACCTGCGCGTTCGCGCCCGACGACGCCAGGGCCGCGTCGATCGCGAAACGATGCGAGCGCCGCATGAATGCGACGACGACCGCGCCGCCGATCAAGAGGCCCACCACCAGCGCAACGATCGGCATCAGAGCGTTCACGTGTTTGGTTTTCTTTCGAAGTGATGTAGGAGGATACCGAAACGCCGGCGAAAGCTTTCGCTATCGTCAGGAAGCATCGAACGGGTATGGCCGCATTCGTACGCTGATGGTCCAGCGATGGCTCACGCAGGCGAGCCGTCGAGGCTATTCTGCACGCTTCGTCACTTGCAAAGGCCTATCATGTCTCATCAGACCGCCCTCCTCATCATCGACGTGCAGGAGTCTTTTCGCCATCGCCCCTACTTTCGTACCGACGAGCTTGCGTCTTTTTTCGACCGCTGCAAGACAATGATCGATGGCTTCGCCGCCGCAGGCCTTCCGGTCGTGCGCATCCTGCATGTCGAAGGAGAGGGCCCCTTCTCCAAGGCTTCGGGCCTCGTCGAGCCCATGCATGAACTTGGCTACGAACCCGCCGCGACGTTCGAGAAGAACGTGCACAGCGCGCTCGTCGGCACAGGATTGCAAGCCTGGCTCACATCGCGCGGCATCTCGCGCCTCGCCATCGCAGGCATCCGCACCGAGCAGTGCTGCGAGACCACCACGCGCCACGCGTCCGACCTCGGATTCGAAGTGGACTATGTCGCCGAAGCGACGCTGACGTTTCCGATGACGACGCGCGCCGGCCGCACCGTCTCGGCTGCCGAAATCCGCGAGCGCACCGAGCTCGTGTTGAGCGATCGATTCGCGACCATCGTCACGGCCGACAAAGCAGTCGAGCGCGCGTTGATACGCACAAGCGCGGCGCCGACGCATTGAACGTGCTGCGCCCATGAGAGCAGAAACAATCCCGGTCCGCGTCCACTTCATCGTCCTGCCGCAGGTCTATCTGCTCGATCTCGCGGGCGTGGCCGACGCTCTTCGCAACGCCAACCGCGTCGCGGGACGGACCGTGTTCGATATCGAGTACAACGGCGTCGAGGCGAGCGCGGTCACCTCGCTCGGACTTGCTCTTGCCGATTTGGAGCCGCTGCCCGACGCGTTGCCGGATGGCGTTCTCGTCATCGTCGCCGGCGTCGCGTCGAGCACTCCGATGCAGAGTCCCGCCGCGACCGTTGCTGCGCGCTGGCTCGCGCGCCACGTCACGGCCGAGCATCGACTCGCGTGCGTATGCAGCGGCGCCTTTCTCGCGGCCCGCGCGGGTCTGCTCGACGGCCGCCGCTGCACGACCCATCACGACGACTGCAACGAGCTGCAACGCGCACATCCGAAGGCATTGGTCCAGCACAACCGCATCTTCGTCGAGGACGGTCACGTGATGACCAGCGCGGGCGTGACCGCCGGCATCGACCTCGCGCTTCATCTGATTTCCGAATACGCCAGCCCCGCAGTCGCCGCGCGCGTCGCCCGCAAGCTGGTGGTGTACGTGCGCCGCACCGGCGCCGACCCGCAACTGTCGCCGTGGTTCGCGCATCGCAACCACATGCACCCTGTGGTGCATCGTGCGCAGGACGCGATCCTCGCGAACACGACGCGCGAGTGGACGCTGACGATGATCGCAGACGCTGCCCACACCAGCGTGCGCCATCTGTCTCGCCTGTTCCGCGAAGAAACCGGCATCACCGTGCTCGCTTATCTGCATCACATCCGTCTTGCGATCGCGCGCGAGCGCCTTGCGACGACGACGTTGAGTGTCGACCGCGTTGCAGAGAGCGCCGGATTCACATCGGCGCATCAGTTGCGGCGTGTGTGGAGGCGACATGGGGAAGGGTCGCCGAAGGTGGCGCGACGCGTGGTCGAAGCGGAGGCTTGAATTCAAGACGTGACGCGCAAACACTCGGTTCCTCTGCGCGCAACGATCTTCGTGGCCCACGTCATATGAGTGCTAGCATTTCGCCATGATTGACTGGTCCCCCGTGAAGTGGTCGAGCGCTAGCCATCGATGATCCCCGCCTCCGAAGCCCTGCAGCGCCTGCGCGAAGGCAACCTCCGCTTCACCTCGAACGAACGCAACTCGGACACGTCGCTCACACAGAGCCAGCGTGCCGAACTGATGAAGGCTCAGGAGCCGATCGCGATCATTCTCGGATGCTCGGACTCGCGCGTTCCCGCCGAGATCGTATTCGATCAGGGGCTGGGCGACCTGTTCGTGATTCGCGTGGCGGGCAACATCGTCGCACCCTCGCAGGTCGGCAGCGTCGAGTTCGCCGCCGAGCGCTACGGCACGCGGCTGGTGGTCGTTCTCGGACACACGCAGTGCGGCGCCATTCTCGCGACGCTCGAGGAGCTTCAACGCCCGACCGCGAATCAGTCTCGCAATCTGCGCACGATCGTCAATCGCGTGCGGCCGTCGGTGGAAGGCCTGCTCGATACCGAGCTTCGGCACGACGTCGATGCGCTGGTCAGGCACGCGGTTCGCGGCAACATTCGCGCATCGGTCAATCATTTGAAGCACGGTTCGGAGGTGCTCGAGCAATTGATTCAGGACAACGGGTTGATCGTCGTGGGCGCCGAGTATTGTCTGGAGACCGGAGTCGTCGAATTCTTCGATGGCGCCGGATGAAAGGAGAAATGAAATGTCGACCGTCATCGCCGATGCGAACACAGAACGGCTAGTAGGAAAGCTCATGCCGACGCCCGACGGCTCGATCTACGTCAAGCCGCAGGACATGGAGTGGAAGCCTTCGCAGTTCGAAGGCATAGCGATCAAGGTGCTCTATGAAGACAAGGCCGCAGGCGAGATGACCTGCCTGCTGCGCTGGGCGCCGGGTACGACGCTGCCGTTTCACAAGCATCCCGAGATCGAGCAGTCGTATGTGATCGACGGTTCGTTCTCGGATCACGACGGCATTTGCCGCGCGGGCGAATACGTTTGGCGCCGGCCGGGCTCGATGCACGAAACCCATAGCGCGGAGGGATGCACGATTCTCGCCGTATATCGCAAGCCCAATATCTTTCGCAACCGCGCGGGCTTCGGGGCAGACGACAAGCGCGTGAAGACGGCGCACAAGCCGACGACGTTCGAGGCCTGAAATAGACGATCGCGGGCCGGAGCCGCGCACAACGGGACGATCGCCGTGCCAAAGCCCAGTGAATTTTTTGTCGGCGTGCTCGACTTCTTCGCCATCCTCCTGCCGGGTGCGATCGCCACAGCCATCCTGTCGCAGCGGCTCGGACCCTTCATCATCGGGCCGCTGATTCCCTCGCCTGCCAGCGAGGCCGCAGGTTGGACCGCGTTTTTGATTTGCGCCTACTTTCTCGGGCATCTCATTTTTCTGGTCGGCTCGTATATCGACCCGTTCTACAACGCGTTGCGCGAACGATTCAATCCCTATGGAAATGCCAGCGCATATCGATGCGCGATGCGCGTTCGCGATTCGTTGATCGACGAGACCGAAGCACAGGCACTCAACACGTTCCAGTGGGCTCGATCGGTCCTGCTCTCGAAGTCTCCCGCTGCGGCAGAAGACGTGCATCGGCTCGAAGCCGATTCGAAGTTTTTTCGCAGTCTGCTGGTCGTCTGCGCATTGAGTTCGATTGTTTTCTTCAGCAGTGGACACATGATCGAAGGCCTGGTCGCAATGGCCCTGGTTCTGCCGTGCTTCGCGCGCTACTACGAAAGGCGCTTGAAGAGTACGACGCAGGCATATGTTCATGTCGTGACGTTGCATCGGCTGGGGAGTCTCTCGACCAGGAAGATCGATGGCGCATAGATGAAACATCGAATCGCCGCAGATGCGATCGTCGGGCTTGCGTACTAGCAACGGCTGGCCCGCTTTCGTGTTTGCCTTTCATGACCCTTTGATTCAAGTTCCGGCGACATCTTGAGCACTTCGCTGACGATTCAGATTCTTGGTCCGGATGACGCCGCCATCCTCGGTTGCGTCGCACCCGACGTATTCGACAACGCCATCGATCCGCGATGGGCTGCCGAGTTTCTCGCCGACTCGCGACATCACATGGCGGTGGCGCTGATCGAGGGACTGGTCGTCGGCATGGCCTCGGCGGTTCACTACGTGCATCCCGACAAGCCGCCCGAATTGTGGGTCAACGAAGTGGGCGTCGCGCCGGCGCATCGATCGCAAGGCATAGGCAGGCAACTCGTGCGGGCCCTGTTCGCGCGCGGGCGAGAACTCGGCTGCACCGAAGCGTGGCTGGGAACCGAAGAAACCAATCATGCTGCACGTCGCATGTATGCGGCCGTCGACGGGAAGGAAGAGACCATGATCTACATCACGTTTGAACTCGATGCGCACGGGGTCGGGCCGTCGGGCGAGCGGTCATGAACGCTCGCCGAGTTCTCGCGCTTGCCATTGCGGCTGTCGCCTGATCGATATCAATCGAACGCTCACTCGCCGCGACGTTCTTTGTTGACAGACTGATCGACCGCGTGCAGTGTTTCGTGCCCGACATTCGTCGGTCAAAAAATGGGAGCGAACCAAATGAGAACTGTCAAAGGCTTGTTGATCGGCATGGCTTTGTGCGCATCGACCACTATGGCGAATGGGCAGGAGGCAAAGCCATACAAGGAGGGCCCGGTCACTCAGCTTTCGTATATCAAGGTCAAGCCCGGCCGCTTCGACGACTACATGAAGTTTCTCGATACGACCTACAAATCGCTGATGGAAGCCAACAAGAAGGCCGGCCTGATCACCGGCTACGCCGTCTACAGCGCGGAGGCGCGTAATCCGCAGGAGCCCGATCTGGTTTTGGCGGTCACGTTTGCCAACATGGCGGCGCTCGACAGGACCGAGGAAACCGAAGCGCTCTCAGCGAAAGTGATCGGGTCCAACGCCGTTCAGAACAAGGCCGCGATCGATCGAGGTCCGATGCGCGAAGTGCTGGGCGGTCAACTGATTCGCGAGCTGATCCTGAAGTAACGGTGGGACCGGGTCCCGTCGTCTGTGGGATACGCGGGAACCCGGTTGCAGTTTGATGACCGCGCCTTTCATCGTTCTTCGATTCGATTGATCAGCGAGGCTGTTACCGAAGACGTCATGCATCGGCGCCTACGCGTGGGCTGGCGCGGCGACCGTCGTAGCGTTGATGGCTCTACCCTTCATTGCCGGACGCGCATCGTCGCTAACGATGGACGTCTGCTTATCTGCGGGCCTTGGTATTGCGGGCTGCTTTGTCTGGTGGGCCGGCCTGTTCGCCGCCAACGTACGAATCATTTGCAGCCTGATCTGAGCCGGACCAACCACAGGCGGCCTCAACGCATTCGATCAAACGCCTGCGCCAGATCGGCGATCAGATCGCCCGCGTCTTCGGTGCCCGCGTAGAACCGAACCAGTACGCCCTTGTGCGGCCAACGCGCGGCGCTGCGCGCCGTACCGCCCGGGACGCCGACGCGATGCGGCACGGCGAGGCTGTGCACGCCGCCCCAACTGAAGCCGATGTGAAAGAGTTTCAGCGCATCGATCATCGCGTCGGATTTTTCTTCGGCGATGTGCTCTGTGAGCACCACCGAAAATAATCCGGCGGCGCCTTTGAAATCGCGCTTCCAGTATTCGTGGCCCGGACATTCGGGGAACGCGGGATGCAGCACTGCCGCGACTTCGGGTCTCGCGGCAAGCCATCCCGCGAGGGCGAGGCCGGTCTCGGCGCTTCGCGCAAGACGCAATTCCATCGTCGCGAGGCCGCGCAGCATCAGATAGCAATCGTCGCCGCCGATCCCCAAGCCCAGATGCATGTGCGCGCTCTTGATGCGCTGATGCAACTGTTCGTCGAGCGTCGTGATCGAGCCCATCAGCACGTCGCTGCCGCCCGACGGGTATTTCGTGAGCGCGTGCATCACCAGATCGACGCCGTGATCGAAGGGACGAAACAGCAGGCCGGCGGCCCAGGTGTTGTCGATCGCGGTCAAGATGTTGTGGCGCTTTGCGAGCGCGACGATCGCAGGTACATCGGGGATTTCCATCGTCACCGAACCGGGGGTCTCGATCCAGATCAACTTGGTTCGAGAATCGATCGCGGATTCGAGCGACTCGACGTGCATCGGATCGTAGAAGCGCGTTTCTATGCCGAGGTCCGCGAGCAGCGTCGCGCTCAGTTCGCGGCTGGGGTTGTACACGTTGTCCGGCAAGAGCACCACATCGCCGGCCTTGAGCAATGCGAGATCGACGAGCGCGATCGCAGCGAGGCCCGAGGGGACGAGCACGCAATGCTTCCCGCCTTCCATCGACGCGATGCGGCGCGCGAGCGTGAACGTGGTCGGCGTTCCGTGCAGGCCGTAGGTATAGCCCGAGTCGTTCTTCCAGTCGCGCGCGCGCATCGACGCGACATCGGGAAACGTGACGGTCGACGCGTGATGGATCGCGACATTGAGGCCACCGAAATTTTTCGGCGGCTGGTACGCGTGATGCACCAGACGCGTTGCGGTCTTGTGATCGGCATCGCTATTTATTTTGTGATCGCTCATGGCGTGCGCGCGACGATCAGTCCGAAGGGACGAGCCGCTGCTGTCCCTTCATATACGGCCGCAGCACTTCAGGCACCGTGACCGAACCGTCGGCCTCCTGATAATTTTCCAGCACCGCGACCAGCGTGCGCCCGACCGCAAGCCCCGAACCGTTCAAGGTGTGCACGAGTTCGGTCTTGCCATCGGCATTGCGATAGCGCGCGTGCATGCGTCGCGCCTGGAACGATTCGCAATTCGAGAGCGACGAAATCTCGCGATACGCGTTCTGCCCCGGCAGCCACACTTCAAGGTCATAGGTCATCGCGCCCGCGAAACCCATGTCGCCCGTACACAGGCGCAAGGCGCGATACGGAAGACCGAGCTGCTTCAACACATTCTCGGCATGGCCGACCATTTCTTCGAGCGCCTCGTACGACTTCGACGGCTCGACGATCTGCACCATCTCGACCTTGTCGAACTGATGCTGGCGAATCATGCCGCGCGTATCGCGCCCGTAGCTGCCCGCTTCAGAACGAAAGCACGGCGTGTGCGCGGTGAGCTTGAGCGGCAGCGCGGCGAGCGGAACGATCTTGTCGCGTACGGTATTGGTCAGCGAGACTTCGGAGGTCGGAATCAAGTACAGCGATTCCGCGTTGCTCTCGTCGCCACCCTTCTTGACCGAAAACAACTGATCGCCGAACTTCGGCAACTGCGTGGTGCCAATCAGCGAGGCGGCGTTGACGATGTACGGCGTGTAGTGCTCGACATAGCCGTGCTGCTCGGTATGCAGGTCGAGCATGAATTGCGAGAGCGCGCGATGCAGGCGTGCAACCGGGCCTTTCATCAGCACGAAGCGCGCACCCGACAGCCTGGCCGCGGTTTCGAAGTCGAGGCCCAACGCGGCGCCGACATCGACATGATCCTTGACATCGAAATCGAAAGCGCGCGGCGTGCCGACACGACGCACTTCGACGTTGGCGTTTTCGTTTTCTCCGATCGGCGTATCGGGATGCGGCACATTCGGAGCACCGAGCAGCAAGTCATGCAGGCGCGATTGCACGACCTCCAATTGCGCTTCGAGCCCCTTCTGCGTGTCGGGCATCGCCGCGACTTCAGCCATTACCGCGCTCGCGTCTTCGCCCTTGCTCTTCAATTGCCCGATCTGCTTCGACAAGGCGTTCTTGCGCGCCTGCATCGCTTCGGTCTCGGTCTGCACGCGCTTGCGTTCGGCCTCCAGCAATTCGAAAGAGGTGCGATCGAATACATAGCCGCGCGTTGCGAGAGCCGCGATCACGCGCGGCAGATCCTTGCGAAGCAGTTGAAGGTCGAGCATGAAAGGTGAAGGTCGATGCGGGTGAAGTGCGGGCTGCATTTTCGCATGGCGATAGCGCCGTGGGGGCCCCCGGGGCGGGGGCGGCCCCCCCCCCCCCCGGCAAAAA
>JBBSEF010000027.1:0-34921 GCA_038240015.1 Burkholderiales bacterium
CGCAATCACCGCCGCACTGGCCGCCGCAATAACCGCCGCACTGGCCGCCTTCGATGACGGCATTCGACTACGTTGCGCTGACCATCCTGATCGCATCGGTCATCGTCAGCGTCTTGCGTGGTCTGGTCAAGGAAGTCCTTTCGCTGCTCGCATGGATCGCCGCGTTCGTGGTCGCCAACCGCTATGGCGCCGAGATGGCCGCGCTGCTGCCCGATGCGGTCCCTGCGGGCACGCTGCGTCTGGTGGCGGGCTTCGCTATTCTCTTCATCGGCACTTTGCTGGTCGGCGCACTGGTGAATCGCGCGATCGCCCATATCATCGAAGCGTCGGGATTGAAGATCGTCGACCGCGGCCTTGGAGGGCTGTTCGGCCTGGCGCGCGGCGCGTTGATCGTGGTGACGCTGGTGATCCTTGCGGGATTGACGGGTCTGCCGCGCGAGCCGGTGTGGCGCGATGCCTTGCTCTCACCGCTCGCGGAAAGTGCGGCACGAACCATCAAGCCCTGGCTGCCCGACGAGTGGGCCGATCACATTCATTTTTGACATCTATTTCTGACATCACGCTCTGAGCATGCAAGGGTATCGCTGAGGGAATCAACACATGTGCGGAATCGTCGGCGTCGTTTCACGCGAGCCGGTCAATCAACTGCTCTACGACTCGTTGCTGCTGCTTCAGCATCGCGGGCAGGATGCGGCCGGCATCGCGACGGGACTCGGCAAGAACTTCGCGATGCACAAGGGTTCGGGCCTGGTGCGCGATGTGTTCCGCACGCGCAACATGCGCGACCTGCCCGGCAACATGGGCATCGCGCAGGTCCGCTATCCGACCGCGGGCTCGGCCGTCAGCGCGCAGGAAGCGCAACCCTTCTATGTGAATGCGCCGTTCGGCATCACGCTCGCGCACAACGGCAACCTCACCAACTGGGAGCAGTTGAAGGACGAGATGTTTCGCATCGACCGGCGGCACATCAACACCGAGTCCGATTCCGAAGTACTTCTCAACGTGCTGGCGCACGAATTGCAGATGGCGACCGACGGCTATTCGCTCGATCCATCAACCGTATTTACGGCTGTGCGCGGGCTGCACAAACGCGTGCGCGGCTCGTACGCGGTGGTGTCGCAGATCGCGGGCCACGGTGTGCTCGCGTTTCGCGATCCCTTCGGCATACGGCCGTTGGTGCTCGGAGAACGCGACACCGATGCGGGCAAGGAATATCTGGTGGCATCCGAGTCCGTCGCGCTGCAAGGCATGGGTTATCGGGTGGTGCGCGATGTGGCACCTGGCGAAGCGATCTTCATCGACATCGACGGCACGCTGCATACCCAACAGTGCGCGGACCATCCGACGCTGAACCCCTGCATCTTCGAATACGTTTATCTCGCGCGGCCCGACTCAGTGATGGACGGCATCTCGGTCTACGCGGCGCGGCTGCGCATGGGCGAAACGCTTGCTGAAAAAGTGCGGCGCGAGATCCGTCTTGGCGATATCGACGTCGTCATGCCGATTCCGGATTCGAGCCGGCCCGCGGCGATGCAGATGGCGCTGCGTCTCGGGCTCGAGTATCGCGAAGGCTTCATCAAGAATCGCTATGTCGGTCGCACCTTCCTCATGCCCGGCCAGCACGTGCGCCGGAAGTCGGTGCGCCAGAAGCTGAACCCGATCGGCGTCGAGTTCAAGGGCAAGAACGTGCTGATCGTCGATGACTCGATCGTCCGCGGAACGACCAGCAACCAGATCGTCGAGATGGCGCGCGAAGCGGGGGCGAACAAGGTGATCTTCGCGTCGGCCGCGCCTCCGGTGCGCTTCCCGAACGTCTATGGCATCGACATGCCGACCCGAAGCGAGCTGATCGCCAACGGCCGCGACGATGAACAGATCCGCAGCGCGATCGGCGCCGACGTGCTGGTCTATCAGGACATCGCCGACATGAAGCGCGCCGTCAACGAGCCCGGCTCGGGCATCGCGCGCTTCGAGGCCTCGTGCTTCGACGGCGACTACATCACCGGCGACGTGACGACCGAGTATCTCGATCGTCTCGAATACGCACGCTTGTTTCCACCGACGCCGGTCGATCCCGAATCGCGCTCGCAGCTCAACCTCAATCTCGTACCCGAACACTGAGCATCAACGGTCGGCACGCGCCGCGTTGTCGCCTGTCACGCCGTGATCCCCGTCGGGCTCGTTGCGTGCGGGAACGACCGGCGCATCCTTGACGTCATCCTTGCCCAGACGCGAGCCGTACAGATTCGCGTACACCCAAGTGAACTCGGCACCGAGCAAGAAGATCTGCGTCGAGTAGTAGATCCATACCAGTAGAACCACGAGCGAGCCCGCCGCACCGAAGCCCGATGCGACGCCGGTCTTGCCGATGTAGAGGCCGATCAGGAACTTGCCGATCGAGAAGAGCAGGGCGGTAACGGCGGCGCCGAGCCACACATCGCGCCACGCGATTCTCACGCGCGGCATGATCTTGTAGATCATCGCGAACAGCACCGTGATCACGCCGAAGCCGATCACGAAATTGATCACGTGCAGCAGCGCCTCCCAGCCAGCGAACGCCGGTCCTAGCCACGTGCCGATCGCCGCGAGCACTGCGCTCAGCAGCAACGACACGATCAACAGAAAGCCGATGCCGAGAATCATGCCGAACGCGAGCACGCGTCTTCGCAGCAGACCCCAGAGCGCGCCTTTCTCGACGAGCGCGGGGGCGCGCCAGATGCGATTGAGCGCGTCCTGCAATTCGCCGAATACCGCGGTCGCTCCGATCAGCAGGGTGACGAGTCCGACAATCGTCGCGAACACGCTGGTCGCGGGTTTGTTGACGCTCTTGAGCAAGCCTTGCACCGCCGCCGCGCCTTCGACTCCGACCAGCCCGCTCAGTTGCGCGAAGATCGCGCCGCGCGCAGCGTCTTCGCCGTAGAAGAAGCCCGCGATGGCGATCACGATCAACAGCAGCGGGGCGATCGAGAACATCGTGTAATACGCGAGCGCCGCGCCCATGCTCGGCGCGTAGTCGTCGATCCACGAGACGGCCGACTTTTGAACCAATTTCCAGAGCTTCTTGAATGCCATCCGCTTGTATAAACGCGATCGCGCCCGGCTTGCAATCGGACGAAGCCCCAGTGCGTTTGCCCGTCAGTCCGCACCTGGCGTTCGCGCTTGACGCGCAGGGCCTGACGAAGCGAGAATCCGCGAGCGCCGAGTTGAACCGCTTGCGGGCGCACACGGTCGATGACGAGCTTGCAGATCGTTGCATGTCAACGCAACGATTCGGCCGTGAACAAATGCCGCTAAAGTGAGTTTTCGTCGCGCGTTCCATTTTCGTCGACGCCGCCCGCTTCGGTATTCATGAAGCGGGTTTTGTTTTTTGGCGACGGTGACGACGATGACAGCGACGATGAATGCGCAATGGGATTTCGATACGCGCGCGGTGCGGGCGGGCACGCGACGCACGGGTTTCGGCGAACACGCCGAAGCGCTGTTCCTCACGTCGAGCTTCGTGTTCGACAGCGCGGCCGAAGCGGCCGACCGCTTCGCCAACAGCGGACAACACTTCGTCTATTCGCGTTTCTCGAATCCGACCGTCGCGATGTTCCAGGACCGGCTCGCCGCGCTCGAAGGCGCCGACGCATGTCTCGCGACCTCGTCGGGCATGAGCGCGATCTTCACCTGTTGCCTCGGCCTCGTGAACGCGGGCGATCACATCGTCGCGTCGCAAAGCATCTTCGGCGCGACGCTGCAACTGTTCAATACCATCCTCACGCGCTTCGGCGTCGCCACCACCTATGTCGACGCAACCGACCCCGACGCCTGGGCGCGCGCGATGCGCGACAACACGCGCCTGATGTTCGTCGAGACGCCATCGAACCCGACCGCGGAGATCGCCGACATCGCGGCGTTGAAAGTGATCGCATCGGCGCGCAATGCGCTGCTGGTCGTCGACAATTGCTTCTGCACGCCCGCGCTTCAACAGCCGTTCAAGCATGGCGCCGACATCGTGATTCATTCGGCCACCAAGTTCCTCGACGGGCAGGGCCGCGTGATGGGCGGCGCGATCCTCGGCGATGCGCAACTTATCGCCGACAGACTCGCGCCCGTGTTGCGAACCACCGGACCTTCGCTGTCGCCGTTCAACGCATGGGTGTTGTTGAAGGGGCTCGAGACCTTGTCGTTGCGGATGGAAAAGCAATCGGCCAACTCGCTCGCACTCGCCGAGTGGCTCGAAGCGCACCCGCGTGTGGGACGTGTTTACTACCCGGGACTAGCAAGTCATCCGCAGGCCGAGCTCGTGAAGAAGCAGCAGAGCGCAGGAGGCGCGGTCGTCAGTTTCGAAGTGAAGGGCGAGGGTGCTCCAACAGCCGAGAGTCTGCGCCGCGCCGCGTGGCGTGTCGTCGATGGATGCCAATTGATTTCGATCACCGCCAACCTCGGTGACACGCGCAGCACGATCACCCATCCGGCGACGACCACGCACGGCCGCATCACGCCCGAAGCGCGCGCGGCTGCGGGCATTGGTGAGGGCTTGGTGCGCGTCGCTGTGGGACTCGAGAACGTGAACGATCTCCAGTACGACCTCGAGCGCGGCCTTTCGGCATAGCGAGCGTCTTTGGAAGGCATCGATCTCCCGCAGGCCAACGCGATTCGCATCGCCGCGAACGGAGCCCGCGTCAACTCACGATCGGCGCGATCGTGATGACGCGATCGACGCGCCGCACGGTATCGGGCCGATGGCTGACGATGATCATGCCGAGCCCCAACGCGACGAGGCGATCAGTGATTTCGTATTCGCGCTCGAGGTCGAGCTGGTCGAAGGCTTCGTCGAGAAACAGGATTTCGGGCTGGCGATAGAGAGCGCGCGCGAGCAAGAGGCGTTGCTTTTGGCCGCCCGACAGCGCCACGCCGAGGCTGCCGACGATGGTGTTGTATTGCATCGGCATCGCCATGATGTCGATATCGAGTCCCGCGACCCGCGCGCATTCGCGGGCGCGCGCGGGATCGTGCGCAGGATCGAAGAAGCTGATGTTGTCTTCGACGGTGCCGATGAAGAGCTGATCGTCCTGCATCACGACGCCGATGCGGCTGCGATAGCTGCCCAGGTCCAGCTCCTTCAGGTCGCGACCGCCTACGAACAGCGTCCCTTCGGACGGCGGCAACAAGCCCACCAGCACCTTGATCAGGGTGGTCTTGCCGCACCCCGACGGCCCGACGATCGCCACCGTTTCGCCCATGCGCATGTGCAAGTTGATGTTGCGAAACACGAAGCCTTCGCTGCCGTACGAATAGCCGACGTTCTCGGTGCTGATCGCGAGCGGCACATCGGGATTGGTCGCGCGCTGCGTGGAGATCGGCTCGGGATCGGTCAACGCGATGTCGGCGATGCGCTCGGCATGCAGATCGAGCATGCGGAACTCGATCACTTTGTCGATCAGGTTGTTGATGCGCGTGAGGAACAAGAGCTTGAACGTGAGGAACGCGAACAGCATGCCGACCGTCAACTGCTGCGACATCACCGCGAGCGCGCCGAGCCAGATCACGGCGACGTTCTCGATGCCGAAGATGAGTCCGTTGGCCGCGCGATGCACGATCGCGATCTGCTGCACGCGAACGCCGGCGTTGACGTGATCGACGACCAGATTCTGATAGCCCGCGCGCCGCTCCTGTTCGCGCAGGTTGAGCTTGATCGCCATCATGCCGCGCAAGGTCTCGATGAAATGCGAGCCCGACTTCGCTTCGTGCGCGAGCTGTTCGTCGGTCGCGCGCCGTTGCGGGTAATAGACCAGCCAGCGCGTGAGTCCGTAGAGCGCGGCTGCGCCGATCACCACGGAGGTCAACGTGGTGCTGTAGAAGAACATCACGCCGAGTGTGAGTGCGACCATCAACCCGTCGACGATCGCCTCGACGAAGGTGGTCGTGAGCGTGCGCTGGATCGCGTCGATGCTGCGAAAGCGCGACAGGATGTCGCCGATATTGCGCTTCTCGAACCACGCGAGCGGCAGGCGGATCAACTGCGCGAACAGGTCCGCCAGCATGCGCATGTTGATCTGTGTGGACAGATAGACGCCGACCCAGGCGCGCAAGCCCGTGACGGCGGCTTGAATAATCACCAGCACGCCAAAGGCAACGCCGAGCACTGTGAGGAAATCGAGATCGCGGCCGACCAGCACGCGATCGATCACGAGCTGCAGGAAGAACGGACTCGCGATCGCGAACACTTCGAGTGCGAGCGACAACAGAAAGATTTGCGCGAGCGTCGACTTGTAGCCCGACGCCGCGGACAACAATTGCCACGAACTGATGCGCTCGCGCTCTTCGACTTTGCGAAAGCCGGGGGTCGGCAGCATCTCCATCGCCACGCCGGTGAAGTGGCGCGAGGTATCGCTGCGGTTCAGCACGCGCTTGCCGCGCGCCGGATCGTGCACCGTGATTTTCTGGCGCTCACCTGACCCTGCGACCTTGGTGAGCACGACGAAGTGATTCATGTCCCAGTGCAGGATCGCGGGCAGCTTGACGCGGTCGAGCGCATCGAGCGAGACCTGCACGCCGCGCGCCGACATCTTCATGGTCTCGGCGATCTGCGCGATCGTCTTCAAGGTCGTGCCCTTCATCGACACCGACATGCGCTGGCGCATCGCGACCAGGTCGGTCATGAAGCCGTGATAGGTCGCGATCATCGCGACGCATGCGATGCCGCACTCGGGCGCTTCGGATTGGAGGATGACGGGAATGCGACGGCCGAAGATCATGAAGAGGCGTTCGTGATGGAACTTGAACTGCGGGGGATTGAACTATGGGAGCTTGAACTGCGAGCGTCTGAATCGGATACGCTTGAAGCCGGTCGCACCCGCTCGCGCAACTGAAGGACGGGCTGGAACAGCCACTCGAGCAGCGTGCGCTTTTCCATCAACAAGTCGGCGGAAACCACCATGCCCGCGCGCAACGGAAACTCATCGCCCGACGAGACGATGTTCTGGCGCTCGAGCTTGACGACGATGCGATAGACCGGCTCGCGAACCGAAAGCGGACCGACCGATTCGCCCTGCGTCCAGATGGTCTTGCCGACGTTCTCGACCGTGCCTGCGTATTGACCGAAGCGTTCGTACGGAAAGGCCTCGTAGCGCACCATCACCTGCTGGCCGGGATGCACGAAGCCGATCGCTCGCGTCGGCACCAGCAGCTCCGCGTGCAGAGGGCTGTCTTTGGGCAGCAGCGTCGCAAGCGGCGTGTCGGCGGCGACTGTTTGCCCCCGCGCCGGACCGATGTTGGTGATCGTGCCGGCGATGGGCGCAATGACGATCATGTCGCGCTTGACGCCTTGCTCGCGTTTGACGCCCTGCTCTGCGATGGTCTGACTGACTTCGCTCTTCTTCCGGGTGTTCTGCTCGAGTGCGGTGCGGTTGCGAATCTCGACCGAGGGAATCTCGGACAGCGCCGCCGCGAGGTCTTTCTGGAAGCCCATGCGCAGGCGACGCAGGGTCTGCACCTTGATCTCTTCTTCCTTGGCTTTGTCCTGCTCCTGCCGAACCCTGATGTCGGACACGAATTGCTTGCCTTCCAACTCTTTCCACTTGTTCGCGATCACGCGTTGCGACTCGAACCGCTCGGCCTGCAGACCGATCTCGGCATCGATCGCGCGAATTTCTCCTTGCAGATTGGCCGATCGCTTTTTCAATTGATCGACCTGCTGTCGACCGAGTCCTTGCGACTGCTCTCTTTCCTCATCGAGCGAGCTCTCCTGCTGGGCCAACTCGCGCAGCACCGCTTCGTTGCCGCTCGCGTCGTTGATACCCGAGCGATCGATTGTCAGGCGGGCGAGCGGCGCGCCGGCCGCGACCGCATCGCCTTCCTTGACCATCACCTCGGAGACCACGCCTGCATCGGGCAAGCGCACCAGCGCTGCACCGACCGCGCTGGCCAGATAGCCCTGCACGCGCTCGCGACGCGTGTACTGACCCCACACCGCGACCGCGATCACGATCGCCGCGATCGCAACCGCCGTTGCCGTGAAGACCCACAGCTTGACCGGTTGCGCAATGCTCGCCTCGCCGAGAAATTTCTGGCGTTGCGCGTCGATGGCTTCTTTACGGAACAGCGAGCGGGGCATGACGGCGAAGCGTGTGACCTGAGAGTTCGAGTGAGGGAGCGCAACCTGCGCGACGATGATTCAGACCTGAAGCATCTTGCTTTAAACCTCAAGCATCTCGTCGATCGCACCGACAGGCCTGGCTACGGGCAACGTCGACCGTCGAATGGTATCCGAGGGCATCGCTGCGACGGGCGCGCCGCAAGGCCCCGCGTCGTCAACCTGCAACAAAGCGGCATGGAAGCGCAATCGATGGCGCACTTTCGCCAACACGTGCGTGTTTTTGCCAACGGACGACGGGTGGCGGCGCCGCGGCGTTGAAGCATTCCGGCCCGAATTACCGCTTCCCACCGTTGACGCGAAACGGATTTGTTCGATCGTGTCGGAAATCTTCCGACGCAGCGGCGTATGCCGCGCCCGCCTCACGCGTGGCAATCCGCCACTGTTGCCGACCCCTCGCGATCTTCACACTTGCGTCCATTGGTCCGAGTTGACGGAGAACGCCATGAGAGTCGAAAGCCTGTCCCCGCAAGTGCGCGATGTCCATCTGCAATCGATGCTGTTCGCTCAGTCCGCGAACGTCGATGAAGCAGCGGAGTTCGTGTCGCTCCCACGCTCCGCACCGGTGGCGCCTCGCGAAATCGCCGCGAAATCCGTTGCGGCGCCGGCTGCGAGCGCTGCGGCAAGCGCCGACTCGCTGGTGCGCAAGTACGCGCCGTTGGTCAAGCGGATCGCGCATCACATGGTTGCACGTCTGCCGTCGAGCGTGCAGGTCGACGACTTGATTCAGGCGGGCATGATCGGACTGCTCGACGCGGCGACGCGTTACGACGCCGACGAAGGCATCCGCTTCGAGACCTTTGCCGCACAACGCATTCGCGGCGCGATGCTCGACGAACTGCGCGAAGCCGATTGGTTGCCGCGTTCGGCCCGCAAGGCGCAGCGCGAAATCGATCAGGCGACCCACAAGGTGCAGCAGCGCAAGCATCGCGCGGCGACCGAGTCCGAAGTTGCAAACGAATTGAACGTCCCGCTGGCGCAATATCAACAATTGCTCAGCGACGCGCGTGGTTGCCAGTTGCTTCACATCGACGAACTGCACGGCGACGATGACGAATCGTTCCTCGAGCGCAATCTGCCCGACGAGCGCGAAGAGCCTTCGGCCCGTCTGATCGACAAGCGCTTTCGCGAGACGCTGATCGAACAGATCGCATCGCTGCCCGAGCGCGAGAAGATGATGATGAGTCTCTACTACGAAGAAGAGCTCAACTTCCGCGAGATCGCCGCCGTCTTCGGTGTGACCGAATCGCGTATCTGCCAGATGCACAGCCAAGCCGTCGCGCGGTTGCGCATCGGCCTGAAAGATTGGGGCGCAGGCAGCGGCAAGAAATCCGCCAAAACCAAGCGTCGCGCTGCGCCGGCCGCTGTAGCGTGCTGACAATCTGCTGACGCGACTCGATCGCAGCAGGTCCGTCGTCGTTGCCGCGCAGAGCCTGCCCCGGACTCGATCCGGGGCGGGAATCCATTTTCGTCGGTCGCGCAGAAGGCAGTTGGCTTGCGCCGAACCCAGGCCAGCCTGCGCGATCAACTCTTGCGGGAAAGATGCTCGTCGATGTTCTCGATGAGCTTGTCTGCAATGACGTCGGGATGAGCCTCGTAGCAGCCGGCATCGATCGCGGTCTGGATCGCTTCGACGCGCTCTGCGTCGAACGGCGGGATGAGTCGACCCGGCGAGGAACGTTGGACCGCGCGCTGCGCTGAGCGCTGGACGCGCGATGCCTGGTCGTACGTCGACGGATCGGCTTCTTCGATCGCACCGTCGCGCTTGGTCAGCAAATGATCGATCGGCCGCGCGGCCGATGTGCGATCGCTGGCGATCGGGACGCTGCGCGCCTCGTTGTCGTTCTTCGTTTTGGTCATATCGGGTGGTTCAGTTCCGCCGATGCGGTTTGGATCGCACAAGCTGTTATCGGCAGCCCGCGACCAGACTGAAGCTATACATCTTCGTCCGTCAGTCCATGTTCGACGACGTAACGTGTGAGCTCGACGTTATTTTTCATGTGCATTTTCTCGAGCACGCGCGAGCGATAAACGCTCACGGTCTTGACCGAGATGCACAGCACTTCGCCGATCTGGGTCAACGAGTGTCCGGCGCCGATCATCTTGAGCGTCTGGAACTCGCGATCCGACAAGCTCGCGTGCGGTGTGTCGTGGTCGGGCCGCTCGACATGATCGGCGAGCAGTTCGGCCAGGGCCGGCGTGATGAACTTGCGTCCGGTGGACACGGTGCGCACGGCCGTGACGAGATCGGCAGGCGCGCTCATCTTGGTCACGTAGCCCGAAGCGCCGGCCTTGATGGCGCGCAACGCATATTGGTCTTCGGGATGCGAGCTCACGATCAGGATCGGCAACCGCGGATAGTCCTTGCGAATTTGCCTGAGCAGATCGAGCCCGCTCTTGCCGGGCATCGAGACATCGAGCAGCAACACGTCGAACGCGACATCGCGAATCGAGCGAACCACTTCCGCACCGTTGCCGGCTTCGGCGACGACGCGCAGATCGGTCGACGCGTCCAGCACCGAGACCAGGCCTGCGCGCAGGATCGGATGATCGTCGGCAACGATGACGCGGATCGTCATGCCGCGGTACGTCCCATCGTTCCGATCGGGATGCCGACCATCACGGTGGTCCCTTTGCCGGGCGCCCCCGTCACATCCATCCAGCCGTCGAGTGCGAGGATGCGCTCACGCATGCCGGTGATTCCGAACGCGACTCGCCGTCCGACACCGTCCGCGTGTACGCCATTGGGGGTCGGCGGCAGACCCTTGCCGTCGTCGCGTATCTCGAGCGTAAGTTCATCGGCGCGCGTGAACAGCACCACGTCCACGTGCTTCGCCTCGGCGTGCTTGGCCACGTTATTGAGCGCCTCTTGCACGACGCGAAACAGCGCGATCGATTGATCGGGCGCAAGCACGGGTTCGCGTTCGGGCTCGGTGAATTCGGTGTCGATGTTCATGCGCTTGCCGAACTCGCGCAATTGCCATTCGATCGCCGGCACGATGCCGTCGTCGAGGATGCTGGGACGCAAGGCCTTGGCGATGCGGATGCTCGATGCCGCCGCCGAATCGAGCAGACGATTGAACGCAGCCAGCTTGTCCTGCGCCTCGACGTTGCCCGCGGTCAGTTCCTTCAATCGCATCACGTCGATCTTCATGCCGGTCAGTGAACTGCCGATGTCGTCGTGAATCTCGCGAGCGATCAGCGCGCGCTGGCGCTCCTCGGCCGAAACCATGTGCGCGGACAACTGCCGAAGACGCTTCTCGGATTCGAGCAAGGCCAGCTCCGCGTTCTTGCGATCGGTGATGTCGGTGATGACGCCGAGGTGTCCGATGATTTCGCCCTGCGCATCGCGATAGGGGCGCATCTGTCCGATCACCCATGTCGCGGGCAAACCGGGTCGTTCGATGCGGCTCTCGAAGGCGAGCGGCATCAGTGGGTCGGATGCGAACAGCGCAGTCGCCTGCAGAGTCGCGCTGTCGGTTTGCAGGCAGATGCGCCAGTCGAGGCCGCGCGCCTCGGCGGTCGAAACGCCGGTGATTTCCGACCAGCGTTCGTTGACGTACACACATTCCTGATCGGCATTGGTGAGAAAAATTCCAACCGGCGCGATTTCGGTCAAGGTGCGAAAGCGCTCTTCGCTGTCGCGCAGCGCGCGCAGGGCTTCGACATCGCTGTTGCTGTTGAACGAAGCCGCAGGTCCGGACGAGGCGGCGTTACTGGATTGGGAACCGTGCGTCGTCGTGAGAGCCGCAGTCAGCCATGCCTTGCGATCGTCGTTGGGGCTCAGGTCCGGGTAGAGCAGCACGGCGGGGGGTGGCTCGAGCACTTGCGTCATCGCAAGTACCGCAGACAGCGACAGCTTCGCGGGTGACTGATGGCACAGCACCGCAGCCCAGTTGCCTTCGAGTACGGCGGCCTGAAGGCCCGACGCGCTGCCGACGCAGCGCAGCTCGATGCTTGCGTCCAGGCGTTCGGCCTCACGGTTCCAGGCTGCCGCGTCGACCGGTCGATCGTCGACGATGAGGATGCGTAACGTACCAGCGGTACCGGCGGGTCGATCGGGCATGGCCTCGCTGAAGCGACCGAATTTGCGGGGGGAGACTGAGCTGCTCGAAGTCCAAAGCTTCGAGAGCGATCGATGTTAGCACGCGTGTTTGCGCGACTGCCGATGATGATGCAGTTTGTGTGCCAGTGTGCGCACGTCGGCGACACCTATGGCCACTGGCCGAGCGTGCGATGTTCGCGTCGGCAACGCAATGCCGGACGCGGACATGCCGGCCGCGGGACGGAAGATCGCCTCGAATCGGCAGCGACGAGATCGTCGCCGTCGGCCATCCTTATCGTTCCGCGACCGGTGTCCGCGTTCCTCAACCGATGCGTCTGATCACGAGCGGGCGTGGACGCATCTCGGTGTTTGACGGTTGATCGGCAGTCGGGCCGAAAACTGAAGATGAGTCGACGGGCGTATCGACCAAAACACGCCCACTAGACGAAAAAAACCCCGCCGAAGCGGGGTTTGTCGAAACTGCGTTCTCAAATCGAGTACCGCGACCGTTCCCTTGGTGCAATGACGCGAATTACATGTCCATGCCGCCCATGCCGCCCATTCCACCCATGCCGCCACCCATGCCGCCCATTCCGCCGCCCGCCTTGTCTTCGGGCAGTTCTCCCACCATCGCATCGGTGGTGAGGATCAGGCCCGCGATCGATGCGGCGTTCTGCAATGCCGAGCGCGTGACCTTGGCCGGGTCGAGGATGCCCATCTCAATCATGTCGCCGTACTCGCCGTTGGCCGCGTTGTATCCGAAGTTGCCCTTGCCTTCGAGCACCTTGTTCATGACGACCGACGGCTCTTCACCGGCATTGAACACGATCTGACGCAACGGCTCTTCGACGGCGCGCAAGACGATCTTGATGCCCGCTTCCTGATCGGCGTTGTCGCCTTTGACATTGATGAGCGCACGTGCGCGCAGATAGGCCACTCCGCCGCCGGCGACGATGCCTTCTTCAACGGCTGCACGGGTCGCATGCAACGCGTCTTCGACACGCGCCTTCTTTTCCTTCATCTCGATTTCGGTTGCCGCGCCGACCTTGATCAGCGCAACGCCGCCGGCCAGTTTGGCTACGCGCTCTTGCAGCTTCTCCTTGTCGTAGTCGGACGTCGCTTCGTCGATCTGCACACGCACCTGCTTGACGCGCGCTTCGATGTTCTTGGCGTCGCCCGCGCCGTCGATGATGGTGGTGTTCTCCTTGGTGATCTCGACGCGCTGCGCCTGGCCGAGGTCGGTCAGTTGCGCTTTCTCGAGCGTGAGGCCGACTTCCTCGGCGATCACTTGTCCGCCGGTCAGCACCGCGATATCTTCGAGCATCGCCTTGCGACGATCGCCGAAGCCCGGCGCCTTGACGGCACAGGTCTTGAGAATGCCGCGAATGTTGTTGACGACCAGCGTTGCGAGCGCTTCGCCTTCGACATCTTCGGCGACGATCAATAGCGGACGTCCCGCCTTCGCAACTTGCTCGAGTACCGGCAGCAGGTCGCGGATGTTCGAGATCTTCTTGTCGAACAGCAGCACGAACGGGTTCTCGAGAATGGCGGTCTGCTTCTCGGGATTGTTGATGAAGTAGGGCGACAGATAGCCGCGATCGAACTGCATGCCTTCGACGACGTCGAGTTCGTTGTTGAGCGACTTGCCGTCTTCGACCGTGATCACGCCTTCCTTGCCGACCTTGTCCATCGCGTCGGAGATGATCTTGCCGATGTCCTCGTCCGCATTGGCCGAGATCGCGCCCACCTGTGCGATTTCCTTGCTGGTGGTGGTGGGCTTGGAGAGCTTGCGAATTTCTTCGACGAGCGCGACGACGGTCTTGTCGATGCCGCGCTTCAAATCCATCGGGTTGATGCCGGCGGCCACGTACTTGAAGCCTTCGCGCACGATCGCCTGCGCGAGCACGGTCGCGGTGGTGGTGCCGTCGCCGGCGTTGTCGCTGGTCTTCGACGCGACTTCCTTCACGAGCTGCGCGCCCATGTTTTCGAACTTGTCCTTCAGTTCGATTTCTTTCGCGACCGAGACGCCGTCCTTGGTGACGGTAGGTGCGCCGAACGAACGCTCGAGGACCACGTTGCGGCCCTTGGGGCCGAGCGTGATCTTGACTGCGTTGGCGAGGATGTTGACGCCGTTGACGATCTTGGAACGCGCGTCATCGGCGAATAGAACTTGCTTGGCTGGCATGGAGATTGTTCCTTAGTGAATACGAGGTGGCGTGTATGCGCGGCGACTTACTTGGCGCCTTCGACGACGGCCATGATGTCTTCTTCGCGCATGACCATCAGCTCATCGCCGTCGACTTTCACCGACTGACCTGAATACTTGCCGAAGAGCACGCGATCACCGACCTTGACCGCGAGCGGCGAAATGTCTCCCTTGTCGTTGCGCTTGCCGGGACCGGCGGCGAGCACTTCACCCTGGTCGGGTTTTTCGGCAGCGTTATCGGGGATGACGAGACCGGACGCGGTCTTGGTTTCCTGGTCGAGGCGTTTGACGATCACCCGATCGTGCAACGGACGCAGATTCATGAGGACTCCTGTGGGATTTTGTGAAACGATTGGGAAGAAACGGTCGTGCCGAGCGCATGCCAACTTGTGAGAACGCGTTGTTAGCACTCAACGACAACGAGTGCTAATTATAAGGGCTAACGGCTTGAATTCAAGCGTGCACCTCTCGGTTCGACCTGATTCGCTCGTAGGCATGCTGATTGGCGCGGCGCTCGCGCTCGCTTGCGCGGGTCGTGCTTTTTCCGCCGATGCCTTGCCGGCCAGCGTCTCGGCAGCGCTGGATCGCGCGGCAATCCCCGAAAGCGCAGTCGGAATTTACGTGCAGCGCGTGGGCACGGGCGCCGACGCGCACGAGCGAGGCCTGCGGGCGGCCGCGCATGACGACTCGCGAACCTTGCTGTCACTGCATGGCGAGTCCGCGATGAATCCCGCGTCGACCATGAAGCTGCTCACGACCTATGCGGCGCTCGAGATGCTCGGCCCCGCGTTTACGTGGAAGACCGTTGCCGCGAGCAACGCACCACAGGTCGGCAATAGTCTCGAAGGCGATCTCTATCTGCGTGGTGCAGGCGACCCGAAGTTCGTGATCGAAAATTTATGGTTGATGCTGCGACAGCTTCGCGGCCGCGGCATCAAGGCGATCCGAGGCGACCTGGTGCTGGACCACAGCTTGTTCGAAGCCGCGCCGTTCGATCCGTCGGCATTCGATGGGGAGCCGTTCCGACCGTACAACGTCGGACCCGATGCGCTGCTCGTCAACTTCAAGTCAATCACGCTGCGTTTCATTCCCGATGAAACAAGACGCGATGTGCGCATCGCGGTCGAGCCGTCGCTCGCAGACTTCTCGCTCGGTCCGATCGCGTACGCTGACGGCGCATGCGGCGACTGGAGGGCGCGCATCGCCGCGGATTTCACGAGGAGCGATCGCATCGCGTTCAACGGCGTCTACCCCGCGTCGTGCGGCGAACAAACCTGGAACGTGGCGATCCTCGATCATCGGCAATATGTCGGCGCGCTGTTCAGAAATTTGTGGACCGAACTCGGCGGCAACCTGCTGGGAACGGTACGCGACGGCGCCGTCCCTGCCGATGCGCGAACGCTGGTCGAGCGCGAATCGCCAAGCCTGGCCGACGTGGTGCGTGACATCAACAAGTTCAGCAACAACGTGATGGCGCGCGAGTTGTTTCTTTCGCTCGCCGCCGAAACCTTGAAAACCCCTGCCAATGCCGAGCGTGCTCGGCGCGTCATCCGGGGCTTCTACGAGAACAAGGACATCGCCATGCCCGAGCTCGTCGTCGAGAACGGTTCCGGCCTGTCGCGCCGCGAACGGATCAGCGCGCGCTCGATGGCGCGCGTGCTTCTGGCGGCGTGGGCGTCGCCGGTCATGCCCGAATTCATGTCGTCGTTGCCGCTGGTCGGCTACGACGGCACGATGAAGAAGCGCCTCAATCTGCGCAGCGTCGCGGGTCAGGCGCACATCAAGACCGGGTCATTGGCCGAAGTCCGCGCCGTCGCGGGTTATGTGCTGGCGGCTTCAGGCAAGCGCTACGCCGTGGTCGCATTCATCAACCATCCGAATGCCGCCGGCGCGCAGCCCGCGCAGGACGCGCTGCTGCAATGGGTCTACGATCACGGTTGAGCCGCGATTTGTAGGCATCGTCCGACAGGGGCGAGCGGGTGCTTCCCACATTGGCGTGTGGGATATGTGGATAAACTTCCGACCTTCGACGGCTCGATTGCATTTGGATTTCATCGATTCCCGCCTGCGCCCAAAGGAGAACCCATCATGACGATGTATGACGACGACCGCTTCAACGCCCAGAAGGACAAGATGACTCAGCACAAGGACAAGATCGTGACCGAGCTGAAAACAGGCGTCGATGACGCCGAAGGTTTTCTTCGTGCGGCCGCATCGTCAACCGGCGAAAAGGCCGCCGAGCTGCGTGACAAGGCCACGGCCGCACTCAAGCGAGCTTCCGAGCAACTGTCGGATCTGCAAGCCACCGTGATGGAGAAGGGACGAGACGCGGCTATTCTGACCGACGACTACGTGCATGAAAATCCCTGGCAAGCCATCGGTATCGGTGCGGCGATCGGATTTCTGATCGGCGTCGTGGTTGCGCGGCGTTGATGCTTGCTCTAGTCGATGTGCAGCGTGAGCCTTCATGACGGCAGCGCGCATGTCTGATTTGGAATCGAGCTCGTGATCTTCGGCAGCAGCCGACCGAGACGTTCACGCGACGGCGCTCGTGCCGGGCGTCGTGTCGAACGCGTGGGTATCGTCAACGACGAACTCCCACCGAAGCTGGTTCCCTCGCTCAGGCAACTATTGTCCACAGCGGTCGGCCTGGCGCATACGCGCCTCGCGCTCGCGGGCATCGAACTCGAGGAAGAGATTCAGCGCTTGCTCAGTGCGACCGCTCTCGCATTGCTTGCGATGGTGCTCGTCCTGCTCGCGCTGATCGTAGGGACTTTCACGATCGTGGTCGCGGTGCCACCCGAGTTACGCGTCGCGACGATGATTGCCATCACGGTGATCTATCTCGTCATCGCAGCGGTTCTCGCGATGAGACTGCGCTCGATATTCAAATTGCGGCCACCGATCTTCGGTGCGACCTTGGCCGAATTGGAGAAGGACAAGGAAACTTGGGGGCACATGGTGCGCGCGCATCAGGCTGCTGAAGACGCGGGAGCCCGCAACGCCCCGTTACAGGAAGACGCATTCGCGCAGGTCCGACCGGCGAGTGCAAACGCACGCTCGGAAGGAGCGAGGTGATGGCGCATTCGCACGTGCCCCTGAAACTGCGCAAGCAAATGCTGTTGATGCGCGCCGCAGTCGAACGCGTCGAACTCGCGCATCATCTTTCGGAAGTGCGGCGGGCTGCGACGCTGAATGCGATCGTGCGAAATGCGTTGCCGGGTGATCGCTCGCGAAGCTGGTGGTCGCAGGCATTGGAGCTCGCCAAGCGTTATCCATTCATCACGTCCGCCGCATCGCTGATCGCGGCGCGATTCAGAATTCCGCTGGTGACGACGGCCGCCAAATTGGGCGGAGTAGCAGCGCTCGGCTACAAGCTGTGGGATCTCTGGAAGCATCAGCATCCGTCGGGCCATTCAAGCATGTCCATGCGTCTGGCCGCCGCAAAACGTCGTCGCGCCGACCGTTGACGGTGACGCGCGCCGCCGCGATGGCTCGTCGCACCGGTCGCCACTCATCACCCGTCGCCGCTCGATTTTTCCTCTCGATTTTTTCGCTCGCACTCTCGTCGCAGGCCCGAGCCGTCGAGAACGATGAGGGCAGGCCCGAAGCGGTTCCCAATCGGCCGACGGTGTCGACACCCGCCGCATTGTCGGCCCCCGGTTGGCTCGAGGCCGAATTTGGCGGCCTCTTTGCAAGAGACCGGCACGCGGATGCGGATCCCTTGCGGCGCGCGAGTCTTCCGTATTCGCTCAAGCTCGCGTTTACCGAGAATTGGGGTGTCCGCATCGATGGCGAGGCGCTGGTTCGTCAAACGGCGAACGACGGCATGCGTGCCACCGGCTTTGGAGACACGAGCTTCATCGTCAAGCGTCGCTTTGCGATCGACGCGCTCACCGCCTTCAGTCAGGAATTCAAATCGGCCTTCGGTCTTGAAGCGGGACTGACGGTACCGACCGCCCCGCATCGCTTGGGAACGGGCAGCGGCAAGCCCGACTACGCGGTCAATGCGATCTACAGCGCGGACTTCGGCGACTGGCACACCGATCTGAACGTGTTGAATGCGCGCCTCGGGGCTGTCGATGCGGGCGAAGGACGACTTCAGACGCTGGGCGCGATTGCCTTGTCTCGACGCCTCGACGATCGCTGGGGCGTCGTCGGCGAGATCTCGGGCACGCATCAGCGAGGCGCAAGTGCAACGGCACAAGCGCTCGGCGCGTTCACCTTTGCCATCGAGCGCAGCGCGGTGCTCGATTTCGGCGTGGCTCATTCATTGAATCGCACGCCCCCGACCTGGCAAACGTTTGTCGGCATCACGGCCGTGCTTGGGCGCGTGTGGTGATCGGCCGAGGTGCGTCGATTCACTGTCGACCGAAGTGCTCATCGCACTGACTCCGCATTCGCGATCAAGAGGTCCAGACAGGCATCGATTTGGCTTTGATGCTCGATGAAAAAACGTGCTGCGCTGACGTCGGACTCGCCTACGTGCACCGTGACCCAATGCGCGGGCGCGCCGTAGAACACCGCCTCGTCGGTCTCATCGTCACCGATGTAGAAGGCCGCGTCGCAATGCTCGAATCGCACCAGGGTCGTGAGTGCGTTGCCCTTGTCGGGCGCGCCTTCGGGCAGGAGATTGAAAACGCATTTGCCGCCGATCAGGCGAGGCGGCGGCACGAGCGTCGCGATCGCGGCGGCCACGGCGCGCTCGGCAGCTTCGCGATCGGCGGCCAGCCGGTAGTGAATCGAGATTGAATAGGTCTTGTCCTCGACGAAGATGCCGCGATCGTCGCCGTATCGGGCGATCGCAGCGGGCCACTGACGCAACCACTCGCGGGCGATGATGCCGTGATCGGGCGCGCCGCCGCTGGCGGTCAGCGAGTTGGCGAGCGAGTGGTGCAGTGGCGACGGCAGGCCTTCGGCACCGTGATTGCCGATCAAGTGAAGCGGTGTGAATTCGATTCGTCGTCGCATGTCCGCGACGCTTCGACCCGTCAGGATCGCGATGGGAACCAGGGCGCCGAGCATGGCAAGTTTCCTCACTGTCGTGCGGTTGGCTACGGCGTCTTCCGGATGAGCGACGATCGCCGCGAGCGTCCCGTCGAAATCGAATCCGTAGAGTGTCCGTTGCTGCGCCAATCGTTGGAGCGCGACTTTCCCCTCAAGCGTGAACAGGTGATTCATTGCAAATGAACGATGACGCGAACGATGACGCGAACGACGATGCGACGCCGCTACGCCGCGGCCTTGCGCCAGCGGCCGCGCTCGTCGGCTTCGCTGTGATGCTCGGCAATGCGTCCGCGGATCCGTTCACGCTGGCGCACACGCGACGCGTCGAGCAACATGCGCGCCGCCCAGCGGAAGACGTTGTGATCTTTCACGATCGCCCGCAGCGCGCGCATGCGTTCACGCTGCTCGGCAAGCGGCATGACCAGCGCGGCATGCAGCATGTCGGCCGTGTGCTCGACGTGATACGGATTCACGATCAGCGCTTCGCGCAACTCGCGCGAGGCTCCCGCGAATGCCGACAGGATCAGCACCGCCTGCTCGTCGTCGCGCGCCGCGACGAACTCCTTGGCGACCAGGTTCATGCCGTCGTGCAGGCTCGTCACGACGCACACATCGCAGGCGCGGTAGTGCTCGAACACCGATTGCTGGTCGTGATGCTCGATGAACAACGTGATCGCCGGATAGCCATCGACCTTCGAGCGTCCGGCGAGCGGCCGTGAGAAGCGACGATTGATGCGCGAAGCTTCCGCACGCACACGGGCTTCGAAGGCCTGGTACTCCTCTAGCGCGGAGCGCGAGGGCGCCGCGATCTGCACGAACGTGAATCGCCCGACCATCTCGGGATGGCGTTCGAGCATCACCTCGACCGCGCTGAAGCGCTCGACGATACCCTTGGTGTAGTCCAGGCGATCGACGCCCAGCCCGATCAGTTGACCCGCGGGTACACCGATTCGATTGCGGACCTCCAGTCGACATTGTTCGATCGACTTCTCGAACGCCGGCGCATCGGGCCAGTCGATCGAGATCGGGTAGCTCTCGACTTGCGTGCGGACGCCTCCGTATGAAATCACGGAGAGCTCGTGTTCGATGCGGGTCTCGAGAAAACGGTCGGCGGTCTCGATGAAGTTCTTGGCCTGATAGCGCGTGTGAAAGCCGAGGATGGTGCTGCCGAGCAGACCCTCGATGATTTCGGTTCGCCACGGGCAGATGCCGAAGGACTCGGGGTTGGGCCAGGGGATGTGCCAGAACGTGATGATGGTCGCGAGCGGCAGCCGATCGCGAATCAGTCGCGGCAGGAGCGCGAAGTGATAGTCCTGCACCAGCACGACCGGGTTCTCGGTGCGCGCCTCTTCCACGACCGCGTCCGCGAAGCGACGGTTGACGGCCACGTAATGTTTCCAGTCGGCGCTGCGAAACACCGGACGCACGTGGGCGATGTGGCACAGCGGCCAAAGTCCTTCGTTCGCGAAGCCGTAGTAGTAGCCGTCCTCTTCTTCCTTCGTCAGCCAGATGCGACGCAAGGTGTAAGAAGGATCGTCGGGAGGCACCGCCACGTGAGCCTTCGCATCGACGGCATCGCGGTCGCCCGAGCCGCCGCCATGCGCGATCCAGGTTCCCGAACACGCCCGCATCACCGGCTCGACAGCGGTCACGAGACCGCTCGCGGGTCGCTGCACTTCGAGCCCGCGATCGGTCTTGACGTGGATGTACGGCTCGCGATTCGAGACCACGATGATCTCGTCGTCGGACAGATGCTCGTGCAAGAGGCGGCGCAGACGCTCGGGAGTCCACTCGCCCTCTTCGTCGCTTGCGCTGTCGCGCGCCCGTCGCTCTTCGTCAATCTCTCGCAGGATGCCGCGCACGTCGGCCATCAGCGGGCGAAGTTCGGAATCGAATGCGGCGCCATCGGCGGCGCGCATCGGACCTGCGCGTCCCGTGATTTTCTCCATGCCCTCGAACGGCCGCAACACGCCTTCGCCACGCAGCATCGCGCGTACGCCCGCGATCCATCCGCGCCACGACAAGTGCGCGACCAGCACCGTGATCAGCGACGTGACGACGCCCAGGACGAGGAACAACACGATGGTGTATTTGCGCGTGTCCTCGCTGCGGCTTTCGATGAAGCTCATGTCCGAGACCATCACGATCCGGCCGATGTCGCCTTCCGGCATCGTGACGGGAATGCGCGCGACGTGAAGCGAACCCTTGGGCAGTTTGACGATCGAGCCGTTGACGTCGCTGGTGTCGGCGGCGACGCGCGTCTCGTCGGGGCTCGCCAGACATCCGACTTCGGCGGGAAGGTTGGCGCTTCGGTAAGCGATGCGATTGGTGCGATCACAAAACGCGATCGCATACAGGCGTTCGTTCTGCGTGACGCTGTTGAGCAGCGCCGTGATCTTCTGGTTGGCGCGTTCGGGTACCAGTTCGGCGAGTTGATCGGCCAACGGGCCGGCCGCGAGTTGCGCGCGCGAATCGAGGTCGCGAACGAACCAACGGACGGTCAATGCATCGATTTGTGGAACGACGAAATAGGCGAGAAGCGCAAGCGCAGCGATCAGAGGAACGAGGAATCGCAGCGACAAGCGCATGGCACGCGGCTTTCAGAGGGTGGAAATGAAATGACGATTCGACCACAGGCCTGACTCGAACCAGGCGCATATTAATCCGCGCCCATGGTGTCGCTGGCCGCGATTCGACCGAAGTTGCTGTCGGACAATCCGAATCAGACCGCGAGGAGCGGCGCCGGTTCGGCGGCGCGCCCTCAGGCGATCGAGATAAACGCCTCGCGCGCCGCACGGAGCGTCGCCTCGATTGGCGCGTGGTCGTCCGCTGCGTGCGCCGCCGACACGAACCCTGCTTCATAGGCCGATGGCGCAAAGTAGATGTCGCGATCGAGCATGGCATGGAAGAAACGCTTGAAGCATTCGATGTCCGACCCGCTCACATCCGGCAACGCGCGCGGACGCTGTTGCGAGAAAAAAAAACCGAACATGCCGCCGACGGCATCGCTGCAAAGCGCGACACCGGTCGCCTCGGCCGCGCGAGCCAGGCCGTCGGCAAGCCGGCGCGTGCTGACCGACAGATTTTCGTAGAAGCCTGCAGCCTCGATTTCCGCAAGCGTCGCAAGACCCGCCGCGACCGCGACCGGATTGCCGGACAACGTCCCCGCCTGATAGACAGCGCCCTCCGGAGACAGATGTCGCATCACCTCGCGTCGTCCGCCGAATGCTGCGACCGGCAAGCCGCCTCCGATGACCTTGCCGAGCACCGTGATGTCGGGCGCGACCCCATAGAGCGATTGCGCGCCGCCGAGCGCGACGCGAAAGCCGCTCATCACTTCGTCGAAGATCAACAAAGCGCCGTACTTCGCGCACAACGACTGCATGCAGGCGACGAACTCGGGCGTCGATCGCACCAGATTCATGTTGCCCGCGATCGGCTCGACGATCACGCATGCGATCGCTTCACCGTATTCGATGAAGGCCGCCTCGAGTTGCTCGCAATCGTTGTAGTCGAGAACGATCGTGTGCTGCGTGATCTCTGGCGGCACGCCCGCCGAACTGGGCGTGTTGAACGTCAGCAGCCCCGAGCCCGCCTTGACCAGCAGGCTGTCGGCATGACCGTGATAACAGCCGTCGAACTTGATCAGTTTGGGGCGACCGGTCGCACCGCGTGCGAGGCGAATCGCGCTCATCGCGGCTTCGGTGCCCGACGACACGAGGCGCACCTGCTCCATCGATGGCACAAGGCGACAGAGCGTCTCGGCCATTTCGACTTCGCCTTCGGTCGGCGCACCGAACGAAAGTCCGCGCGACGCGGCGTCCTGCACCGCCTTCACCACGCGCGGATGGGCGTGGCCCAGGATCGCGGGACCCCAACTGCCGATGTAATCGATGTAGCGTCTGCCGTCCGCATCCCAGATGTACGGGCCTTCGGCACGCGTGACGAAGCGCGGCACGCCGCCTACCTGTCGGAACGCGCGCACCGGCGAATTGACGCCGCCCGGTGTGGTGCGTTGTGCGCGTACGAACAGTTCGTCGTTACGGGAGTCGATCACGATCGAAAGGCCTGCGAGCATGAGTCGGGCCGCGCCACCCGCGGCTCCTCTTCGCACGCACGATCGCGGCTACGCGCGAAGCAGCGCGAAAGCGCGGCCGCACGCGCTCTGATCGCGGCGCACTCTCTTTCAAATTCGTTCACACATCCACTCACGTCGAAGAGGTCGGCGATCACGGCTGCGGCATCGGCGCCTGCTTCGATCAGGCAGGGCAGATTCGACGCCTCGATGCCGCCGATGCCGACGGTCGCAATGTGCAAGCCGCGAGCCTGCGCGAAGAGGTTCAATGGCGCGCGTACCGCAGCGGGCTTGGTCGACGAGGGAAAGACGCTTCCGAACGCGACATAGTCCGCGCCGCTGGACTGCGCCACTTTCGCGCGATCGAGGCTGGCGTAGCACGATATGCCGAGGATGCGCGAGTCGCCGAGGCGAGCGCGCAGTGCATGCAGGTCATCGGCATCGTCGATGCCGATATGCAGGCCGGCGTTTTCTATCGTCATCGCGAGTTCGACATGATCGTTGACGATCAGGGGACGCTGGTGCTCGCGGCAAAGGTTCGCAAGCCGCATCGCCTGATCGGCACGCAGGCGCGCATCGGCCGACTTGTTGCGGTACTGAACCAGGTTCGCGCCGCCTTCGAGCGCGGCAGCCACCATCGCCACCAATCGACCGGTATCGGCTTCGTCGGGCGTGAGCGCATAAAGCCCGAAGATGCGTGGGTCGCGGCGGCTCATGCGCTTCGTGCGCGACTCGACAGGAGCCTGCCTTCGGGTTCGCGCGCCCAGAACAAACGATCCGGAATCAACTGCCCCATGCCGGGACGAAAGCCCGAGTTCAAGGTGCGCCAGGTGTAGTCCTGCGCTTCACGCACCGCGTCTTCAAATGCGCAGCCGCGTGCCAGCAACGCAGCGATCGCGGACGCGAGCGTGCAACCCGAACCGTGATACGAACCCGACAGACGCGGCCATGCGTCGGCGCGAATCCGCACGGCGGCGCCATCGCGCTCGCTGTAGAGGGTGTTGATCACCTCGCTGGTGTGTTCATGCGTCCCCGTGATCAGGACCCACGTCGCGCCCCAGCCGATCAGGCGCGCAGCAGCGGCATCCAGACCGATGGGTTTGCTTGCGACGGCCGCCTCTTCGTTCTCATCGGCGTCGTCGCCGGTCGCGGCCAGTCTTCGCGCTTCATAACTGTTGGGGGTGACGAGCGTCGTCAACGGGATCAACAGCTCACGGATCGCAAGCAGCGTGTCGTCGTCGGCGAATGCATCGCCGCGTCCGCTGGCGAGTACCGGATCGAGTATCACCGGCACGTCGGGATAGTCGGACAGGATCTCGGCGACGACCGCCACCGTTTCGACGTCGCCCAGAACGCCGATCTTGAACGCGGCCACGCGCATGTCTTCGAGTATCGTGCGGGCCTGGTCGTCCACATGATCGGCATCGATCGCGACGAACTCATCGACACCCGCGGTGTCCTGCACCGTGATGCCCGTGACGACGGATACGGCGTGACCGCCGAGACTCGCGATCGTCAGCAGGTCCGCTTGCAGGCCCGCGCCGCCGGTCGGGTCGCAAGCGGAAAACGTCATCACGATGGGAAGCGATTGAGGAGACATGCGGGATGGTGTGGGAATCAAAGAGAATTCGCCCTGGCAGGTGCAACGCGGTGCGATGCAATGCGATCCGCGAGATGTGCGCTTGGCGCATCGGGCGGGCGGTCCGGCTACACTCGCGCGTTGCGCAACCTCGATCGCCGATTCACGAACGGTCGGCGCGCGCGCAGGGTATGAACCGCCGAGCCGCGCATTTTACGCTGCGGTTCGCAGCCATCGATTCCCTACCGAACCAGAAGACTCGACGATGAAGACCTGGATGTGCCTGATCTGCGGCTGGATCTACGATGAAGAGGCCGGCGCGCCCGAGGAGGGCATCGCTCCCGGAACGCGCTGGGAAGAAGTGCCGATGAACTGGACCTGTCCCGAATGCGGCGCGCGCAAGGAAGACTTCGAGATGGTCGAAGTGTGATCGTCGTCATGGTGATCGGCCCTTCGACGAATCGCCGCGCTTCAGTATTGATCGATCCGGCCGATATGCTGACACGAAGCATCCCTCTTGCCGAATTGAGATGAGCATCTTGAAAACATTCCTGTACGACCATTCAATCAAGCGTGCGGCCACCTTGACCTGTGCCGCCCTGCTGGCCCTATCGACCACGATCGCCCGGGCCGAGAACGGGGTCACCGACAATACGATCGTGATCGGTCAATCCGCAGCCTTTAGCGGACCGGCCCAGCAATTGGGCCGGGACATGAATCTGGGTGCGAAAACGTATTTTCAGATGGTGAACGACCACGGTGGTGTATTCGGTCGCAAAATCGAGCTACGCACCAAGGACGATGGCTACGAGGCTGGGCGCGCGGCTCAAAATACACGCGAGTTGATTGAACAGGACAAGGTCTTTGCCCTATTCGGCTACGTCGGCACGCCGACGAGCAACGCGGCCCTACCCATCTTCACCCAGGCGAAAGTGCCTTTCCTGAGCCCGTTCACCGGCGCCAACTCGCTGCGTGAACCTTTCAATCGTTACGTCTTCAACATTCGCGCCAGTTATTTCGACGAGACCGAACGCATCGTCGAGCAACTCGTCACCACAGGCATTACGAACATCGCGGTGTTCTATCAGAACGACGCGTACGGCAAGGCGGGGTTGGAAGGCGTAACGCGTGCCATGACCAAGCGCAACCTCAAGATCGCTGCCACGGCGACAGTGGAGCGCAACAGCATGGACGTGGCGGCTGCAACGCAAACCCTGGGTCGTGCTGATCCAGGCGCCATCGTACAGATCAGCGCCTACTCGTCTTGCGCAGTGCTGGTCAAGGAAATGAAAAAAGCCGGCTACACCGGTCAATTCTTCAATGTCTCTTTCGTTGGCAGTAAAGCGCTGGCCGACACGCTCGGTCAAGAAGGCCGTGGCGTCATCATTTCCCAAGTGATGCCATTTCCCTTCAGCAAGGTGCTGCCAATCCAGCGCGACTACGCGCAAGCAATGAAAAAGGCAGGCGTGTCCGATCTGAACTTCGGAACCATGGAAGGCTTCATCGCCGCGAAGATTTTTACGGAGGCCTTGCGGCGCGTGGGTAAAGACCCGACCCGCGACAGGCTGATCGCCGCTCTCGAATCCATGCGCGACTACGACCTCGGCGGTTTCGCGGTCAACTTCACGCCGTCCAATCACAGCGGCTCCAAGCTCGTCGAGCTGACCATGATCGGTTCGAACGGCGAGTTCATCAAGTAACGGTCGGCTCGTCGAAGGCGCCAAGTCGCATCGTGAAAAGAAGCGCTCGATGGCATCGAACGCTTCTACGACCCAACGCTTCGCCAGGCTCAGAGTTTTCACCTGGCAGCCGTTGCCCGTGCACAACGCGCGGTGGCGCGAAGCCCTTCCATTCGCGATCCTTGCGAAATATCTGACGCTACAATCGCTTGGCGCTGTGTCCTCATGTCCGGCGCATGGTTGCCGATAGATCGGTACGGCGTCTCGATGCGCGTCTTCGCAGCATCATCGCAGCGTCAACGATTCGATGCATGCCGATTTTGAGCGCGCTCGCATCATGCGCAGAGCGCTTCGACCACTGAGGGTATTTATGGCTTCCACAAACGATATCGCCGGCCTGAAGGTCATGGTCATCGACGACAGCAGCACGATTCGTCGCAGCGCTGAAATCTTTCTCGTGCAGGCGGGCTGTCAGGTGATTCTTGCCGACGACGGCTTCGACGCGCTCGCCAAAGTCAACGACTACCAGCCCGACCTGATCTTCTGCGACATCCTGATGCCTCGGCTCGACGGTTATCAGACCTGCGCGCTGATCAAGAAGAGCGTGCGCTTTCACGGAACGCCGGTGGTGATGTTGTCGAGCAAGGATGGCCTGTTCGATCGCGCGCGCGGTCGCATGGTTGGGTCGGATGAATATCTGACGAAGCCGTTCACCAAAGACAGCCTCTTGAAAACCGTCGACGTGCTTGCGCGTCGCGCAATGGCCTAAAGCTTGATGACAACTTGCCGATCAAGTCCCTGAACACTCCGCACGCGAACCAAACTGGAATCACCTTGCAAAAAATTCTCGTCGTCGACGACTCCGCCACAGAACGTTTCTTTTTCGCCGAGCTGCTCAGCAAGAACGGCTACGACGTGGTCACCGCCGAGAACGGCGCAGAGGCCGTGACCAAGGCGAAGAGCGAGCAGCCCGATCTCATCCTGATGGACGTTGTCATGCCTGGCCAGAACGGCTTTCAGGTGACCCGTACTATCAGCCGCGATCCGGGTACTGCGCACATCCCGATCATCATCTGCACGAGCAAGAGTCAGGAGACCGACCGCTACTGGGGAATGAAGCAGGGTGCGAAAGACTATGTCGTCAAGCCGGTCGATCCCAAGGACCTGCTGATGAAAATACGCGCCTGCGCTGTTTGATCATGTCGGAACCTCTCTCGCGGCCGCGTCTGCAAATGGCTTCACAGTCTGCGGCACAGCCTTCTGCACGACCGATCTCGCGGTCCGCATCGATTACGCGGCGCGAGCGACTTCGTGAATTTCAGTCCGCATTGTCCGAACGACTGCGACGCGCACAAAGCGCGCCTATGGCGTCCAACCGCCTCGGCCTGCAGATCGGACAGAGCCGCGTCCTCGTCGATCTTGCCGAAGCGGGTGAAATTCTTGCGGTCCCTGACATCACGCCGGTACCGCTCACGAAAGCGTGGTACCGGGGTCTCGCCAATGTGCGCGGCAATCTGCTGGGCATCATCGATCTGTCGCTGTTCGCGGGAGGCGCCGCGACGCCGGTCGACAAGGACAGCCGTGTGCTCGCCTTTGCGAGCGAGCTTCATTTTTCGAGCGGCATTCTGGTGTCGCGCATGCTCGGTCTGCGCAATGCGGCGGACCTCGGTCCGGCCTCCGACAGCGACCCGGCCCCGGCCGGGAACCTTTACGCGCCATGGGTGCGCGCACGACTCGTGGATGCGCAGGGTGTGCTTTGGGACGAGCTCGATCTGTCCGCGCTCACCGCCGACGAGCGATTTTTGCAGATCGGTCGGTCCTGACCGACAAGGCTATGCCGAACGGCGCCGGTCTCTTGCGGTGGGCGTCGGCCAATCGATGGTCGAAAGAAAAATCCGTATCGGACGTTATGTTTTTCGAAACGCGTGCCGATAGGGGACAAGACGGGGAAAGCCGCGCAGCGGCACGTTCTCAGCAAACATGATGAGGAAGAACATGGCATACACGTGGTCCTTCGACAGGTCCTTTGTCCGCACGCGTCCCGACGCGCCAAGTCCCAGCCGCAGCCCGACACCCGCGGCGGCGATCGATGCAACCGTCGGCGATACTTCGCTGGGCGGCGCACCGACGCAAATGGACATGGCCGCGAATGTCGATCAGGTCGTCCCGGTTCGCGCATCCTCCACCTCGATCGCCACCAACTTGCGGCGGCTGATCTGGGTCACCGTCGCGTTGTTGGTGGTCTTCATCGTGATGGTCGCGTTCGACCTGAGAAGTGCGTCCGATGAGGCGGCCTACGCGGAAACCACCGGCGATTCCCTGATGCACTCGCAGCGTCTCGCAAAGGCGGTACCGACCGCGCTGCAAGGCAACGTCGATGCGTTCGTGCAGTTGCGCGATAGCCGCGACCGACTCGCAGCCAATCTGAGCGTCCTCGACAATGGCGGGGTTCATGGCGGTCGCGATGTACCGGCCACGAGCGGCATCGCGCGCACGGTGCTGACCGGGGTGGAAACCGAATGGAAACAAGCCGAGAAGAACTCGACCGTGGTGCTCGACAACGAGAAGGTGCTGACCTCGATCGGGGCCACTTTGCGCGCATTGAACGACGCGAATCCCGCGCTGCTCGAAACGACCGAGCAAGTCGCGGCGCTGAAGCTGCAGTCGGGCGCCCCCGCGCGCGAGATCTCCGCGTCGACCCAGCTGGTCATGTTGACTCAGCGACTCGCCAAGAACGCCAACGAATTGATGACCGGCGAAACGGTCAATCCCGCCACCGCTTTTCTGCTGGGAAAGGACGCCAACACGTTCCGCGATGTGCTTGACGGACTCGCGAATGGCAGTGAAAGCCTGCGCATCGCGCAGCCGCGCGATGCTGAAACGAAGGAAATGATCGCCGGCCTGCAGAAACAGTTTGCGGCGTATAGCAAGCATATCGGCACGATGTTGTCCGGCCTGCAGAAAATCATCGCGGCCAAGCAGTCCGCGCAGCTCGTGTTCAAGGACAGTGAAGCGCTGCGCGACAAGCTGCTGGAATTGCAGCGCGATTATTCCGACAACAGCTCGCGCAGTATTTACCTCGTGCTCGCGATCATCTCGGGCTTGCTCGCCCTGACCGGTGCGGCGCTGATCGCCAAGTCCTACTTCAATGGCGCCGCGGCACAGGCGGCCGAAGCGCTCCAAGGTCGCGAAAGAGCCGAGCGTCAGGAAGAAAGTCTGAAGGCGACCAATCAAACAAACCAGGCCGCCATCATGCGGCTGATGAATGAGCTGCAGGAAGTTGCCGACGGCAACCTCACCACGCAAGCGACAGTATCCGAAGACATCACGGGCGCGATCGCCGACTCGGTCAACTATACGGTCGAAGAATTGCGCACGCTGGTCGGCCGCATCAACAGCACGGTCGAGCAGGTGACCGACGCATCATCAGAAGCGCAAGAGACGTCCACGCGATTGCTCTCAGCGTCCGACGAGCAGTCGCGCGAGATTCGATCGACCGGCGAAGCGGTGCTTGCGATGGCGCGTCAGATCAGCGAAGTGTCGGTGTCGGCAGCAGAGTCGGCCACGGTTGCGCGTCAATCGCTAGCGGCGGCCGAAGACGGTCAGCGCGCGGTGCAGAACTCGATCTCAGGCATGAATGAAATCCGCGAGCAGATCCAGGAGACCAGCAAGCGCATCAAGCGTCTGGGTGAATCGTCGCAGGAGATCGGTGAAATCATCGAACTGATCTCGGACATCACCGAGCAGACCAACGTGCTCGCGTTGAACGCCGCCATCCAGGCCGCGTCCGCCGGTGAAGCCGGCCGCGGCTTCTCGGTGGTTGCCGAAGAAGTGCAGCGCCTGGCTGAACGTTCGGGCGAAGCGACCAAGCAGATCGGCGCGCTGGTCCGCACCATTCAGACCGACACGCAGGACGCCGTGTCCGCGATGGAGAAATCCACGCAGGGTGTGGTCGAAGGCGCCAAGCTGTCCGACGCGGCCGGCCAGTCGCTCGGAAATATCGGACACGTCTCGCGCCAGCTCGCCGAGCTGATCGAGGCCATCTCCGGCGACACGTCCACGCAGGCCAAGTCGGCCGGCAGCATGGCCTCGAGCATCGAGCACATTCTTGTGGTCAACGAGCAGGCGTCCGACGGCACGCGACGGACCGCGACGTCGATTCAACAGCTCTCCGCGCTTGCCCTCGAACTGAAGAGTTCGGTCGCACGCTTCAAGGTCAACTGATCAGTTTCTGACGACGACGCGGGCCGGCGTTCGCGCCGCCGCGTCATCGACAGGACTGCATCGACAGGAATCCATCGATGAATGGCGCCTCCGCCCAGAACGGGCTAGCACACGACTCCGATATGCCACGCTCGGCCGACTCCGGCGATGCCTTGGTTGCTGATGTATATGCAAATGCATATACAGATGCAGACGCAAACGCAGATGCGGCGGCTATCGACACCGGAACGATCGTCTGGCTGTTGCCCGAACTATCGAAAGCCTTCGATGCCGCCGTCGCTGCGCTGCGCACGTTCCGTGCGGGCGCCGCCGGTGTCGATCGCCGCGAAGTGGACCTCGGTCCGCTGCGCGTCGCGCGCTCGCATCTGCATCAGGCGCACGGCGCGCTCGAGATCGTCGAACTCGAAGGCATTCCGAAATTGACCGAGGCGATCGAGGAGTTGCTCGCAAGTTTCGAAGCGGAGCCCGAGAAATGCGACGCGACCGCACTTGACGCGATCATCGGCGGTTGCCGCGCCATCGTCGAATACCTTGAAGACCTGCAGGGTGGCGCGCATCAGCAGCCGCTGCATCTGTTCCCCGCGTATCGCGATCTGTTGCGCGCACGCGGCGCCGACCGCATTCATCCGGCCGACCTGTTTCATGCCGACCTTTCGATTCGCCCCCCGCGCGAGGCGATGGTCGGCGGCAAGCGGCTCGGCATTCGTGCGCTGAAGGCCCAACGTTCGACATTCGAGCAGGGCCTGCTGCGCTACATGCGCAACGATCAGGACGGTCTCGCGCTTTCGGCGCTCGCGCGTTCGGTCGCCGCGATCGAGGGTTCGGTCGCAGCGACGGCAAAACAAAATCAGCAGCGCGCATTCTGGTGGGTCGCGCGCGCATTGTTCGAAGCGCTTGCCAACGACGGCTTCGGTCACGACGCTCACGCGCGTGGTCAGCACGGGCATTTGAAGCGTCTGGCCGGTCGAGTCAATCTGCAAATCCGCAAGCTCGTGGAGGGCTCAGCCGCGGTTGCCGAACGCCTGTTCAAAGACACCTTGTTCTTCGTTGCGATCGCAGCGCCCGTTACGCCTCATGTGCGTGCCGTGCAGGCACGCTTCCGGCTGACGAACGCCGTCCCTGCGGACTTTGAAACGCCGCGCTATGGCCGCATCGATGCGGCCGCGCTGCGTCATGCGCGCGAAGTGCTCGCCGAGGCCAAGACCGCGTGGTCTTCAGTGGTCGCCGGTGAACTCGGCCAGATCAATCACTTTGCGCGCGCAACCGGCGCGTTGCTCGACGCCGTCGGTCCGCTGAAACGTCGGGGACTCGCGCAGCTCGCGCAGGTGATCGATGGCATCGCCACCGATCTCGGTTTCGATCCGCGCCAGCCACTGGGCCACGTCGGCCTCGATGTCGCCACCGCGTTGCTGTTTCTCGAAGGCGCTCTCGAACGCGCTCGCGCGCTCGACGATGCATTCGACGCACGTGCGGCGATGGTGGTCGCACGGGTCGAAGCTTCGGTGCTCGGCCAGGAGAGCCCGGCCGGAACGGTCGACTGGCTCGATCGCATGTCGCGCGAAGCCGAAGAGCGACTCACGATGGCGACCTTCGTCGCCGAGATGCAGGCCAATCTGCGCAGCGCGGAGAAGGCGCTCGACGCTTTCTTCCGCGATCAGACCGCACGCGCCGGCCTCGCGGAGGCGCACAAGAATCTTGCGCAGGTGAGCGGTGCGCTCGCGCTGCTCGGACACGAGGACGCGCATCGCGCGATCGATGGTGCTCGCGCCGCAATCGCCGGCTTCGAAAACCAGCGCGACACCGACCGAGCTCCGGCAAATTCCGATGCGTTCGAGAAGCTCGCGCAGAATCTCGGCGCGGTCGGCTTCTATGTCGAGCAGATCAAGCGCGATCGCATCGACGAGTCCGCCTTTCATTTCGATCCCGAGACCGGCGCGTTCAACGCCGACATGGCGCGTCCGCCGGCGCGTCCGCCGGTACCTCCCTACGCGCAGATCGCGACGACAGACGTCGAACCCCGGGTCGACTCGGCTGCTTCGGCTGCAACCGTCGACTTCATGCGCGATCGGGTCGAAGACGCGCACGGCGGCCATCAAGCCGACCAGCCCGCGGCTGCCGAGACCGACTTCGCCTTTGCGGCGACCGTGTTCGAAGCGCGCGAAACGAACGACGTCGCGAACGAAGCCGCGCACCAAGCCCCGCACGAGGCAACGCTCGAAGAAGAGATCGCACAACGCGGCGACGACGCCAACGTATTGGCCGCCGCATTGCGCGCCCATCCCGAAGATGCGGACACGCGCGACAAGCTCGCGGCCGCACTCGAGGACGTTCGTCGCAATGCGGTGCTGATCGACGATCGCGCGTTGCAGGACGAGGCCGCGGCCGCATTGCATTCGATGAGGCAGACGCAACGCACCGGCTTGTCGACCGACGCCGCGCATGCGGCTAGCGCATTGAGCGACCATGTCGCCGAGCTCGCCAGCCATGCGAGCCGCGCGGCGGGCGTTGCGGCGAGCCCCGCTCCGGTCGTGCCATCGGCGCCGGTCCCCGCGGAAAGCAACGTCGCCGCGATCGACGCCGAACTGCTCGAGATCTTCCTCGAAGAAGCGACCATGGTCCTGGCCGATGCGCGCGATTCGCTACGTGTGCTTGATGCCGACCCCGCCAATATCACCGCGATGACGGTCCTGCGCCGCGGCTTCCATACCTTGAAGGGCAGCGGCCGCATGGTCGGACTGACCGCGTTCGGAGACGCGGCGTGGAGTATCGAAGAAACCTTCAACACCTATCTGTCCGAGCAGCGCCCCGCGCCGACCGACCTGCGTTCGCTGGCCGACTACGCGATTCGCTACATGGGTGATTGGGCCTCCGAGTTGCAGACGACGGGCGCCTCTTCGCGGCTTCCCGACACGCTCATCGAAGCGGCGCGCGCCGTGCGCGCCGGTGCGACGCCGGCGACCGGGTTGCCGTCCAGTTCTCAGTTGATTTCCACGACCGGCGGTTCGCTGGTCGGCGGGATCGAGCAGCGTGCGCACGAAGCGCCGACGGACGACGTCGAAGCGGATTTCCTGAGGACCGAGTTCTCGCAGCGTCAGCCCGTCGTCGAAGAAGACTTGAGCTTCGCGGCGACCCAGTTCATCGACGCCGACGAAGCCTTGCTCGATATCGAGTTCTTCGGCGTGCAGCCTCAGATGCCTGTGGACGCCACGGCCGTGATCGCCGATCTGGCTTCGGGCGAGCCCGACCTCGCGGACCTGGTCGCGCGCGGTGAAGAAATCATCTTGTCGACCGGAGATGCAGAACCGGCGCAGGCAACCGATGAGATCGATGCGCAGTTCGTCGAGGAGCTTGGAGAGGAGCTCACCGCAACATCGCTTGAAGCCGAGCCCGTCCCGGTCGTCGAGCATGCGGACGCGCAGTCGCACGCACCTTCAGACGCAGCGATCGACAACGAAATCGTTTCGTTCGTCGCCCCCGAGCCCGCACCGCAGGTCGAGGAGACGCGGCGCATCGGGTCGCTCAACTTGTCGGCCGCACTGTTCAATATCTACCTGACGGAGTCCGACGATCTGTTGCGCGTGCTCACGGAAGACTTCGAAGGATGGCGCTACGAGCTCGATCGCTATGTGTCCGAGAGCGCGATCCGCGCGGCGCATTCGCTCGCGGGCTCTTCGGCCACGGTCGGTCTGGTCGCCGCGCACGATCTCGCCGCCGCGATCGAAGACGTGTTGCAGATGCTGTGGCGTGAGCCGGTCGAACTGGTTGAACAGCAGGTGATGCGTCTTCAGGACGCAGTCGCAGCGTTGAGCAAGATGCTCCATCGGTTTGCGGCCGAACGCATGCCCGATCCCGATCCGGTGCGCGTCGCGGACCTGGTGGCCTTGCGGCGTGAGCTGACGCAAGCCGGCGCGCTCGAAGAAGAAGCGCCGACCGAACAGGTGCCGGATGTCACGGATGGTTTGGCAA